>CAJSZV010000106.1 GCA_910574345.1 Clostridiaceae bacterium | reverse complement strand
GGGCTGTTGTCGCAAATGCTGTCACTCCCCGAAGATTGGGACTACACCTTGAAAGGCTTATCCCTTATCAACCGGGAGAAGATAGACGCTATCCGCGAAGCCATTAAGGAGCTTGAACGCGCCGGGTATATCGTTCGGTCAAGGGAGCGCGACGAGAAAGGACGCTTGCGGGGCGCGGACTATGTGATATTCGAGCAGCCGCAGCCGCCTACGCCGGATTTACCTACATTGGAAAATCCAACATTGGATAATCCAACGCAGGAAAAACCAACATTGGAAAAACCTACGTTGGAAAATCCAA
>CAJSZV010000105.1 GCA_910574345.1 Clostridiaceae bacterium | reverse complement strand
CAGTGCGTGTAAAGTCCGAGGATATATTTATCCGACATAGGGAAAGCGAATGTTTCCTGCCCGTCATATGTCACCCTGTATTTATCCTGTTCCCCTTCCGGCAGTTCAAAGAAGCACTGCACTGTTTCCAGATAAGTATGCCCGTCAAAATCCGGCTTTATTTTCTTTCCGTACCTGCGGATTGTGGAAAAGAGGGTATTCCGGTCAATAAAGGAACGGGTACGCTTAAAAGCCGGTTTCCTGCCTTTGATGTCCATGTAAACATTATTCCCTGTCCCCTTCCCGGCAAACCTGCCATAATCGCCAATCCGCAGCAGATAGGACAGC
>CAJSZV010000104.1 GCA_910574345.1 Clostridiaceae bacterium | reverse complement strand
TTCTTTCCCTGTTTTGCCAGCCCGATTCCTAAATTGCTTGTGGTGGTGGTCTTGCCCACACCGCCTTTCTGGTTTGCGATTGCGATTATTTTACACATGATAATTCTCCTTTGCTTCTACTAATTTTCTTTTACGTTGCTTTTCCTGACTTCCACATAAGTCCTGTAATATTTCTTTGTCCCTTTGTTTGGGAACATATCGGAAAACTCCGTCACCTCGATTTTCGGGTTACGCTGTAAAATCTTCCCGAACCACTTAATATCGTTCTTCGTTCCCATAAGCCTGACTTTTAACATCAATCCCGTCCTCCAAGCATGGCGTACAAGTTGTGGT
>CAJSZV010000103.1 GCA_910574345.1 Clostridiaceae bacterium | reverse complement strand
TAGTATAATTATAAAATAATTTTTGTCAATAGAATATCATTATAATTATCTAACTTGTGCGATTCATAAATATGTGGTAGAATATAGAAGTAAAGAAAACATATGATATTGCCTTAGAGGATGAAGGTTTAATCGCATAATGCCAGATTGGCTTAGTAGTAAGAATTGATATTTTAAGAATTTTATATTTGTAAAAGGTGTAGTTAAAATTATCCTGGTAAGCATAGGATAGTAAAATGATCATAGAATGTAACTGCTTTGCACCATAGTAGAGGCTGATAAGGGATATATTGGACTCAGGATGTCAAATAGGTACTAAGACAGATATTTTGA
>CAJSZV010000102.1 GCA_910574345.1 Clostridiaceae bacterium | reverse complement strand
AGCATCGCTGATAACCTCCTCCGTGATAAACGGGCGGATGGCATCATGGACAATGACCACGTCATCCTCATGGCAGATACTCTTCAAAGCTTCTATTCCCTTCTGTGTGGACTCCTGACCGTCATTTCCTCCCTTTACCACCCATTTCAATTTGGTGATCCTGTACTGTCTGGCATAGGCCTTCAGAACCTCATGCCACCCCTCCAGGCACACCACCGCGATCCCATGGATATCCGGGTGCCGCTCAAAATTCTCCAGGGTATAGATAATCAGAGGCTTCTCGTATACGTTCATAAACTGCTTCGGCACGTCCTGCTGTGTCCTGCTGCCGTAGCCTCCCGCCAAAATCAATGCTATATTCATC
>CAJSZV010000101.1 GCA_910574345.1 Clostridiaceae bacterium | reverse complement strand
GAATTTATGAATCCTTTTCTTCGTAAGGCTTATTCCAAGAACCTATCTCTATTAAATTACCTTCAGGATCAGCAATATAACAAGTTCTCTGTCCCCAAGGTTCAAGTTCCGGTTCCAGTACAGGAGTAGCACCGTTTTCTACAGCTTTACTAAATGCTTTATCAACTTCTTCAAATGTATCAACATAAAGTGCCATTTCAAAATGACCGTTGAATCCTTTGATATAATCATATCTGCGATTGGTCATTTTTTCAAAGTCATTTCTGCCGTACAACAGAAACAACGTCCCATCTTTTACAAGATATACATTAGATGTATCTTCCGCTTCTTTAATCTCAAAGCCAAGTACATCTCTGTAAAAGCGAATCATTTTC
>CAJSZV010000100.1 GCA_910574345.1 Clostridiaceae bacterium | reverse complement strand
GCACAGGGGCAAAACTGAATGTGGAGGTACAGCGCTCCGACAAAGGAGCCGGGAGAAAAAGAGCCAGGTACAACAGCAGCATGATGGACGCAAACCTTTTGAAGAAAGGCGAGGACTTCGACAAGCTGCCGGAAACGTGGGTAATCTTTATTACAGAGAATGATGTAATGGGAAAAAGGCTGCCGCTCTATTCGGTTGAGCGGTGCTTTTTAGGAACCGGGGAAAGATTTGAGGACGGTTCGCACATACTGTATGTAAATGGCGCTTACCGCAGCGATACGCCAATCGGGAAGTTAATGCATGACTTCTCCTGCACAGACGCAGCGGATATGTACTATGGGACACTGGCGGACAGGGTGAGATTTTTCAAAGAGAGCAAGGAGGGAATCGAGATTATGTGCC
>CAJSZV010000099.1 GCA_910574345.1 Clostridiaceae bacterium | reverse complement strand
GGCCTGCTGCTTGACCGCATGGGGCTGTCTGCCCGCAATGGCTGGCTGGACGATAACGGGCGCGTGTTCCTCTACTTCACCCAGGAGGAAGTCATGACCATGCTGGACTGCGGCAAGGACAAGGCGACGAAGCTGTTCCGCGAATTGGAGGGTATCGGCCTTGTGGAACGGAAAAAGCAGGGCCAGGGACACCCCGCCCGGATTTACGTTAAGAACTTCATTCTGGAGCCGGAACACTCTGCGCCGGTTCAGACTGCGGAAAACCAGCAGTCAGGACCGCTTGACAGTGCCGCAGTCAAGACTGCTGAAAAACCGCAGTCTGCACGACGGAAAACCAGCGGTGATTATTCTAAAACTTGGGAGCCACTAATTTAAAGCTTGAGAGCCACCTGAAATCTGTTCTTATTTTAATGCTTGGGAGCCGCCTATAGATACAAGATATAGTTGTAGTCAAAGTAC
>CAJSZV010000098.1 GCA_910574345.1 Clostridiaceae bacterium | reverse complement strand
CTTCTGATGGAAGGGGAACCCTCCTTCAGTTATTCATCAGATATGACCTTGTAACTTATTAACTTTATAGCTCTTGTGGCTATATCATTATTATACTAGGAGGCGAAAGTATGAGACAATATATAAATGTAAATAAGAAACGATTCGTTCGCTATAAAGAGGGGGCAGAGATGTACAGCATGTGTCAAAGTAAATTTGAGCAGATGGCGAAAGATGCCAAAGCAATTTATAAAGTAGACAAGCTGGTGCTTGTTAATTGTGATATTTTTGAAGAGTATTTGGAAACATTCAGGATGTATGTGTGATATTAGTTAAGAGATTTTGCAAAAAGCACTTGACTTTTCGTATACGAAAAGTATAATCCCGTTTTCGACACTTAAAAAATTTAAAAGAGAAGAATCCCCGCATAAATACAGGGTTTTCTTCTCTTTTTGTATCTAAAACATGTTGTATGGAATCCCTA
>CAJSZV010000097.1 GCA_910574345.1 Clostridiaceae bacterium | reverse complement strand
AAGGAGGAGAATCCATATGTTACATTGGATTGCGATTATACTTGGAATTATCTTTACACTTTTTCAACTTTTTTATGCCTTTATAGTAATATGCAGCCTGATAGAAAATACGGGGTATAAAATCCTTAGCGTTGTTTTTGGCATCTGCCATGCAATTTCACCAGTATTGTTCGTATTCTTTGGTTATCAATGCCTTTTGCGTAAGATAGCACAATATGGTGCATTAAGGGCAGGTATCGGTATCGTTGTTTGCTTAGTCATATATTTTTTGGTTGTTTCAATATGGAATAGAATTGTATTGGGATATACTCCCGAAACATGGAAAATAAGTCTGTTAACGATAGCACAAGTGATTGTTTCGGCTATATTTATTTACGGCTTTTTGTATTTTTAGGCAAGCAATATGGAATGCAGACTACTCTGTCATTTTGCAGGCAGGTACAGAAAGTGGAATTGTAAGAACAGCAA
>CAJSZV010000096.1 GCA_910574345.1 Clostridiaceae bacterium | reverse complement strand
ATTGGGTGTTGATATAGCCGTTTTCCCTGGCATAGTTCAGAAGAATTTTTTTCTGGTTCTGGATACTGTTGCTGTCCCCATCGTTGGCATCGTCTACGGATAACCGGCAGTACAGGGCTGTCATGGCTTCTGGAGCCAACACGTTGCGGATAGAATACAAAGTATTTATGGCTGTTCTGTTTGTATCTTTTATCGTCGTCTGTAACATCATAACCTCCATTCCGACGAACTTTAAAAGACACGGGTTCGTGGTTCCATTATACCGTATCCCATCCGTCTTGTGAAGCGATTTATCAATTTAAAGCGCTAATATTTTCTTTTTGGGGACACAACATCAACATCACGCTCAGCGATATGCTGTAATTTATCAAAAATGGTTTCTTTGGCGGCTGTATTGAAGAAAGAGGATACCACATAGGTTGTGCCTTTGACTTTCTTCTCCATGACTGTTGCGGGCTTATTATCCGCCATTTCATCACACCTTTCTATGGCAAGAGGAAAATGCC
>CAJSZV010000095.1 GCA_910574345.1 Clostridiaceae bacterium | reverse complement strand
CTCACGGATAAGTCGTGGAATGATAGACTATAAATTTTCACCGTCCTTTCTTTGATATCTTTGTCTACCGCTTGCTAAAGGCGGTTTATGGCATACACCCTAACGGGCGCACTATCGTTTCCTTACCTAAAATTTCCGCCATTTCTTTTAAGGTGGTCTTTTCCTTCCCTCCGAGGAATAAGGTGGTATCACAATTCCCTTCAATGGTGTCGGCATTGTCCTTATAAATCGCTTTAAGCTGCGACTTTGACTGCAAGATAATGGAAGCTGATATTTCCCGGCTTCGGATTGTGGCAATCAGCTTCTCAAATTTTGGTATTTGCCCGATATTGGCAAACTCATCGAGCAAGCAGCGCACATGGACGGGCAGCCTGCCATGATACACATCGTCCGCCCTGTCACAGAGCAGGTTGAAAAGCTGCGTATACATGATAGACACAATAAAATTGTAGGGTAGGAAAGTGCCGCCTTGCCGTATTTCTAGGGTAGGTCTGCACAGTCCCCCCTCAGAACCGTGCTTACAACTCTCGCTGTACACGGCTCC
>CAJSZV010000094.1 GCA_910574345.1 Clostridiaceae bacterium | reverse complement strand
AATTCCGGATTTTTTATTGTTTTCCTTAAACTCTGTAAGTTCCTTCTCACTGTTTATGCTCTTTGCATTGGAATAGATAGTCTTATAATAAGGCATATGGCATTGCCTGAGCGCTTTATCACATGCTTTTTCAAGGATCTGGGGTAATAGATGTCAGCTATGGAAAGTATGGCTCCTGCTGTCTGCATGGGCTGTTCTTCTACTTTTGCCTCGTCAAACATCCTGCGGATTACTTCAAAGGTTTTGGGGCCTGTTTCCCTTGCCCTGTCGCGCAGGGCATCCACTGACAGATTTTTCCGAAGCGGGAATGGCAGATGAGCCGGCTCTGTCCGCATGCCGTTTGCCATATGTCTGGGAAGTATCTGATGTCTTCCTATCTCTGTTCTGTTATAATAGATAAATACAAGATGGCTGTTAAATTTGACATCCACCTTGCAGCCGATATATCTGTATGGAACGGAGTACTGGCCTTTGTTCCACCATATATGGGAGTTGCTGCCAACTTTATGCCCATAAGACCATTCACAGACTTCATAGGGGATAAGCGGCAGGGTTCTCAGATATGGCTTTTCTTCCGCTTGTTGCGGCTTCCACATAGATCATCTGACTGTATGGCATTGTTGCAACAAACAGGTATGCCGTTACACGCTCACCGGTATCAGGGTCCATATAG
>CAJSZV010000093.1 GCA_910574345.1 Clostridiaceae bacterium | reverse complement strand
AATCGATGTTTCTTTCTTTTCCTCCGCCTACTTAGATGTTTCAGTTCGGCGGGTTCCCTCCATTACACTATGGATTCATGCAATGGTGCTTAAGGTCTTCTTAAGCGGGTTTCCCCATTCAGATATCTCCGGATCTCTGGATATTTGCTCCTCCCCGAAGCTTTTCGCAGCTTATCACGTCTTTCATCGGCTCTTAGTGCCAAGGCATCCACCCTGCGCCCTTATTAGCTTGACCAACTCTCCCTCCCTTTCGCGGGTGCTTAAAGGTTGGGTTCCGGTGCATAGCGTTGCACCTGTCGGCTTTTGTTCAGGCTGTCCTCCTCCTCACGGATTCGGACATCTGTGTCTTTCTCTTGGTTGTTTCTTTCCCTATGACTTTCGCCATAAGGCCTCGGATGTCTTGAATATTTGTCATATTCTCTGATATAGTTTTCAATATGTGGTTTTCAAGGTACATAGTGACTGAATTTTATCAGTCATCAGTAAACTCGACCATTCGAATTCACTAATCACTGGTAAAAACCAGTTATATGGAACAGCACTACCCTGCTGAAGTAGGTTAACATGTCTTTTTCATCTTTGCAGATATCACAGACTTCACCTTCATCTCCATCCATTGAGACATGTCCGTTCTATATAAAACACTCATGTGAGTGGTTTTTTCTTTTTGTATCCGGCACCCACCTGCTCTCCCATATCGTCTCCAATATAGTACCATCGGCCGCTTACGTCTTAACCGTCGTGTTCGGCATGGGTACGGGTGTGT
>CAJSZV010000092.1 GCA_910574345.1 Clostridiaceae bacterium | reverse complement strand
CGCCCTTTTCCTTCTTCTGGCGTTTCCCGCCTACTGTGCCGAGATCAAAATAATAAGACCATGTTGCACCACGTTTTCTTGTTCCACCTGTCATAAAAATAAGCACATCCTTCCTTATTTGTTTTTGGAAATAATGTGCTTTACTTTTCATTTGTGGTAAATGCTTTTCTCGTCTTTGTATTTTGAAAACTGATATTTAATATAATCAATGATTAGTGATTCTATGTTTTCAAAATCATCTGGACTAATAGCATTTTGGTTGATTTCAAAAAAATCAGCTGCCTGATCGCTGATCAAAAGTTCATGTAATTTAACAGGGATTGTATTTTTAGCAGATTGTATATCTTTTTGAAGTTCTGGTATAGCATCCCCCATTACAATATTAAATTGATCATAAATATTCATACCATCCATTAATTGCGAAGTGGTAACATTAAGGGCTTCTGCTATTTTCTCTAAAGTTTCCAAAGAAGGGTTTTTTTGTTCACCGCTTTCCAGTTTGGAAACCATGCTGTAACTGATGCCGCTTTCAGCCGCCAAAGTTCTTTGGCTAATTTTCCGCTTTTTTCTGATGGTTTTTAGGTTTTCAGACAATCCCATTTTTCCACCGCCTTATTATAACAATATACCATTGACAGTGGGAAAAGTAAACATATCATTTCCATAAATCAAATAATACCATTGACAATGGTACATGTCAATGGTATTATAAAACAAAAATCCCATTGGTGATGGGAGAAAGGCGGTAAGTAAATGAATGATGTTTTAAAAGTGGCAAGAATAAGAAAGGGAATTACCCAAAAAGAATTAGCAGTATCTATTGGGGTGACCAGTAAATATATCTCCCTCATAGAGAGTAAGGATATAAAACCATCACCCAATATTATGCAGAAGATCGCAAACTGTGTAGATGTTCCTGTGCAAGAATTATTTTTTAGGAACATTTGCGGATAAAAGAAAGAAGGTGACGCAAAAAAAAAATGAATGATTTATATAAAGGCTACATAAAAACCAAAAACAAACAGGCGGCTGAAAAGTTCAAGGACAGGACGGACTTCAAGACGCTGGAACAGGTGCAGTCACTCCCGGAGTATGCCGGGATCCTTGCAAAAAATACTATGTTCATAGACATTGACGATCCTGAACAGTCTGAAATA
>CAJSZV010000091.1 GCA_910574345.1 Clostridiaceae bacterium | reverse complement strand
GGGCTTATTAAAGTTACCCTTTTTTACATCAACTGCTTGAAAAAAACTTTTTAAACATTTTTCATTTTACCTATTGACATTTCTTAGCTGGACTTGTTATCATAGAAATAACAGATATTATAGTTTGTCTAAATCATTTAAACAACCTATTTGTTGTGAAATGCTTCTTAAGTGTAGCAAACGTCCTTAAACCTCTCTTAACGATTTATCTTCTCTGTCCACCTTAATCCCAAATAAGGTTTAATTCTCTGTAGCTCTGCTGCACAGCAAGCTAATACCGAGCAGAGCAAGGCTGGTTTTAATACCCCGTAGCTTGTGTTTCTTGTAGTGGCGGCTCTGCTTTGTTTGAATAATGGATATTCAGGGGAACGCCTAATAAGGGAGGGAGAGGACAGCAGATCGACAGCTTTCACAATCATATTATAATAAACAAAAATCCAAAAGAGTGAAGTATTCACTTGACAATGTGGCAAAGAGTTGATGAGCCAGGATGAGCTTGCGGTTATGGACGGTGGAAAATGTATCCTCCAGCTGCGGGGCGTCCGCCCGTTTTTGTCAGATAAATATGACATCACCAAGCACCCCAATTTTCAGTACACCGCCGACGCGGACGATAAGAACGCCTTTGACATTGAAGCGTTTTTGTCCACCCGGCTCAAACCAAAACCCAACGAGGTCTACGATGTGTTTGAAGTTGACGTAGACACCGAGGGCGAATAATCCCGTTCCGCAAGAAAGGAGTGATTTTATCTACCCGCCAGGGTCCCTGAAACCTGCCTCGGTTGAGGCCATTGGCGTACAAAGCGGACAGCTCAACAAAAAAATGAAGAAGGAGGATAGCCGGAATCGAGCCGCCCAAAACGCAGGGCGGTTTTGTTGTCCGGCTTTTGTATGCCTATGAACCAACACTAACCACAAAGCGATTCCGGCTAAATTAAAGTATGGAATTTTTCAACAGCGCAATCGACGTTTTGCAGACCCTCGTTATCGCACTCGGAGCCGGCCTTGGAATCTGGGGCGTCATCAACCTGCTGGAAGGTTACGGCAATGATAACCCTGGCGCGAATGCTCATGTACGGTAAAGAAGCAAGCAACCGAAAACAAGAGATAGACCGCCAGCACCACACTATTCCGAACAAAAGAACTAAAGACCAAAAGACAAGCACCGTGGAAATGTGTATAACTTGCTTATCCTTAAGATATTTTTATCCCCATCTTTTTGAAACTGTCCGTATCCTTGGTGTTTAAACACAAAAAGATGAGGATAAAAATTCATCTCAGACCACAAATCC
>CAJSZV010000090.1 GCA_910574345.1 Clostridiaceae bacterium | reverse complement strand
TGTTCTTTGCGTCAGCCGCCATTACTGAAATAGTTGTCAAAATAGTGTCTGCTTTTCTTTCCTGTCCGCTCATGCCCTGTTACCTGTTCCTTTCTTTCTGATCGCTGTCTATCTCTCTTTACACAGGGCAGCAGGCGTGTTATACTTCCTGCATACCCCAATTTGACGATTGCCGGGTTACTTGCCCCTATCAGAGTTAGCGGCTCTGGTAAGGGCATTTTCTGTTATGCTATTGTGAATCTCCTGCTGCTTGTCGGTCTGCAATACTGGCTGTAGATTTCCGGCAGCGCCGCTTTCAATGCCTTGCCATCCAGCCTGCTACTTACGATCTCTTTCCAGCGAATCAGGAAGTTCTTTGTTTTCAGTTCGTCAAGGCCCTTTTCTTCAAGGTCTGCTTTCAGTTCGCCTTTGATAGCGTCAGCCTGTTCCTGAAGCTGTGCAATCTGTTCTTCCAGTGCGGATAATTTCTTTACCCTGTTCTCAATCATTCTCTCTGTCATGGTCTTAATCTCCTTTCGATTTCAAGAAGTTTCCAGCCCCGGAAGAATCTTCCTGACTATTGGTATCGCTCTGCGGCTCACTCACAGGTATATGGCTTCGGGTATCGGGTGCTTTCGGCTTTCCCGGCTGTTCTGTACCTCTTGTTTATGATATAATTATAATATATGTGTGCCCATATGTCTATTGACGCATTTCACAAATATATGGACACACATATCAGTATTTTTGTTTATTGTGTATATGGACACACATATCTATAGGTGGTACAATATCAGTGTAAGGTAGAAAAGGAACTTGCATTTTTCGCCGCCCTATTATCTCAAAGAAAGAAGGTGCAACTATGTCAGAAGAAAAGAAAAGCAGATACACCGGCCAAACAGACGCAAGGCGAAAAGCCAGCGCTAAATACCTGAAAGAATCCGTTGAAGATATTCGGATCCGTGTTCCAAAAGGTGACAAGGCCAAAGTTCAGGAACACGCCGCCAGCATGGGGGAAAGTACAAATGCTTTCGTTGTCCGGGCGATCAATGAAACTATGGAACGTGACACGAAAGGGCAAAGCTGAGCGCCCCAGCCCATGAAGCACCACACTAAAAGACTGCTGCCATCATATCCCCAGCATGGCAGCAGTCTTTTCTTTGCGTCCTACCGCCCCCATATGAGCGACAAAACTATTCTTAGGTTTTCTTATAGGGTAACAGAATTAAAGCGGCTATATGGGGCTTGTGGCGTGTCCTGCTGCCAGCCCCGCCGTTCTCTGTCCACATGACAGCATTTTCCTGTATTTATTTCAGCATTTTTCAGTTTTGAAGCACTACAATAAGAAAGACAGAAAAGCCACAGTTTTCCTGTAAATTCGGGCTTTTCTGTCTGAT
>CAJSZV010000089.1 GCA_910574345.1 Clostridiaceae bacterium | reverse complement strand
GTGGGCTTATTAAAGTTACCCTTTTTTACATCAACTGCTTGAAAAAAACTTTTTAAACATTTTTCATTTTACCTATTGACATTTCTTAGCTGGACTATCTATAAAAAAATAGATAGGAGGGAGCGGTAAGATACGCAAGAAAAAAATTTAAAAATTTTTTGGATTTTCGATTATTTCCGCAAAGCTAGTTCTTCTAGGTATGAAAGGGAGAATCAGGCACTTTTTACTATGGCTTTTATGCAGAGGGGAGGTGATCCCCTTTGGAATTGACTAAGCAGGAAAAAGATATTGTGCGGAAAAAATTCTGTAAGTATTGCATCAAAACTATGGACGGCGAGGCGTTGTATTATTTGCGACAGTTAGAAAAACAACAAGAACGAGAAGTGTGTTTTTCAGATTTAACAGTAGAACAAGAAAAGCAACTAAGCGTATATGATGACTTTCTGGACATGAATTATTTTCAGGTAATGGATACAGATGTAGCGGTTCAGGATGATGATATTAGCAATGCGTTGAGAAAACTTCCAGAACGAAAACGCAAGATTATCCTTATGGCCTTTTTTCTGGATATGACAGAACAGGAAATCGCTGATTATTACCATTTGGTACAGAGTACTGTACATTACCATAAAGCAGAATCTTTGCGGATGTTAAAGGATATTTTGGAGTAATACATATGGAACAGAAGAAATATAGAGAGCCGGTTGAGTTTGATGTGATTCAGGCGGCGATACAGGGTGACGCTGATTCTATCAACCAGATTATTGCGTATTTCCAGCCATATATCAATGCCAGGTGCAGAAGAAAATTTAAGGATGAATTTGGGCATGAGCAGTATGTGACGGATGAATATATGAAACGTCGGCTGGAAACAAAACTTATAACAAAAATTCTGGATTTCAAAATCCAGGTCTGAGCATTCCGATCAGGATTGCCCTTTCAGCCTAACCGAAATGAAACAGATAGGCGTACCTTGACAAGTTCATATTGAGAATCCTGCAGGACGTATGGAACAGTTGAGCTATTTAATGAATACGCCATGACTATCTGTATCTGTCACTTTGCGACAACGTGTCGCAAAGTGACGGGTATTGAAAATGAAGGAATGTTGATTCGGACATTGAAGTAAAGATACGAGCGATAGATATTTGGTTACTGGCAAAGAGATAGGGACTTTGTAGCGATGATGCTGTTTCTGATAATGATACTTCCGGAGATAAGCTGCTCCGGTCTGAAAAGATTGCAATTTCTGTGAAAAAACTGTTATTAACAGCTTTTCCGCATGTTATGGCGAATGGCGCTGTTTCCTGACAGCCGTCTGCAGGATATATTATAATGAGTCCAGCTAAGAAATGTCAATAGGTAAAATGAAAAATGTTTAAAAAGTTTTTTTCAAGCAGTTGATGTAAAAAAGGGTAACTTTAATAAGCCCAC
>CAJSZV010000088.1 GCA_910574345.1 Clostridiaceae bacterium | reverse complement strand
CCTAGTATAATAATGATATAGCCACAAGAGCTATAAAGTTAATAAGTTACAAGGTCATATCTGATGAATAACTGAAGGAGGGTTCCCCTTCCATCAGAAGTTATTGATATAATTTTTACCATGTCTGAGGTTTCCTTAATGCACCAGACAAAATATAGAGGTATAATCACTGAGGCAGGATCATTGACGACGCCTCCTTGGGAACCAGCCTTCCGGCTGGCGAAACCTCTTAGAAAGTCTGTCAGTCCATTCGGTGGTGATT
The DNA here is from genome assembly GCA_910574345.1 of Clostridiaceae bacterium. Lineage (GTDB taxonomy): Bacteria > Bacillota > Clostridia > Lachnospirales > Lachnospiraceae > UBA3402. Next base: position 1,566 of record CAJSZV010000088.1, on the reverse strand, counting down.
TATGTTTTGGCTGGTTGGGAAGCCCCAGGCTATACCTGTATAAGCCGCTAGGTTGTGTATCCGCCTTCTGGAAATGGATGCCTGCCGGAAAGGATAAAACCATGCAATACCAAAAAGTACTTAAGATGCTTGAAAACATCCCCTATCTTTCAGTCGGGCTTGATGTCGGGGCAGACTTCACATGGATGTCCATCATGCTCCCAAACGGCACCCTTGCCGGGAAACCTTTTAAGATCATTCATTCCGATCCACAGTCCCGGGAGCTTGCCGTCGCAAAAATAAAGGAAGCACAAGAGGCGTATTCTCTTAAAAGCCGCTGCTTCCTTGAGTCCACCGGGATCTACCACATCCCGCTCCTGTGCTTCCTTCGCGATAAGGGTTTTGACTGCTCCGTCATTAATCCTATCATTACTAAGAATAGCACAAATATGAATGTAAGGAAACTGCATAATGACAAATTTGATTCAAAAAAAGCTGCCAAAGTCGGTTTGGATGCTTCCCTGAAGACTTCCATCATCCCTGATGATGAGGTCATCGACCTGCGTAACCTGGTCCGGGACTACTACTACTTCAAGGATCTGCAGTCCGCTGTCGTCCTGAAGCTCACTGCCGAGCTGAAAGTGTCATTCCCCGCATACCGGAAAGTCTTCAGCAAGGTCACCACCCAGACTTCCTTAAAGCTTCTGGACGCCTATCCGCTTGCGGAGGATCTTCTTGCCGCCCCAAAGGAAACGGTGGTGGAAATGATCCGTTCCACGGCCCGCTTCGGGAGAAAATATGCGCTGGCCAAGTATGATGCCCTGCGGACCGCAGCGGAAGATGCCGCCATCTTTGGACGGGCTCTGAAAAGCAATTCTGTCCGCATAAGGCTCTATATCGACTCTTACCGGGAGTACCAGAAACGCCTTGACACAATCATGGAAGCAATCCATGCTTCTGTTGATGGCCTGAAAGACAGTCCAACCCATGGCCGTATCCTTCTTCTCCAGTCACTGCGCGGCGTAGGCTTCATGAGCGCGGTTGTCCTGGTCGCAGAAATGGGCTCTTTTGACCTGTTTCCTTCCCCGAAGAAGCTGTATGCCTACTTTGGCCTGGATCCTGCTGTGAAGCAGTCCGGGAAGTTCAACGGGGACAAGGTACATATGTCAAAAAGGGGATCCAGCCTCGCCAGACGCATCCTGCATATGGTGGCGCTCAATAACCTTAAGGTAGACAAGGGCAGCGGGATGCCTGTAAATCCGGTCATCCACAGTTATTATGCCGACAAATGCAAAGCCAAGAAGAAAAACGTGGCTGTCGGGGCTGTGATGCACAAGATATGCAACATCATCTTTGCTATGCTCCGGGACAATAAGCCGTTTGAGGTCATCACTCCCCAGGAACACTGTAAACAGTATCTGGCAGCACATCCTAGCAAGGCACAGAATGCAGCTTAACAAGTTCCTATGAATTTTGAAAATTTCCATAGGGGTGGGCTTATTAAAGTTACCCTTTTTTACATCAACTGCTTGAAAAAAACTTTTTAAACATTTTTCATTTTACCTATTGACATTTCTTAGCTGGACT
>CAJSZV010000087.1 GCA_910574345.1 Clostridiaceae bacterium | reverse complement strand
TGTTCTTTGCGTCAGCCGCCATTACTGAAATAGTTGTCAAAATAGTGTCTGCTTTTCTTTCCTGTCCGCTCATGCCCTGTTACCTGTTCCTTTCTTCCTGATCACTGTCCTGAACCGCTCTGTATGCTCCTGCGGCCTGTATTCCTCAACTGCTGCCACCATAACCACCGTAACGCCCTTTTGGGTGTGTGCCAGCACCGCATCCCCGGCAGATACCCGGTCAATGAGGTTCTCCGGCAGTTCCCATGTGTACAGCTTGCCGCCCTCTCTATGGCTTGCCCTTATAATCTGCCTTTTTCCATATCTGGCAGGAACCAGCCGGATGCCCTGCTGCCTTGCCAGAAGATAACTTGTATAGCCGTCTATCAGATTGTTTTCACCGTCAAGGATAATATGGGATTGCAGATCCCCTTTCTCTGCAAAATACCGGGCCTTGCTCTGCATCTTATCCGCTCCGGGTGGATGCTCTGCAAAGCAGGGGAAAATCTTAATGTCATCCGTGGGAATGGTGAACGCTTCCCCGGATCCCTTCATGGACTGCTGCCATGTCTTACCTGAATATTCTGGAATCATTGTCTACCTCTCTTTACATGGGGCAGCAGGCGTGTTATACTTCCTGCATACCCCAATTTGACGATTGCCGGGTTACTTGCCCCTATCAGAGTTAGCGGCTCTGGTAAGGGCATTTTCTATTATGCTATTGTGAATCTCCTGCTGCTTGTCGGTCTGCAATACTGGCTGTAAATCTCCGGCAGCGCCGCCTTCAATGCCTTGCCGTCCAGCCTGCTGCTGACGATCTCTTTCCAGCGGATCAGGAAGTTCTTTGTTTTCAGTTCGTCAAGGCCCTTTTCTTCAAGGTCGGCTTTCAGTTCGCCTTTGATAGCGTCAGCCTGTTCCTGAAGCTGTGCAATCTGTTCTTCCAGTGCAGATAATTTCTTTACTCTGTTCTCAATCATTCTCTCTGTCATGGTCTTAATCTCCTTTCGATTTCAAGAGGTTTCCAGCCCCGAAAGCATCTTCCTGACTATTGGTATCGCTCTGCTGCTCACTCACAGGTATATGGCTTTCGGTATCGGGTGCTTTCGGCTTTCCCGGCTGTTCTGTATCTCTTGTTTATGATATAATTATACTATGGGCACATAGATTTGTCTATTGACATATCTCACAAAATCTATGTTCCCATAGAATCATATTTTTGTATATTATGTCTATGGATACATAGATTTACAGATGATATAATATCAGTGTAGGGTGGAAAAGGAACTTATATTTTTCACCGTTCCATTATCCAAAAGAAAGAAGGTGCAATTATGCCAGACGAAAAGAAAAGCCGATATACAGAAGCACAGGCCAAAGCTGCAAAGAAATACCTGAAAGAATCCGTTGAAGATATTCGGATCCGTGTTCCCAAAGGTGACAAGTCCAAGGTTCAGGAACATGCCGCCAGCATGGGGGAAAGCATGAATACTTTTGCTGTTCGGGCCATTAAAAACGAAATGGCCACTGTTACCATTCCACTAAATCAAGGAATAACCTTCAATGAAACCATTCAACCAGACTTAGAAGATGCCCTGATGAAATATGGCGGCGAATATATGACCGGATATTCAAGGGAATCCTGTAGCAATGGCAGCGCTAACCTTATCCTAAAGTTTAAAAGCAAAGACTCTATATCCGTTGAAATTATTCAGGACTTCATTTCCATTCTTGAAAAACATGGAATTGAGATTTTACCAGATCAAAAAGATGAATCACCCAAAGAAAACACATGACAGGAACATCAAAGGCAGCAGGACACAAACAAGTGAATATGTCCTGCTGCCATGCCCCCCCTGATCTATATCACACTTCTGTATTTTTCTGTATTTATTTCAGCATTTTTCAGTTTTGAAGCACTACAATAAGAAAGACAGAAAAGCCACAGTTTTCCTGTAAATTCGGGCTTTTCTGTCTGAT
>CAJSZV010000086.1 GCA_910574345.1 Clostridiaceae bacterium | reverse complement strand
ACTACAACTATATCTTGTATCTATAGGCGGCTCCCAAGCATTAAAATAAGAACAGATTTCAGGTGGCTCTCAAGCTTTAAATTAGTGGCTCCCAAGCTTTAGAATAATCAATTTATATGTTGATAAAACACAATTTAAAGATTCCATTCACAACTAAATTATATGATTGAACCGCCGGCGAAAGCCTGCGGTTTTTTACGAGAAAGGAGCCGCCATCCATGGCAATCTCAAAACTAAAACCCCGCCATGCCAGCGAGGGGCGGAGTATTGCCGCTGTGCTGGCGGAGCGTATTGATTACAGCAAGAACCCGGAGAAAACAGACGGTGGCCTGCTGGTCACTGGCTACCAGTGTTCCCCTGAAACGGCCTGGCAGGAATTCGCCGTTTCCAAGCAGATCTACACCGCCACCACCGGGCGCAGGCGTGCCTCGGATAAAGACGTGATCTCTTACCTGATTATCCAGTCCTTTGAACCAGGAACCATTACACCGGAGGAGGCCAACAAGCTGGGCTACAGGCTGGCTCTGGAATTTACCGGCGGCGAACATCAATTTATCGTAGCCACTCACATCGACAAGAAACATATCCATAATCACATCGAATTTAACAGCACTGCCCTGGACTGCTCCCACAAGTTCAATAACATCAAGAACAGCTATATTCCCCTGCGGAAAGCCAATGACCGGATCTGCCAGGAGTTTGGCCTTTCGATCATTGAGAACCCGGAGGAAAAAGGAAAGCACTATGCGGAGTGGTCAGCGGAAAAGAAAGGCCAGAGCTGGAAGGCGCTGCTGCGGCAGACCATAGACCAGGTATTACCAACCGTCAGCACCTTTGACGAGTTTTTAGAGTCTATGCGGAAAGAAGGCTATGAGGTTGCCCAGAGCAGTAAACTCTTAAAATTCCGTGCCCAGGGCCAGGAACATTTCACTCGCTCCAAAACACTGGGAGCCGATTACACCCTGGAGGCTCTCCGTAACCGAGTAGGCAAAGCGAAGCAGCCCCGGCGCAAGAAAAAAATCCGTCTGGAGAAAGATACCCGTATCAATCTCCTTATGGACATTCAGGCCCGCCTGCAGGGACGTGGCCCCGGCATGGAGCGCTGGATGAAGATCCACAATCTGAAAGAGGCCGCCAAGACCTTAAACTACCTTACAGAGCATGGCATAACAGACTATGACCTGCTGGCAGAAAAAGCGGAAAAGGCTGCGGCAGACTTTGAAATAATCTCCGCTTCCATAAAGCAGGCGGAACATCGTATGGAGCAGATCGCCGCCTTAAAGACCCACATCATCAATTACGCCAAAACACGGGACACTTATGTTGCCTACCGGAAGAAAAAAGCCGCTGACAAGCCGGCTTTCCGGGCTGCCCATGAAACGGACTTGCTCCTCCATGAAGCGGCGAAACGTGCCTTTGACGCCCAGGGCGTGAAGAAGTTGCCTACAGTCAAAGCGCTTCAAGCGGAGTATTCCGCACTGTTGGATAAAAAGAAAACAGCCTATGAGGATTACAAGCGGCTGCGCCAGGAGAACCAGGAACTGCAAGCAGTCAAGTCTAACGTGGACAGCCTGCTCAACATTCAGAAAGAGGAATATCTGGAGAAAGAGAAAAACCAGGAACAAGACCGTTGAAAAAATGAGAGCCGGGAACTATGGACAAAGGTTCATGATTCCCGGCTTTTCTCACGCAATCGGGAGCCATGAGTAAATAAAAAAGGAATCTTCTCCCTACTTTGTTTTCAGATATAGGAAGGAATGGGCTGGATTCCGTAGCCGCCGGCGAGTGGGAAATGTGTATAACTGGCCATGCTGCGAAGCTGTGGGAAATGCTGTTTGCAGGATGTGGGAAAGCGGCCCTTGCTTTTCCATAGGCTGTGAACAGCATTTTCCATGGCGAAGCGGCCAGTTTATCTTAATTTTAGGATAAACTTGCTTATCCTTAAGATATTTTTATCCCCATCTTTTTGAAACTGCCCGTATCCTTGGTGTTTAAGCACAAAAAGATGAGGATAAAAATCAATCCGTATGCCATCATATAATCAC
>CAJSZV010000085.1 GCA_910574345.1 Clostridiaceae bacterium | reverse complement strand
GACAGTGCAGCGACACGTTGTCGCATATAAACTTTGCGTAGGATTTTCCTGCAAAGAGGTAAAAGTGACGGAAAGGCAACAGCCTTTCTAACTGATATTCCGAGAAGTGGAATGACGGGGTAACGCCCTGAAACGCTTCCCTTGATACTGCGTTGGAAGAAACGGGACGTATTTCCCACAACTGACACAGCACGCTGAAGTCGGCTGTCTGCACCTGCGACTGTCCCTTTTGGGGATAAAGCAAAACCGAGCCAGAGGTGGCCGGGGGTGTTAGGCCGGAGGTCTATAAAGTACCTATGTCCAGAATGCGGCTGACTACCGCTGACAAAAGCCCGAATGTACAGGTCTATAACGGGATATGGTAGAAATGCCATAGCCGTGAAAACGGCGTATGTGGGGGAAAGTAAGATTTGTCGATATGAAATTCCCTATGGTGTTACAGGCATCATCAAGCATACAGGCCTAAAGGGCAGGGTTAAGGGTATTATGCACAGATAGGAATATCGGAACGTGGAAAGCCCCGGATGTGGAGTGGATACGCACGATGAAGCACTGAACGGGAAAATCGTGTCGCCCTTATGGGAGGTGCGGTATAACCGTTCTTAATCCGGGAGGAAAGAGCAGCCATGCTACCTGTGAAGCCGTGAACAAAGTAAGCGGTGGAGGGACGGGCTGTAGTCAGGAACAGAAATAAAATCATAATCAATAAACACGCATAGGTTCGAGTAGGACTAAGAAAGGCGAAAATCCAAACGAAAGTAGGGATAAGTAACCGACTATGGCAACAGGAAAGGCAAAGAAGAAAGATAAGTTAAGACACGCCGAGTATTATGACTTCCAGGCAATTCAAGATAAGCTGTATGCCGACAGCAACAAAGGCAAAGTTTTCAAACATCTGGTTGAAATCATTGCATTACCCGAAAATATACGGCTGGCATACCGTAACATCAAGAAAAACCAAGGGAGCACGACGCCCGGCACAGACGGAAAAACAATCACAGAATTATCAACGCTCTCTGATGAACAGCTTATATGTGCCGTACAGCGCAAATTAGACTGGTATGTCCCGCAAAGTGTCCGGCGGGTAGAAATTCCAAAAGGCACTGACAGGGCGAAGAAACGCCCGCTTGGAATTCCGACGATTATGGACAGGCTGATACAACAGTGCGTATTGCAGGTCATGGAGCCGATATGTGAGGCGAAATTCCATGACCACAGCTATGGATTCCGCCCTAACAGAAACCAACAGCACGCAATCGCCCAGGTTCATAAAGATATGCAGAGAAGCAATCTCCACTATGTTGTAGATATAGACATTAAGGGGTTCTTCGACAATGTGAACCACGGAAAACTGCTGAAACAGCTCTGGGCAATGGGAATCCGTGACAAGAAACTGCTCAGCATTCTATCAGCTATGTTAAAAGCAGAGGTGGCCGGAATTGGATTCCCAGAGGTCGGTACGCCGCAGGGAGGTATTATTTCTCCCCTTCTCTCCAATGTAATTTTGAACGAATTGGATTGGTGGCTTGCAAGCCAATGGGAAGAAATGCCAACGGAGTTTCCTTACAAGGAATCCGTTAATTACAATGGAAGTGTAAGCAAGAGCCATAAATTCGCCGCATTGCGAAGGACAAGGCTGAAAGAGGTCACCTGCGTCCGATACGCTGATGATTTTAAGATATTCACGAACAGCTATCAAAGTGCGGTGAAATTATTCCACGCAACCAAAAGCTGGCTCCATGAAAGGCTCTCTCTTGAAATCAGTCCTGAAAAATCAAAGGTGATTAACCTGAAAGAACAGTATTCAGAGTTTCTCGGTTTCAAGCTAAAGGTTATCCCCCGTGGGAAACGGAGCAACGGGAGCGCCAAATATGTAGTGGAAAGCCATATCAGAGAGAAATCCATTGCGAAAATAAAACCGAACCTAAAACGGCTGATTTATGACATTGAGTTTCCATCACAGGGCAAGCGCACAGAATACCAAGCAATCTGCCGGTACAACGTTTATGTAATGGGAATCCATGATTACTACCAATTAGCCACAAAGGTCTGCGATGACCTTACACCATTCGCCTTATCTGTCCACAAGAGCCTGCGGGCAAGACTGAAAAAACGAGTTAAAACTGCAAAACAGGTCAGGAAAAGGAAGATTCCATGTGAAGTACCAAAAGTTATCAGGGAACGGTATGGGAAAAGCAAACAGCTTCGGTATGTAGCTGGGCACGCAGTTGTCCCAATTGGTTACATACGGCACAAGCCCCCAAAGTCCATGAACCGCAAAATCAATTCCTATACGCCGGAGGGCAGGGCCGAAATCCATAAGAATCTGGACAGAATCGACATGACGGTTCTTCACTACCTGATGAGGAACCCGGTTCTGTACCGTTCTATCGAATACAACGATAACAGGCTTTCGTTGTATTCGGCTCAAATGGGAAAATGTGCCGTATCTGGCAAAGTGCTTTCTATTGGCGATATTCATTGCCATCACAAAGTGCCACGGCATTTAGGCGGCAAGGACAATTATCAAAATCTGGTGTTGGTATGTGAAGATGTACACCATCTGATTCATGCCACAAACCCTGACACTATCAGAAAGTACATGGAAATCCTCAACCTTGACCAAAAGCAGAAAGAAAAACTTAATAAGTTAAGAAGCCTTGTCTACGTTGAGAGTTATTGAGATGAAATAAAATCTGTTCCTGATGGCAAGCCGGGTGAGCTGAAAGGTTCATGCCCGGTTTAGGGCGGGGGAAAATCCGGAGATAACATCAAAGGATTACCTATCGCTATT
>CAJSZV010000084.1 GCA_910574345.1 Clostridiaceae bacterium | reverse complement strand
AAATTTCCATAGGGGTGGGCTTATTAAAGTTACCCTTTTTTACATCAACTGCTTGAAAAAAACTTTTTAAACATTTTTCATTTTACCTATTGACATTTCTTAGCTGGACTTTTTGTATGGTGGAAACGCAAAAGCCATTCCCAAAAGGTATATGACCTTGATGCCATTATACCCCGAAATCCCGGCTAAATCAATCGGAACTTTATAATTGCCATCCCGGACAATAATTGAAATTTGATTAGTTTTATGATTGTTACAGCGTTTCCTCCTTCCTCTTCGCTTTATCAGTATCTGCCCGGTCTGCCCCGGACACTTGCGCTTTGTATGCTGCCAACTTTTCTTTTAACGATGCCCTCTGCGCAGGCTTGTCAGCCATTGCCGCCGCACCACAATCCTCCACTGCCCATTGTGTAATCATGCCTTGCGTTTTCTACCGGGTACGGTATCGGTGCATTGGCGGCTCTTTCGCCTGTTTCCGCTCTTTCGGAAGTCTTTTCTTCCTGTGCTGACTTCTGGACTGTCACAGAAAGCCCTTGCCGAGCAGCTCCAGCTTGCCGGATATGAGTTTAGCGACCTGACCGTTTTGCGGATTGAAAAAGGGACAAGATTCGTCCCGGATTATGAATTGGTAGCTCTGGCAGAGTTCTTCCATGTATCCTGCGAATACCTCTTAGGCGTACAGGACAAAAAATAAGCGGCAATCTGTTTTCACATCACAGACTGCTGCTTAAATTTTTGTTGAACCGATAGCTGATGCCCCATACGGTCTGTATGTAAAGCGGCTTGCCCGGATTGTCCTCTATCTTTTTCCTGATATGGTGAATATGGCTCATGACAATGTTGTAATCGCCGGAATACGGCTCCTGCCAGACAATATCATAAATCTGCTCTTTGCTGTATATTCTTCTCGGGCTATTAGCTAATAAATATAAAATCTCAAACTCAATATGAGTAAGTCCAATTTCAATGTTATTTACCGTCACATTCTTTTTATCCGCATCAATTTCTAATGCTCCTATATGAAACGATGCTGCTTTTTCCGGTATATCAGAACAATCATAATGAAAGACACCATGTATATTGTCTATTATTCTTTCGTAAGCATCTTCTTCGTTATCATTAAATGATAAAATAATAATCTTCCCCATTTACACTGCTTCTTTCTTATACCGTACCTCTCCAATACTCCATTCTATTCCAAAGGAAAAGAGGATTCGTATTTGGGTTATTCCTTTTTTCACAATTACTTTATCGTTATGCAATCTCTTTTTTAATGTTATATTAGGCGTTTGCAAAACGCCACAGCTCGCATAAAATCAGGCTTTTTTCTTTGATAAAATAGAACAACTCCTCACAGGTTTGTGGTAAAATTGAGATGTCCAGTAACAATTCACCATACCCACCTGAAAGGAGTTGTACCTCTATGATACCATACAATCAGCTTTCTTTGGCAGATATTTTTTCAGATTGCCAGGAAATTTATGAATCCGACAAACCACAGTTCCTGTCTCTCTTACAACAGCACATTTAAAACTGCAAGAGCCATACAAACTATCAGAATAACTAAGCTGGCTGCTTTGTTTCCGATCGTTGCTTCATAATATCCTGAAAGCTGGAACACCGCAGTAATCGGGTAAACAGTTTTCAGAGTTTCAGACATACTTGCAAACAGACCGGCAAAGGAATAGATTTCAGTAAATACCAAAGCAAGCCAATACCCTTTTTTTATACGGGCTACTAATGCCACAATCGGTGAAATAGCAAGAAATACGCCAATGCCATTTACAAAATAGGTAAAAAGGAAGCCCCATACTGTCTGAATAGATAATGTTCCGAAATGCATTATAGCTTCAACCGCAAAAGTAATTACAAACAGCAGAAGATACATCAAAATACTGAAAACCATTGCAACGATCATTTTAACAACAGTCAGTTTCGCTTCATCTACTGGCACAAGCCGCAGTGATTTCAGAGTATCTTCCTGTTCCTCCCGGCAAATCATATAGCTGCCTAACAATGCAATGACAGCCGGAAGCACAAAAAAGGTTGCCAAAGACTGTGCGGCAGTCATAAACCAGCCAGCCCCATCTATATATCGTGAACCCTTAAATACAAACTGCCCCTCTGCAAAGACGATAACAGCAATCATAACCACTGCAAAGACAGCAATCCAAACGATTTTAGAATGACGAAGTTTTCGGCGTTCAGCCCAAAGTAATTGTTTCATACTACCCACCTCACTTTCTTTTTCCTAATATAGGCGTTTGCAAAACGCCACAACTCGCATAAAATCAGGCTTTTTTCTTTGATAAAATAGAACAACTCCTCACAGGTTTGTGGTAAAATTGAGATGTCAGTAACAATTCGCCGCCAACTCTGACATTAAACAGCTCTACATTGACGGCCATTTCTGCTATGCCTATAAATTCGGCATCGTCACCAACGGCCTGGGCATTGTACGGCATATCAGCTTCTATAATAAGGATTTCTTTGATCATCATCCGGAAATCATCCTTGAAAAGAAATCCGATTCCCCGGATGAGGATAAATCGGTTCATGACGCAAGACTGCTCATCCCCTCTTTACAGGACCTTTTTGCCGCACATCCTCTTCTCAATCCCCATACCTTTTTAGGCGATGCTGCCTTTGACTCCGCCGGACTTTATAAGCAGCTTCTTTCCGGCAGTACCTTTGGCACCGATTCGAACGGCAGCGGCAGGCATTTCCAAAAGGCTTACATCCCTCTGAATTAACGGGCAGGACTGGAAAATAAGGATTATTCCGTAAATCAGGACGGCATCCCCTTCTGTCCCAATGACCCGTCTCTCCCATTAAAACCAGAAGGTACC
>CAJSZV010000083.1 GCA_910574345.1 Clostridiaceae bacterium | reverse complement strand
TCACGGATAAGTCGTGGAATGATAGACTATAAATTTTCACCGTCCTTTCTTTGATATCTTTGTCTACCGCTTGCTAAAGGCGGTTTATGGCATACACCCTAACGGGCGCACTATCGTTTCCTTGCCTAAAATCTCCGATATTTCTTTGAGCGTGGTTTTTTCCTTGCCGCCCAAGAAAAGCGTGGTGTCGCAGTTGCCGACTATGGTATCGGCGTTGTCCTTGTAGATTGCCTTTAGCTGTGACTGGCTCTGCAAGATGATTGACGCGGAGATTTCCCGGCTCCGTATGGTTGCGATTAGTTTCTCAAATTTGGGGATTTGCCCGATATTCGCAAATTCATCAAGTAAGCACCGTACATGGACGGGAAGCCGCCCGCCGTATTCATCATCTGCTTTGTCGCACAAGAGGTTGAATAGCTGTGTGTAGAGAATACTCACGACAAAGTTGTAGGGTAGGAAAGTGCCGCCTTGCCGTATTTCTAGGGTAGGTCTGCACAGTCCCCCCTCAGAACCGTGCTTACAACTCTCGCTGTACACGGCTCCGTCTTTGCTTGGTCAATAAAAAACTCATTGGTTGTGAATCTTGATATGGCACTGTTTGCATACTACAAGAGTTTTTCGCCGTTTGGCTATCATCGCACGCTCCCAATCCTCTTTTCCTTTCAGATTTTTGAGTTTGTTGATGTGATGAACCTCATAGCAGTCACTTTCGGTTGTGCCACACAATTCACAAGTGTGTGCCTTTAGTCGCTTTTCAAACGTATTTACCGACATTCTGTATATCTGCGTTGCATAGGTGATTCTATCGGTAGGGTTCTTCACGTTTTTACTGTCAGCATATTTGGCAAAATAACATCTTTTCAGCCCCTGCTTTGTTTCATATGGGATACCCCATTCGCCTTTGCCGTCCTTAAACTTTCTTATCATTTTAGGTACAGAACTTCTATGCTTATTGGCAAGGGTTCGCAAGCAGCTATATTCCATCAGGTATGCCAGATAGCATAATCTGTTGAAATTGCTCGCCAGACTGTAGTAATTGCATATCCCCCTCAACTCGCTGTTATAGCTTGACACTATTTCAAGGTCTGAAAGATGCAATAGTTCCGCCCGGTGGACTGGACGTAAATTTCCATTAAGTTCCTGTATTGCGATGCCTTTTGAAAAGATAAATTTGTGGATTTTATCCGAAAGAGGAACCACAAGTTCAACTTTGTTGCTCATTGTTCGTTTAGCGTGTTTCATTTTGCCGACACGCTTTACTTTTGCGTCACGCCTTACACGAATGTCATAGCCAAGGAAGCGTGCATAATTATTGCTGTGGGTAATAAGCGTCTTTTCATCACTTAATTCCATTTTCAGTGCCTGTCCGATAAACTCGGCAAGTTTTCGCTTGATTTCCACACAGTCTTCACGGCTTCCATTCACACCGACTAAAAAATCGTCCGCATACCGTATATATTTGATTTTCTTATCGGTCTGCGATTTAGCAGGAGTTTTCAGTACCAGTTTATGGATACGTTTGTATTCATTAATCCAGTTCTGCCGTTCCTCACCGCTTGATTCGTTGACGTGCCTTCGGGCTACCGTCTGTTTGCTTAACAATGCCCGGTATTCCGGCGTGTAGTTTTTTTCTTCATAAACATCGAAATCAGCTTTTAGCTTCATCACAAATTTATCCAGCTCATGAAGATAAATATTGGCGAGTATCGGTGAGATAATCCCGCCCTGTGGAGTTCCGCTGTATGTACCATAGTAGCGCCAATCTTCCATATATCCCGCTTTCATAAACTTGTGTATCAGCTTAATCAGCCGTGTGTCCTTGATTTTACTGTTAATCAGGCTTGCTAATACAGTGTGGTTAATGTTATCAAAACAGCCTTTAATGTCACCCTCAACGAACCACCTTGCCCCGGTAAATTCTTTTTTTAATTCAGTCAGGGCAGTATGGCAGCTTCTGTTTGGTCTGAATCCGTGTGAGCAGTTTAGAAAAACAGGTTCATATACGGCTTGCAGTACCATTCTAAGGGCTTCCTGTACCAGCTTGTCTGTGAATGTGGGTATCCCAAGCGGCCGCTTCTTTTTACTGTTTGATTTTTCAATGTAAGTTCGGCGCACCGGCTTAGGCTGATAGGTTTCATCTGCCAGCGATTTTATGATTTTTGCGATTTTTGTTTCGCTGAAACCATCTGCTGTGTCATGGTTTACCCCTTTTGTTGCCGCTCCATTATTGGCATACAGATTCCTGTACGCTTCATAATAGATGTCAGGACGCAACAGGTAACGGTATAACTTGGTGAATACTTCTTCTTTGTTACGGTTTGAGTTCTTATTGATTCTTGCTAAAATCTCCATTGTTGGTTTCATTATGAGGTTTTCCTCCCTAATCAATTTTTGATTTTAGTACGCATTGACTACGCCCCTTCGCCATGTGAGCGGCGTTACCGCTTCCGGTTTTACGGCTATCCCTGTCAGTTCAGGGTTCTCGGACTACTATGGGCGTTCCGTACCCATGCAGGATATTCAGGCTCTGCGCCATAGCCAGTTCATGGCATTCCTGTTTAGGGTATCCCCAGTTAGCACTCTGCCTTGGTAAATGTGGATTGTCGGCTCTGCTTTCGTTTCGTTAATACAGGTTCTCCTGCTTGTCACGTGTGATTGTGATAACCGTTTACTAACGTTCAAGTAGCAAACGCCACACGTCAGAGGTTACAGGCACTTTCCTCCGTCTGGACGCAACAGAAACTTGAAACTCACATTCAGTAAATCCAACTTAAACCTTATATCCACTTGGTCTTGCGGTTCAGTCGTGCCCGATTGCCTTTGGGCAACTTACCGCTTCCCTGCCGTGCTGTGTTCCCGTGTCAGCTTTCGCCTTTCGGTCAGGCAGGCGACCTCCCGCGTTATCATACGGAACAGTACCAATAATCTGCAATGCAAAATGCCCTATCTGGGCGCACAAA
>CAJSZV010000082.1 GCA_910574345.1 Clostridiaceae bacterium | reverse complement strand
AAGACGGAGCCGTGTACAGCGAGAGTTGTAAGCACGGTTCTGAGGGGGGACTGTGCAGACCTACCCTAGAAATACGGCAAGGCGGCACTTTCCTACCCTACAATTTCATCGTGTCAATCATGTACACGCAGCTTTTCAATCTGCTCTGTGACAGGGCGGATGATGTGTATCATGGCAGGCTGCCCGTCCATGTGCGCTGCTTACTCGATGAGTTTGCAAACATCGGGCAGATACCAAAGTTTGAGAAGTTGATTGCCACAATCCGGAGCCGGGAAATATCAGCTTCCATTATCTTGCAGTCGAAGTCGCAGCTCAAAGCGATTTATAAGGATAACGCCGACACCATTGAAGGGAATTGTGATACCACCTTATTCCTCGGAGGGAAGGAAAAGACCACCTTAAAAGAGATGGCGGAAATTTTGGGTAAGGAAACGATAGTGCGCCCGTTAGGGTGTATGCCATAAACCGCCTTTAGCAAGCGGTAGACAAAGATATCAAAGAAAGGACGGTGAAAATTTATAGTCTATCATTCCACGACTTATCCGTGAGGGGAAACCCTCTGGGGAGTGTAGCATGTCGTTGTTATAGCCGCCACTATTAACGCTATAACTGGCATAAAACGGCGCAATCTTCTAACCGCTGTTTTATGTGGGGATGAAAATCCGTGTATGAGGATGAAAGCTAAACTGCTTGATTGGTAGCCGGAGCCTGGGAGTATCTGGCCTACGTGCGAAAGAAGATGAAACGCACGGTGCTTTGGCGTCTGTCGCTCAATCGTCGGCAGACGTGCGATATCCAAAGCAGGGCAAGCCTTAGATTAGGTTGAACGGCGAACGCCACATATCTACAAAGATTACCGACAACACGGAACGCTAAGTATGGCATACGCTACCGGGGATGACCTAAACCCGCCCATATGCGGGCATGGTTACACAGCTCCCATAGTAGCCCGTGGACTCTGGATTTACAGGGATAGCCGTAAAAACGGAAGCGGGAGAGCCGCCCACATGACGAAGGGGAGCAGTATGCTTTTAATACAGAGAAAGAAAGGAAGGTGCGTGAGGCATCATGAGAAATCCAACTGATGTATTGAATAGCCTAAACAAACAGTCTAAAGATTTATCGTATAGGTTCCAAAGGCTCTACCGGAACCTGTACAACCCGGAGTTTTACCTTTTGGCATATAGAAATATCTACGCCAATGAGGGAAGCATGACGCCGGGTGTGGATGGTGAAACACTGGACGGAATGAGCAGTCCGAGAATAGAGCGTATCATCAGCGCATTAAAAGACCGTTCTTACCGCCCAAAACCTGCACGGCGTACATATATTGCAAAGAAAAACAGCAGTAAGAAGCGTCCGCTTGGGATTCCTTCCGGGGATGACAAGCTGGTGCAGGAAGTAGTCCGAATGATATTGGAAAGCATTTATGAGCCAACCTTCTCCGACTATTCCCACGGATTCCGCCCGAAAAGGAGCTGCCATACAGCCCTCGAACAGATACAGCGGACATTTGCGGGGGCAAACTGGTTTGTGGAAGGTGACATTCAGGCATGTTTTGACAGCTTCGACCACCATGTTATCATTGATATTCTGCGCAGGCGCATTGATGACGAAGCTTTTATCTCATTGATGTGGAAATTTCTGAAAGCCGGATATATGGAACAATGGCAGTACAACAGGACTTACTGCGGCACTCCGCAGGGTTCCGGTATCAGTCCCATATTGGCAAATATTTACCTGCATGAATTGGATATGTATGTGGAGGAATACAAAGAAGGCTTTATAAAAGGGAACCGGGTAAACCGTAAAGTGAACCCGGAATACGCCAGACGGAACCGTGAAGTGCAGAAGTTCATGCGCCAGAACAGGGAAGTATGGGATACGCTTACCGAAGCCGAAAAGAAAGAACGTGCCGGGGAATTACGCAGACTGCGGGAGAAACAGAGGGAAATCCCGTCTAAGCAGTTCAGGGATGAAACCTATAAAAACCTGCAATACGTCCGTTATGCGGATGACTTTATCATAAGCATTATCGGGAGCAAAAGGGATGCGGAAGAATTAAAAGCAGACCTTGCTGTATTCCTCAAAGAAAAATTAAACCTTACGCTGTCAGTGGAGAAAACCAAAATCACCTATGCTACTGACCGGGCGAGATTCCTCGGCTATGATATCTCTATTTCAAAGAGCCGGGAAATCACAAAACGCCAAGGCAGGAAAGTGAAGGGGTACAGCGGCGCAGTAAAGTTATACATGCCGCATGAAAAATGGGAATCAAAACTGTTGGAGTATGGCGCAATCCGTATCAAGAAGGACAAAGTTACACAAAAAGAGCATTGGAAAGCCATTCACAGACCACAGCTCATTAACCGTAAGGATATCGAAATCCTGTCAAAGTACAACTCTGAAATCAGAGGTTTGTACAACTATTACTCACTGGCATGTAATGTATGCGCAATGAGCAAGTATGCGAGTTTAATGCATTATAGTATGTTGAAAACATTCGCAAATAAATACCGCACAAAGACCAGAAAAATCAAAAAGAGATATTTCAGAAATGGACGGTTTACAGTCATTTATAAGACAAAAGGCGGTATGAAGGAGAGCGTATTTTACAGAGGGCCTTTTATCCGCAAGGACAAGCCTAATGTGCCGCAGGCAGATATCCTGCCCGCCTATAAGCGGTATGATAA
The DNA here is from genome assembly GCA_910574345.1 of Clostridiaceae bacterium. Lineage (GTDB taxonomy): Bacteria > Bacillota > Clostridia > Lachnospirales > Lachnospiraceae > UBA3402. Next base: position 292 of record CAJSZV010000082.1, on the reverse strand, counting down.
ACCGAACCGCATAGCGGCAAAACTGCGCTCCAAAACCTGTGAACTCTGCGGACAGTACACAAATGACGTGGAGATTCATCAGGTGAAACGGCTGAAAAGCCTTAGCGGTAAATATGAGTGGGAAAAAGTTATGTTAAAGAACCATAGGAAAACGCTGGCAGTATGCCCGGCGTGCCACCGTGAGATACACGGAAAAGACTGATTTTGTTAGTTGATGGCATATGGAGAGCCGTGTGCATCGAGAGGTGCCCGCACGGTTCGGGAGGGAGCGTCCACGAGGCGCTTACCTCAT
>CAJSZV010000081.1 GCA_910574345.1 Clostridiaceae bacterium | reverse complement strand
GCATAGTAATCCATCCATTCTTTAGTGATAGAATTATTATGCACCAACTACAATAAAAAAGCAATATTTATTCATTGTTATTTCAGCAATGCTGTAGTAGTGTCCTCTGTGATTTTCTCGTTACTCATAAATGCTCCTTTTCATGCAATCAGTTTATGTTATCCCTTCCTCACAATCTCCTTCGCCGTCGCTTTGGTCGCTCTGGCTCCTTCCTCCCGGAAATTCTTTTCGGAAAAGAGAACCGGCGCACACCGTTCCAGTATGCGGTCATAAATCCTTGCGTGGGCAAGGTCAGGCGGGTTCTTGATTTCTTCCAGTTTCAGGTTTGTTGTGACAATCAGCGGCTTCTTGCTCCGATACCGGCTGTCAATGACGGTAAACATCTGCTCCATGGCATACTCGCTATTCCTCTCCACGCCTAGATCGTCAATGACAAGCAGGCTATAATCGTCCAGGCTGGCGATAAAGGCCGCCCTGTCCTCGGCAAACACGCCGGTCAGCCGGTTCAGGATAGACGGGAAATTTGTCATCAGAACCGGCACGTCACGGTCAAGCAGGGCATTGGCGATACAGCCGGCAAAAAAGGATTTCCCGGTTCCCACGTCACCAAAGAGCAGAAGGCCGGTATTGTCCCGGTATGCCTCCTTCCAATGCTCCACATAGGCGTGTGCCTTCTCCATGACGGGATTCTGGCCGTTATCATTGGCGAAAGTGTAATCATAAAGGTATCTGTCCTGAAGCCCCTGTGCCTTCCGGCGTTTGATACGCTCCATGCGTTCCCTCTGTTCCTCCATGGCTTTCCGTTCCTCCTGCGCTTTCTGCTGGCAGGGGCAGAGGCAGCGGGGCATGAAATAGCCGGAGTCTCCGAACCTCGGCACAACGGTCTGGCGGCTGCCATGGCATTTCTTACAGTGGATAAGCCCGTCAGCCGGTTCTATGTATTCGTCCCCGGCAAGCTCCATATCCCCGGCGGCCCGGTCAATGGCCGCCCGGACTTCTGCGGTAATCTCAATCATATGGTTTCTCCTTCCTCTACGCTGTAATCCCGGTTCCGGGCAGGCGGTTCCTCTTTCTTTTTGTCGGCGTTCGCCCAGCGCCGGATTGAACTTGCAGACACCGAGAATAAGCAGGAATGACGGTATGTGGGGGATTACCACCATCTGTACTATCCTTAAAAACGAAATGTATATCGGGAACATGGTACAGGGAAAGCAGCGGGTAATCAGCTACAAAGTGCATGAGAAGATTGCACCGCCGAAAGAAGAATGGTTCATTGTGGAGAACACCCACGAAGCAATCATTGACCGGGAAACATTCGACAAGGCGCAGCGGTTACAGGAACGGAACACCCGCACAGCACCGGGCAAGAAACAGCTTTATCTTTTTTCCGGCTTGCTAAGATGTGCGGACTGCCAACGCTCCATGACAAGACGGACGAACCGCAAGCCCAACAAGACCTATGTATATTATGCTTGCAGTACATACGTCTTTAAGTCAAAGGACAAATGCACCCGGCACGTCATAAAGGAAGAAGTCTTGCACGAAGCAGTATTGAAAGCGGTACAGGCGCAAATCTCCCTTGTGAGGGATATGGCAGAGGTAGTAAAGGAAATCAACAACACTTCTACCGTCTGCACACAATCCAAACGGTTACAGCAGCTTTTGAAAGACCGCAGAAAGGAGCTTGAAAAACTTACCTGCGTTACAGATAACCTTTATATGGATTGGAAATGCGGGGACATAACCCGTGCTGAATATGTGAGAATGAAAGCCAAGTTTGAACAGCAGGCAGAGCAGGTAAAGGGCATAATCGCCAACCTGCAAACGGAAATTCAGCTATCATAAAAGGGCGTGGGAAGCGACAACCCTTATCTGACAACATTCTTGAAACATGAGAATGTAAAAAGCCTTGACCGTGGGCTTCTGGTAGAATTGATTGATACTATATACGTCCACGACAACAACGAGATTACAATTCAATTTAACTTTGCCGACCAACACAAGCGGATTGTTGAGTTTATCGAAAACAACCAACATAACCTTGAACTGATAAAGTCCAACAACGCCGTTTAATGATTAGCGGCGTGTTGGTTTCAAATCTTTAGGCAAAGTTGTCTATAAATCTATGCACCATTTCGTCCCAACAGACCATAAATACGCCCCTTCTTTACATGGATACTTAAATCAGATACGCTGGCCTGTTCTCCATACATTTTTGTCAGGCTGCAGGTTTCAATAATGTAATCACTCATAGATGTTATACCTCCTTTTTGATTCACATTGATCGTAACATGGCATCCTTGAGGGTATCTTGAGTTAACCTTGAATTTACCTTGAGATTTCAAAACATGAATAGGATATTTTCATCTTTTGAGCTATAATAAGGGACAAAGAAAAGGAGGTGCCGTATGAAAGATAAAAGCATTCTTGCTGTCGACGATGAATCAGAGCTACTTAAAATGCTCCAATCGGTTTTTTACCGTGCCGGGTACACCAAAATCACCACTGCTTCTTCTGGGAAAGAGGCATTAGCGATATTTCGGGAAAATCAACCCGATATGGTAATTCTTGATGTGATGATGCCGGGCATTGACGGTTTCACTGTATTAAAGGAAATACGAAAAACGAGTACGATTCCTGTTCTCATGCTTACAGCCCGTGGAGAAGCCGATGATAAGTTTTTAGGATTTGAAAACGGAGCTGATGATTATCTTATAAAACCTTTTTTGCCCAAGGAGTTACTTCTGCGTGTTCAGGCAATCTTAAACCGCGCCTATCCTGAAAAGGAACGTATTGTATATCTGGAAGCTTCAACCGTTAATTTAGATAAGGCCGAAGTTTATCGTGGGGATGAAGTGTTTTCATTGACTGCAAAAGAATTTACGCTATTTGAAAAGTTATTTGAAAACTCCGGAAGGATTGTAACCACAGGTTCACTATGCGAAACTGTCTGTGGGGAATTCTGGCAGGGATATGAAAATATTCTTGTGACACATATACGCCACTTAAGGGAAAAGATCGAGGCCAATCCGTCAAAACCTGTTTCCCTTTTAACCGTAAAAGGATTATGTTACCGGCTCCACATTAAGGGGGCGGAAAAATGAAACCAATTGACCGCTTCTTTCGCCGCTATATATTATCAGTCATAGGAATACTGCTGCTGTTTTTTGTAATCAACATTGTATTAATCTGTAACGATTTCAAAATTAGGTATGCTAAGGGCGGCAGTATTGACCGCCCTATAGCTTCAACTCCGTCAGGTCATTTGGATTGAACTGCATCTTCCCA
>CAJSZV010000080.1 GCA_910574345.1 Clostridiaceae bacterium | reverse complement strand
TTATACCAAAACCAGAGTGTTTCATGCTATTTTATTGCCAGTTTTTATTGAATTTTCAAGGTGCATAGGCACTTATGCGAGTGCGAAGTTTGAGTTACTATGAAATACTCACCACAAACAAACTCAATCGGATAATGCAGGAAAAGACCCACTGCATACTGACAGGCCAGTAATTTCTATTAACTTGTTCAACTCAATTTTTCCATAATGTAATACTCATTTTAGTATGTACTTTGTTGCAAAGCTGAGTATTCTAAGCGAACTAGCGAAACTACTAAAAAAATCAGTCACAGACGACTATAAAGGCATGGGTTTTCAGCAGATTACACAATAAAGGACGCTATCTAACGGTGGTGTCCTTTTTTTCATGCCTTTTTCTGGGAAAAGGGGGTGAAACGAAGCCATGCCAGACCCTGCCATGCTGGATTACTTCTATGGCGATGAGGCGGAACAATATACCTTCTACCGGATACCGAAAGTGCTGTTCACTGACCCCGGCTACCGGCGCATATCCTCTGACGCTAAAATCCTCTACGGCCTTATGCTTGACCGCATGGGGCTGTCTGTCCGCAACGGCTGGCTGGATGACTTGAACCGGGTATTTATCTACTTCACCCTGGAGGATGCTTTGGACTATCTATGTTGTGGACACACGAAGGCGGTTTCCCTTTTCGGTGAACTGGATAAGAACGGGCTGATTGAACGGAAGAAGCAGGGCCAGGGAAAGCCCACGATTATCTACGTGAAGAACTTTATTCGCAAGCCGGAAACACCGGAAATCCAGACTTCCGCAAAACGGAAGTCTAAGGTTCCGCAAACCGGAAGTCAAGACTTCCAGAAAACGGCCACTAATAATACTGAGAAGAATCAAACTGAATTTAATGATACTGACCTATCAATCTATCCGGCCAGAGGGCTGACGGAAAGCCGTGAGCCTGGGACGGACGATACGATGGATAGGATACGGGCTTACCGGAGGCTGATTAAGGAAAATATTGAGTATGACATTACCAGGGAACGCCTTGGCTATGACGCTGAAATCTTGGACGAGATACTGGACATCATGGTGGACACGGTATGCGGCACAAAGCCCATGGTGCGGATCAGCGGCCAGGACTTCCCGGCGGAGGTGGTAAGAAGCCGCCTGTTAAAACTCAACTCGGAGCATATCAAATACGTGGTGGACTGCTTAAAGTCCAATACCACCAAGGTACGCAATATCCGTTCCTACCTGCTCACCTCCCTCTATAACGCCCCCACAACCATAAGCAGCTACTACACGGCCCTAGTCAACCATGACCTTTACGGCGGCGGGTAACTGCTTTTTTCTTGCCCATACCGGCGCTGCCGGGGAAAGGAGTATTTCATGAAAAAACCATTCGCTTACATTACGGCGGTCTGGAAGGGCGGCGAGTTTACAGTCGCTGACCAGGCCAGTGTTTACTGCCGGAAAGTCTACGAGGCCGGGTTTACCCCGATCTGCCCGGTTCTCTACCTGCCCAATTTCCTTCGGGATTCTGTCCCCGCCGAGCATAAGGACGGCATTGACATGGCCCGTGAGCTTCTGCGCCGGAGCCACGTCCTGATCGTCTGTGGTGACGAGGTGGACGAGGCGGTGAAGAACGACATCGCCGTTGCCCAGCGGCTGGGTATCACGGCAACCACCTTGGACGGGATTTTGAAGATACGCTCCCAGGGAGAGAACGAGGTGGAGCCTTAATGGTTCCCTGCCGCTAAGGAAAGGAGTTGTGACAGATTGCAGGAAGAAGTTGAAAATAAATCCGTTGCGCTTAGTATTAAGACTACCAAGCTGACCGCCAACGTGCTGAAGGCTGCGCTATTGAAGGCCCTTGCGGAAATGGAAAAGCAGCGGAAAAACCCAAAAATCTATAAGGGCAAACAGAGCGTGAAACACCTTGTCCGGCAGGGGGCCGGGGTCAGCAACATTGAAATCACGGACGGCAATATCAAGTCCTTTGAGAAGGTGGCACGGAAATACGGCATTGATTTCGCTCTGAAGAAGGACACCTCCACCAAACCTCCCCGGTATCTTGTCTTTTTCAAGAGCCGGGACGCTGACGCTCTGACAGCGGCCTTCCGGGAGTATTCGGGCAAGGTGGTTAAGGATAAGTCCAGGGAAAAGCCCTCTATCCGCAAGCAGCTTGTCAAGTTGCAGGAGGCGGTGAAAGATATGGCCAAGTCCCTCTCCCGGAACAAACATCAGGAGGTGGACAGATAATGAAACTCAAAAAGATCAACAAAGCCAAGCTGTTAAAGGCCGTTTTCCCCTATCTCTTCATGGGGTTAATGGCCACCAAACTGGGGCAGGCGTACCGCATGGCTTCCGGCGGTGACGTGCTGGATCGGGTTTTTGGGGCTTTCCTGACAATCGGCCCGGCGTTTGCGAACCCGCTTCCAAGCCTCCACCCTTTTGATCTGCTGGTGGGAGCCTTTTGTGGCGCTCTTTTGTGGTTTATTGTCTACCAGAAAGGCAAGAACGCCAGGAAGTTCCGGCGTGGAGCCGAGTATGGCACGGCCCGCTGGGGGACGGCAAAGGATATTGAGCCGTTCATTGACCCGGACTTTTCCCAGAACATTCTCCTGTCCGACACGGAGCGTCTGACCCTGGGCAAGATCGCTGACCCAGAAAAGAGGAACGTCAACTTAAATGTACTGGTCATCGGCGGCTCCGGCAGCGGCAAGACCCGCTACCACATCAAGCCCAACCTGCTCCAGATGAATGCCTCTTTCGTCTGTTCTGACCCGAAAGGTACAGTGGTCGAGGAGGTGGGCCATGCGCTGGTACGGGGAGGGTATCAGATCAAAATCCTAAACAGCATTGATTTTTCCTGCTCCATGCACTACAACCCCTTCGTTTACCTCCATGGGGAAACGGATATTCTTACCCTGGTGACGGTAATTATGACCAACACCCAGGGGGAGGCCAAGGGCGGCGATGATTTCTGGCAGAAGGCGGAGGCCCTGCTCTACCAGGCGCTGATCGCCTACATTTACTATGAGGCCCCGGCGGAGGAAAAGAACATGAACACCCTGCTGGACATGATCAACGCCTGCGAGTGCCGGGAGGACGATGAGAATTTCAAGTCAGCGGTTGACCTTCTCTTTGAGCAGCTGGAGCAGCGTGACCCCAACCACTTCGCGGTACGGCAGTATAAAAAATTTAAGATGGCCGCCGGCAAGACTTTAAAAAGTATTTTAATTTCCTGCGGGGCCAGGCTTGCCCCCTTTGACATCGCCGCCGTCCGGGAAATGATGGCCTATGATGAACTGGGGCTTGAGAGGCTGGGGGACGAAAAGACCGCCCTCTTTGCGGTGGTGTCGGACACTGACCCGACCTTTAACTTCCTCTCGGCCATGATGTATTCCCAGATGTTTAATGTCCTCTGCGACCGAGCCTTGAAGGTTTACCACGGCAGGCTCCCCGTCCATGTGACCTGCCTGTTTGACGAGTTCGCCAACCAGAAGATTCCCAACTGGGAGCATTTGGTGTCGGTGATCCGGTCAAGGAACATCTCGGCCCACATCGTGTTGCAGACCTTCAGCCAGTTAAAGGGAATGTACAAGGACAACGCCGAAACCGTGGCCGGGTGCTGCTCTACCATGCTGTTTTTAGGCGGGAAGGAGGAAAGCAGCTTAAAGATGGTGTCCGGCCTTTTAGGGAAGGAAACCATTGACACCATGAACGAGAGCGATTCCCGTGGGGCGCAGCGCACCTATGGGCTAAACTACCAGCGTCTGGGGAAGGATCTGATGAGCGTGGACGAGCTGGCGGTCATGATTATTCTAAAGCTTGGGAGCCACTAATTTAAAGCTTGAGAGCCACCCGAATCCAGTGTATTTAAAAGCTTGAGAGCCACCACTATATATTGTGGTCAGCCAAATATATTGCTTA
>CAJSZV010000079.1 GCA_910574345.1 Clostridiaceae bacterium | reverse complement strand
GTGAGATACACGGAAAAGACTGATTTTGTTAGTTGATGGCATATGGAGAGCCGTGTGCATCGAGAGGTGCCCGCACGGTTCGGGAGGGAGCGTCCACGAGGCGCTTACCTCATGACCTTTATAATACCTCGGATACACGGGGTACGTCACAGTCCTACGGCCTGAATTACCAAAAGACCGGGAAAGAGCTGATGAGCCAGGACGAGATTGCGGTCATGGACGGTGGAAAATGTATCATGCAGCTTAGAGGCGTCAGACCATTCTTCTCGAATAAATTCGATATAACGAAGCATGGCAGGTACAAGGAGCTGTCCGATTATGACCAGAAGAACACCTTTGATATTGAGGACTATGTGAAGCATTTGCAGCACATGAAAGTCACCATGAATACAGAGGTGGACGATGCCTTTGACTGCGGGGAGGTCAGCGGGCAGGAGAATATTTCCCCGGACACAACTTAAGTAGCGACTTCTGGACATGATGTCCAGAAGTGCAGGAATGACAACTGAATATGGAACCCGTAAACCAGTCACAGGACTTTTGGACAAAAAGTCCAGAAGTGGAATGGAGTTTTGAATGTATTTGGGAACAGGACAGAACAAAGACACCCGGCACAGCCAATCGCCAAACTGAATGTACCGGATGCCCGCAGGGTTCTCCCAAAGGATTTCCCTGCCCTTATTTTACCACAAAGGGCAGGGGATTTGCATATCAAAGCTCTTTCTTTATCAAAAAATCAAATCTTAGGAAAGAAAGAGGTATTCAAAATGGCATTTTTTACAACAGCAGTAACCGGATTAAAGACAGTCGTAACAGCAATCGGCGCAGGCGTTGGCGTATGGGGCGTGATCAATCTGCTTGAGGGATATGGAAATGATAACCCTGGTGCCAATGCTCATGTACGGTAAAGAAGCAAGCAACCGAAAACAAGCGATAGACCGCCAGCACCACACTATTCCAAACCAAAGACCAAAAGACAAGCATTGTGGAAATGTGCATAACAGGCTATGGAATCATGGATAACTCTATTCACAGAACATGGAAAAGCTAAAATGCAGCTTTCCCACATTCTGCAAACAGAGTTACCCACAATTCCATAAAACAGCCAGTTATACACATTCCCACAATGCCGACTACTACGGAATCCCTCTCATACCTATCTACAAAAACACGATAAGGATTCAATACCTTAATTTGGAAATATTTGTTGGCAGAAAAAATACTTGCGTGCGCACGCATATTGATGTATAATACATTCTGATTGGAGGTATATATCTATGCAACTATTAAAATGGCTTTCCGTAACAGACCGATTTTACAAAATCTATTTGGACAAACAGCTTGCCCCCTATGGAATCAACAACAGTCAATATATGTTCTTAATCAAAATCTGTCGTTCGCCCGGTATTCTACAAGATTCTTTGTTGAATATGTTCTATGTTCATCCAAGCAATATTGTACGGACGGTTGCGACATTAGAAAAGCAGGGAATGATTACACGCTCTCCCAATGATAAGGATAAGCGTACATGTAAATTGTATCCTACAGAAAGAGCATTGTCTATTATTGACGAGATACAGACGATATGCGAAAAGACAGAAGCTCTTTTATTGCAGGGTATGAGCGAATCCGAGCAGAACCTTTTTATGGATTTCTTAATACAGGCGGGCAGAAATATCACATCGGAACTCCATATAGAGAGAAAGGGGGAGGAATTCAATGACTGAAAATCCTCTGGGCTATGAAAAAATTTCAAAGCTGTTGAAAAATTTTGCTGTTCCCAGTATTGTGGCGTCTCTTGTCGGCTCAATCTACAATATTGTGGATCAGATTTTTATTGGTCAAGGGGTCGGTTATTTGGGAAATGCAGCAACCAATGTTGCCTACCCGTTTTCTACCATCTGCCTTGCCATTGCACTACTGGTCGGAATTGGCAGTGCTTCCCGTGTTTCCCTCTGTCTTGGACGCAAAGAGCCGAAAGCTGCCGCCAAAGCAGCGGGAAATGGTATTGTTCTGATGGGGATTTTCGGAATTATTTATTTGCTGGTTGGTGAAGCTTTTCTGTCTTTGCTCCTAAAGGCATTTGGGGCAACAACAGATGTATTTCCATATGCAAAGCAGTATGCCAGCATAACATTGATTGGAATGCCGTTTCTCATTGTAACGAATGGTATGAGCAATTTGATTCGAGCAGACGGAAAACCAAAGTATTCAATGGTCTGCATGGTTGTGGGAGCTATTATCAATACCATTCTTGACCCCATTTTTATTTTTGTTTGCGATTGGGGAATTGCCGGCGGAGCTTGGGCAACGGTTATTGGGCAAATTTTTTCTTTCATACTCGCACTCCGTTATCTATGGCGTTTCCAAACAATCCATTTTGAAAAAGAGTCGTTTTTATTTGACATTAAAGAAAGCCTGAAAATTTGCAGCATGGGAATAAGCAGCAGCTCAAATCAGATTGCAGTTACCGTGATTCAAATCATTCAGTACAATTCGTTGACTTATTACGGCGCATTAACAAAATATGGAACGGATATTCCCTTGGCAGCTTGCGGAATTGTTATGAAAACAAATGCCATAATCCTTGCGATTGTTGTAGGAATCTCGCAAGGGACACAGCCGATTATCGGTTTCAACTATGGAGCAAGGCAATATCATCGGGTACGGGAGGCTTACATGCTTGCAGTAAAGTGGAATCTTGTTGTTTCCACTATTGCTTTTATCGCATTTCAATTTTTCCCGCAATCTATCATTTCACTATTCGGAGACGGGGACGAGCTGTATTTTGAATTTGCTGTTTTGTTCATGCGTACCTATCTTTTCATGGTGTTGGTAAATGGTGTGCAGTTGCTTTCTTCCAGCTTTTTTACCGCAATAGGAAAAGCGTTAAAAGGTGCTCTGTTGGCATTAACAAGGCAGACCTTTTTCTTGATTCCGCTTACCCTGCTGCTCCCGCTTCGTTTCGGAATTATGGGAGTATTGCTAGCGGGGCCTGCTGCTGATTTTTCAGCGTTTGTGCTGTCTGTTGTGCTGGTGGGAATAGAATTAAGAAAGCAAAAAAATGCAACACATATTAGTCAAATTAGTCCACAGTAAAATGAACGGGCTATGTCCGCTATTGACAGCCCCGCCTGTCTTTGCTTTTAGGCAGCTAAGGCCGCCTCTTACATTATAAAAGCAACTATCAACCAGTCACAACGCTCTTTGTGGAAGAAAGGGGGAATTTCCTATGGCTTGTATAGAAACATACAAAGAACACATCATGTACACGTTCCACGGCTTTTGCAAAGTCGTTATCCGTAATGCGGCTATCACCGCATGGCGCGACCAGCAAAGACGGCACAAAAGAGAAATATCCCTTGAATACCTCACAGAAGAAAAGTTCTACCCTTTAGGTACGACAGACGAATATTTCACAGCACCTTATGAAGAATACCCTATCACGATATGCGGTCAGACAATCATTCTCACCAATGGGAAACTTGCCGCCGCCCTGCTCTCCCTGCCGGAAAAGAACCGGGAAATTATTTTCCTTTATTTTTTCGGGCATTACAGACAGTGGGAAATCGGGGAAATGTACGGACGCTGCCGGAGTACAACCGGGTATCAAATCCACAGGACGTTGAAGCTCCTGCGGAAAGAAATGGAGGTGCTTTCACATGGGGAATCAGAAACTTATCCCTTATGAAACGATTGTGCGGGCGACAGAGGGCGAGCCGGAAGCGGTGGACGAGGTTTTGCAGTATTACAGCCGGAGAATCCACTATGCCGCCATTGAAAACGGACACGTCAACCCGGACACAGAGGACAGCATAAAGTCACGCCTTGTCGCTGCCCTGTTCAAGTTCCGCTTTGATGAACAGCCGATCTAAAACTGAATAACCGCCGTACATACGCAAGCGGCACACCGAAACAGGAAATCACAAAAAGGTTTCCTGTTTTTTTGCGCCCATTTTTGGCATTTTTGAAAATCGTCAGTATTATGCCGTGAAAAGAGGAAATCGGCTTTTGGAGTTGGCAAAATTCAGAGTTATCCGTGGAGGGCGGGCGAAAAAAATCTCCTGCCCGGTTTGTGATTATTCTAAAGCTTGGGAGCCACTAATTTAAAGCTTGAGAGCCACCCGAATCCAGTGTATTTAAAAGCTTGAGAGCCACCACTATATATTG
>CAJSZV010000078.1 GCA_910574345.1 Clostridiaceae bacterium | reverse complement strand
AATAAATTACCAAAGAGTAAAACGAGAGGAAAATACGCTGTACAGCCTATAAAATAAGGGCTATACAGCGTTTCTCTGTCTTGTAAACTGTCAAAGACGGGATTATATCAAATCGAAGGAGGATTATCAAATGGTTCAGGAAAAAGGAAAATATACGGTCATCACCGGGGCAAGCTCCGGTATTGGCTATGAAACGGCAAAGGCATTTGCAGGGCGGGAAAAAAATCTGGTCATAGCAGCAAGGCGCAGGGATAACCTGGAGATGCTGAAAAAGGAGATATTGGAGGAACATCCGGATTTGGATGTTGTTATCCGAAGTACAGATTTATCCGTTCCGGAAAATGCGTACCTGTTATATGAGGGACTGAAAGATTATGGGATAGAGACGTGGGTGAATAATGCAGGTTTTGGAAATTATGGCAGAGTGGCAGATCAGGACTTGAAAAAAATTGGGGCAATGCTGCATCTGAATATAGAGGCGTTGACGATACTGTCCTCCCTGTTTGTCCGTGACTATAAGGATGCAGAGGGAACGCAGCTTATCAACGTGTCTTCATGCGGAGGCTATACCATTGTGCCTACGGCTGTGACATACTGTGCGGCGAAGTTTTATGTCAGCACGTTTACGGAGGGACTGGCATGGGAACTGAAAGAGGCAGGGGCGAAAATGAAAGCAAAGGTGCTGGCGCCTGCGGCGACCAAGACAGAGTTCGGCATGGTGGCAAACAATGTCAGTGAATACGACTATGATAAATCTTTCGGAACATATCACACAAGCAGGCAGATGGCCGGATTCCTGCTTGAACTGTATGACAGTGAAAAAGTGGTGGGGCTGGTAGACAGAGGGAATTTTGGTTTCCGGCTGGCTGCCCCGTTGTTTCCCTATGCAGGAAATTCATCACATAATCAGCAGCGTATGTGAAAAATAGGTAATTATAAAGAATGCAGTAACTGTATTAAAGGAGACCGTCGCTATGGCAAACCGCCATATGTGGCGGTTAATTTTTGCAGAAATCGCTTGAAAATATCAGATAATTTCCGCAGGAAATAGAACCGATAAATCTGAAAAATGAAGATATTTTACAAGACGCAGAAAAAAATAAGAGGTAAAATGGCTTTTGACAAAATTCAAAAATTCGGAGGTAATCCACATGAAGAAAGAAATAAGGACAGTGGTATATGATGATGAATTGAGGATGGAGGCATATCGCTTTGAGGGAATCGTGCAGCCGTTTCCAAGCCATTTCCATGAGCATTATGTCATTGGGTTTGTGGAGAAAGGGGAGCGGGTGCTTTCCTGCCGTGACAGGGAGTATGCCATAGAAGAAGGCAGCATCGTGCTTTTCAATCCGGGTGACAGCCATGCCTGCGTACAGAGTGATGAAGGGACGTTTGATTACCGGGGCTTCAACATTTCAAAGGAGGTTATGCTCAATCTGGCGGAGGAGGTCACGGGGAAACGGGAGCTTCCGGGATTTTCAAGAAATGTTATCTGCGATGAGGAGGTAGCTTGCCACCTGCGCCCGCTGCATGAGATGGTCATGAAAGGGACGGGGGAGTTTAAGAAAGAGGAGACTCTGCTGTTCCTGCTTTCGTACCTCATCCAGAATTACGGGAAGCCCTCCCACCGCTGCATCCCGGAGTGCAGGCAGGAGATTGAAAAAGCCTGTGAATATATGACAGCGCATTTTACGGAGCGCATTTATTTAGACCAGATCTGCCACCACGCCGGGCTCAGCAAATCAACGCTGCTGCGGGCCTTTACGAAAGAAAAAGGAGTCACGCCGTACCGATACCTTGAAACAGTCCGCATCAATGAGGCAAAAAAGCTGTTATCGGAAGGTGTGCCGCCCGTGGAGGCTGCCATAAGGACAGGATTTTCCGACCAGAGCCATTTTACAAATTATTTCAATCAGTTCATAGGGCTTGCGCCGGGTACTTACCGTGAGATATTCTCGGAAAAAGACGGGGACGGTGGACAGCATGGGGAATAGGAAATCAGCCGGGCACAGCGCGCCCCGCTTTATCGGGTGTCTGGCGGCGTTGTTCACCATCATCATATGGGGGACGACATTCATATCCACCAAAGTCCTGCTTACGGATTTTATGCCGGTGGAAATACTGTTTTTCCGCTTTGTCATGGGATATGCGGCATTATTTTTGGTTTGCCCGCACCGTATGAAGGGCATGGGGCGCAGGCAGGAATTGGCTTTTGTACTGGCAGGACTGTGCGGGATATGTTTATATTACCTGCTGGAGAATATCGCGCTTACATATACGATGGCGTCTAACGTGGGAGTCATCATTTCGGTTGCACCTTTTTTCACGGCGATCCTGTCATGCCTGTTCCTGAAATCAGAAGGGAAGCTGCGGGCAAATTTTTTTATAGGCTTTGTGGTGGCAATGGCGGGTGTTGCGCTGATCAGCTTTAACGGCTCCCGAATGGAATTAAACCCGATGGGGGATTTGCTGGCAGTCCTTGCGGCTTTTGTATGGGCGTGCTATTCCATACTGACAAGGAAGATCAGCAGCTTCGGCTACCCGGTCATACTCACCACGCGGAGGACATTCTTTTACGGCATTCTGTTCATGGTTCCGGCATTGTTCCTTTTCGATTTTGAAATCGGGCTGGAACGGTTTGCAGATGTGACGCATCTGCTGAATATTCTGTATCTTGGGCTGGGGGCGTCCGCACTCTGCTTTGTCACATGGAACCTTGCGGTAAAAGTGCTTGGTGCGGTCAAGACCAGTGTCTATATTTACATGGTTCCCGTCATAACGGTGGTGACTTCCGTGCTGGTGCTGAAGGAGCCGGTGACGTGGGTTTCCATTATGGGGACGGTTCTGGCGGTTGCGGGGCTTTTCCTTTCTGAATATAACGGGAAGGGGAGTGGGAACAGTGAATGAGCCTGCGATAAGGACGGAGGAGCAGATCATCAGCCTGTTCCCCGACAGGGAAACCTTAGTTTGCCGGGGGTGGGTGATGAAAAGAATGGAACGACAGCTTTTGGTCTATCCGCTGTATTACAGATTTTCGGATGGGGATATCCCGGAGAATATCCGCAGGTGCGAGGAGGTCAGCCGCCAATGTGGGGCAGGGTGCGCGTTCCGCATCGTGGAGCATACCAATTACTACTTGAGTTCCATCCTTACGGACAGTGGATATGGGCTGGAAAAATGCGGCGTGGTCGGTGAATGGAATTTAACAGGGGATGCCGGGGAACTGTGCGTGAAAGGAAAAATGCCGGACGGGCTGCTCCTAAAAAATGGGAATGGCGGGATGGAATATGTCATGGCGGGAGAGACGGTCATCGGGATAAAGCGCCAGGGGCTTTTATTCCTGTTGGACGGAAACCTGCCGGATATAAGCATGGAGGACATCCTGTGGTTTGCAGTGGCAAATGGAATCGTAAGGATACTGGCAGATATTCCAGGGAGGGGAGAACTGCCGGAGCAATATGGGCGGTTGGGCTTTTATAGGGCCTATCTTTACCGCTGCTATCAGAAAAAACAGGAGGAGAAATCCTCCAAAGAACAGGAGGATTGAAAGATGGATTTACAGAATGAAAAATGCGTCATGGTGATTGATGAGAACCTGCCACTTGGCATCATAGCGAACACGGCGGCGATCATGGGCATCACGCTGGGGAAGCAGATGCCGGAGGTTGTAGGTGCGGATGTGTATGACAGGACGGGAAACGGGCATTTGGGGATTATTGAATTTCCGGTGCCAATCTTAAAGGGCAATGTGGAGGTAATCAAGTCTATCCGTGAAAAGCTGTATGAACCGGAATTTTCGGACTTGACGGTGGTGGATTTTTCAGACCTTGCACAGGGCTGCAAGACCTATGATGAGTTTATTGAAAAGATGAAGGATGTTCCAGAAACGGATTTAAATTATTATGGGGTTGCTATCTGCGGGGCGAAAAAGAAGGTAAACAAATTGACGGGAAGTATGGCGCTGCTGAGATAAAGGGCATACAAAAGCTAACCGCCGCAGATGACTTACCACCATATGCGGCGGTCTGCCGTTTCCGCAGGCAGGTTTGACAGCAGAAAACCACTTGAATTCCGTAGATGTTATTACTTTAGCAGGAACAATACTCTGCCGAAGTAATAGAAAACGGAAAGCAATTTGGTAATATGTCAAGAGGAAAATGAAAAAGATTTTTCTGGAAAAGGGTAAAAAAGGGTAACCTTAATAGACCTACGGCCTGATAAGAACGTAAGTTCGA
>CAJSZV010000077.1 GCA_910574345.1 Clostridiaceae bacterium | reverse complement strand
AATTTTGAAAATTTCCATAGGGGTGGGCTTATTAAAGTTACCCTTTTTTACATCAACTGCTTGAAAAAAACTTTTTAAACATTTTTCATTTTACCTATTGACATTTCTTAGCTGGACTTTCCTCTCCCCTGCTTTGCAAGAGGGTATCCCTCCATAGCGGTGCAGGCAGCATTGGATGTTCCCGGACAATTAATCAGCACCGCAGTGATTGCACCTCCGTAGCCTGAACCCATATAGATTCCGCCAAGAAACAGAAGTCCCAGCATAGGAGGCATTCCATAGGTAAAGGGCATCATCACGGCGATACCGATTCCTCCGTTAAGTCCCGGTATGGACCCAAGGATAATCCCGATCAGCGTGGCCCCAAAAGCCGTCAGCAGAGATACTGGAGTAAAAGCACTGGTTATAATATTGATCATTCCGCTCAAAGGAATTCTCCTTTCCTGTCAATCGCCCTTCCTACTGAGCCGCCTGTTCCTGCCTCAGCCGGAAATTCTCATTCACAAAATCGGAGAGCTCTTCTCCTGTCTTGTAATTAGGGCTGTCATATTGTTCCTTGATATTTCCGCACAAAGTTCCGTCCTCCGCATATATCTGATCGAGTCTGGCCACAATGGCTTCAACCAGCTCCGGCTCCATTCCTGCTGGTCCCATTAAGAACCTGAGCATAGGGCTTGCCGCCTCCGCCGCATCATAATCCGCCACACAGGGCACATCAAGATCATCCACCGGGAATTTTTCTGTGGTCATAGTGAGTACAGGTATAATCCCGTTTTCTTTTCCCTGGGCATAAAAGGACAGCGCAACCATGGCCCCGTCAACATGACCACCTAAAAGATCGGCAAATGCATCAGCGCCTGAGCTGTAAGCCACTCCCGACACTTCTATGCCCAGCTTTTCACAGATCATAGTAAGAGTCTGAAGTCCGGTATTATTGGAAGTGGCAATGGTAAGTTTTCCGGGATTTTCCTTTGCATAGGCAATCATGTCGTCAAAGCCGTTAAATCTGTCCTTCCGGGCAAGGAGGGAATCCGCCCCTTCCAAAAGTGTGGCTATATAAGTAAAACTGTCCTTATCATACTGCACTCCTTCAATTTGATTGACAATGTGGCCAAACAGGTCACGGTTGGAAATCACCATAAGATTATATCCGTCCGGCTCCTGGGATGCCAGTTCGTTGACTGCAATAATGCCGTTTCCCTCCGGCTTATTGGTGATGACAAAACTTTTTCCTGTGGTCTTTTCAAGTTCCGCGCATACCATACGGGCGATTTTATCTACTCCGCCGCCGGCTTTGTAAGGCACGCTGACCTGCACATTCCCGGAAGGCCATTCTGATATCTCCTCTTTGCCGGCAGATACCGCCGTAGTCTCCTTTTCCTCCTGACCGCTTTTTTTGTTTTCCACGGGAGCGGGAGAAGGGGCGCCGCATGCCCACAGCGTAAACGCTATACCCGCTGCCATAACTGTCCATATCCATTTCTTCATTATCAATTTCTCCTTACATATTATCTTTCAGATCAACCAAGCTGCAGGCGCGTTTACTTTCAAAAGCACTGCAAATGCACCGTAAAGTATTCCCATCAGAATGAGATTGAACACCAGAGTTTTTCCTGCCGAGACCAGACTTTTATCTTTCTTTATCAAAAGGCTGACAAGCACGCTGATCAAAAACACAGTAGTGTACAGCCCCAGGATTCCCATAAGGGGACGGCTCATAAGGAGAATGGCCATAAGCAGAAGCTCAAATCCTTTAATCCTGGCTTTTCCAATATTATTATCTCCTTTTATGAAAACAGTATGAAAAACCATAACCATTCCTGACAAAATCAGGCCCCAGAATACGGTTTTGGGATAGACCCGGTATAAATCCCGGTTCCTGTCCGGCGCATACAGAAAAAAGATGCCTGACATCATACTGAATATCCCGATGTAGAGCTCCCGTTCCAAATACGCCTTTGAATTCATGTTCCATTTCATAAGACACCACCGCCTTTCTGCGCCGTCTGCATACAAAACAGAGGTCACGCCAACTTATTATTTTTGTATATTTTTACAACAAAAGAAGCTTCTTGTATGTTAAGAATACAGCAAGAAGCCTCAAAAATCAAACACATAGAATCAATTGTTATCATAAGTAAAATGAATGGTTTATCCTTCCGTTTTCCAATGAACAGGCACAGAACTCCATTGTAAAGCCCGGCATCTTTCTGTGGGGCGCCTTTATGCGGGACATCTCCGATGAATGCAAAAAAGCCCCCATCTGTCCGCCGCATATGACTGCCGGAACAGAGATTTCCGTACTTCCTGCCTCCTCCGCACGAACTCCAGCCTTTTTTGCGGCATCCTTTTCCCTCTGCCTTCTGTAGGAGCCCGGAGGCGAAAAGACAGTGGGCACCTCTTCCTTTCTGTCAGGAGGCAGGACAAATATAAATTCTTCGGCAGTTGTCTCCCACACATGAAGCATGGAATTCTCCTGTCCGTCTGCGGGGCCGATGACCACATCCGCCTTGCCGCTATATAAAAGCTGCTGCCACTCTTCTTTAGACTGGCAGCATGTCAGAAAAATATCCGGCTCCGTGCCGGCCAGTTTCTTTAATACGCCTTCCAGCAGTTTATCAAACACCGCTTCCGGCACACACGTACAGACAGCAATTTTTATGTGAAGGGAGCTTTCTTCCAGTTCCCTTACTTCTTCATAAAATGCCTCTTCCACATTGAGTATGGCTTTTGCCGCATTGATATAAATCTGTCCGGCCTTTGTCAGTTTAAGCTTCCGGCCTTCCCGCCAAAACAAAGGCGTACCAAGTTCCCTCTCCACTTTCATCAGCTGCTGACTCATGGCGGACTGAGAGATGAACATCTTGTTGGCGGCCCTGGTAATATTTTGTTCTTCTGCTATGGCTGTCATATACCGAATCTGCTGCAGCTCCATGGTCATTCCTCCAAACTGTCCGCCCCGCCGGATCCCCGCAGTTCCTGCGCCCACATCAGATCTGCCAGGCAGCTTTGAGCCTCCGTCATCTCCTTGTTTTTTGGCACCGCAATACAGCGGTAAATAGAAAGCCGGGGCTCTATATAAAATGCCTTCACCGACGCCATATCCTCTTCGTCCATATAGTGTTCCGGTATAAATCCCACACCTAATCCCTTTTGAATCAGGGACTTAACCATACTGCTGTTATTCCCCTCGGCAATGACTGCCGGAGAAAATCTCTCCGCCATGAACAGCTGATCCTGCAGCCGACGGATACTTGTCCGTTCTCCATGGATTATCATGGGCAGTTCCTTTAAGTCAGAACACCGGACGGCAGCGAACCGCCCCTTTACAGGCGTCTCGCCCAGTCCCGGCGCCAGAAACTTATGGACGGCAGCCACCACCGGGATCCTTCTGGACTTACAGCTGGTCCAGCAGGACGTTTCAATCTCTTCTTTTGTCACGGCGCCGAAGAACATGTCTATTTTCTGCTCTGTTATCATATCCTTTAACCGGGACACGTATTCTTCGTGGATATCCAGTTTTACCGCAGGGTAATGTTTTACATACTCTGAGTATGCATCGGTCAGGCACTGCAGGCCTCTGCTTGGTGTCACGCCAATGCGGATCACCTCCCCTTTTGTCCCGCACTGGGTCCTGATACTCTGATATGCATACTCTTTTAAGGACACCATCTGCCTTAAGGCATTCAGATACAGCCTGCCCGTGGCCGTGGGAATCAGAGTGTTTTTGTGCCTGATAAAGATCTGCATTCCCATAGCTTCTTCCTGCTTCATAAGGAAATTGCTTAAGGCTCCCTGAGACATGTTCAGCCCCTGTGCCGCCCTTGTGACGCTGCGGGCATCATGAAGAGCCAGCAGATATTCTGCAAATTTCAGATCCATATTCTCGTCCTATCATTCAGTGTTCGTGCAACCCTTTTCCCACAAAATGCTTATCACTAACAGCTATAGCTTTTTTATTTCAGTTTTAAAGTTAATTCCTGCACAATTTATCAAGAGTAAGCCAATCAGATGTAGGATTGGCTTCATAAAACAACCAATTTCACAGATTCAGGTTTAAGGCATTGAATTACATCCTCCACATGATCAGCAACTTCCCGATACATATTGATCAGCTCAGGATTACTGTCTGCAATAATGGCATTTTCCGGCTGCAAAGCAAAAAACATTGCTCCACCACCCAAAAATGGCTCAATATATCGGCCGTAGGAGGCTGGTACTTTAGGCAGCAAATCACCTAACATCTGTGTCTTACCGCCAGCCCATTTCAAGTTTGCTGTCCATTATTTATTTCCGACATAATTTCACACAAACTTCCACATTCGCCGTTTATAGATAGCCTTATCCTTTAACGCCCCATGCAGTCCCACAACCCCCCAAAACTGAACATTTTTCAGGAAGTTCAGCAGTTTACCGCCCAT
>CAJSZV010000076.1 GCA_910574345.1 Clostridiaceae bacterium | reverse complement strand
TTGACTACAACTATATCTTGTATCTATAGGCGGCTCCCAAGCATTAAAATAAGAACAGATTTCAGGTGGCTCTCAAGCTTTAAATTAGTGGCTCCCAAGTTTTAGAATAATCAATCTTGACTTTTTTAATCATGTCCATTATAATAAGTGTGCTTATAATAAGTAAACTTATTATTGGAGGTATCAAAAATGTTCAAGTACGAAAACATGGTGTCTGGAAATATTGACATCAAAAAATTATGGGAACTTTATAGTAATGTTTCCCGTTGGAAAGAGTGGGATAATGATGTGGAAAATGTAGTGTTGCATGGTAATTTTGCGACTGGTAGTAATGGAATTATGTCAATGAAAAATGGGCAATCACTCCCGTTTGTGATTGACAGCATTGATACTGAAAGGGAATTTACTACAAGTTCTCATTTAGGCGAGATTACCATATCGTTTGGTCATGTTATAACAGAAAGCACTATAACACATACGGTTATCATTAGTGGAGGGGCAGACGAGCAAATGGAAGGTATGGGCAGAGGAATAACAGCCAACTTGCCTAACGCAATGGATAAATTGTTGTCTATGGTATCACAATGAAGGAGTCACGATATAATTCGCGCGATGAAAGCATTGGTTTGTTATTTTGGCAAGTATCTACTCTTTGGCAAAGGGCGGTTAAATCAGTTTTACGTCAGTTTGATTTGACACATACTCAATATGTCATACTTGCTGTTATTGTTGAATTAAGTGAAAGTGATATTGAAATTACGCAAAAGAAAATATCCGATTTCTCGATGATTGACCCTATGACAGTATCGTCAACATTACGTTTGCTGGAAAAGAAAGGATTAACGCAAAGAATCCAAAGTAAAGTTGACAGTCGTGCAAATACAATCTGTAATACAGATAATGGATTATCTGTATTAAAAGAAGCGATTAAAGCAGTAGAAAGTGTTGACATTAGTTTTTTCTTTGAGACAGAAAATGATACAGAAGTATTTCAAAAATTATTGTTCCAACTGAAAAATAAAAACAATAAAAATTTGTAAAACGGACGTTCCTCTGCCCTGTCGTTATCTGTCTCTCATTTGAATTATAGTAATTTAACTGTCAATCATGCACCACCCCATGTGGGGGAAAGGGGGAATCATTTATGCCTTGCATAGAAGCATACAGAGAACACATCATGTATACGTTCAACGGCTATTGCAAGACTGTCATACGCTTTGCGGCTATCAACGCATGGCGTGACAGGAGCAGACGGCGGCAAAAAGAAATATCCCTTGAATACCTCACAGAAGAAAAGTTTTACCCTTTAGGCACAACAGACGAATATTTTGAAGCAACCTATGAAGAACATCCTATAACGATATGCAGTCAGACAGTTATCCTTACCAATAAGCAGGATCATAAAGTTATTGGCGATATGTGGGTATATCTCATTGAAAATGACCGCATGGCAAAAGTGGCATTTCGCCTTTCACCTGCCTGCCAGGGCAAACGGCTTATGACAGAAGCACTGGTGAGAGCAGTTATCTTCTGCTTTGAAGAAACGGAATTACAGCGTTTATGGGCTGATGTTCACATACAAAATATTGCATCCTATAAAACTTTGGAAAAGGCAGGCTTCAAGCGTGAGGGGCTTATCCGTGGAGGTAAAATGGTAAACACATACTGCGATTACTATTTGTATGGTATGATTAAGGCTGATTATATTGAAATTTCCCAATCAAAAAGCGCATTGCGTGAAAAGCCCGGCAAAAAATAAAATGATATCATTTGATCATCAACTTAAGGAGGTGCCGCAATGCACGCATATGAAGCAATCGAACAATCCCTGACTTTTATTGAGGAACATCTGACAAAAGAAATTTCAACGGAAGAACTGGCAAATACTGTCGGCCTGTCCCCCTTTTATTTTCAGCGATTATTCAAAAGGCTGGTAAACAAACCGGTTCAGGAATATGTGAAGCTACGCCGTTTGGCAAAGGTTATTGAAAACCTGAAAAGTACCAACCATAGGATTCTTGACGTTGCCCTGGACTATGGCTTTTCAAGTCACGGGAATTTTACACGGGCTTTCAAGGAAACGTATGGGATTACGCCTGAAAGCTACAGGAGGGATTTGCCAATGCTCAATACATTCGCTAGGCCGGAGGTTTCCATGAATTATGTTTTAGTAGACGAGGGGGGTTCCGCTGGTGGCCGGAAATATCGTCCTGGAAATCCAGAGAAGGACATTGGAAAAACCGGAAATTTACCTTGGCCTGGAAACGGAAGTCCGTATTTCCGAACAAATGCCGGCTGGTGAAAGCACAGGTGTAGATGTACCGGGACAGCTTTGGAAGCGTTATCACATGGAGAAGGTTTCCATCGCAGCCAATCTAAATACTGCTGTAGAAATGGGAATGTTCCATGGGGAAGATACTGTACAGAACCTTTTCACTTATTTTGCAGGCGGCCTTGTTCAAAATATTCCGGACCGGCTGCAGGATGGTTTTGTTAAGAGAGAACTCCCGGCAGGAGAATACATCGTTTGCAGAGTGGAAGCAGAAAATTTTGAGGATTTGGTAACGGTTGCTTTAGATCAGGCCGGTAAATACCTTTTTGGTATCTGGCTGCCCCGCCACAATTTAACCACGGAGCCTTTCTCAGCAGAAAAATATTACCGTGACCTGGAGGGGATGGCCTGTATGGAAATTTGGGTCAAGCCTCTGCCGCTGAAAAATAAAGGCTAAGGAGGAATTCAGAATGGATTGGAATACGCTATATTCAAAGGAAAAATCTCCTTCAATGGAGCAAGTCACAGAATACATTAACAATTCTTTATGGACAGATTTTAATAACCGTATTCAGTCCACCTATCGGACCAGACCCTGGATGGAATACAGCCGTTGTTCTATGCAGACAGGCTGGAATATTAAGTATAAAAAAGGCGGAAAGTCTCTTTGTACACTCTATCCGATGCAGGGCTATTTTATTGCTCTCGTGGTTGTAGGAAGTCGTGAACTTACGGAGGCAGAGTTTCTTATGCCGCAATGTTCCGACTATGTGCAGACAGTATTCAAAAACACAAAAACCGGAAATGGACAGAAATGGTTGATGCTGGATGTGCGGGATAGAGAAATTATGGATGATGTATTTCGCCTTATCAATCTCAGAAAGCGTATACCATCATAGCAGGAATATGAAAGTTGCAGAGCCGTTTTATGACAAACTGTGTATAACAAGCAGGAAGGAGAGGCAGTTTAATGTCTGAACAGGTATTGTCTATATGAATAGGAGAAAATAGAATCGTACTTTTGGTTGTTGATATCCCAAATTTGATTATGAATAATGAGTTATATGATTTTCAGGTATTATTATTGGGCTGTAGACGGATTACTGTATAGATGCATCTGTGAAAGGTAGCTTTGAGCACGGTTTTAAAATGATTGTTCCGGCAAACCAGTATGGTTGATAATGCATATATATCAGCCGATAATTCTTATAAATATTACAATGGGTTCATGTGGAATGGAAGATATACAGAATGTATCTCATTTGAAAAAGCGTTTGGATTGATGAATAAATAAATCAGGAAGTGGCAGGGGTGTTTGCGGATATGAGAAGATATATTGCTTTATTAAGGGGTATCAATATAAGCGGGAAAAATAAAGTGCCAATGGCAGAATTAAAGAAGGGATTTGAATCACTTGCTTTTGTAGAAGTGAAAACATATTTGAACAGCGGCAATGTGATTTTTTCCAGTGATGAAGATAATATAAGGAAGCTTACGGACAAGATTGAGGAAATGATAAAAAATCAGTTTGGACTGGATATTCCTGTTTTTGTCCTGTCAAGGGAAGCGCTTGAGGATATTTTACAAAATGCGCCCGACTGGTGGGGCAGTGAGAACAAAGAAATCTATGATAATCTGATTTTCATAATACCGCCGGCTGCATTTTCCGATGTATATAATGAAATCGGAGAACCCAGAAAGGAATTGGAGAGGATAAAGGATTACAAGGAAGTGATATTCTGGTCTTTCAGCCGTAAAGATTACCAAAAGACAAACTGGTGGCCTAAGACAGCAGGTACGAAGATCAGCACGAAGCTGACCATAAGGACAGCAAATACGGTTAGAAAGATAGCCAGTATGTGATTACTGTTCAAATTTGCATTTTATATGAAAAACGTTAAAATACTATATATAGTATTGATTGCTTGACTAAAACAATATCTTGTGCTAAACTGTCCTTGTAATTGATTTTTGTGCGTACCCATATGGGAAATGCAGTCCGTCCAGACTGTATGCGGAATATTCTCCGCATTGCACACGCTGTTAAGTTTGTATTTTTGTGCCAGTAGTACCATTATGCCCTTTGGCTGGTGGTGTACTGGCTTTTTATATGTTAAGGGATCACTTTCCCTTTGAGAGCGGGAATGACTTTGGTTCATGGAAATCCATGGACGCCAGGGATTTGGCAGATGGTCATTCCCGCTTTTTTATTATGCTGTTGCCCAAACGCCGATCAGGGCTTTGAGGATAAAACATTTTAGAAAGGCAGGTAGAAAGAATGAATATTATCCCCCTTGGGAGCCACCAGTTTCCCGCTTCAGAGCCACCCGGAAATGGTATTTTCCACTTTCAGAGCCACCACAACATATTGTGGCAGCACACATATTTGATTTCACTATAAATCTCCTTATAGTTATTCTTGGAGAACTGCTGATGCAGTATCA
>CAJSZV010000075.1 GCA_910574345.1 Clostridiaceae bacterium | reverse complement strand
CTTCAATTAGGCTTTTGGGAATTTCCCCAAAAGCCTGCTATACTTTAGCCAGGATAGGATCAAGAAGTCGTCGTACTTCTAAAGTGCATTCTGCATAGAGCTGTAGGAATTCAAGGAAGGGAAAAATGCCAAAATACTGTCCCACATAAATAATGACTGATTTAGGCCTTGTCTCTTTGTAGTTCTTCACTACGACAGGCAGGGATTTCCCTGCATATTTTTTCCCTTCGTCCAGATTTTTATATATCTGGAAATAAAGATATCCCACCAGCGTCATTACGATATGGTAGGTAATATAGTTGTATTTTGTGCTCTTGAAGTCTTCCAGCTTCCAGAAATCTTTCATCTGTCGGAAATCTTCTTCGATTTCCGGGCGCAGTTCATAGGTATTTATGATCTGCCGTGCAGTCCTGCCGGTGTCTGTTGTCATGAATACAAAATATTTGTCTGTCTTCTTGTCATGCACAACACAAGCATTAATTGGGACATCCTTTTCCGGCTCGCCGCTTTCCCATAACGGACCCAGGTCTGTCACCAGCTGGATTTCCTGGTCCTTTCTTTTGGGGTTGGGGTGCTTGTGCCATTTCCCGCTGGCAGTGGCCAGTTTTACGGCATCCTGATAGACTGTCATGTTCTCCCTGGCAGGAATGTAAGTGTCTACCCTGCGTTCTGTCTTTAAATAGTTGGTTATTTCCCGTGACAGGAACCCCCTGTCATTGATCAATATATCATTTTCATGGAAGCAGGAGGTATTTTTGAGCATCTCCCTGCACTGTTCCATGTCATGGGTCTTAAGTGTGCCGAACACAATCTCTTCCGCTATGCCTGAATCGTCCAGGATGCCTCTGAGGACTCCCAGTTTATAGCCGCGCATGGTTTCCCCGTCTATTTTTACTACAGAAGAATTCTCATAATTGTCATTGTCCAGGTTGACAAGAACCTTTGTGCAGTCCAGTATGTGGATACATGGCTGGATATCCAGTTTTTTCATCAGATGTTCCTTTACATAACTGTTATAGAAAGAAACCCATTCTTCGCTTTTGTATTTCGCAAGGAGTTTGCGCATCACACTTTCTGAGAAAAGCCCGTCATTCACATCCCGTTCGTTATCCCAGATGTTCCAACCCAGTTCGGCCAGCAGTTCTGCTTCCGTCACTGCAAAGGGGACATCCGTAAGGCTGGTCTTGCATTTGAGTTTGGCAGCAACGGCAAGGCACAGGAGGATGTCAAAAGGGATATGGCTGTTATCCCTGCGCTTATCCGGCAGGGCCAGTGTGAGAGGAGCTGTAAGTCCCCTTTTTTTCATCACAAGGAGGATGTCATCTATCAGGTTGGGAAATGACATTTCTGCTGCATCTATTTTTCCAGTGCGGATTGCTTCGAATACCTTTTCTTTATCTTTTTGGCATATCTGTATCATAGTCCACCTCTGCTTTAGTATATAATGAAAATCCCCATTCATTATAGCAGATTTTTCAGGACTTAGCTAAAAGACTTATTGAAGATAGACAAAGTGATTTGCCGAAATATTTCAGCAGTGATTTATTGGAGGGTATGTATATGAACAGATGTAAAAAGATAGCAATATCTGTATGTGTTTTTCTGACAGCATTAAATGTTGTTGCTTGTGGACAAGCAACAGCAGATGAAGTTGTCAATACGGATGAACCTTTTACAAGACAGCAAGAAAGCAGTGTGCAGACCGTTGAAGGTACAGATTTGGCAATAAAAGAAGATGAAACTGCAAATGCAGATGAATCTTCTGGAAATCAACAAGAAAGCAGTATGCAGACAATTGAAAGTAAAAATTTAGAAACGGAAGAAGATAAAACCATTGATGCAGAAGAATTCAATGCACAAACGGGTGAGAATATAGACACAGAAATGACAGCAGAAGAATTATTAGATTTGTTTATCAACGGATCAATAAGTGCAATTAGTTCCGGGGATTCGGCATTCTATATTACCGATTTAGATATGGATTCTGGAGAATGGGATTCCTATTCCATTGGTGAAAGAGTTGATCTTGACAATGATGGAGAAAATGAACTGATTATTTGCGGACCTTATGGTGGCATATACCTTGATGCGCGTGATGACGGGGTATATGAATTTGCCGCAGGAGAGGGCACTGGTTATATGCTTTCCTATGTTGTTTATAATGGGGCAACATGGATTATGTACAGCAGCCGTATGCACGCAGAATATGAATTATTTCATATGGAGAAATTTGAAGGGGCAGATAATTTAGTCGCAGAAATAGATTTCAGCAGTGAACTTATTGATGAAAACAATATAGAGTCTGGAATGAAATATACATTGAATGGAACGGAGATATCTTATGATGAATTTGAAGAATTAGCCGGCAAAATATGTGCAACTGAAATATATACAACTAAATGACAACTTCCGGTTGATTAGAGTGATGGCAAGTTGAGGATTGATGTATTCCTTGTTAATTTTCTATATACATGATGCTAGCACTATGTAATTTAAGGATAATTAAAGAGAAAATTAGCGTTTGGCTTTTGTTACGCATTAACTCTTTTGAAATCCTTATTTTGTAAGGAATTTTAGACTCAAAAATGGCATAGGTGGTATATTATATACCTTTATCTTAAAAAGTGCTTTTATTGCGTAACATTTCAAAAATGGGTTGTTAAATTACCGGGATTTGCTATAATAAATGCATGTCTAAAGGGACAAACTTTAATACAAAATAAGCCTTCCATTTCGGAGGGCTATTTTTCTGCAAGTCTTGAAAAAGCCTTATTCTGCGGACTTTCTTGGATTTTATCTCTTTCAATGTTTTGTACTGGATTTTCAAATTTCTATAGAATAATGAATCTTCAAACCACGGGGAAAGTATTATACTGGCAGATGCACACCCCTCGGAGAGCAACAGAGGTAAAAATCAATAACCGCTAAAAAGTATAATTCCGGCATTGAGCCGTAAGAACATTTTAGCGGATGTTTTTATGTGCGGGATTGCTCTGGAAAATTTGTATGTACCAAAGACCCCGCCGAAGCGGGGCCGGTATTCTTCCCTATGCTGCGGTAAAGCCCTGCGCTGCAAGTGCTTCCGTCAATTCTTCGTTCTTTTCGCCACTGAGTTTGCCGTTCCGGTCAATGATGTAGCTGCCGATGGCGAAAGCGTATGTGGGGGCTTTCTGGTATACCGGGGCCGGTGCTTCGGCTGCTTCTTCCTGCGCGGCTTTCCTCTGCACTTTGGCGGCTGCCTTTTCTGCACGGGTTACTTTCGCCCTCGGCTCCGGGAATGCTTCCGGAAGTACGCCCGGTGCATAGCTGATTTCAAAAGTAATTTTACCGTTCATGGGTACATTGAAATGGAAGTCGAGAAGTTCAACCTTTTTGATGCTGTCCGGAAGATCGATATTCTTGTACCGTTTTACTTCCTTGCCCTCTACCATAAGGCATACCGGAACTGCGTCCCTCAATTTTGCTGTGATTCTTCCTGTCTTCATAATGTTGTCCGCCTTTCTTATTTTGATTTTTTGTATTGGCTGCTTGCCTTGTGAGTGACAGCTTATACATTTTTGGTGTGAAAGCAAGTGAAAATTGATAAAAAAATTCCCTTGTTTCAGACTTGTATTTGTTCTGTTCCCTTTATATAATTAAGAGCATGATTGGAGGAATGGATATGACATTACAGCAATTAAAATATATGATAACGGTGGCGGAAAGGGGCTCTATCACAGAGGCAGCAAAAGAATTGTTCATTTCACAGCCCAGTCTTTCCGGGGCGATCAAAGAAGTAGAGAATGAAGCGAAGATTACCATTTTTAATCGTTGCCGGGCGGGCGTTGCATTGACTACGGAAGGTATGGAGTTTTTGGGATATGCACGTCAGGTAGTGCAGCAGATGGAGCTTCTGGAATCCCGGTACATAGAGAATCAGCCGGAAAAGCAGAGGTTTTGTATCTCCACACAGCATTATACATTTGCTGCCAATGCTTTTGTGGAGCTGGTGCAGCAGTTCGGCCAGGAAAGATATGAGTTTATTTTGAATGAGACGCAGACCTATCAGATCATTATGGATGTCAGGAACCGTTTCAGTGACCTTGGGGTGCTTTATCTTAGCAAGTCGAATGAAAATGTATTGATGAAAGTCTTTGAAGAGTACAATCTGAATTTTCATGAGCTGTTTACGGCGACTCCCCATGTGTTTCTGCGGAAAGGCCATCCGCTGGCGGATCGGGAGAAGATCAGCCTGGAAGATCTGAAACCATATCCGAGACTGAACTTTGTGCAGGGGGCTTATGAATCTTCTAATTTTGCGGAGGAATTATTCAGTAATGAGATCGCGGAAAAGAGCATCCGAATCAGTGACCGTGCCGCTATCGTGAATTTTATGATTGGACTGGATGGCTATACCATTTCAAGTGGTATTTTCCCCAGATATCTCCATGGGGATTCCATCATTTCTATTCCTTTGGAAGGGGATGAGACCATGCGGATCGGATATATCCTGAATAAAGACAGGGAATTATCCCGGCTGGGTGAGATCTATGTAGAAGCATTGAAACAGTATCAAAAAGATTGAAACATAGGTTCAGCCTATGTTTTAGCATAAGTAATCAGTATTACCTATCATATGGCATTCCGCTGTACAATCGTAAGCGGAAGTCCAGCTAAGAAATGTCAATAGGTAAAATGAAAAATGTTTAAAAAGTTTTTTTCAAGCAGTTGATGTAAAAAAGGGTAACTTTAATAAGCCCACCCCTATGG
>CAJSZV010000074.1 GCA_910574345.1 Clostridiaceae bacterium | reverse complement strand
AGCCCCTAATCGCCTAAGCCATTCCGTTCAGAACTTACCACTTTCAAATCGGAGGTCTGCTTTTCCTTCTATTAGTGCGCTCTTTTTTCTGTCTGCCTATATTCCATACCGACTTTCCCGATATCACCATCTACTTTCCTGCTTATCTCCCACAAAATCCGGCGTCTGCCTTTTCTGAACATCAAACACCAACCCTGTTTCGCAATCACCTATTTTTCCTAAAGCCAATATAGCCAACACCACTGAACCCGCACACCATATAGTAATACATATTAATGCCGCCGGAATATTAAGAGTTTGTGCCAAAACCACACCGGGAATATCACGCATGACAATGGCGCTCATACTGGATAGAGGGTGCAGATACATATTAACCATAAGCAGAATAAAACCAAGGAACGTATAAACCAGCGTTACGCATACTGGAAATATATAACTTTTTCCAGCAGCCGCAACCGCCAAAAGCGGCATTATGGCGAATGCGGTTAATATAGCAATTTCCATACATTTTTTTAGCAAGTAACAAAAACTGCCCCATTCAAATGTTATATAACCGGGAAGCATACCAAAAAGCACAGACAATCCGGCTGTGAGCAACATAAAACAAATGGAATAAGACAGTACAATAATAAATTTACTAAAAAAATATTCCGCCTTGCTAATTGGTATAATCCACAACTGTTTAAGCATATCATTTTGGTGTTCATCATACATAAGCATAGTGGAAAATACCCCCAATACGACAGGAAGTATAACCCAAGGCGTATAACTGAACGCAGTCCATTTATAAAATTGTATTGTGTCTACGCCTGCTTCCCTGAACCCACTAAAATAAAAGATTGCAAGAAATGGCATGAGAAGAGCTGCCAGCAGCATTAACAGTATGAACTTTCTACGATGCAGTTTTAGAAATTCTGTCTGTATCAATTTAAGCAATGCCTTCTCCCCCTGTAATTTTTTTGAAATAGTCCTCCAATGTGTCATTACATAATTGTGAACTGATAACAGCCACATCCTGCACTACAAGAGCCTTATTGACAGCCGCCATATCCAATGACGTATTATAAATCCGCAGGGAATGGTCATCCTGTACGGAATAATCTGTAACTCCAAATTGCCTTTCCAAAACAAGAGAAGTTTTCGGAATATCAGAAACTTGCAGAAGTATATATTTACTGTTTTTTCTTTTCAGTGCTTCCATGCCGTTTTCTTCCAGTAAGACACCGTGGTCAATAATGCCAATATCATCAGCCAACAATGCAATCTCGGACAGGATATGACTGGAAATGAGGATTGTTTTCCCATGTTCGGTACTCAAGTCTTTAATAAAATCTCTTACTTCTGCAATGCCGATAGGGTCAAGACCATTCGTAGGTTCATCTAAAATCAACAGCTCCGGGTCATGCAAAATAGCATTTGCAATACCAAGACGCTGCTTCATTC
The DNA here is from genome assembly GCA_910574345.1 of Clostridiaceae bacterium. GTDB lineage: Bacteria > Bacillota > Clostridia > Lachnospirales > Lachnospiraceae > UBA3402. The sequence continues at coordinate 3,402 of CAJSZV010000074.1, read as the reverse complement.
CAAGAGAATATTTGCTGAACAGCTTTTTATCCCGGTAAGGGAGACCGACAATATCCAAAGCATTTTTTACAGCATTTGGGGCAGCAGTACCTCGTAGCCTTGCAAATATTTCCAAATTTTCCCTACCCGTCAAATTAGGATAGAAACCCGGCGTTTCAATAATAGCCCCAATCCGGGGATATACCCGTTTTTCCCGTCCTTTGATATTTTGTCCGAACACATCTACTTCTCCGGAAGTAACAGGGGTTAATCCCAAAATCATTTTCATTATTGTGGTTTTGCCAGCTCCATTACGCCCCAGCAGTCCGTATATCCGCCCTTTTTCTACATGGATATTAACAGCATTGACCGCTGTCTGCTCACCATATTTTTTTATTAACTGCTTTGTTTCAATCACATAGCTGCACATAATATTTCCTCACTTTCTTAATTATCGTGGTCTTTCTAAATCACATAGTTATACAAGTTTCCGCTTGCTGAATAGTTGGTAAAAACTCTTCAAAATGTTTTCTTCTGTAAAACAATTACAGAAACGATTGTCGAAATAATGCCTATAGCCAGTAAAGAAACAGAACAAGTCATCGGTGATGCTGTTATGACTGCATTTCCTGTCCAACTGTTTACCATTTCAATAGCGGCAGGTGAAATGTGGGGATAAATTCCCATAACACTCGCCAAGGGGTGCAGTCCCATGAGCTGGGACGGGGCAAGCACAACAGGCACAAGATAAAGTAATACAGCCCCAATCGGTAAAATGTACCCTTTTGATAGCGTTGCTAAAAATATGATTGGGAGCATGGCAACCGGGATCAGCGCACCGCCAGCCAAAAACAATAGCCCCGCCTGTAGTATTGTTTCCGTATTCAAATCAGTAAAGCCGCCAGCAATTAAGCCGCCAACGATACAGATAACAAAGGTAAACAGGCATAGCCCCAATGACATAAGGATTACAACCGCTATCTTTGAAAAATAAAGCTGTGCTTTGGAAACCGGAATAATCAAAAGTCCTTTTAATGTATCGTTTTTCTGTTCATCAAAGAACAATGTGGTGGCAAACATCCCCAACACAATAGGCAGAAACAGGCTTGTAAGGTTCTTAAATGCCAAAGTGTATAAGTCACCAAAGCTATCCATGAGAGGATTGCTTCTTGATATGCTGCAGGCACGCTCAACCGCAAATACTCCCAAAATAGCAGTAAGAATAGAAATACCCCAAACTGTCTTATTCCGTTTCCATTTCAGTATCTCAGTAAAGATAATTGTCATTGCCTTTTCCTCCTTTCCAATCCCTAATTATATAGCATTAACCTTGCCAAAACCTTGCCGTAACCTTGCTTTTTTCATGTTTTCCTCCAATGAATATACAAAAAGCCCTGTGCTGTTACAGAGCTTTTGGAAATAGTATCGTAAATGTTGCACCCATTCCGGGATTGCTGTCTGCTTTAATTTTCCCATTGTGAGCATTTACAAGTTCTGTCGTAATAGATAGCCCCAAGCCATTGCCCCTGGCAGAACGTGAACTGTCACATTGATACATTCTCTCAAAAATGTGCGGAATATCAGAGGAGGAAATACCTTTTCCATTATCTGAAATGATAATTTCTACTTGCTGTTCATTCTCCAATAATTTCAAAATCAATTTATTGCCGCCACTGTGCATAAGCACATTTTGAAACAGATTATTAAGAATGCGGGTATAGGAATGAGGGTCAATACGTAAAAAATATTCATCTTCAGGAATATCAAAATCATATTCAAAATGATTGCGTTCCAAGGTTGGAACCCACTCTGCGACAATATTGCGGATCAATTCGTTAAAATCACATAACTCAAAATGAAAAATCTGTTCTTTAGCGTCTAGTTTTACCCACTCAAATAGTGCTTCCACAAAATGTTTTAAGTGACACGCTTTTTCTACTGCAACATGGATATAGGCTTCTTTTTCTTCCCCAGCTACAAGACCATTTTCAACGGCATCCAAGTAGCCAAACAATGAAGCTAATGGTGTCTTTACATCATGGGAAAGGCTTGTCATAAGTCGCTTGTATGCCTGCTCCGATTGTTTTTGTTGGATAAGCTGTGACTGGTTCTTGACCGCAATTTCATTGATTGCATAGCAAATACGCTTTGTCATATCGCTTTTTCTCGCCAAAACCCGTCGGTTCGGATTACCGGACTTTATATCTTCAAGGGCTTCTTCAATAATAGATAATTGTCCTCTTACACGCCTAAGTTTCGTAATAAAAAACAGGACAGCCAAAAGTGCTGTACAGAGAGCAATCAATAAAAATGGATTTAAGTTCATGTTATGCCTCCCTGTTAAATCGGTAACCAACGCCCCGGACAGTCAGAATATAAAAAGGGTATTCTGGGGCTGGTTCGATTTTTTTCCGTAATTTGCTGATAAACGACATGATATTACTATCATCAAAAGCATACTCTTCCTCCCATACATGGGTATAAATCTGCTTTTTTGTAAACACTTTTCCTTTATTTGCTGCAAGGAAAGAAAGCAGATCAAATTCTTTTCCTGTAAGTTCCACTTGTATATCATTAACCAAAACAAGACGGTTAAGGTTATCTATCGTCATTCCTTGAAATACCATACAATCCGTTTCTGTGCCAGAAACAGTATTGAACAATGTAAAACGCCGGATAAGAGAATTTACACGTGCCATAAGCTCGTTAATGCCAAATGGCTTTGTCAGATAATCGTCTGCCCCCATCCTTAAGCCGGAAACCTTATCTTCCTCACCGCTTTTTGCGGTAAGCATAAGAACAGGCACATTGCTTGTCTGCCGTACTTGTTGCAACACTTGAAAACCGTCTAAGTCGGGCATCATAATATCAAGAATAATAAGTGAACAGGTATCTTTGGTTTCCTCCAATATATGCAGTCCTTCTATCCCGCCGCCTGCGACAACCGCAGTAAGGTTTTCCTGCTCTACGCATTTTTTCATAAGTGCGCAAAGTTCTTTATCATCATCTATAATTAAAACTTTATTCATGTTTTTTCTTCCTTTCTGCTTTTAATCGGGCATCTGTTGGTTTTTCAGCATCCTTTGGAATCAGCCACAAGCGGCTGAACTTTGCCACGCCCGGTATGCGCTTTTCCTCACATAGCTTTTGCACCCGTCTTTCTGAAATGCCCCATTTCTTTGCCGCTTCTGGGGCAGAAATATACTCTAACATCTTCATTCACCCTTCCTTTAATCTCTGCCATATAATTATATGCGGTCAGGCGAATCATTTCAAGTATTTAAGACCTGCATCATGGAAATGTGCATAACTGGCTTATCCTTAAGATATTTTTATCCCCATCTTTTTGAAACTGCCCGTATCCTTGGTGTTTAAGCACAAAAAGATGAGGATAAAAATCAATCCGTATGCCATCATATAATC
>CAJSZV010000073.1 GCA_910574345.1 Clostridiaceae bacterium | reverse complement strand
GCTAGAGAAAAACTGATATCCCTGTATCCAAAGTTCGAGGTACCAGTTTCAGAATAGGAAACTGATTTACCTAAATATAAATGTGTTGCAACACTAGCTTCTAATTCATCACAAATAAGTATTTTACCCTTATTCAAAATATCAATAATCGGACAAATCATTTGAAATAAACGCTTTACTCCGGTTGACTCTTCGGTCATCAAATCAACTTCAAATTGATCATATACCACTTTTGCTTCTATTCTATTACCCTCTTGAGCCCCTAGAAAGCTTTTCAATGCGTCTGGTAATTGTAACTCTTGTGGTAAATCCGCCAACTTTATTTTTTCAAGTTTTACTTTTACATCTTTAGCTCCGGTTCCTAATGCCTGCAGAATATCCACAAATACCTTTTTAATCATATCGTTATTCTGCATTAACTCAATCGAATACTCTGTCCAGTTATTAATTTCCGGATTATACACCACTATATCCGTATTGAAAAACATAAAAGCGTCTTCAATTTCTTTTATATTACTATAATTAGCGGCACAAGATAAAAATAACCTATTATCTTTCAATACGCTAATGCTTACATCAAACACTCCTTTGTATCTATCCCCGGGTCTAATCTCCAATCCATTACGCTCAAAAATTTTCACTTGTCTTCCCTTTGGAAAATAATACAAGTATTCATCTTGTATCAAATTTCGTTTCACAGAAAAGCCATATGCATATCTGATATCTTTTCGTACAAATTGAATACTATATTCACTCGGAGTCTCTTCTACACTCAATTTATGACGTGCCTGAAATACTCCTTGCCCCGGCTGATGATTAATACTATTGCTAACCAAATCACGCATAAATGACAAAGCACTAATAAAATTACTTTTTCCAGATCCATTTGCGCCGTATATAACTGCAGAACGCAAAACTCTAAAATTGCCAAATCCTTTTAAAAGCTCTTCAGATGTATTATCACTTCCTGCAATCATAGAAAATTTCACTTCTTCTTTAATTGATCTATGATTTGAACATTTAAACTCTAATAACATCTTCGACACCTCTTTCACTTGATATATGTTCATATTAATCCCTTTTTAATGTTTTGCCAATTATTTTTGCTGTTTTTTTGCAAATTTACCATCCAAAACATTGATCTTTTGATTTTTAATATAAGTATATGAATAATATTTCATTTTAACCCGAAAAGAATCGTTGGCAAAAAAATTTTTTTAAGCAATAGTAATAAACCATAATAAAAATACAGCAGGCAATCCTATAGACTACCTGCCATATAAAATACCCTGTGTAAAATTTTCAATTATTCGAACTCGGCGTGCTCTTCTTTATTCTTAACTGTATTTGCTTAAGTTTTGTGCAAATACACGCCTGTTTTTACATCAATTACATCATTTATTATGGCTTGCTGATTTTCTGTTGCCAAAATGTTGCCATCTTTACTTATCTCTATAATGAGAACCGCATTGAACAATCTTTATCACATTATCTTCTATCCGATAAACAATACGGTTTGCATCATCTATTCGCCGGCTCCAATAGGATGCCAAATCACCGCTTAATCTTTCTGGCTTTCCTATTCCTTCGTATCCATTTCGGTCAATATCCTTCAATAACTGAAGAATACGCCTTAATGTCTTTTTATCCTGCTTTGTCCAGTATTCAAAATCTTCCCACGCTGAATCTGACCATGACTTAATCATTAATGTCCACCTCATGTACCGTACCACCTGTAGCCTCCATTTGCGCTACAGATTCTCTAAGTCTGGTCATATTCTCCTGCGAATAAAATGGATCTACAGATACTTCAAATGGTATCCGTTTCTCTCGCCCCAATTTTTTTAGATAAATATTAATAGCTGTAGACAAAGACATTCCAATATCGGCACAAGCTTGCTCTGCCTTTTTCTTTACATCATCCTCTATACGCAAACTAATTTGAGCCATTATATCACCTCTTTCTTCATGATGATATTAGTATAGCTCATATTGCAGCATTTGTAAATCATTTCTCTATACAAATGCTTATTTTTTTATTATTTTTTCAATATCATTTATAAAAATGGATAACATATCCCCTTTGCCCAACCTTTTTCTTTGTCCAACATCCTTTCTGATTTCATAAATGATATCTTCCAATAGTAATAAAGAGTTCTCTGGGTTCATGTCTTCCAGTGACGCTTTTCTGTATCTTAACCACTTTTTTACTACTTTATTTGATCCCCATAACGTTAATCCCTTGGAAAAGTCCGACATCATTCTAAACTTATCGGATTCTGTCATTTGCTCATTTACAGGTTTTTTTGTATCTTCCATAATAGTATAAATTATGCTTATAAATTGTTCATACGGTGCCTCTCTTTTATCATATAAATACTTTTTTACATTATATCGATAATCAATAATTTTTGCTATTACAGACGTAAAAACCACACCGACTATAGACACCATACCTGTTATCATTGCCACAATAATTACTTTATCTGTTGTACTTACAAACTTTTTCAGGAAATCAACCAAATGTTCAATTCCATTCCCTAAGCAAGAAAAAATAAGCCATATAAGTAATATTGCCACAAACACAAGTATTACCAGCAAAGCCAACTCTATCACAAAATTGATTCTAGGATGTCTCTGGGCAAACGGCGCTTTTTCTCCCGCTTTCACTGAATTCTTTTTCGTACTTTTCATATACCATCCTCATTAGCGATTCGTCAATTTTATATAAATACCCATTTCTATTGGCAACAACTTACTACCTAAATTTTTCTACAACAATAGATTGTAAATATAGCAGGCAATCTCATAGACTACCTGCCATATAAAATAAATAATATACTCTTGTACTACTCGAACTCTATGGTCCCAGGAGGTTTTGAAGTAAGGTCATAGAACACCCTGTTAATCCCCTTCACCTCGTTAATGATGCGGTTCATCACCTTCGTCAGTACCGCAAAGGGAATCTCAGCCGTCTCAGCCGTCATAAAATCCACCGTATTCACTGCCCGCAGGGCCACGGCATAGTCATAGGTCCGCTCATCGCCCATAACCCCCACAGACCTCATGTTGGTCAGTGCGGCAAAGTACTGTCCGATCTCCTTATCCAGCCCGGCCCTGGCGATCTCCTCCCGGTATATAGCATCGGCATCCTGGACCATGGCCACCTTCTGGGCAGTAACCTCCCCTACAATCCGGATGCCAAGGCCGGGGCCGGGGAAGGGCTGACGGAACACCAGCTTCTCGGGAATCCCAAGCTCCAGCCCGGCTTTGCGCACCTCGTCCTTAAACAGATCCCTAAGTGGCTCAATGACCTCTTTGAAATCCACATAGTCAGGCAGTCCTCCCACATTGTGGTGGGATTTGATCACCGCGGATTCTCCCCCCAGGCCGCTCTCCACCACATCAGGGTAGATGGTTCCCTGGACTAAGAATTCCACGGCACCGATCTTTTTCGCTTCCTCCTCGAAGACCCGGATAAATTCCTCACCGATGATCTTTCTCTTTTTTTCCGGCTCCTCCACGCCCTTCAGCTTCTCATAAAACCGCTCCTGGGCATTGACCCGGATAAAGTTCAGATCGTAAGGACCGTTGGGGCCGAACACTTCCTCCACCTCGTCCCCTTCGTTCTTCCTGAGAAGACCGTGATCCACAAAAACACAGGTCAGCTGGTCCCCTACGGCCTTGGACAGCATAACCGCAGCCACGGAAGAATCCACGCCTCCCGACAGAGCGCAGAGGACTTTTCCGCTGCCCACCTTTTCGCGGATGGCCCGGATGCTGGTCTCCACAAAGGTATCCATCCTCCAGGCTCCCTCACAGCCGCACACCTTATAGACAAAATTGTGGAGCATCTTGGAGCCTTCCTTGGTGTGAAGCACCTCAGGGTGGAACTGGATGGCATAGAGCTTCCTCTCTTCCCACTGAGCTGCTGCCACGGGGCAGTCCGATGTGCGGGCGATGATCTCAAATCCGGGAGCAATTCGCTCTATATAATCATTGTGGCTCATCCAGCAGATGGTCTTCTCCGACACATCCCTAAACAATTTACTGGATGTATCCACTGTCACCTGGATCTTTCCGTACTCACGGACAGGAGCCTTGCACACGCGGCCTCCCAGCACATGCATTATCAGCTGCGCCCCATAGCACAGTCCCAGAACCGGAATCCCCAGTTCAAACAACTCCTTACTGCAGGACGCGGCGTTCTCCTCATAACAGCTGTTGGGCCCCCCTGTCAGGATAATTCCCTTTGGATTCATGGCCTTGATCTGTTCGATATCCGTCTTATAGGAATAAATTTCACAATATACGCTGCACTCACGGACGCGGCGGGCCACAAGCTGATTGTACTGGCCGCCGAAGTCGATCACAATGATCTTTTCCCTATTCACAAGTATTCCTCCTGATTTTCTTAAATATGATTCCCGCCCTCCATACGTTCCCCATTCTACATCAGGAGCTTTCAAAATACAAGAGGCGGTGTCATAAAATAATCTCCAAAACCGCAAGATATATGAAAAGCAAAACGGGATATCATGGTATAATCTCCGCAAAGGGCAGAGTCAAATGGGCCTATAGGCAGCTGTCGGGCTTGCACGAGCACATGCCTATAGGCCCATTTGATGAGCGAAGCGAACCCGGAAAATCACAGATTTTCCGGGTCTCTGCCCGCCGCCTGCGGTAATCATACTTATAGGTGATTGCAAAACAGGGTTGGTGTTTGATGTTCAGAAAAGGCAGACGCCGGATTTTGTGGGATATAAGCAGGAAAAGTAGATGGTAATATCGGGAAAGTCGGTATGGAATATAAGCAGACAGAAAAAAGAGCGCACTAATAGAAGGAAAAGCAGACCTCCGATTTGAAAGTGGTAAGTTCTGAACGGAATGGCTTAGGCGATTAGGGGCTTTAGG
>CAJSZV010000072.1 GCA_910574345.1 Clostridiaceae bacterium | reverse complement strand
CATACGGATTGATTTTTATCCTCATCTTTTTGTGCTTAAACACCAAGGATACGGGCAGTTTCAAAAAGATGGGGATAAAAATATCTTAAGGATAAGGGAGTTTATCCTAAAATTAAGATAAACTTGCTATTCCGTCATGGAAAAGTCCGTTCACAGAACATGGAAAAGCTAAAGTGCAGCTTTCCCACATTCTGCAAACGGACTTTCCCACAACTCCATAAGACAGCAAGTTATGCACATTCCCACAGTGCCGACTACTACGGAATTCCTCTTTATCTCCACACAGATTATTTCTTTTATGGCATATTCCAACTTGCGTCAATAGAATAAATAAGCTGGATTATTTTTTCCTTTGGGGTAGAAAAATTATTCTTAATCCAAAGTGAGATTATTGAGAGGCAGCCTTGAATATGATATGTCGCCATATAGAGCATTTCTTCTGAAACGGAAGATATATTTTCTTCTTGCATCCATATTTCAAGATATTTTTCTTCGATGATGTCATACATATGCTCTTGAAATTTGTGGTCAATTCCCTTTCCGAAAAAAAGCAAACGGCTTAGGGCAGGATTTTCATAAATATAATCAATAATGGAATTATAAATATTTTCGTAATGACCTGCTGGATTATCGTTAATAAATTTAGTGAACTCAGATATAGCGTCATGTTCCATTTGCTCATATAAGTCATACACATCATGGTAGTGCGAATAAAAAGTAGCTCTATGTATGTCTGCCTTGTTGACTAATTCCTGTACTGTAATTTTTTGAAGTTCCTTATCAAGCATTGCGTCAGCAAGAGCAGACTGTAATGCTTTTATTGTCTTTTTGACCCGCCTATCATGTTTATTCATAGTTTTCTCCTTTAAACAACAGTTTCGAGCGGCAGTGTCGTTTAGGCAACAATTATAGATAAAATTGAAGATAGAAAAACGACACATGTTATAGTATACTGCTTGTTGTACGGATATGTCAATCTGAATACTATAAAATTCCAAGGCAATGGAGGTAACCATGACACAAAAACAAATTGAACGCAAATCGCTGATAGTAAGCTGCATTGTAAACTTAATAATGGCAATAGGTGGGTTTTGGATTTTTTCGATAACAAATATTCAAGCTCTGTTTTTAGACTGTTCCTTTTCAATGATTGCTTCCTGCTCTTGTTTGGCAGCATTGGAAATTTCAAAAATTAGTAATAAAAAGACAAAGAATTACCCGGACGGTCTTTATTTTTTAGAGCCATTATATTCTATTTTTAGAACTTTATTAACATTGGTGCTGCTGTTTTCTTCTGTTGCTCGTACTGCAAAAGCAGCATGGGGGTATTTTGCATATGGCGTTGGAACCCCTTTGATGATTGAACCTGTAATTCCTTATGAGATACTTATGTGTATCATATGTTTTGGGCTGTCTTTTTTTAACAGAAGCCAGAGCCGTAAAACTAATGATTCCAGTACACTTTTAGCAACAGAATCGAAAGGAAATTTTATCGACGGCATATTATCTTTGGGCGTAGCACTGTCTGCGTTCTTGATAAAACTGATAGATATTAACGGAAGTTTGGGTTTTCTTCATTATACTGGAGATTTTTTCATTACGACAATTATAGTCTTGCCTGCAATAAAAGAACCAATAAGTGTTTTCATATCTTCTTTCCGCGAATTGTCAGGAGGGTTGACAACGAATCAGGAACTAAAAAGAACAGTTTTCCAATTTGTAGAAAAGAATCTTAGCGGTATTATGACATTGCAAAAATGTGACATATATAAAATTGGTATGCACATAAAAGTTTGCATTTATATTACCAATAATATTGATTATAAAAAAATACAAACTGTCAAAAGGAATATCTTGAAAGATATATGTCCTATTTACGAAAATGCTGAAATTGTTTTTTGTGAATGGTAAAATGTGATACCGGGAGAAGATAATTAAAGTAGCGAAACGAGTTAAGACCTGCGCATAGAGTTGTTGTTACTTTGAATTATAAACAAGCAACCGTAAACCATGCACCGCCCTATGTGGGAGAAAGGGGGAATCATCTATGCCTTGCACAGAAGCATACAAGGAACATATCATGTATACGTTCAATGGCTTTTGCAAGACCGTCATACGCTTTGCGGCACTCAACGCATGGCGTGATAGGAGCAGACGGCGGCAAAAAGAAATATCCCTTGAATACCTCACAGAAGAAAAGTTTTACCCTTTAGGCACGACAGACGAATATTTTGAAGCACCCTATGAAGAATATCCCATTACGATATGCGGTCAGACAGTTATCCTCACCAATGGGGAACTTGCCGCCGCCCTGTTATCTCTGCCGGAAAGAAAGCGGGAAATTATTTTCCTTTACTTTTTCGGAGATTATACACAACAGGAAATCGGGGAAATGTACGGACGCTGCCGGAGTACGGCGTGGCATCACATACACAGTGCCTTGCAAATGCTGCATAAAGAAATGGAGGTGCTTTTCCGTGAGGAATCCTAAACTTGTGCCGTATGAAACGATTGTCCGGGCGACCAGCGGCGAGCCGGAAGCCATTGACGAGGTTTTGCGGCATTACAGCAAGCGAATCCGGCTTGCTTCCCTTGAAAACGGACACGTCAACAAGGACACCGAGGACAATATCAAACGGCGGCTTATCGCTGCCCTGTTCCAGTTCCGCTTTGACGGACAGCCTACCTAACAGGAGGTGAGATTTGTCGCAAAAATAGTCATGCTTATATTTAACGACACAGAAGAAAAAGCGGTTGAGAAAGCCATAGCCGCCCTTGCGGATATGATACCGCTGGAAGCCATGCAGCCGCCCCACTCCCCGGCACTTACTTTTCCGGGATTGGAAATAAAATTGCACCAACGCCGGGTATTAAAAAACGGCACAGACATTCCCCTCACCCGTTTAGAGTACGGCGCACTCTGCTACCTTGCCGCCAGTCCGGGGCGGGTATTCACAAAGGCGCAAATCTTTGAAGCCGTGTGGAGCATGGAAAGCGAAAGCTGCCAGTCAAGCGTGTCAAATGTGATATGCAATCTACGGAAAAAGATAGAGCCGGACAGCGGCAAGCCCACTTACATAAAAACCGTTTTAGGCGTGGGCTACAAGTTTGCTTCCGGGGAATGATAACAGAATAACCGCCGCCCATCAGCGGCAGCCAAAGACAGGAAATCAAGAAAAGGTTTCCTGTTTTTTTGCGCCCAAAACCAAGCCGGATTTTGCACCGTAATAAAATAATTCAACTACTTTCTGAAAACATTGCCTAAAATTCCTTTTTTCCCGTAGTAGGTAATAAGGGGAAAAATAATTGCCGGAAAGTTTGGCGTTTTTTGAAACTGTCCGTATATCACTACAAAACGGAACTGATTTCAAGCCAAAAAAGGCTTCCAGTTTTCCGTTTTTGTCAAATGCTGTTGTGAAAACACGAAAAGAAATTCCGGGGAACTTTGCCAGATTTGCCTTGCCGTGCGTAGTAAGTAATAGAGGGAGAAATACCGCCGCATAATTGGCAGAATCCACGCCGAGCAAGCCGGGGGTATCAGCAAAAGCCCACACAGAGGAAGCCGCCACTTTCTTAGAGCAAGATTCTACCACAGTACCAAATTTCGCTAATCGCTCATTTTGTCCTATGGGAATCTTGTTGGGATTGCCACCCCAAGCCCGCCTTTTTGCGGCTTGCGCCGCTTGAAAAAATCCACCCACGAAAGGAGGTTCACAGCCATGAAAAGATACAACACGCCCCACCGCCACCGGGTAATCAAGACACGCTTGACCGAGGAAGAATACGCCGGGTTTTCCGAGCGTGTCACCCTTTGCAAAATGAGCCAAGCCGAGTTTATCCGGCAAGCCCTAATCAAATCAAGCATACGCCCGGTCATTACCGTTTCCCCGGTCAATGATGAATTACTCTCTGCCGTTGGGAAACTCACAGCCGAGTACGGGAAAATCGGCGGCAACTTGAACCAGATTGCCCGCTGTCTGAATGAGTACGGCGCACCCTATAACGCCCTCTCCCAAGAGGTACGAGCCGCCACAGCAGAGCTTGCTGCCTTGAAGTTTGAAGTCTTGCAGAAAGTAGGTGAAGCCGTTGGCAACATTCAAACATATCAGCTCTAAAAATGCCGACTATGGAGCTGCCGAGCAGTACCTAACCTTTGAGCATGACGAGTTTACCATGAAGCCCACACTGGACGGAAATGGGCGGCTTCTCCCCCGTGGCGATTACCGCATATCTTCCCTTAATTGCGGCGGGGAAGATTTCGCCATAGAGTGTATGCGTTCCAATCTGAAATACGGCAAGAACCAGAAGCGGGAGGACGTAAAGAGCCACCATTATATTATCAGCTTTGACCCCCGTGACGCACCAGACAACGGCTTGACCGTAGACCGGGCGCAAGCGTTGGGCGAGGAATTTTGCAAGTCGCATTTTCCCGGACACCAAGCCCTTGTTTGTACTCACCCGGACGGGCATAACCACAGCGGCAACATTCATGTGCATATCGTCATAAACAGCTTGCGGATTGCCGAAGTGCCGCTATTGCCCTACATGGAAAGACCAGCCGACACAAGGGAGGGCTGCAAGCACCGCTGTACAGACGCAGCTATGGAATACTTCAAAGCGGAAGTCATGGAGATGTGCCATCGGGAAAACCTCTATCAGATTGACTTGCTGAACGGGAGCAAGAACCGCATTACCGAGCGTGAGTATTGGGCGAAGCGGAAAGGACAAGCCGCACTGGATAAAGAGAACGTTTCCCAAGCCGCCACAGGAGAGCCGCCCAAACAGACCAAGTTTGAAACCGACAAGGAGAAGCTAAGGCAGACCATACGGAAAGCCCTTGCCGCCGCTGCCACCTTTGACGACTTTTCCTCTCTGCTGCTCCGGGAGGGCGTGACCGTCAAGGAGAGCCGGGGGAGATTGTCATATCTCACGCCGGACAGAACAAAGCCAATCACCGCCCGGAAATTAGGTGATGATTTTGACCGTGCCGCCGTACTGGAAGCACTCACCATAAACGCACAGAACGCCGCCAGAGCCGCCGAAACGCACCTACCCAAACAGGAATACCCCCGGAGCATAAAAGACCGTTTACAGCGCAACAAAGCCGCTATAAACGCACCGAAAAATGACGGAGTACAACGCATGGTAGACCGGGAAGCGAAACGAGCCGAGGGCAAGGGCATAGGATATGACCGCTGGGCGGCTGTTCACAATCTAAAGCAAATGGCGGCGACCATGAGCATTTACGAGGAATCCGGCTTTACTTCCCCGGAAGAACTGGAAGCCGCCCTTGCCGCCGCCAGTACAGAACTGCATGAAACCACCGGGAAACTGAAAGCCGTGGAAAGCACTTTGCGGGAGAAAAAGGACTTACAGAAACAGCTATTGGCGTACTGAGAGTTGTTGGCAATAATTAATCTGTAACGATTGTAATTAGGTATGCCATAACCAATCTACTAACCAGATACAGGCCGGAAAAATCCCTAAAATATGGCATTTCTATTGATT
>CAJSZV010000071.1 GCA_910574345.1 Clostridiaceae bacterium | reverse complement strand
TATAAAATTCAAAAAATTGACAAAAAAATAAGCCACAAATGGCTTAAATACGGGATTCTTTGAATTTACGAAAAAAAGCAAGTGTCGAAAACCCGCACTTGACTTTTCGTATACGAAAAGTATAATAGTAGATAGAAGTGATTGGAGGTGCATACAGATGGCTAAGATGGGCAGGCCAAAATCTGATGCCCCGAAGCTGAATACATTAAGTGTGAGGGTAACGGACAGCGAACTGCAAAGGCTAAGAGAATATGCGGACAGTCACGGAATGACCATAACTCAATTATTGCATACAGGTGTTAATTTATTGCTTCAAACACCAGATGCAGAGGTGCAAAATCTCTTTCCTTGATGAAAGGAGTAGAGATGGCAAAGGCAAGGAAAGATAATAAAGGCAGAGCATTACGGAAGGGGGAATCGCAGAGGACGGATAATACCTATGTATATACTTATACAGATCCGTTCAAGAAAAGAAGGTTTGTTTATGCCAGGGATTTACAGACATTGCGGGAGAAGGAAGCTGACCTTATTAAAAACCAACTTGATGGATTGGACGTATACATGGCGGGTAATGCAACCTTAAATTTTGTCTTTGACAGATATATGTCCACGAAGTATGATTTGCGTAAAACAACACGTTCCAATTACATGTATATGTATAATCGCTTTGTGAGGGATGGCTTCGGACGGCGTAAAATTGCGGAGATTAAGTATTCGGATGTAATGTATTTTTATTACTATCTATTGAATGAAAGAAATTTACAGGCGAATACCGTGGATACAATACATACCGTGCTGCATCCTACATTTCAGTTAGCAGTACGTGATGAAATAATCCGTAAAAATCCTACTGACGGTGTTATGGCAGAGATTAAAAGAAAAGCAGGGAAGAATAAAGGCATCAGACATGCGCTGACTGTAGAACAGCAACGGGCGTTTATGTCTTATACGGCAGATAATCCGATTTTTAATCATTGGTATCCGCTTTTTACAGTGTTATTGGGAACGGGATGCCGAATCGGAGAAGTCGTAGGGCTTCGATGGGAAGATTTAGATTATGAAAATCGCCTTATCAGCATTAATCATAGTGTGACATATTATCCGAGGGAGGGAAGCGGGACTCGAAAGTCTGAATTTGCAGTATCTCTTCCAAAGACAGAAGCAGGTATCCGGACTGTTCCCATGATGGATGCAGTTTATGAAGCATTTAAGGAAGAATATGAGGTACAGAAAGAAAATGGCTTCAACAGCACGGTGATTGATGGTATGACAGGATTTATTTTCTGCAACCGTTTTGGAAATATCCATAATCCCCAGACAGTCAATCGGACGATTAAGAGGATTCTGGAAAATTACAATGCTGAGGAAATAATCAAAGCAAAACGGGAAAAGAGACAGCCGGTCATTATTCCGAACTTCTCCTGCCATCATTTACGGCATACCTTTTGTACAAGGTTCTGCGAGAAAGAAACAAATGTAAAAGTCATTCAGGCTGTCATGGGACACGCTAACATCGAAACTACGATGGATATTTATGCGGAAGTCACTGACGCAAAGAAAAAAGAAGCAATTGAAAACTTATCACACAATCTGGATATATTTTAGGAGAGAGTCCTGAAATTGAATGTGTGAATTACAACAAAATAAGAGATTTACTACAAAGTTACTACAAATTTTGTCTGCATGATACGGAATAATACTTGATAATACGTTCCGGAAATGTGGAAAATACAGGAGGATACTTTATAATGAGTAATAATACTTTATCTTCTTTGGTATTCCCGACAATGAAAACACTCGGCGGAAAAGACCAGTAAAATCAAGGGTTTGCGGACTTAAAGACAGTATGGTGTCGGACGGCGAATTGAGGGAGAAGCAAACAGCGAATTATTTTTCTGACATTTATCCCATTGACTGCGCAGTGCTGTCTGCAAATGCACAATCCTGCCCAAAATGCTGCACGTTGTTGCCGGTATTGCTTTCCGCCTGAAATGCAAAAGGCCATGGATCCCATTATGAGATCCGCAGCCTATATGAAACATTTAGTTTTTCCCCTGCTTGTCGGCCAGGGTCGGAAGATGGACCAGCCCGGTAGCAATGCTCATGTACGGTAAAGAAGCAAGCAACCAAAAACAAGAGATAGACCGCCAGCACCAGACTATTCCGAACCCAAAGAACCAAAAACCAAAAGACAAGCATTATGGAAATGTGCATAACAGGCTATGGAATCATGGATAACTCTATTCACAGCACATGGAAAAGCTAAAGACCAGCTTTCCCACGTCCTGCAAACAGAGTTATCCACAATTCCAAAAGACAGCCAGTTATACACATTCCCACAATGCCGACTACGACGGAATCATCCTCATTCATACATACTTGTTATTCTGATTTGCAATAATGCTGATGTAATTCGTATATTTTTTGCTGCATTAGTTTTATTAACTCCACTGGTTCTAACACAGTGGCATTATTTCCAAACGGCAATATATAATCAGCAACCCATTCTAAGGCAGCATGGTTTATTTCCATGTCGATTATCCCGCCGCCTGTTGAAAATGTTTTCAATCCACTTGCAAGCAAACATTCACTTTCACAGCGTTTGACACCTATATCTGTCAGTTGGATTTTCATGTGGTAATCGTTTTTAACCTCTGTTTTTTCAAGATATTCTTGAATTGACGCAGGAATAGGGTATTTTCCTTTTGGATAGGGCTTTTCCTCTATGATTTCTTTGATACGGTCAACCCGGAATACTCTGGTTCGATTTGCTGTTGTACAATAGGCGGGGCAATACCAAAGTCCATTCATAGCATATAAGCCGATAGGTATAATTGTGCGTGTGCTTTCAGAATATGTTGACGAATACCGTATTGTTGCGGCATGGCGGTTGATGGCAACAAGAAACATTGATTTAAGCAATGGCGAATCGCAATGTCTGTCTGGAATCCAAAATACAACCTTGTTTTGAATTTGCGTGATACTATTTTGCATATCTAATGGCAAACAATTCAAAAATTTTTTCAAGACGGATATGGTTTCCTGTTCAAACGGCAGGTCACGGTGATATTGCAAGGCTTGACAGGCAAAGAAAATAGCTTTTGCTTCGCTTTCTGAAAAAGCAATAGGCGGCAAAATGCGTTCTTTTAAGATGTGATAGCCACCCGCCGCACCGACTTCGGAGTAAAGAGGGAAGCCCGCCTGCTCCAATTCCCGCAAGTCACGCAGTATGGTTCTTTTTGATACCGAAAATTCATTTGCCAATTCGCCTACTGTAAAATCCTTTTTTGCATTTATTGTTATCATCATTTCAATAAGCCGTTCTGCCTTTGACATTTTTGAACTCCTTTCCGAATAGTGACAGCCCTTGTCACTATTCTATGATAAACTATTTATGTTTCAAATTCAATATGGCATTAAAACGAAACCATGCACGCCTCATGTGGGAGAAAGGGGGAATCATTCATGCCTTGCACAGAATCATACAAGGAACATATCGAATACACATTTAACGCCTTTTGCAGAGTAGTCATACACTATGCGGCTATCAACGCATGGCGTGACAGGGACAAACGGCGGCAAAGGGAAATCTCCTTTGAGTATCTCACAGAAGAAAAGTTTTACCCGTTCAGTACGTCAGACACATATTTCATAGACCCCTGTAAGCAATACCCGGTTACGATATGCGGTCAGAAGATTATCCTTACGAACGGGGAGCTTGCCGAAGCCCTGTCCTCTCTGCCGGAGAAAAAGAGGGAAATCATCTACCTTTACTTTTTCGGGCGTTACACACAGCAGGAAATCGGGGAACTATTCGGACGCTGCCGGAGTACGGCATGGCATCATATACACAGTGCCTTGCAAATGTTACATGAAGAAATGGAGGTGCTTTTCCATGAGGAATCCTAAACTTGTGCCGTATGAAATCATTGTCAGAGCGACCAGCGGAGAGCCGGAAGCCGTGGACGAGGTTTTACGGCATTACGGCAAGCGAATCCGGCTTGCTTCCCTTGAAAACGGACAGGTCAACAAGGACACCGAGGACAACATCAAACGGCGGCTTATCGCTGCCCTGTTGCAGTTCCGTTTTGACGAACAGGCAACATAACGGGAGGTGAGATTTGTCGGGAAAATAGTCATGCTTATATTCAACGATACCGAAGAAAAAGCGGTTGAGAAAGCCATAGCCGCCCTTGCCGATATGATACCGCTGGAAGCCATACAGCCACCCCATTCCCCCACACTGATTTTTCCGGGATTGGAAATCAGATTACACCAACGCCGGGTACTGAAAGACGGTACAGACATCTATCTCACCCGTTTGGAATACGGCGCACTCTGCTACCTTGCCGCCAGTCCGGGGCGGGTATTTACAAAGGCGCAAATTTTTGAATCCGTGTGGAGCATGGAAAGCGAAAGCTGCCAGTCTAGTGTTGCCAGTGTGATATGCAATTTGCGGAAAAAGATAGAGCCGGACAACCGCAAGCCCACTTACATAAAGACCGTTTTAGGTGTAGGCTATAAGTTTGCTTTGGGGAAGTGACAGACAGATTGCTATTGCCGGATAAATATAATATAATAACCCCAGTGAACCACATAGAATGTAAAGGAGAAAATCGTATGGAAAAATTGATGTACATGATGATGATTGAGAAAAGCAAGACCTATAATAAAATGACAAAACAGGTAGTTATGGAACACGTTGAGAACATCAGAAAGCTGGACGATGAAGGAAAGCTGGAAATCTGCGGTGTCTTTAAAGGCTATCCGGGAATGGCAGGTATGTATATCCTAAAAACAGAGAACCGTGAAGAAGCGGAAGATATTTGCAAATCGGAACCATTGGTTATGGGAGGATATGCAACCTACAAATTAGTTGGTTTACAGATTGCAAACCGGGAAAATAATTACTTGCTGTAATTGCGGCAAGAAACAACACTGGGGAAACAGAATCCGGCTCACATGAAAACTGAATAATCGCCGCCACATGAAACGGCACACTGAAACAGGGAATCAAAAAAGATTTCCTGTTTTTTTGCGCTCATTTTTGGCATTTTCAAAAATCGCCAGTATTGCGCCGTGCAAAGGGGGATTAGAAAGAAATCTTCTCTCCCGTTTGGCAAATCCGCAAGCTGTCCGTGGAGGGCGGGCAAAGAGAAAATGTGTCTTGTTTGTTTGGCAGTTTTTAATTTTCGGTGGTGTGGGAAATGAAAGGAAAATGAAGAAATTTCCGAAAATCTCCGTCAATTTTGCTTTGCGTGGTGTTGTAGGTATTAGGGGGAGAAATGTTTCCGTAGCTTTGGCAGAATCCCCGCCCCGTCCGCCAGGGGTATCAGAAAATTCCATGAGAAATTTTCGCCGGAACGCAACAAACCAGCCCCGGAAAGCCGGATAGTAAGTGAAGATACCACACAGCGCAGTTTCTTAGAGCAAGATTCTACCACAGTACCAAATTTCGCTAATCGCTCATTTTGTCCTATGGGAATCTTGTTGGGGTTGCCACCCCAAGCCCGCCTTTTGCGGCTTGCGCCGCTTGAAAAAATCCACCCACGAAAGGAGGTTCAGAGCCATGAAAAAATACAACACGCCCCACCGCCGCCGGGTAATCAAAACACGCTTAACCGAGGAAGAATATGCAGAGTTTTCCGAGCGTGTCACCCTCTG
Organism: Clostridiaceae bacterium; assembly: GCA_910574345.1. Classification (GTDB taxonomy): domain Bacteria; phylum Bacillota; class Clostridia; order Lachnospirales; family Lachnospiraceae; genus UBA3402. Next base: position 582 of record CAJSZV010000071.1, on the reverse strand, counting down.
CAAAATGAGCCAAGCCGAGTTTATCCGGCAAGCCCTTATCAAGTCAAGCATACGCCCGGTTATTACTGTTTCCCCGGTTAATGATGAACTGCTGTCTGCCGTTGGAAAGCTAACAGCCGAGTACGGAAAAATCGGCAGCAACTTGAACCAGATTGCCCGTTGTCTGAACGAGTACGGCGCACCCTATAACGCCCTCTCCCACGAGGTACGAGCCGCCATATCCGGGATTGCCGCCTTGAAGTTTGAAGTCTTGCAGAAAGTAGGTGAAGCCGTTGGCAACATTCAAACATATCAGCTCTAAAAATGCCGACTATGGAGCTGCCGAGCAGTACCTAACTTTTGAGCATGACGAGTTTACCATGAAGCCCACATTGGACGGGAACGGGCGGCTTGTTCCCCGTGACGATTACCGCATAGCTTCCCTTAATTGTGACGGGGAAGATTTCGCCATAGCGTGTATGTGATTATTCTAAAGCTTGGGAGCCACTAATTTAAAGCTTGAGAGCCACCCGAATCCAGTGTATTTAAAAGCTTGAGAGCCACCACTATATATTGTGGTCAGCCAAATATATTGCTTAATAT
>CAJSZV010000070.1 GCA_910574345.1 Clostridiaceae bacterium | reverse complement strand
TGAATATTATCCCCTTTGGGAGCCACCAGTTTCCCGCTTCAGAGCCACCCGGAAATTTCTTCCTTGAGAGCCACCTCAGACACAAGATATAGTAATACTGCCCCTGTCGCTTGAAAATACAACAGAGGCAATATTAGGTCTAATGATGTTCAAATGATTATGCTTCTATCTCGTCAACAAGCCTTTTGAGCTTCTTTGAATCATACAGCTTTCTCAGGTTTGTTTCATTTGTAGGGATTTCATAGGCATTATGGATAATCCTGTCCATGATGGAATCCGCCTGCGTCCCTCCGCCGAGCCTGTTATGCCATTCATCCACAGGATACTGTCCGACAAAGATTGTTGAGTTATTACCTCTGCGTTGTTCAAACAGCTCATAGAGGTTCTTGGCATCCTTTTCAGTAAGTTTATAATTCAGCCATTCATCAAGGAGGAGGATCTGATAGTTACCGATCCTTTTCCTGTATTTTGTAAGTTCCCTGAGGTTGTCGCTCTGGTTCTCAAAGTTACGCATCAGGTCAGGCATCCTGATATACAAAACCCTGTAAGTCTGTCTGCATGCTTCCACGCCAAGGGCACATGCAAGGTAAGTCTTTCCCGCACCGGTCGGTCCTGTGATGACAAGATTTGTTGCATTGGCAACAAATCCCATTGTGGCGAGATTCAGAATCGTGGACTTTTTTATCTGCCTTGCATCATAATCCAGTGACTCGATGCTTGCGGAAGGATATTTAAAATAGGCATTTTTGATAAGCCGGTTTATGAGCCTGTTCTCCCGTTCCTGTATCAGTGTTTCAAGGAGCAGTTCCAAACGCTTTTCGTAGCTTAGATCCACAAGCTTTATATCTTTTTCCTGCATTTCTATGATCCTTGCAAGGTCGCCAAGTTCCAATACAGATAAACTCTTTTTTATTTCAATGTTCATTTGTTGTCTCTCCTTTTCTGTAGTAATCCGCGCCTCTGACAATTCCGGATTTTTTATTGTTTTCCTTAAACTCTGTAAGTTCCTTCTCACTGTTTATGCTCTTTGCATTGGAATAGATAGTCTTATAATAAGGCATATGGTATTGCCTGAGCGCTTTATCACATGCTTTTTCAAGGATCTGGGGTGAATAGATGTCAGCTATGGAAAGTATGGCTCCTGCTGTCTGCATGGGCTGTTCTTCTACTTTTGCCTCGTCAAACATCCTGCGATTACTTCAAAGGTTTTGGGGCCTGTTTCCCTTGCCCTGTCGCGCAGGGCATCCACTGACAGATTTTTCCGAAGCGGGAATGGCAGATGAGCCGGCTCTGTCCGCATGCCGTTTGCCATATGTCTGGGAAGTATCTGATGTCTTCCTATCTCTGTTCTGTTATAATAGATAAATACAAGATGGCTGTTAAATTTGACATCCACCTTGCAGCCGATATATCTGTATGGAACGGAGTACTGGCCTTTGTTCCACCATATATGGGAGTTGCTGCCAACTTTATGCCCATAAGACCATTCACAGACTTCATAGGGGATAAGCGGCAGGGTTCTCAGATATGGCTTTTCTTCCATTTCAAAGATGCTCCGGCGGCTGCCGGGGCGTTTTTGGAACGGCTTGTCATTGAATTCTTTTACTGCTTTCCGGATACCAGCATTTAATGCGGCTAATGATGTGAATACATCGTTCCTGAGTTTTGCGATGACAGCCGTGGCGATCTTACCCACAGAACCTTCAACGCTTGCTTTCTGCTTCGGCTTTTTGACACCTGTAGGCATGATGGCAACGGAATAATACTCGCCAAGGGAAAGATAGGCCTCATTTAGTATGATCTCGCCTCTTTTAGGATGCAGGGTCACTCCGGTTTTCAGGTTATCACAGACAATCTTTACTGGTGTGCCGCCAAAGAACCGGAACATGTTCACATGACAGGAAAGCCATGCTTTTTCATTCATGCTTGTTGCGGCTTCCACATAGATCATCTGACTGTATGGCATTGTTGCAACAAACAGGTATGCCGTTACACGCTCACCGGTATCAGGGTCCATATAGTTCATTGACGGAGCTGACCAGTCGACTTCAACCTCTAATCCGGGTTTATGCTCTATGTGGCTCGTATAGTTTTTATCTGCCGTAAATTTCTTGTAATTTTTGGCAAATGTTATATAAGAACATGCATTCACCCCGTCTTTCTCACATCTGGCACAGTATTCTTCCCAAAGGAGCTTTTCTGTGACGCCTGTCTTCTTTAACTCTCTATGGACGTAAGAATAATCAACCGGAGCATATCTGGGTTTATATTTAAACTTATCCGGATAGAACAGTTCATAAAGCCTGTCGTCATCCCATTCAGAAATATCATCCCATGATTTGTCCGATTGTAAGAATAACGCCTGTACTTCAGCGACGGTATTTCTTGATACACCTAAAACTTTTGACACCTCCCTTGCGCTTAGATTTTTTCCCAGAAGTTCCAGAATACTTCTGACTTTTGTCTTCTTAAACATAAAAAGACCTCCCTATAGATTATTTGGTGATACTGCATCAGCAGTTCTCCAAGAATAACTATAAGGAGATTTATAGTGAAATCAAATATGTGTGCTGCCACAATATGTTGTGGTGGCTCTGAAGGTGGAAAATACCATTTCCGGGTGGCTCTGAAGCGGGAAACTGGTGGCTCCCAAGGGGGATAATATTCACGTATCAATAACCGGCTGCTCTGTGAGCTTGCCACTCATAAGGATTTTATCAAATTTTTGGCGGATATTGAAATTTATGTGGACGGTATCGCCAACATGCAAATCCAGAACCTTAACTCCCTTGTTGATTCTATCCGGCATGAAATCATTGAACGCCACCGTCCCGGTGAAGATGACCCATATCTGAAAGTGCTGCAAGCCGCCCATGTGACGGATGATGAATATTTCAGCCGTATGGTGCTGGACGATATAAACCTGATTATCCGCGACATCCGGGAAGCTCATAAAAACGACAGCGAGAGCGCGCCCCAGACCACGGTTGCCGATGAACTGAAAGAAAATCTGGACGCGGTGGAAAATTTCAAGGGCAGCCGTCAGGAGAAGCTGGTGTTTCTTTATTGCAAGCAGCTCGGTATCAACTATAAAAATCTGTCGGAAGAAGAATTTCGCTGGTTTATCCGTATTCTTCAAAAGTCAAAGAAAATGGGTACGCCTATCAATCAGAGAAAAAAACGGTAAAATAATCGCTGGGGCATGGTTGTTTTTTGCTTCCCATGTAACATCATTTGTGCTGTGATTATCTAATCAAATTTTTCTTATACTTTTTTACAATAGATATTTTTGCTCTATATTTGACCTCTACTGGACAAATAGGCAGAAAAACAATGAAGCAGCCACAGATAGAGTTCCTCTGTTAGTGGCTACCTTTTACTCCAAAAAGAAGAGAGTGGAATTCAAAGAATTCCACTCTAATTATTGATAAAAATTTTTGTATTATTAGATAAAGTATCCAAAATACTGCATCAGTGCCAAAAAACCTAAAAACAAATTGATTATAAATAATACGCCAAACAATAACACCAAAACAGCATTAAAAATCTTTATGCTATTAGATTTTGCTTCTTTATAACTTAAACACCCATTAACAATCCACAATAGAAGCAATGGATTCCATCCTAAAATTGGAATTAAAAATGCCAATCCAAATGAAATTCCTATAAATAAAACATATCGACGATCCGGATTTAAAATCCATTTTCTGAGAAACAGTTGCAGTTGTTTCTTCATACTTCAATCGTGAAATTCGATACATTAGTAAACGGTCCGAGCGTACCTGTTACGTAATCAACTCCCGGAATAGGGCAACTAACAGTATGTGTTGTTGTGACAGTAAACGAAGCCGAAGTTTTGTTGCTATTGATAGCTGGCTTTGTAGTCCTTATGCTATCCAAACTTCCAGAAAAAAGTGCTCCTAAATCACTAAAAGACACATTTATAGTAGGAGATGGAAAATCAATAATCTCATTTGTAGAATCTTGATATCCATATGAGCCAGTAGCAGTAACAACTAAATACCAACTTTTACCATCATAAGGGAAGCCATTTTGTTTAACCAAATGGACTACACTTTCTTCATACTGAGGGTGCAAAACTGTGCGAGTCGTTACATCTGGAACAATATTCTTATGTCCAGTCAATTGAGAAATTCCTTCTTTAAAACATCCAGATAAAATAGCATCATAATTTCCACTTTGGTAAATTGCATTATATCTTGTTAAAAAGCTATTTGTTATGTCTATTCCGTTAGCGTTATATACTTCACCTTTTCCCTCAAATACTTGGTCACACACCCTCTTAAAATCAGCACTGGCAACAGGAACCTCTCTTTCATCAACTGATGAAGCGAAAGCCGTTGTGCTGAAACTGAATATCAAACACGAAGTCAAAAACATCGCAAATAATTTTTTCATTTTCGCCATAAAAAACCTCCTTATTTTGTAGAAAAGTTTGTGTGGTTCCTTTTAAATAATAGCATAATTGTGCGAAATATTCAAGTTATTTTTTGAATAATTATAATTATTGTTTATATCCAACAAAATTTTATAATTATGTATCTACTCCCGTTCTAACTCTATCACATCTGAAATATCACAATTTAGAGTTTCACAAATCTTTGTCAGCGTTTCCATGCTGATATGCTTTCCCTTTCCCATGTTGGCAATCATATTTGTGGTAAGACCGGCAGCCAGCCGTAAATCCTCTTTCCGCATATTGCGTTCTATCAGCGTATGCCATAGCGGTTTGTAGCTTATATACATCTATCAGCCTGCCTTTCTCCCCGTGTCGGGGCTTTTGTACTCATTATACCATTGGACTTGCTAAACCACAAACATTTCTTGACCGCTCGCCGGTTCTGTCTGGATTGTGCTTTTCCTTTCCGCTTTTTGATTACATCTAATTAGCCATGAACTGTTTCATGCCCTGTGATTTTGCTCATGTGAGATAAAGAAGTAAAAGAAGTGTAAAAAATTTTGCCGTTCCCTGTCCGGCTGACTGCCGGACGGGTCGGGCTTTAGTCGGGCAATTCTACCTTGCCGACATACCCTGCTTGTCCGTCGCTCGAAAAACCTTTATTTTTCAGTGTTTTCAAAAGTATCGTTATCTAACGTCAGCTTTTGATCGTCCCAGCTTTAAGAAAATGATTGAAGGCATAAAATCCGGTGAAATCAAGCGGGTAATCATTAAGGATATGTCCAGGTTTGGGCGTGATTATCTTCAGGTGGGAATGTATACAGAGATTATGTTTGCCGAGTATGACATTCACTTTGTCGCTGTCAATGACGGAATGGACTCCTAGAAAGGCGAAAATGACCTTACTCCCTTCCGCAACTTATTTAAGAACACGAGGCATTTGGGAGGGGTAAACTGCTAATTTCTCTCCAATTCGACAAATCAGTGTGCAACAATCAAATATCGCTACTGTTACAGAATGTTTTCGTCTGGCTGCTGATGCGGTCAGGCGTTTTTTCGCCCGATCACACCAGCCCAACAAAGCGGTAGTAAATTTTAATGTCCTGGTGTCTTTGACCGTCAATAATGGTCCGTTCTCCAACTTCAATGCGGTCAATCAATTCCTCAATGGTTTCCCTGTTCAATTCCTGCAAGTCCAGATACTGCCGTATGGTTCCGGCCCACTGGTGGATATTGGCGATGTCCTGCTGGGCTTTCCGTTCCCTGGCTAACAGGCTGTCCAGGCGTTCCGATTTCTGGATGCGTTCCTGCTCGTTCTTTTGAATCAGAACCGAGAAGGAATCGCCGCTGATTGCCCCGCTTACCTTATCTTCATAAAGTTTTGCGGTGATCTGTTCCAGCTCCTCCAAACGCCGCCGCAAACGGCTGATTTCCTGTCGGCAGTCCTCTTGTTGCGCGGCGCTTGCGGATTGTATGTGCTGTTTCAGCTTATCCAGTACAGCGGCTTCATCGGCTGCAACCGCTTTGCCATGCGCCCGGATTTCACTCAGCACCAGGTTTTTCAGGCTGATCTCAAAAATCCGGTGCCAGGAGCAGATGCTGTGCCCGGTAGTGGCAAACCGGGAGCAGAAATAAGAAGTATAGTGCTTGACAGTGCCATTTTTCCGGCGCTGTGTTTCGCGGGCGGCAACCAGAGGATGCCCGCAGTCCGCGCAGACCAGCTTTCCGGTAAACAGAGATGCTTGGGGCGGCGTATTGTTAGCGGAAATCTGTTTCGCTGATTATTCTAAAGCTTGGGAGCCACTAATTTAAAGCTTGAGAGCCACCCGAATCCAGTGTATTTAAAAGCTTGAGAGCCACCACTATATATTGTGGTCAGCCAAATATATTGCTTAATAT
>CAJSZV010000069.1 GCA_910574345.1 Clostridiaceae bacterium | reverse complement strand
TTATACCAAAACCAGAGTGTTTCATGCTATTTTATTGCCAGTTTTTATTGAATTTTCAAGGTGCATAGGCACTTATGCGAGTGCGAAGTTTGAGTTTAATAAATTATATTCGCCACTGCTTAATCCTTCCCACCGAAAGGTAAGATAATCAGCTCCAAGAGCTGTTATTCGAAACAGCCTATAAAAATCCATTATAGCTTTGTCATTGGACTCTGTTAGAAAGTAAAATTGAAGCGCCTGATTTTCTATTCCATATTTTTCCATATTGCTAGCAAAGTCATTTATTTGTCCTACAGCGTTCAATAGTTTATCTATATGTGCTATTTCAATCAATTTTATTATAAATCCAGCATTTGAATCAAAATTAAAGTTTCTCATAAATTTTCTTAAATCAGAAATTATATTTTGATATCGTTCAGTTATTCCTGCACCCACTATATCAGGGAATATAAGTTTTATGCAGGACATCAATACTCCCCTATATAAAAAATATTGAAATTCTATTGATGATTTCTTATATAACTTATCATATTGTTTCATAATATCTCTGCATATATGAGCCAACACTTTTCTTAATGAATCCAAACCCCTGATATTTATTTCCCTGTCTCTATCATATTCATAAAAGGTACTTTCGCAATCTATTTCTATCGCAGATTCATCATATCGGTATATCGAATCTAATACCTCACTGTCATCTTTAAAATTAATATATAATTTTTGTGGCAAAGGAAACGGGATCCATTTTTTCAATTTCCTACCACTATTTTCCGAAATAAATTTAATTTGCCTCATCATTTCTGCGTCTAAAAAAACCCTTAATTGAGTTTTGATCCCATCTTCCAAACCTGTTGTTCGATATTCGAAATCTGTTTTTAAAAGACCGTTAAAAGAAATATCTTTTACATCAAAAAACACCTCTTGATCATTATATCTATTTCTGTCAAATACATTTGAATGAAATATAACCGCTGTATCTTTCATTTCCTGACAAGAAAAAAAATGTCTACTATTGTATTGCATTTTAGTTATAGTATTATTCCTACAATTCATTATAACCAAATTATTTGGGGTTTTTATTTCAATTTTATCATATGTAGAATAGATATAAATATTATTACTCGATTCTTCCTTTAAAGCATAAATATACTTTAAATAATTTATTCCATCACCAATACCAATTCCTCCATCATATGGAAGAATTCTCATCAATAAATTCAAAAGAGTTGTTTTTCCTTCACCGTTATCCCCAATGATATATGATATAAGTTCCACGTTATTAGAGTTATAAAGTTCTGATGGATACTTATTGTTCAACAGACATTCCAAGCATTTTGTTTCATAATTGAATTTGAAATGGTATTGATCGCAAAAGTTAAACTCTTGATTATTAAACAACCTATGGTTTAATACCCACAAATACAGTACTTTCATTTTTTTAACCCTCCAGCCAAATCTTACATCTTATCCCATTTTCTATTCCTATTATATCCTCTTCCAAGATTTTTGTACACGACAAATCATTATAAAGAAACTTTGATCATATAGAAAGATTAAAAACGGAGAGCCTCACACTCTCCGCTTCCCGTCCATCATCTTACAATAAATCACCGCAATCAGTGTACTCACCGCCGTTGCTACAATCCCCGCCCCTACGATAGCCGCCGGATTAACACTCCCATACTGTGCCCGGTAGGCAATGATATTCACTGGAACCAATTGCAGGGATGAAATATTAATAATAAGAAAGGTACACATCTCATTGCTGGCTGTTCCTCTCGGCACAGGTCCCCTGTCCCTTTTAATTCTGCCGCCTGCCGCTCTTCCTGTCCCTTTTCTTCTCTCCTCCTCCAATTCCTCCAAAACCTCCATGGCCTTTAATCCCCCTTGTGTCAAGTTAGTGACACGAACTTTTTAAATATTTTTTTGAACCATAAAATTATTTGTCAATTCGAGATAACTTTCCGTTTATCTTTAATCTAAAAGACAATTTCTGCTTGCTAGATAGCGATTAATTGTTTGCTTAAAATCACCTTTCTGCCAAGCACTCTGAAATATCAGAAAACATATGGCGAAGTTTAATAGTAATGCCTTTCATAAGATAACTACAATCATATATCCCTAATTCTGCCACCCTTGCAAAATCAGCAATAATTTCTATGTCCCTGTCTTTCCTTTGGATTGTTTGAATTTGCTCAACAATTCGATTAATCTCTATCTTTTCTGTTATAAATCCTAGCATAAAATTCCTCTCATAATATGATTTATAATGTGGTGGATAAACTACAAATCGTTTGATACCTTTTTGAACATATAGATGATTCAAATGTGTTTTACCATCAAGTCGCTTACATTCAACTATATAGGTTGCATCACGATTTTCAAACCACTCGTTTTGATTCATAATTTTAATATCGACACGTCCCTCATAATTCAAACTATTACCATCAAAATTCTCTGGTACCTCTGGTTGAAAATGAAACATTGACATATTATGCTTTCTTCTAACTACATTATCATCCAAATAATATTCCAACAAATAATTTCTTATTTTATTTTCATCATTCGGTATTTTTTTACCTGTTGATATCAATTCTATTTTCATTTGATTACAACATAGTAAAATATATGCGCTTATGTCATCAAATACCTTCTTCTTTACTAAATGGTTTAATGCACTCTTACCGAAACCTGCCATTATAATTCAACCCCACTTTCTGAAAGAATTGAACTAACAACAGTTGCATTGTCCATATGAGCCATTGCAATATGCCAATTCTTATATTCGTTACTTTTTACAATATAGAATGAAGATTCTGTAAAGTGCAATACGTCTCTGACTTCATAAAATTTATTATTGATTTTGTTGATTACAAATCGCGTTAACAGTTCCTTATTGTTATCTATATCCTCAACTATTGAAATCTCATTATCTGGAATATGATTAGTAATGTTTAATTCAAATATAGAAAATTTTGATTTTACCTTTGGATAGATAAAAAGTTCAATAAATTTTCCCTCATCTGCCATTAATGGTTTCCAGTAGTTATAAAAAAACATTGCATATTCCATTAACTGTTCCTTCGTCACTTCATTAAAATACCATTTATTTTTATTTAACATAGGAATCTGAACATTAATTGCATAGTCCACAAATGGGTCATCATCCAGTCCAAAATCCTTCAGAACCAACCGATCCAATTCTTCTAGTTCAGCTGAAGTATCTTGGATAAGTCCATTTTCCAGTTTGGAATTTTTTCTCTGAATAGTATCTGCTAACCGACTAATATCCTCATCTAAAAAAAATGGGTACTGATAAATCTCATTCATAAAAACTTGTTCTCTTTCTACTCCCATAGAGGAGCCTTGCATTAAATTTAAATATATATATAGTGATGAATTAAGTATACCAATAATATTTAGCAGTAAATCCCGTTGATTACTTTTCCCTTTTATCGCAAAGATTGCTTGTTTGAAAATAACATCATCATTTACAAATGCGGCTCGTAATCTATAGCTATGACAATCAGGTCCTTTCCGTATCAAACAATATGGCGGATTATATAATTCTGTTTTTCCTAACCGATATATTGAAGATTTTGAAAATTTATTTTTTTGATTGGAGTCATAATAAAATGTATTTACTGCGGAAGATTCAATAATGTCTCTTCCCATATAACATGAAGCATCAAATTCTCCCGGATTATCCGAAATCCCTGCTGTTGTTTCTAGTTGATTCTTTTTAAAAAAATCATTTAATGTGACGTATTTCTTTTTAAGATATTTGATGTTATCTATATCCCATGCTGTTCCATATACACAAGTTTTCCAAGCCCAGTCATTCTCATATAATACCCTTTGGCTTATTCGCTTTATATCCGCCTTTTCTGCCGCAATAATATGATATAATTTAAAAAACATATTCGGCTTTAAGCTAATATGTATCATATTGTTATCCAGATTATTTTTTTCTGTATGCTTAAATATTAAAATAACTGCGGGAGCATCTGCCTTTTCAAATATAAGATTACGAACAGAAGAAAGCTCAATAAATTTAATAATTTTACAATTTTTTAATAATCTTTTTCTAAAATTGATTGCCGGAAGTTCTTTATTGTAAAATATCTTAGAAGGAATAATTAACGCACATATAGTTTTCTGTCCGCAATAGTCTTTAACCTTGGCAATAAAACTTCTGCTAATCTCATATCTTTGTATTTCAATATTATTTTTGTTACAATAATTAATATGTAATCCTTTTTTTACTGCTCCCCATGGTGGATTTCCAATAATAAAATCAAATTTAATATTACTAATTTTATATAGTTTTTGATCATTAAAAAAATCACACACAAATAAATTTTTACTCTTCAAATCAGGTAATTTAAATCCCTCTAAAGATTTAGGATCTTTATAATCAAACAAAGTAAGGTATAATGAAAATATTGTTATATCAATAGCTTCAGGATTTAAGTCTACTCCATAAATATTATTTTCTACTAAATTCCTTAATTTTTGATTATCCTTAATATAGCCATCATTATCAACATTTTTATCCATAATCTGCCTGAGCGCTTCAACTAAAAAAATACCTGAACCACATGAGGGATCCAAAACTTTACACTGTTTAGCCGTAGTCAGGAAAATTCCTACAGTTTCCTTAATTATATAATCAGCCAGATATTCTGGAGTATAAAATGCTTTATCACTTTTTTGCGTTTTATCCCCTAACAAAATTTCATAAATATTGCTTATAAGCTCAACAGGTATGATATTAAAATCATATATTGGGAAAAATGATAATTGTCCAGTAGTCATTTCTTCCTTACCTGATAAGAAGCATTCCAGTGAAATCAAGACCTCATCAGTTAAAGATGAATCGTCCATTTCATCATTTAGTTCAAATAAATTGCCGTTAAATTTCACTTTCAAATATGCAAATAGTTGATACAATCTTTTTTTATTTAAAGTAATTTCCAACAATAGTTGTTTATCTTTGTTGATATCACCACAAAAACCATCATATCCTATATTAATCCCCCTATCTATCAAAAATCTAATAAATATCATTCTTAAAATAATTCTTGTAGCAAAGGAAACAGAATAGACGTTTTTAAGCTTATTTGTTATATATTTTATATTATCAATCATAACTTCATTTAATGTACTTATGTAAAACTTAGATTGATATTGTCTCAAAAATTGTTCGTTGGTAATACTCCAATATGAAAATGCAGATAATTCATTACATTCTGAAATTTCATTTTCGCCTATTTTTAAAAGAGAATAATCATCTAATTTACAAATTTTCATATTAATACCGCTAAATATCTTAATACAATTAAAATCTGTAAATATGATAATTGGTATCTGTGCATTCCATATTTTTTTATGTAATTCTCTTCTTTCATTTTCGTCATCAACATATTCAAAAAAAAGCACCTTAGGCCTTCCATCGGCAAGAAAAAAAGCATTGGGTCTTATTTCCATTATTACCTTACGATCATGAAATGATAATTCACTGCAAGTTAGTAAATCCTGATAATAATAAAAATTATCAGAATTCAAATATCCTAACTTTTCAATTACTTTCATTGTAACGTTTGAAATACCATCCATTGTTATCCCTCTCCAAATTAAATGATTTAAATCATTGCAAAATATTACGGTTTATTCTGTGAAATTTCACACAAATCCAAAGCGAATATATGTTCTTATATTGTACTATAGCTTCAGAAGTGCTACAAGTAGAATTATATAAAATACCATAAAAATGAAGTTGAAAAGAGTGACCACATACCCAAACCTCAGCACATTAGCCAGTGTCTCAGCTGGACTAAAAGCAGACATTCATTTTATTGCACTTTACATGATAAATGTTAAAACTCATAATATAATTCAGTTGTAACGATTTTGTTGTTCACAATACGATTCAATTCATAATCTTCATGAAGTATACATCCTTGAATTAATTTATCACTTGCACCTGTTAATTTTTTTACTATTGAATCACTTAAGCCGGCTTTTAAAAGCTGACTAATACCATACTTTACAATACTTGTAACACTTGTAGTCCCTATTAACGCGCCTAAATAATCTGGTATACCAGAATAAGATGTAATCTCCGCCCACTGCTCGCCGGAACTATCTGTAAAAAATATATTTTTTTCGTTTTTTATTCCACTTTCTACAATATAGTGCTTTAATTGTTTTATTTGCACAGATAGTTTTGCTGGAAGACGAAGATTAAAGCCATTTATTAAAATATTTCCATATACTTCATCATAATCATTCCATTTAATTTTTCTTAATTCACGATATGTGATACCATATAACAGCATCATTTTTATTCCGATAGAAGCCATAGCCTTTTTAAACTGTGTAGAATCCTCCCATCCACGTTCTTCAAATTGCTTATCCACCCACTTCAATATTATTTCAACATCTGTCTGTTTTAAAGCTACTTGTTCTACAATCCCTGCAAGGGCATTACACGTATCAATATAAGACATCATCCGTTTCATATATGTATTCTCTCTCAAGCGATTATAGGAAATCGCATCATATAAGCTCGGATTATCAATATCTGTGGTTCTTCTTATATAATTAACTCAAACTTCGCACATAGATTTTAGCTATGCACCTTGAAAATTCAATATCTGGCAATGATTCAATTATCAAAGAACAGTCTTTTATACCGCTATGCCGCAACT
>CAJSZV010000068.1 GCA_910574345.1 Clostridiaceae bacterium | reverse complement strand
TTCCATAGGGGTGGGCTTATTAAAGTTACCCTTTTTTACATCAACTGCTTGAAAAAAACTTTTTAAACATTTTTCATTTTACCTATTGACATTTCTTAGCTGGACTTGTATGTTTTTTATACCTTGACGGACAAAGTCCGCCCATCCCGCGGGGACACGCATTACGGTATGCCCTTTGGGTATGATAAAGGGAACGCTGCAGTCATTCCCCATTATCTCTATAAAATATTAGTTAGTTTTCGCTAACCAATTAGGAAAATATAATAGAAAGCCCGCAATGCAAACTTTCTATAATATTAGCTGTTGGATCGGATCACTGTCCCATGATTTTCATCCACCCTGCGGTATAAAAATCATTTAACTGCTGCAAAAACACCTTTGCGTCGTCAAAAGGCATCCTATGGAGGACCATTTCAAAAAAAGCGCCTATCATCCCCGTTGCCATGATATGTTCCAGTCTTTCGTCAATTTTGGGTGAAGGAGTCCCAAGCTGCTTTAAGACTTCATAATAATGATGGGTAGCCTCCACCTCAATCTCCACCATGTCATCAATCATGGAAGCGTATTTCGTACCCGCCGAACATTTCAGGATCAGGTAAAATTCATCCATATGTTCACAAGAAAAACCAAGCAGATCATACATACACTCTGATGACATTTTTCCTATCTGTTCCGGCTGCTTTTCCATGGGCAGGCTTTCAAAAGATTCATGGGCCTGCCGGTACCGCTTCATCATATACTCATAGGACGGATCCACCAAAGCCGCAAACAGTTCTTCTTTGCTGTCATAATAACCGTAAAACGCCCCGGTGGTCACGCCTGCGGTTTTGACGATATTGCGCAGGGAGGCCGCCTGAAACCCCTTTTCCATAAATTCTGCTTTGGCTGCTGTATGAATCAGCTCCAATGTGTTTCTTTCCGTCTCGCTCATTCTGCCCTACTCCCCGCTTTCTCTATAACAGTGTTATAGAACACTGTTATATTATATCCATTCTCAGCGCTTTTGTCAAGAAAAAATGGTGAAGCAAATCAGAGATACATGAAGCATTTTTCAGGATCAGGGTAATCTTTATTTGTCATGGCGTCCCTTCCCGCTCTTTCAGCGGCAAGTGGCTTTCTAATTTTCCGATTGCCGCCAAACTGTCTCCTGCCCTTACTCCTAACGCAGTGGTATAATACAATACAATTCCGGCTTGCTTTGCCTTGTACCTGTGGATCAGAAGCTGTCCGGACAGAAACAGACAAGGAAGAAGCAGCCCTGCGGGACGCCTCCGTCACCCCTGTCCCCGCGCATGCGGAGAAATAGACAAATGGCATGGCCATCTCATTGTCATCTCCGCCGTGAAGATCCAAAAGAAAATCCGCCTTCGGATATAGACAAGTCTCCAATGCCGCTGCCAGTCAAGCTCCCGGAGCGGAAGATACTGCATGCCCTCCCTTTCGGGCAGGACGTTTCCCTGCTGCCGCAGCAGGTAGACAGGCACCCCATCCACGCAGAACAGGAAAACCGCCAGCCTCCGCACTTCTGCAAAAGACAGCCCCAGGTCATGGAATACCGGAATCCTCCTGCTGCCGTCCTCTGATACCCGCAGCAGCACCTCTCCGCCACGGAAGGAGAAAAACCAATCCTCCGGCTTCGGTTCCCTGTCACGGAATGCATGGTCCAGGCGGCAGGGGAAAATGTCCTGTATCATTGCCCCATCCCTCCTTTACAGATGCCGCAGGTTCTCACGGTATCTCCTGAGTTCCGTTTCGTCCACGGAACCGATGACCTCATCCAGCCACTTGATCATCCTGTTCCTGTCCTTCGGCAGATGCCCTTCCACGTTGACGCAGTTGGATGCGCCCATGGTGGCAAAATAAGTATCAATGGTAAGCCCTTCTATCAGCATCCGCAGCTCATACAGCTTTTCAATCTCCGTTTCCTCCGCCCAGTTCCCGGCCTGAATCTCCTGGTACAGCTCCGAGGATGGGTAGATGGTCAGCATGGAGGAAACAATGATCTTCGGGTGGAGCTGGCTGAACACCTCCGCCGTGTTCTTCACCCCTTCCTCCATGTGCCCGGAGCCGTAGATTCCTGCAAGGTAGAAGAAATTGTAGTCCATGCCCACTTCGTCCAGGCGTTGGCACTCCATAAGGATTTCCTTAACGCCAAAGCCCTTGTGCATAAAGGACAGGGATTCCTCGTCCCCGGCCTCCACGCCGATGGTGAGGCTGTTGTACCCCATTTCCCGCAGTTCCCTCAACTGCTCCGTGGTCTTCGGCGTGATGTCCGTGATGCGGGCAAAACAGCCGATGGACTGTACTTTGGGGTAGTATTTCTTTACCAGCCCCGCCATCGTTTTCAGCTTGTTGAAGCTCAATACAAAGGGATTGGCTCCGGTAAAGAACACTCTCTTTGCATTCCGGTAATAGCGGCTCATTTCCTTCAGGTCCGCCTCCACCTCTGACAGGGGGGACATCCTGAACTTGAACGGCACATCCTCATAGAGCGTGCAGAATTTACATTTGTGGTGGGTGCAGCCTGCCGTCACCTGGATCAGTGCGCTGCACGCCTCATAGGGCGGTCTCCATATCGTTCCTGTGTAATGCATAAGTCATCTCTCCTTTCGTTCATTCACCCATCTTTGCCAGCGCCCCACGGAGCGCCGCTGCCTTGTCCGTCCATTCCCAGGGAAGCTGCAGGTCTTTGCGCCCAAAGTGCCCGTATGCCGCCGTGGGGCGGTAGATCGGCTTCTGCAGCCCCAGCCCCTTGATGATGGAGGACGGGCGCAGGTCAAAGTGTTCCTCCACCAGCTCCAGTATCCTGTCATCGGGGACCACCCCTGTGCCGAAGGTGTCCACCGATACGGAAACCGGCTTTGCCACACCGATGGCGTAGGCTATCTGTATCTCGCAGCGGCGGGCCAGCCCTGCCGCTACAAGGTTCTTTGCCACATATCTGGCGGCATAGGAGGCACTCCGGTCAACCTTTGTGGGGTCCTTCCCCGAAAATGCGCCGCCCCCGTGCCTGGCGGCCCCGCCGTAAGTATCCACCACGATCTTCCTGCCCGTCAATCCGGTGTCCCCCTGGGGGCCTCCTATCACGAAGCGCCCTGTGGGGTTGACCAGGTATCTGGTGTCTTCGTCCATCAGGCGTTCCGGGATCACCTTGCGGATGACTTTCCCGATGATGTCCTGCTTGATGGTGTCATGCCCGATCTCCGGGAGGTGCTGCGCGGACACTACCACGGCATCCACCCGTACCGGCCTGCTGTCCTCATATTCCACCGTCACCTGCGCCTTCCCGTCCGGCCCCAGGTACGGGATATCCCCGTCCTTCCTTGCCTGGGCAAGCTCCCTTGTGAGGGCATGGGCCAGATAGACCGGCATGGGCATCAGCTCGTCCGTTTCGTCCGTGGCATACCCGAATACCATCCCCTGGTCGCCGGCCCCAAGCTCCTGCTTCTTGCTCCCCCGGACCTCCAGCGCCCGGCTGACACCCTGGGCAATGTCCGGGGACTGGCCGTGGATGGCGGTGATCACTGCGACCGCGTCCGCATCGAACCCGAAACGGTTGTCCCTGTACCCAATCTCACGGATCGTATCGCGGGCAACCGCCTCAACATCAATCCCCTCCAGTCCCCCGGCTGATACCTCCCCCATGATAAAGACTGCCCCTGTCGAGGCGAACACCTCGCAGGCCACCCTTGCATCGGGCTTTTTCCGAAGGGCCGCATCCAGGATGGCGTCCGCAATCTGGTCGCAGAGCTTGTCCGGATGTCCTTCCGTTACGGATTCCGAAGTAAATAGTTTTCTCATATGTGGTTCCTCCTTGTCGTATGATCCAGGGCAGGGCCATCCCCGCCGTCCTCCCTTATATGGACGGACAGGGTGTTTTGTGAGAACAGACGCCCGCCTTCATACAGCCGGTATTCCAGCCGTGCCTCCAGGCCGCTTCCATCTGCCTCCACAGTGCAGCTCTCTGTCTCTGCCAGGAAACCGATGTCCCCAAAGGGCGTGCGGTAAAGGGCCTCTGTCCTCTCCCCCGGTATGAACCGGAAACTGCCGGAGATGGAGCCGCTTCTGTCAATCCTTATCTCCGATTGTGACAGGAACAGGAGATTGTCCGTGGCATTTCCATGTTCATCCACTTCCCGGCAGCTGACCTGATATCCCCCGCCCTGGGGTGAGCAGATTCCGGTCGTCCTTGTCAGGACCGCTTCCGGCCCGCCCCCTGCATCCAGGATGCCCAGGACGGAAACCTGAACGTCTTTCCTCATCTCTTTCGCCTCCGTTCAAGCACAGTCTAAAACGGAAAAATGGATATAACAAGTACTGTCTTTTTATGGTCCTGGACGTATTTTTGGCACCTGGTATCTTTTGATAAACCGGTATTTAAAAATACACTATCTTGATAACAGGCGCAAAATACGGTATAATTTCCCCATGTAAAGGAGGTCTTTTCTATGGCTGACAACAAATTTTCCCGCAGCCAGAGCCTGATGGCAAGCTGCGTCCCGATGACCACCCTGCAGTCCATCCTCGGAGGGAAATGGAAGATACTCATTGTGTGGTACATCGCTGTATATAAGGTCCAGAGGTTCGGGGAGCTGCAAAGGAGGATCGGGGATGAGATCACAAAGTCAACTCTGACAAAGCAGCTCCGGGAACTGGAAAACGATGGCTGGATCAATCGCCAGATTTACCAGGAGATACCGCCCAAGGTGGAATATACCCTTACGGAGCTGGCTGAGAGCTTCGTCCCCATCCTGGAACAAATGAAGGAATGGAGCGAGGTACACCTGTGCCGTTCCAGGCTTGCGCCGGAGGAGGAAAAGTAGAGTATCCATGTGTACTGCATAAAAATCTGCATACGGAAAAAGACAGCTTCGCTTGCTCTGGCGACCGTCTTTCTTCATTGGTATACATAAGGGAACCAGCCTTGTCCTGCTGATTCCCTTTTATCATTTGTGCTTTATGTATCAATGCCGCCTTACCGAATCCGAATTTTGGGACTTCCAGATACTGCTTGAGAACTTGCCGCCTGTGCAATTCTTTGATTGCCAGACCGCCCGTTGCCCGATATGAATGTGGGGACACCGCACATAGGACAACTGCCATCCTCTTTGATCATGGAGCCGCAAAGTGAACAATACTTATCTTCCAGTTCTGATGTTTCGCCAACGTCATCCCTCTCATGGTGCAGCTTTGTTATGGCTTTGCCAGAATCCGGTTCTACTGTTCCCAACCTTGCCGCAGCTTTGCTTATCTCATCTGCAAAACTATTACCAGCCACACTCCCATCAATACTCCGTATTCCATACATGGCATGATATCCTACCACTCCTATTCCGTTTACATTCATTTTCTTAATCTCCTCCATTATTTCGTTGTGTCAGCCCCTCTGTCATTCAGAGCCGCTCCTGCTCCCTTGTGATAAGTCCGAGCAGTTCATTGCTTCATACAGAAATATCCTCTATGTTCCCCGACCAAATTCCATACCGACCTTCACCTCCTCTTACTGATCTGCTGGAACGCTGGGGATGCCTGCCTTGTCTCGTCAGGTTACTTTTGCATTTTCTTTTTGAAAAGCGTAGAAATCAGCATGGCTGCTATCCCCAATGCAAGATAAACTGCCGCATACAGGATAAATGCCGTTTCCCCCATGTCAAAGAATATCCATGTACCTATGAGGAACAGCGCAGCCGAAATAACCGGAAGGCTCCATAAGTACCGGAGGTCTTTTCCCGCAAATGCTCCAATTATCACGGAATATAATGGATTGACTGCAAAAAACAGAAGAAAACATGCCGCCATTCCTGCATCGCCTTTTACGAAAGTAACCGCAAGCCACGGAAACGCCAGCATAACTACCGACGAAGCCGCCATCCATAAAATAATACTCTGTTTCATGTTACACCCCTCGCAAAAACTATTTTAATTATTCTCCAATCTGCCGGAATCCGAAGATGCCTTCCTTGTTCGACTGTGACTTATCAGAAATATTCGTTCGCATTCACTAAACCCCAAAATGTATCATAAATTTGTTTCCGTTCATTGCATCCCGTATTTTATCTGCCAATTCCCTCAGATGAATATCCTCATTGATTCGTTTGTCGGATAATACAATATCCTGAAAACCGGGCAATGACTCCGGCGGTATCAATGTAATCCCCCACCTGGCAAGCCCAAACTCTGGACGGTCAAGACTATGGAAATATGTCTTTAATAAAACCAGCTTATTCCACCAATCATCTATATAATCATCATCAATACAAACACATTGATATTTCTTCGAATCATAAAAATACTCTCTTGTTTCCTCTATATCCTCAATTATTCCAAATTCTGTCTTAATCATTTTCTCCTGCCTATACCCTTCCATCAGAGCATTCAATTCCTAAAGTATCATAATACTCATCTGTAAATGAAATTTGCTCATAAGGGAATTTGCTTTGCAAATTTTTGATATACTCAAATGGGGTATCTATCAATACTACATCCATCCCTTTGCGAATTGTGTCCAAAACGCTTTTTACTTCGAGCCGAGCTTTATATTCCTGTTCTTCTAGACTATTAGTAAAATCATCAAACATTTTCTTGTCCCACCAAATAATCTGTTGTAGAATATTTGTACCACCAGTGGCGAGTATCAACCCTAAGAAATCACAAAAATTTCATCCAGCACATCAGACGGAATCGGTTTCCCATGCGTCCATCCGGATATCCTTTATAATAAGTTTGCAAGCAGGAAAAACAGCTTACAGACTTATTCTTTTTTTGATTAGACAGAAGGATAATTCTAAACATCCTTTCCGAAGATTCTT
>CAJSZV010000067.1 GCA_910574345.1 Clostridiaceae bacterium | reverse complement strand
TTCCATAGGGGTGGGCTTATTAAAGTTACCCTTTTTTACATCAACTGCTTGAAAAAAACTTTTTAAACATTTTTCATTTTACCTATTGACATTTCTTAGCTGGACTTAATATGATGTTGTTGGTTTTTTAGAATTTCATTATCACCTTCAGCATATTCCCCGGATTATGGGCAAAATCATAAAACGCTTTGTCTCCTTCATGGAAGGAATAAGTGTCGGTGATAATTTTCTCAAGGGGTACATTTCCTTCTTTCACAAGATGAATGAGTTCCAGAAAATCTTTCTTCAGAGCGTTTCTGGAGCCCAAAACATGCAGCTCCTTTTTCTGGATCATAGTAAAGTTAAAATCAAGATTCTTCTTTCCCACGCCGATCAGCACAACACGGCCTCCGAAGCATGCGGCATCAATACAGTTCTGGAAGGTGGAAGGAAGTCCCACTGCCTCAATTGTAACATCAAAACCATTTCCATTGGTAATGGTTTTTACTGCATCATCAAAGTGCTGGGGCGTATCATTGAGGATTGTGCCTTTAATGCCGAATCCTTCAGCCATATGAAGTTTTCCCTCCGATATGTCGGATATGTACACCTCTGCACCTTTGGCAAGGGCTGCCACTGCCGCCAGCACGCCTATGGTGCCAGCTCCTAAGATCAGCACTTTCTCTCCGGCCTTTACATCAGCTCTGCTCACTCCATGATAGCTGATGCAGAAAGGCTCTATTGCCGCCAGGAGCTTGGGATCCAGGCCTTTTCCGTCATAGACCCGCTCCTCTGGCATGGTTATGTATTCCTGAAATGCACCGTCTCTCTGGCATCCCATAGTCTGATTATCCATACAGGCATTCACCAGGCCATGACTGCAGGAATAGCAGTGACCGCAGTTAAAATAGGGATTGCAGGTAACGATCATTCCCGGTTTCAATCCATACTCGTTGTTTTCGTCCGCCTCCACGATTTCCGCCGAAAACTCGTGGCCCGGAATCCTGGGATATTCGAAGTAGGCAAAGGTCCCCTTATAAGAGCCCAGATCGCTTCCGCATATTCCTCCGTACAAAAGCTTCAAAAGTACCTCGCCTTTCTTTCTAACCGGCATCGGCATCTCGCGAAACTCAATCTTCCCTGGTTCCATAATGTACATACTTTTCATTGTTTTGCCCTCCATTTTTATAAAATACATTGTTGTATACATTAAAGTATATATAGATATATCCCAAATGTCAACCGTCCCTTTCAAACTTCCCATGCAGGTTTACATTGAAACTATTTTTTTTCTATGCTAGAATAGAACCATATTGGTGGGATCTGCATCCCACGAAGAAGGGATTTTCCAATACGATGAAGAAGATCAACTTGAAAACCCAGGCATATATCACCATTAAGCAGAAGATCGCTACCTGTGAATATGCTCCTGGGACTTTTTTAAGCGAAGAATTACTGGTTGAAGAATTAAAGATCAGCAGAACTCCTATCCGTGATGCCTTAGGAAGACTGGAGCAGGAGGGGCTTTTAGAAATCCGGCCCAAAAAAGGAATCACAGTGACCCCTCTGTCCATTAAGGATGTAACTATGATTTTCGAAATCCGCAAATTATACGAACCTTATATTATAAAAAACTATGGAAGCGCACTTGATGAGGGAGTACTTCATAAATTCTGCGAGGACTTTTCCCTTACGAACAAAAGCAGCGAATGGTTTAAGGACAACCGGACGTTTTACAGCCTGGATACGTCTTTCCATCAGATGATCGTCAATGCCTGCCAGAACATATACCTCTGCCAGAATTACGAACTGATTCAGACCCACAATGAGCGGTTCCGGTTCATGACCGGGAATTTGTCTCCCCAGCGTTTAAAGGATACCCTGCTGGAACATCTCTCCATCATTAACGCATGCCTTAAGAAAGATTGGGAAGATGCCTCCCAGACCCTTTCCTATCATTTGGAACAGTCAAAGCAGGCAGCCTTCCGGCTTATATTCGACAGCCCCGGCAATAATCACATTACTTTATGAGAGGCCCCCATGAACCATATATCGCAAAAATCATTGAAAGAAGATACTTTCTATCCCCAGATATTCAGGCTGGTACTGCCCATCATTATACAGAATCTGTTAAGCGCCGCTGTCAGCTCCGCCGATGTGGTAATGCTCAACTATGTGGGACAGTCCGCCATCTCCGCCGTGTCCTTAGCCTCCCAGTACACCCATGTGCTGTTTATGGTCTACTATGGTCTTGGAACCGGAGCCACCATGCTTTGCGCCCAGTATTTCGGCAAAGGGGACTTAAAGGCCATCCAGGCCGTTGAGGGGATCGCCCTTCGGTTCTCCTGCATCATTTCCGTGTCATTTGCTCTTTTGTGCCTGACTATTCCTGATTCCATGATGCTCTTTTTCACCAATGACCGGGAACTGATCGCCATCGGCGCTTCCTACCTTCGCTGTCTCAGCGTCAGCTACCTGTGCTGGGGCATCACCGAGGTGTATTTGTCCGTTCTCAGAAGTGTGGGACGGGTTGCCGTCAGCACCGCCATGAATGTACTGGCATTTTCCCTGAATATCCTTTTTAATGCCGTGCTGATCTTTGGCCTCTTTGGAATGCCCAGACTTGGGGCAACGGGTGTGGCTATAGCCACCTCTCTGTCCCGTCTCATTGAACTGGGCGCCTGCCTTGCGGTATCCTTCTTCAGCAAAGATGTAAAGCTGGATTTCCGGTATCTGTTTATCCGCAGCGGCGCTCTTTTTAAAGATTTTGTAAAACTGTCCCTTCCTGCTCTCGGCAATGATATTGTGTGGGGCGTGGGCTTTTCCATGTATTCTGTAATCATGGGTCATCTGGGGGCGGATGCTGTGGCGGCCAACTCCTTCATCATCGTGGTCCGCAACTTCGGCACTATCCTGTGCTTCGGCATGGCAAGCGCCGGCGGCATCCTTTTGGGAAAGATCATCGGGGAAAACAAGATGGAAGAGGCCAAGGCAAGCGCCAGGAAACTCATTAAGCTGACAGTCATAAGCGGGGCTCTCGGCGGACTGATCATCCTGGCCATATCCCCCTTTGTCATGGAATATGCAAAGCTTTCCGACCAGGCCATGCACTATCTGAAATATATGCTCTTCATCAACACCTATTATGTTATGGGAGCCGCTGTCAATACCACCCTCATCGTGGGAATCTTCCGTGCCGGCGGAGACAGCCGTTTTGGTTTTATCTGCGATACCATCGACATGTGGTGCTATGCGGTTCCTTTAGGATTCGCGGCAGCCTTTGTGCTGAAGCTTCCGGTATTGTGGGTATACTTTCTGCTGTGTACCGATGAATTCGCCAAATGGCCCTGGGTCATCAGGCATTACCGCAGCGGCAGATGGCTGAACAATATTACCAGGGATAATCTGTTTTCGGAAGGGTAGGTTCTTATCTCACCTGCCCCAGGATCCTTTTGTAAATCTCATAATCCTCGGTTTTATAAACATTAAAAATAACCCGCTCTATCTTTTTGTCGGACCTTAAAAATTCTTTCACCGTATCTACTGCAATCTCTGCCGCCGTCCTTTGGGGAAAATGGAATTCTCCTGTGGAAATACAGCAGAATGCCAGACTTTTCAGCCCGTTTTTGGAGGCAAGTTCCAGGCAGGAACGATAGCAGTCCGAAAGCTGTTCGCAATGTCTGTCCGTCAGCGGGCCTGATACAATGGGGCCTACTGTGTGAAGCACATACCTGCAGGGAAGATTAAAGGCAGGCGTGATCTTTGCCCTTCCCGCAGGTTCTTCATGGCCCTGTTTTTTCATAATATCGTCACAGACAAGCCGCAGCTGAATTCCGCTGACACTGTGGATCATATTGTCAATACAGGAATGGCAGGGAATAAAGCAGCCCCTTAAGGCACTGTTGGCGGCATTGACGATTCCGTCCGCCTTCAGTGTGGTAATATCCCCCCGCCACAGAACAAGACGACGGTCCGATGGACAAGGCGGCAGCAAATCTCCGTCCACAATACCCTTTGTCTCTACTTCCGTCCTGAGATACTCATCCTGAATCTTTAAGATTTCATCGTCTATGGGACGGGGACGGCGGACATTCATGAGACTTCGAAGGAATCTCTTCTGCCCCTCCGGGTGAGGCGGTATCTCTATGCCTCTGTACTCTTTCTCTTCTGACAGCAGTTTTCTTATAAGAACCATTCTTCTCTCATCCTGAGTCATATTTCCTTTCCTCCTTTGCTCCACGGCTGAGGTTCCCATTTTACCTTTGTGCCGGGATTCTCCGCAGCCTTTTTCATGAGAAGCCACAGATAGGCATCCTCCAAAGCTTCTGATAAGGGGTAGACCTCTTTTCCCCTCTCCAGATAATCTTCCATTCCGGCCATCATCACGGCTATGGCATACTCATCCTGGGCCGTGTTAAGTTCAAGAGCCGGGTTCCATTGTCCGGCCGTCTCTTTCAACTCATCTGTCTCCAACTCTCTGTGTGCCGGATTCAGCCAGGGCATGACGTATTCCTGTATGGGTTCATGTTCTTTGTCCGCAAATCGAAGGATCGTGTCGTTCCATTCTCCGTCCCGTCCCTGAACATTGATATGTCTGGAACGAATATAGGAGTGATACTGTACTCCTGAAAAATCATAGAACGCCACTTTCCCGGAGTCAAACTCCAGGGTCACACAAGTCCTCTCCCTCTCCTTTACACTTCCGTCTGTCACCGGTCCATACCGGGAGTCTGTCTCTGTTACGGGAAATCTGTATTGCTTTCCGCTTACGGCAACGGGCTCCGCCTTGATCTTAAGCATATGCCGGATGAGGCTGGCACCGTGATAATCATGAGCTGCAGACAGATACACGCTGTAAGGTTCTCCAAGCTTCCCTTCTTCTATGGCTTTCAGACCTGCCGCAATTATGGGATAGCGGATGTACTGCTCCGCCACCTGAACCCTGGCGCCGTATCGTTCTCTCAATTCCCACAGCTGTCTCAGTTCCTCCAGGTTCATGCCGGCCGGCGTCTCGCAGAGCACAGGAAACCCCTTCAATACCCATTCTCTCGTAACCTGAAAAATAGAAGGTTTGCTCACTGCCACCACCACAAAATCAGGCCTGGCTTCCTCACACTGTCTGACGGATACCGCAGCCCCTATGCCTTCTTCCCGAAGCCTCCTGGCCTTCTCCTCACTGCGGCACAGCACACAGCTCAGATGAAACCGCTCCTCATGGGCCCTGGCAATCCTCACGTAAAACATGGCCCTCCATCCGGATCCGACGATAATAAACGACAAGGGCTTCTTCCCCATTTCCTTCTCCTTTCAAAGTTATTCTTTTTTGTCCTTCTCATACTGTCTTCTGTTAATCAGCCCGCACACTGCAAGGGAACCTGTAAAAATCAGAAGAATCCCCCCGCCTACCGCACCGGGAATCCGGCCATAAATCACCAGAACCGCCACAATATTCAAAATATAGATCAGTGCTGCAATCATAATGAATCCGTAAATCCACAGCAGCTCCCGATTTTTAATCTTCCTGATCTGTTCCTCCATATAACCCGTCTTGCGCAGTACATCAAACTGCTTTTTACGTTCCAGGGCCTCTGTGGCAAAGCGGAACATAAAAGACAATGCCAGCAGCGGGATTATGACCCCAAAGGAAAGAAGACACAGGGCAAATTCTCCTGAATTATTCACGGTCCCCGCCATGACGGAACACAAAATATTGGCTGTGGCGATAAACAGGACCACATAGAGTCTGGCCATTTTCAAATCGTTCCTAAAGAGCCCCATATAAACCAGTTTCTCCCCGTCATCCCCCCATTTTTCCAAAACCGCCTTTTCCAGCCATGGAAACATCACTCGGTTAATGCTCCCCCATAATCCCGCGGTCCCTGCAAATCCAAAAAGCAGCATGCGTTCCGGCGTTTTCCCGCAGGTATATAAAAGAACCGCACATCCAAGGTACAGAACAGGATAAATATACCGGATTTTTGTTTCCTTCAGTCCTGCAAACATGGACAGCTTTATCTTATCCTCCACGTGGAGAAGGGTATAGATGCTGTTTCTATAAGTATATCCCAGATTCACCATGGTACACCAGAACACTTCCATGATAATGACGCAGGCTGTGAGAACAACGGACTGCAGTCCGAATTCAATCTCGATCCCATATCCTGACATAGTCTTCATCAAAAGGCTTATGGCAGGGAAAGCAAGACACCCTAACCCGATCCCCACAGGAATCGAAAGAATCATCAAAATACCTGTCTGAATCAGCAGAAATTCCACCAGCTGAAGATAGGTGCCGCCGCATATGAGAATCACCGCCAATTCTCCGGATTTCTTCTTTACATAAAAATCATTGGCAAGAAATATAACAATAATACAGATCAATACGTCAAAAACCGTCAGGTAAGTAGGCAGATCATTGTTGCTGTAAATAAAGGTAACTCCTATGGCATCCGATAATGCCAGATGAAAAAACGTAAACATAAACATGGAGGACAGCACAAATACAATCCAGTAAAAAACTGCCCGGTCCCAATCTTTTTTTAAGGAACGCACCGCATCTTTTATCATCGCAAAAATCCTCTTGATTCACTGGCGTTTATTTCCGTGATCTTCTCAAAGTACTCTTTCCGGTCCATCTGTCCTCTATCCAGGCTTTGTTCAATGACTCCGTCTTTTATGTACACCAGCCGTGAAGAATAGGACGCCACCAGAGGGTCATGGGTCACCATAATAACGGTAACCTTCTGTTCTCTATTAAGCCCGTCAATCATTTCCAGAAATTCATTGGAATTGGCCCGGTCAAGATTTCCCGTAGGTTCATCGGCAATGATGATCTTCGGATTCATAATAAGCGCTCTGCATATGGCCCCCCTTTGACGCTGACCGCCGGAACATTCCCTGGGGTATTTGTGCAGAATGCTTTCAATCTTCATCTTTTTTGCCACCGCCTCCACTCTCCTGTTCATCTCCTGCTTCCCGGTCCTGGCAAGAGCCAGGGGCATGGCAATATTCTCATACAAGGTGTGTGTGTTCAAAAGATTAAATTCCTGAAATACAAACCCCAGATTCCTGCTTCGAAACCGTCCGATCTCATTGGCCGACATACTGCGAATCTCCGCCCCGTCAATAAGCACCTGTCCTTTGGTGGGAAAATCCACTGTGGAAATATTGTTGATAAACGTGGTTTTTCCGCTTCCGCTGGGCCCCATGACGCAGATAAACTCGCCGGCCTCCGCTTTAAAGTCGATGCCGTGAAGAGCCTCAAATTCATTCTCCTGTTCAAGATTATAGATTTTTGTTAAATTGCGGGTTTCTAAAATAATATTTGACATGACAATACTCACATTCCCTCTGATTTTCTGATTGGTGTCCGGCTTATAGCTCCTGCTTAAGAAGATATTCCAGCAAAGCCCGACATCCCCTGGTTACATCTGCATAAGTGGTCTCAAAATCACCGGTGTACCACGGGTCTGCGATATCTTTGCCCTGCCCTGTAAAGTCCAACAGGCGACTGACCTTCTTTTGGGGATCCCCGCCGGTAATTTTCAGTATATTCCTAATATTCCACTCATCCATACCAATGAGATAATCGTACTCTTCATAATCTCTTTTGGTCATCCGACGCGCCCGCTTCCCTGAGGTGTCAATGCCATGACGCCTTAAGATATTCCTGGTTCCATGATGAACCGGATTGCCGATCTCCTCTGTACTTGTGGCGGCAGAGGCGACGGAGATGTCCGGCATACCAGGCTGAGGGGAATGGAGAAGGGGTTCTTTTTGTATCATGTCCCTTAAGACGTATTCGGCCATGGGGCTGCGGCAGATATTGCCGTGGCATATAAATAAAATTTTTATCATGGTTTCCATATCTCCTTATATCTTGGTATATCTTGGTTTTTCCTTATGTTTTCAAGGTTTTTCCTCTGACCTCAAAAACTCTATACCTCGTATATCTTACCATACCTCGGTATATTTTGTCTCCCAAAAAGAGTAAAAAAGAAGTAAAATGACCTCTTTTTTACTCTTTCCAAAGGTAAAACCTCATGCCCCCTTCTTACTCTCCAGACAGTTTTTTCTCCATTTCCCTCACTTCCTTTTCCACGTCATCATATCCCAAATGGGTATACACATTTAAGGTCGTGGCAATGTCGGCATGACCCATGAGGTACTGTAAAGTCTTTGCATTTACTCCTGACTTTGCCATGTTACTACAATAGGTATGTCTGCATACATGCGGCGTTATCTTTGGCAGTTCTTCCCTGTATGTCCTGTTATACTTCCCCAGAGCATACTCGAACCGCTTTTCCCAATGCAGCGCGAGATACGGCATACCATTTTTATCCAGTACCAGAAATCCTGCCTTCCCATCTATCATCGGGTCCACTTTCTGTTTCTTACGCTTTTTTATCAGCTTTTGGAAACACTGATAAACCCCGTCCGTCATTGGCAAATATCTTTCTCCATATGTAGTTTTTGTATCCGTTATGATATAGTTACCCTCTCTTGTACGCTGCAACTGTTTATCTATATGTATCTTCCGTTCTTTCATATCCACGTCTGACAGCGTAAGGCCGCAAAATTCCGATACTCTCATGCCAGTTTTAAAAAGTATACTCAAACTTCGCACATAGATTTTAGCTATGCACCTTGAAAATTCAATATCTGGCAATGATTCAATTATCAAAGAACAGTCTTTTATACCGCTATG
>CAJSZV010000066.1 GCA_910574345.1 Clostridiaceae bacterium | reverse complement strand
TATATCAATAACTTCTGATGGAAGGGGAACCCTCCTTCAGTTATTCATCAGATATGACCTTGTAACTTATTAACTTTATAGCTCTTGTGGCTATATCATTATTATACTAGGAGGTAATTTATGAAACTAAAAAAAGTAATGATATTACTCGGTACTGTCTGTATATTGAATACAATGGTTACAGGATGTGGTTCCGGTTCTATTGCTAAGACAGAAGAAAACCAGACAGACGAAGCATTATTAGAGGAATTAAATGATGCGCCGTCAAAAGAGATTGATGGAAACACGGATGGACTGCAGGAAAATACAGCAGGTAAATGGCAGGTACTAGAGCCGGATGTCGCTGCTGCTGTTGATGCGGATTTTCTGGGTAAGGTCTGGAAGATTGAAGAAGACTCATTTTTCATTGCCGAAAAGAAAGTAAAAATTCTTGATGACGGTTCCTTATCATACAGTTCTCCAAGCTCCAATGCCGATCTCCCTGATTCTCAGTTGATTCATGTGATTTTGGAAGATGATACCCGTTTTTATTTAAAAACCACTGATGGAAATGGAGAAAGCTATGAGGACACAAAGGCTGAATTTCAGGACTTGAAGGTACATATGTCTGTTGAAATGAAGGGCAGCTTTAAAAATGATAAATTTTATGCCAAGGAAATACGATTCTTTTAGAAAGTGATGGGAAAGATTATGAAAAGGAAATTGATACTGATGTTTATGATAGCTTTAACTATGGGGATGATCGGATGCTCATCGGAACAAAAAAAGGATGAAATATCTGTGAAGAATGATTCCCCGAAAGAAACGGTTCAGGAAGAAGTAGCAGATGTAAAAACTGTAGATGCAAAAACTACAGAAACAGAAGCAAAAGTTACAGAATCGTCAAAGTCAGAGATTACAGAAGAAACCAAAAAAACCACTTCGGAAGCCGAAAAAATTCCGCTCGAAGAAATCCCGGTCGAAGAAATCCCAGCGGGCGATCCCATAGCAGGAATTATTGAAAAGTATGAAGAAAACATACTTACACTCAGGACTCCGGAGGACGATATGCTCTATTATTTTTTTATGGAAAATACCCCGATATTAGAAGGGTATTCCACGGAAAGTGCCCATGAGGCAAAAGGAGGTTCCACGATTGCTGTGGGCGATAAAGTTGAGATCAGTTACCGGGGGACACTTGATGATGAAGAACATCCAACTCAAGCTGTGAAAATTGTAATAATCACAGGTGAATAATTTTGCAAAATTATTGTGTATTCACGGTTAAATCCAAAAGAAGCTGCAAAAAAACAGCGCCAATGCACAGGAGGAATCTTAAAAAGTTGGATTCCTCCTGACTTTCTATAATCTCACATTATTCTGTTGCCGCTGGTATCTCCCCGACAAAGTTATAAATGATTTTGATTTCCTGAAACTTCTCCCCGTCAACCTTTTTCACCTCCCCCACCAGAATCCGGCTGATAAGGCGGTTTAAGATACCCTCGTCCAATTCCTGTATCGTGGCATACTGCCGGATTTCCCGGATAAAGGTACGGACATCACTTTCCTGCTCATTGGAACGGCGCAAGGAGAGGGTCAATTCTTTTAGCTGCTTCTGGTTTTCCTCCTGTTCCCGCTCCATCGCCGCCGTCAGCTTCACAAACCGCTGCTCTGACAGGATTCCCTTCGCCTTGTCGGTATACAGGTTCAAAAACATATCGTCAATCTCCCGGTTCCTTGCTTCCAGCCGTTCCCGCTCCTTCTCCATCTCCGAAGCGTCCGCCAGATACCGCCGCTCCATGCGGCTGCTAATCCGCTGGTAGAACGATTCCACGTCTTTAAGCGCCCTTGCCGCAAGTTCCTGAATGTCCTTCAACACAAGATTGTATAAATCCCTGGCTTCCACCTTATGGCTGGTGCAGGCGTTCTTCCCCAGCCGGTTATACGTCTGGCAGATATAATACGCCTTGTCTATCGGCTCCCGTTCCTCGCCGGTAAAGCGGTTCTTCCCGGTTCTGCCTACCTTCTCATAGCGTACCTGCATGGACTTCCCGCAGGTTGCGCAGTAGATAATGCCGTGGAACAGGTTGTAGAAGGGGCAGGCGTTCCCCTCCATGATGGGAGGGCGGCGGTCAATCAGTTCCTGCACCTTCTCCCAGTCCTCCGGGCTTACGATGGCTTCATGGCAGCCTTCAAGGACTTCCCATTCCTCACGGGGGATGATGTCATAGGTGTTGGAGCGGATTCCTTTCTGGTGCGTCCGGCAGACAAGATGTGCGCCTTTGTAAAACGGGTTCCGCAGGATATGGCTAATCCGTGCGCTCCCCCATGAATAATAATTCACGTCACATTCCGTATTGCTTTTTACCCGTGTGATGGGGATTTTATCCTCCATCAGTTGTTTAGCTATCCGCATACACCCCCAGCCGTTTAAGGCAAGGTCATAGATTTTACGGATAGTAGGCGCTGTTTCCGGGTCAAGGATAAGGTGTCCCCTTTCCTCCGGGTCACGCATCAAGCCAAGGGGCGGCTGCCCGCCGCCAAACTTCCCCTGGCGGGAGCGTGTCATGCGCCCGGCAAGCACTTTCTTTGAAATATCCCGGCTGTACATATCATTAGTCAACCTTACATAAAGAATGACATCACAGCAGTGCATTGGCGGTCAATTACCTCCGGCGAGATGGTGCAGCGTATTATCGGTAGCGGCCTTCCGATAATCAAACTGGACTACCACATAGGAGGCAAAGACGATGAACGAATTGAAAGCGAGAATCCATGACGAGACAAACGGCCTCGACTACATCCTTGTTGGGGACTACTACATTCCGGCCATTGAACTGCCGGAGGACGATGACCGCCCCATTGGGAAATGGGGACGGATGCACCGGGCATACCTGAAAGAAACGACCCCGCTTCTGCTCAACCATCTGATTTTGACGGGCAAGCTGCACACATACCTTGCCGACCTTAACGAACAAGCACAAAACCGCTACCGTCTCATTGTCCAGCAGATGGCTGATACCGAAGGCGTAACTGAGGACTTGAAGCGGCGTTCTCAATGGGCGTGGGTACAGGCCATGAACAGCATCGCCAGTTGTGCTGAAGAAATTATCAGAGACGAGATATGCAATGCTTAGTGGGTTCAATGCCCTTGCAAATGCGCTACTGTGAGTGCGCAAATACCGAAAGCCGGCTTACTACAAGTAGGCCGGCTTTCAGCGTTTATGTGTGACAAACAACGAGATTGCTTGGAGAATTATTGGGGTTTATCTGGAAATCTGCCGTTCTATGTGGTATAGTAGTTTTTGAGGATATAAGCGCATTGAAGGACAGGCTATTTTCAATGTCCGATTGACGCTGAGGTGATAGTATGACTGATACGCAACAAAAGGTAGCCGCCAGGAAGTTCGCGGCTTACTGGAAAGATAAAGGCTATGAGAAGGGGCAAAGCCAGACATTTTGGCTGACGCTGCTCTCTGATGTGCTGGGTGTTGAGGATGTGGGCAGTTTTATCACGTTTGAGGAACAGGTGAAGCTGGACCATACCAGCTTCATTGACGGCATTATCCCCTCTACCCATGTGCTGATTGAGCAAAAGAGCATTGACAAAAACTTGAAAGCCGCCATCAAGCAGTCTGACGGTTCGCTGCTGTCCCCGTTCCAGCAGGCAAAGCGGTACGCCGCCGAACTGCCTTATTCCCAGCGCCCCCGCTGGATTGTGATTTGCAATTTTGCCGAATTCCATGTGTATGATATGGAGCGGCCCGGCGGCGATCCGGAAGTGATTCTCCTTGCGGATTTGGAGAAGGAGTATTACCGGTTGCAATTCCTGGTGGACACTGGGAGTGAACACATCAAAAAAGAAATGGAAATCTCCCTACAAGCTGGCGAACTGGTAGGGGTGCTTTATGACGCGCTTTTGAAACAGTACAAGGACCCCAGCAGTCAGTCAACGCTTCAAAGCCTGAACAAGCTCTGTGTCCGGCTGGTATTCTGCCTTTATGCGGAAGATGCTGGGATTTTCGGCGGCAAAAGTATGTTCCACGATTATCTCAGGGATGTTCCTGTCAGTGGTATTCGTAGGGCGCTGGTGGAGTTATTCAAAATTTTAGATCAGAAACCGGAATCACGCGACAAATACCTTGCGGATGATAATCCGGCACTGGCGGTATTCCCTTATGTTAATGGCGGCTTGTTCAGTGACGAGGATATTGAAATCCCGCCTTTCACAGAAGAATTGAAAACGCTCCTTCTGGAAAATGCCAGCGAGGATTTTAACTGGAGCGACATCAGCCCTACTATTTTCGGCGCAGTTTTTGAAAGCACATTAAACCCGGAGACCCGGCGCAGCGGAGGGATGCACTATACATCTATCGAGAACATCCACAAGTTGATTGACCCGTTGTTCCTGGACGGACTGAAAGCCGAGTTTGCGGAAATCAAAGAAATTACAGTTGACCGAACCCGCAAAGCCAAATTGGAATCATTTCAAATGAAGCTGGCTGGTCTGAAATTCCTTGAAATAATCTTAGCGTATTTGATACAACGGGCAGGAATAATTAAAAAGTGCGCCTTTGCGGTGTAAAAACTGCTCTTGCGGTGTAAACGGAAAGCCGGGACTGCCCGGTTGTTTTTATATGGAGGACGATTATGAAAAAGGCACTCACCCAGAAGCAGATTGCCGATTACGAACAACTCTGCCGTGACAGAAGCAACGGTCGGTTGCTGACCCCGGATGGACTGCGGTTCATCTGCGAAGCCAATAATTGTGACCCAGAAGCCATCGGTCGGCATTTTCTTGAGGTACTGGGACGGATGAAAAACGCATAGTAGTCTTTTTCATATTTATGCAGTATAATTTACCGTAGTGAAGTAACCAGGAAAGGAGCATATCAACATGAGCAATGCATTGGCCAAAAAGGATATTTATCTTGATTTGAGCATAGATGATGACGGATTTGACTTTGCCACCTCTATCGATGACGCTCTGGCGCAAGCAGAAGCAGAACTGGTTGTACTAAACGAAACGGTTGAATCCATCAAGGAACTCAAACCGCAGTGCGATAAATTGGATTATATTTTGGCTGCAAGTTCCGGTGCCTTATGTGGGGTTATCGATATATTCCTTGTGGGAAAACCCGGTGAATCACCTATTGGGGATATTACCGATAAATGGTTTGCCAACAGGACAATGGATTTCGCAAAGCTATGCCACCCGGACAAGAAGGAATTTGACAGTCTCGATTCAGCACTTCGGTTCTTGGAAAAAGAGTTCAAAGTCCCGTATGATCAGACGGGTCTTGGCGATGCCGGACGCGCCGTCTTTGGTATGAACGCCAAGAATCATCATTTCAAGTCACTTGCTCATAATCCCAGTTTGTTGGGTCTGTTCTTTTCGATATTGGATCAGTTTTCTAACACATCTCATTTTATATCGGATGGACAGCTTATTTCTTTGCAGCAAGCAGATGATAAATGGGAGTTGCAAGGCGGTAACATCCCAAGCAAATTATTTTGTGGTTTTGTGAACTGGTTCGGACACCTCATGTCGGATGTATCTGGTTCTAATTCCAGTGCCAAAGCTGGGAATCGTGGCATGGGCATTCCTTCACCTCTTTGGACCTGGACGAATGACATAATCGCAATAAAAGCGAAATTAGGGTTAAGCGTTACCGATACGGACAAGGCCATGAACGAATTGGCATTGGAGATATTCGAGAAGGGCTATGATACTCGTTTTCAGACAGCCCAGGCTATCCCTGTGTTTTTGAATGAGCTACTTGTACGCCTTATCTATGCAGTCAGGCGTCTGTATAGATATTTCACAGAGACACCTAAAGTAGAGCGTTCTTTCAAACTGATGTGGAAGAAATGCGAGCCGTTCTCTAATCCTACAGTAAAACGAATGCTGACTGTCGCACACGGGACGTTCTGCCTGGTTGATGCAGGAGATGCTGTAGGCAGAGCACTTGTAAGCGGGGGTGGAACTTTCAATGTGGTTGAATTTGTTCTGCGTCTCAATGTTGTTGGTGTCGGTCGGTTTGCCATTTCGTTGTACGGTGAAACAAAACGTGCTATTTCTTATGGCCATGCAAAGAGAGAGGCTGATTTCGCAGCCAAGGAAATCACAATCGTTGAGAACTACATAGAGGGGCTAAAGATTCTGTCTGTGAAATATGATGATGCCCGTCTGCTGACATTCGTTGCCGATTTCAAAAAAAGCGGTGCATATATTGAGGCATTCGGAAAATCAGCACAATTAGCAGAATTACGCAATGTTCCCGCAAACCGGGTGCTGAAAAGCAAAGCGGACATTGACAGATACTTTGGAGGAAAATGATATGGCTAAAAAGCTGTCAAAACTTCAATTAGCACAGCAGAAGGCTGAGTCTGCTTCGAAGAAGACAAATCAGAAAATAAATGAATTAGGTCAGCATACAGGTGACCTCTATGCTTCGTTGACTGCAATTCAGGCATTGTTTGATCGCATTCGGAATGTGCCTGAAGAAAACAGATTAAAATACGAAAACCTCAAGGCAATCAGGGTGAACTGGAAGCAACAAGCAGAGAAAATCGAACTGGAGTATAAAAAGGCCGAAGTTAAAGCTGCTGGACAGGGAGCCGCAGGAGTCGGTGCCGGAGTTGCTGTTGTTACCCTTGGTCCCACCGTGGCTATGGGCGTTGCGACAACTTTCGGTGTTGCATCTACAGGAACAGCCATTTCTGCTTTGAGTGGTGCGGCTGCTACTAATGCCGCCTTAGCCTGGTTGGGTGGCGGTGCTTTGGCAGCTGGCGGTGGCGGAATGGCTGCCGGAAGTGCTTTCCTGGCACTTGCCGGTCCTATCGGCTGGACGATTGCCGGTCTGTCAATTATTGCAAGTGGTCTGATGTTCTTCAAAACCAAAGGCGATAAGGAAAGATTGGAGAATGTATACACCCTCATCAGCAACAGAGATGTCAAGTCCTATGAACTTGCGATTGTCGAACTGAGTGAACGCATCAAGAGGATCATCGATGAAACCGGGAAACTGGAAGAGGCGGTTATCAAAATCGAAACCTTTGGTACGGATTACAGCCAAATGACCGAAGAACAGCAGTACGAATTGGGTGCATATGTAAATCTCATGGAAGCCGCTACAAAGCTACTCGTCAATCCTATTTTGGGTCTTCAGCCAAAGTTCTCCGAGCAGGATTTCGACAAAGTGTGTGCGGTCGAAACCGAGACATTCAGAAAATATTTCAAGGATCACAGAAATATAGTTATTTCTATGGCGAACCTGCTGTTTACGATTCCCCTCGATGAGAAGGATAAGAAACTCCTTGCCAAGTCTCTACGAAAAAACAAAGAGTTCCTATCCTCTGTCCAGATGACTAAAAAAGAGTTTGGTGTAGAAGACATCACAATGATTGAACGGGCATTGACTCACAGATACAAATTCAGAACCTATTAACGAAAAACTCCTCACCGCCGTAATGGTAGTGAGGAGTATCTTTTCGTTAGGCTTTAACTTCCCGCCCATCCTTAAAGGTGAACCGCACATCGTTCCTGTCGTAGACGGTTACGAAATCCACCAGTCCGCACCAGAGGGCGGGGTCAAATTTCTCCATCAGGTCAGCCTGCGCCAGCGTGTCCAAAAAGGCTTCGATTGCCGCCCGTCTGGATTTCTTGTCGGCAATGGCGGCTTCGATTTCCTCCAGCCGTGCCTTTGCAGTATCGAAACGGGCGGTGAGGCTGTCATAGCGTTTTTGGTACTCCGTCTGGTCGAGCGCCACATGAGCGTTTTCGTAGATGCATTTTTCGATAAGGTCTGAGACTACCATGATCTCATCCTGCAGTTCCGCAGTTTCGGCTTCCAGTGCGGAGATGTCGAAAGCAACATCCAGCGAAGCCCGGAGCGGCGAGATGATTGAAGCCTTTTTTCCTATCAGCTTGTTTGCCGCGGAGACAAACATCGCTTTGATCTCATCCTCTGTCAAGTGCGGAGTGGAGCATTTTTCCTCGCCGTCATACTTGTGATTGCATTGCCAGATTACCCGACGGTATTTGCTGTTGGAATGCCAGACCTTCGAGCCGTACCACTCGCCGCATTGTCCGCAGCGTATCTTGCCGGAGAAAAGATGGACGCCGCTATGCCGACCACGGCTGCTTTTTCTGCGCTCCAGTTCCTGCTGTACCAGTTCAAACACCTCCGGCTGGATGATGGCTTCGTGGTTGCCCTCCACATAGTACTGCGGAATTTCACCCTCGTTGACCTTTTTCTTTTTGGTGAGGAAATCCACCGTGTAGCTTTTTTGCAGGAGGGCATCACCTTTGTACTTCTCGTTGGTGAGGATGCTGCGAACTGCTCCTGCGTTCCATTTGTCCTTGCCGCCCGGCGATTTGATGCCGTCGGCGGTCAGTCTGGCGGCAATGCCATGCGGCGTCATGCCCTGCAGGAACATACTGTAAATGCGGCGGATGATGACTGCCTCGTCCTTATTCAGAACCAGATTGCCGTCAGGCCCCCGGTCGTAGCCGAGGAACCGCTTGAAGGGCACGGTGACCTTTCCGTCTGCAAAACGTTTTCTCTGTCCCCAGGTGCAGTTCTCCGAAATGCTCCGGCTTTCCTCCTGCGCCAGTGAGGACATAATGGTGATAAGCAGTTCGCCCTTGCTGTCCAGGGTCCAGATATTTTCCTTCTCGAAATAAATCTCCACGCCTTTTTCCTTGAGCTGGCGCACCGTGGTCAAGCTGTCCACCGTATTGCGGGCAAAACGGCTCACGCTCTTGGTGACGATGAGGTCTATCTTTCCCGCCAGCGCATCCGCCACCATGCGTTTGAAGCCCTCGCGGTGCTTGGTATTCGTGCCTGTTATGCCTTCGTCCGTATACACGGAAACAAACTCCCAATCGTCCCGGCTTTTGATATAGTTGGTGTAATAGTCCACCTGGGCGCTGTAGCTGGTGAGCTGCTCCTCGCTGTCCGTGGAAACACGGGCGTAGGCGGCGGTGCGGCGCTTTTTCTTTTCATTGATCGGCGTTGCCGTGAATCGGCTTATCGTTGCCGGTATCGTCGTTACTTTCGCCACGCTTTTCCCTCCATCTCTGTATCATTACTTCCCGCATATGCTGCTTGCGCTGCTCTGTGTGCCCGGGCATCTTCCGTTTGTTTTCCCATCCCGCTTCAAAGACGTGACCGTCAAAGAAGCGGATGGAAAGCTGGAATGGAGCCATGATGTGAATGCAGGCGATCTGCTCACGGAAAGCCATCTCGTCAAATGACTCCAGCCCCATAGCCTCAGCACACAGCTTTTTGAGGACCTCTTCCTTGATACTGGGGCTTTGGCATTTTCCGCTGGACGCACACCGCCATACGGAATCAAAACTGCCGTCTTTGTGCCGTGACCGCTGCCTGCGGTAGTTCTCACCACAGCTGTCGCAGCGAATGCGGCTGGTGAAGCAGGAACTGTTGGGGCCAAGCTGATGCTCCTGAACATATCGGCCTTTGGCGGCTCTGCGCTCATCTGTCCAGCAGTCCTTCCGCATGGTGGATTCCCAGTGGCGCGGCACGATGCGGCCGTCCTTAAAATAGAAGACCATCTCATTCGGAGCAGGAATCTCAATGCGGTCTACCTGCTCTGAAAAGATGATCTCGTCAAACTTATCCAGCCCCATGACCTCAGCGCAGGCTTCCTTGAGCATCTGCTCCGGGATATCCTTGTTTTGGCATTGGGCATTCCCGGTCTTTCTTCGGGTTCCGCAAATCCAGATGGTGTAGTTGGCGTCTGGGTCTTTCCGTCCCTTGCGGTTGGAGCGCTGATAACTCTTTCCGCACCGACCGCACTTAATCTTGCTGGTAAAGCAGGAGGTATTGATGCTCCAGTTTGCCAATGCGCCAAGCTCCCGGCGGCGCGCTTTTTCGGCTTGCACCGCCTGATAAACCTCCATCGGGATGATGGCCTCGTGCGTGTTCTCCACGAAATACTGCGGCAGCTCTCCACGGTTGATTTTGCTTTTTTTGCTGATGGGGTCCGCCACATATTCCTTTTGGAATAGAAGGTTGCCCGTATAAGTGATGTTGCCGAGAATCTGCCGGATGGAGGAATTACCAAAGTGTTGTCCCTTGTAGGATTTCACACCCATCTCGGCAAGCTGCTTTTCTGTGGTTTCCGCAGATAAGCCATTCAGGTAATTGTCATAGATGAGCCGGACGATCTTTGCCTCCTCCTCGTGGATGACTGATTATTCTAAAACTTGGGAGCCACTAATTTAAAGCTTGAGAGCCACCTGAAATCTGTTCTTATTTTAATGCTTGGGAGCCGCCTATAGATACAAGATATAGTTGTAGTCAAAGTACCGTGAA
>CAJSZV010000065.1 GCA_910574345.1 Clostridiaceae bacterium | reverse complement strand
CCATACTGCACGTCGAACTTACGTTCTTATCAGGCCGTAGGTCTATTAAGGTTACCCTTTTTTACCCTTTTCCAGAAAAATCTTTTTCATTTTCCTCTTGACATATTACCAAATTGCTTTCCTCCGCCTAATCGTCAGGGCATCTTGGTACATCCTTAGTGTTTCTATGTCTCTTTTACCTAAATATATCGTCAAAAACAGGAAAAACGTTAGATAGTTCTGGACTTTCCGGCTTTTGTTCATTATACTTAGACTATATTTGTTCGTTCCCGGAACACCTTTTCCGGAGATCTTATTACGGAGGCATTGGTTTATTATGAGTATATTTGGAAAAAGACAAGCTCCACAAAAACGGCCTAAAGCCGTATCCCAGACATCAGAGCCGGCGGCACCCATAAGAGCCGGAAAAAGGAATTCCTGTTACGAATATCTTGATGCGCTGATGTCCGGTACAGACCGCCATCTCGCAGGAACTGCAGTCAAAATTTATATTGAAAATTTTAAGCGCCTTAACGAAATCTTCGGTTATGAATACTGCGATGAGCTCCTTTCCCAAATCCTGCAGTATCTAAGACATACTACGGGAAAGAAAGTCCTTCACTTTGTCGGTATGGAATACATCATTGTCCTGGAGCGCACCACCAACGCCCAGGCCCAGAATATCTGTCAGGAGATTCTTGACCGATTCGGCCATGTATGGACGGTCGGCGATATTGACTGCCTTTGTTCCGTACAGATCGGCATCTGTTCTTACCCTAACTATATCGACACGGCAGACGGTCTTCTGAAATGTCTGGATATGGCTGTTACCAAGGCTTCGGAATATGGTTCCAACCAGATGGCCGTCTATAATTCCATTCTGCAGGAGCAGGCTTCCAGACGCCATATCATCGCCACCCATTTGAACGAGGCCCTTGACAGACAGGAAATAGATGTCCGTTACCGTCCTACCTACAGCATAGAAAAGAAGAAATTCGTCCGCGCTGAGTTGTATCTCCGGATTTTTGTAAAAGGTCTCGGATTTATCGGAGCTCCGGAATTCACCCCCATCGCCGAGGATTCCGGCCAGATCCGCACGCTGGAATACTATGCCCTGGATCATCTTGGAGCCTGTATCGCTGAATTGATGGAAAAGGGCATTGAATTTGAATCGCTCTGCACCCGCATCTCGCCGCTGATGCTCTTACAGGAAGATTTTCTGAATAAGATAAAAACCATTATTTACCGCTATCAGATTCCCGCCGGCAAGCTGGCCTTGGAATTCTCCGAGAACGCCTATATCACTTCACAGAATATTATGAGTACAGCCCTTGAGAGCCTTTCTGAAATGGGTGTGGAGATCATATTAAATGATTTCGGTTCCGGTTATTCCAGTATTGCCAGTCTCTTAGAACTTCCTGTAGATACAGTCAAGTTTGAGCGGATGTTTATCTGGCAGCTGGAGAACAATCCCAAATCCAGGATCATGATAGACAGTCTCATTCAGATGGCAAGAAATCTGGGACTTAAGATGATCGCGGAAGGGGTGGAGACCCAGCACCAGTTAAAGGTGCTGAACCGTGCCGACTGTCTCTATCAGCAGGGATTCTACTATTCTCCCACCGTAGAAAAAGAGCTGCTTCTGCAGCTCATGAACTGTTCTATGGAGGAATCCAAGATCATTCTTGAGAAGGCCAGGGAAGAAGTTCGAAGATAATCCACAGAAAAAGGGGGTCACACCCCCCTTTTTTGTTCACTGTTTTCTGCTTTTTTTGCCTTCCCTGAATACAGCGCCTTTGCTCCTACACCCGGCAGTCTCCCTAGTTTGCCCGAAAGGGCGCTGATCTTATCCATGGGCGCATCAACGACAATACTGATAATATTGACTCCCCTTTTTTCATAGGGCAGTCCCATACGGCCTATAATAAACTCACCGTACTCATGGAGAAGCTGATTCACCTCCCCTACCTTCTTTTTATCTTCCACAATAATGCCTATGACGGCAATCCTTGTCTCCTCTTCCATTCCTATCCCCTCTTTCACATCACTTTGCACAGGCAGAAGCCATCTTCCACATCCTAAGCGGAGCGTTTTTATTTCACAGAGCCCGCCCTATGAAGTCACCCCCCCCCGGCTGCAGGCAACGGGGCATCAAACTTGCAGCGCTGCAGAGCAGCGGAGTATTTGACCCTGCGGGCAGTCGCCAAAGTCAAGCCAGCTTGTCCTTGGCTCATTGCCTTCGCGAGAATAAAAAAAAGCACCGACCCCGGCACAGCTTA
The DNA here is from genome assembly GCA_910574345.1 of Clostridiaceae bacterium. Taxonomy (GTDB): domain Bacteria; phylum Bacillota; class Clostridia; order Lachnospirales; family Lachnospiraceae; genus UBA3402. The sequence continues at coordinate 9,249 of CAJSZV010000065.1, read as the reverse complement.
TGGCCAAAATCAGTACTTCTGCTGCACCGAGTACGGATAAATCCGAACCCTCAATCTCTGCCAGTGTGATAGTCTTAGAACCGTCCTTATAGTTGAAAGTAAGGATTATCTTGTCCTCATAAAGATACACCGCATTTACAAAACTGTCAATCAGTCTTTGCTGCTGTTCCCGCTTTGTCACATCAAATTTGCGGAAACGGTAAATGAAAAATGCTATCTGTTCTCTTGTAAGAAGGGGCTTGTGCATTTCCTCCTGCAAAATGCTGACTTCAAGCTGACTTTTGGTTTCCTCCAACTCGTCCAGTCTTTGTTTAGTGGATGGGGTAAAAATCCCTGCTTGAATGGCGTTGAGCATATTGTTAATACCTTTTTCCGTTTCTGCAAGCTGCTTTTTCAAAAGGGGCAGGTCGGTGCTTTCTTTCTTCTGCAACTCCATCAGCGTATCAATCAGCCGCTCCATAACTTCATCATTCATAATTGCTTTCATGGTATAGTTGACAACTAAATCTTCAATCCAGTCTTTCTTGACCGCTTTCTTGTCGCAGAGCTTCTTTTTCTTGGTATTCACACAGCGATAATAATGGTGTACTTTCATTGTATGGCTTGTGCCGCTTTCTCCCACCATAAAGGAGCCGCATTTCCCACAGTACAGCTTCGTTGTCAAAAGGTAATCGTCCTCGGCTTTGTGACGAGCGGGAGCCTTTTTGTTCTTCGCCAGCCGTTCCTGTACCCGTTCAAATAATTCTTTCGGGACAATCGCCGGAATACCATCCTCCTTGACTACATCACGATAGCTGTATTCTCCCATGTAACGGCGGTTTTTCAACAGGTGGTTCATAATATTCAGCGTGATTTTTCCGCCACGAATGGAACGCATACCCCGACTGTTCAATAGATTAACAAGCTCCTGCATAGTTGCCCCCTCGCTGTACTTTGTAAACATTTCCAGCACTACCGGGGCAGTCTTTGGGTCGATTTGATAATACTGCTGTTCGTCAATATAATATCCCATCGGAACAGTGCCGCCGTTGTATTTACATTTCAGCGCATTATCGGTCAGTCCCCGGATAACCTTTTCAGAAAGCTCCGCAGAATAGTATTCTGCATACCCCTCCAACATGGCTTCCAGAATAATTCCCTCGCTGCCCTCGGAGATATTCTCCCTTGCGGAAATGACTTTCACGCCGTTCTTTTTCAAAAGGTTTTTATATCGTGCGCTGTCGTAACGGTTTCGGGCAAAGCGGTCTAATTTCCACACAAGGACAACATCAAATAAGCCCTTTGCGCTGTCTTTAATCATGTGCTGAAATTCGGGGCGGTTATCTGTTTTTGCTGACAATGCCCGATCAATATAAGTCCCTAAAATTGTAATATCGTTGCGCTCTGCATACTCCTTACATTCCCGTAACTGTCCCTCAATACTTTCTTCCCGTTGGTTATCAGAAGAATAACGGGCGTAAATCACACCTTTCATTTTCTTTCCACCTCCATCATTTCAAGAAGCGTCTGTTTTAATTTTTCATTCAGCGGAGATTGCGGGTCGAAACACATTTCAATAAACTGTTTCATTTCCTCACTCCCCGGTGCAATCTTCGGGCGGTGTTCATATAGCTTGCCTTGCGGATTGTCTGTCCGGGCAAGCAGGTAATCCAATGATACATCAAAATAATCCGCATACCTTACAAGCGTTTCCAAAGAGGGAGCCGACTGTCCCTGCTCATAACGATTGATACTGGACTGCTTCACTCCCAAAAGTTCCGCCATCTTTACCTGCGACAACTTCACACTTTCTCGCAATCTCCGCAGGCGTTCTCCTAATTCTTTCATGGATTGTAACCTCCTTATTTCCTCTATTCTTAGTATATCACTTTTTCGGTTTCTTTTCAACCCGTATTAAGCATATTTTTATGGAATATACTCGTAAAGCGGATAAAGAAAACGGAGAGGGTTACAACAAAATAAGCGGTCAATCCAGCTGTGGTTTTACAGCAGATTGTGACCGCTTATTTTGCATTTTGGAGGAAGTGTGGCTACACACTCCGACAAAATAGGGTTTCCAAAGGGTACCCCTTTGGCACACGACTTTGCTTGCAAAGTGTAGTGTGTTATACGCTCTGTCGGCGTTGCTGCGAAAATGAGGTTGCCGCCGGGTCGGGCAAGCACATTTGAAGCAGCAGGAAAACAAGGCTGTGATTGTGTGGCGTGGAGCCGCAAACACAGGGTTGGTTTCATCAGCAGACAGGGCGTATATGACCTCTTCGTTTACCCTATCTCTATGATTTACAATCATATTTTTTCATAAGTCAAAATAAGAAGCACTTCCAAATTTTATGTGCGTTCAATTTGAGGTCTTTTATATAGAGTATCTTCATACCAAGAACTTAATATATTTGAACTAAGTTTTTGCATCTTTTTTATTTCCCTTGAAGCCTTGTAAATATCCGTATCAAGATATATCTGTGGTAATATTTCAATATTCGCTTGTTGTTTTGGTGCTAACGGATTTTCGCCATTACCTTTAAGAAGTTTGATATACTCGCCAAATATTGTAGGACAATTCTTCTCCAGCAACGCAGGAATAGACGGATATACAGTTTTGTTAATTATATCGAATGCCCAATATCCCGTTATTGATAAGTCAACCGGGTTCACATATATGTGATTATAGAAATCTATATCGACTATGCTTCCATGAATTGTGCCAATTCCCCCAATCTTTTTTACCATATCTGCAATATGATTTTGATATGAAGTAAATTTATCAAGCGGAGCTTTTATTGCAGAAATCATGGCTTCCATATTGTTATAGTAATACTGAATATCGCAAATTTCCAATTTTTTCATAGCACCACCATTAAGGATGGTAAGACTGCCACCTCTTGATTCGTGAATAAAACAATAATATCCATTCCTTTTCAACATATAGAGTACATTTATTTCTCGTCGGAAGGTCATTGATATATTTTTCCCTCGGTAGAAGTCATTGTATTGCTCACTCGTAATCTCAAATATACCATCCTCATAATCGGAAAAACAATCATAATCATTATCAATCAAAAAAGTTTTCAAATGAGGGTTCTCACTATGATACCCCACTTGATTGTCTGAATAAACTCTATACTCACCATCATCATGGAAAAAATTCCTGTGTGTATGTCCACTTACATAGACATAATTTTTATCAGGATTCGCTTCCTTGCACCAGTCTTTTTTAGGTGTATGCGTTAAGATAATCGTATTCTTATTGGACAAGATAGGATATAAACGATTATATAAATCTTCAAAAACTTTAGATTCTTTTATTTCAGTCTCCCTGTCTACAGTCATTCGATAAATGCCGTTATCAGCATTAAACTCCATATTATATCCCGAAAATCCCAATCCACCGAGAATCACATATCTTGCACTTCGCAAGCGATCAGCAATTTGCGTTTCATTCATTTGGCATAAATCGTGAAGTTTAATCAGGTGTGTTCCTGTGTTCGGATCAGCAAGCAAACCGCAATCTTCTTTGTAAAGAATATCATTATGAAGTAAATACATACCATATTCTTGTAAAAAAGCTCTGTACTTCATAACAATTTCGTCAATCGTAAGATTCGGAAAACTCCATAATTCATGATTTCCGAGTGTAAAAACGACCAGCGTATTTCGACGCAACGATTTATAGAGCAACTTTACGAATAATTGAAACACTTCAAAATCTGAAGCGACATCGCCACCAATTAACAATAATCTGCCCGTTTCATTGGCAATAGTATCAACTGTTTTTTGTACCACATACACTATATCTTCCTTTGAACTACAACCTACATTTTGTATTCTGTGCATAAGATGAATATCTGAAATATAGTAGACTCGTTGGCATTTGTTATCAAAACTCAGATCGAAATTTGATAAGTCTCGTCCTGCTACTTCCGATACCAAATCTCTTGAAGATTGAAGAACTAAAGTAGTTTCCGATTCGTTTTTTTCAATACACTCAAAGGATTCTATGGCATTCAAGTTGATCGCATAGGTATCATATTGTAGACCAAATTTTTCACATAAGTTGCTTTTCATTTTTGCGCCTGTAAAGTCAATAAAATCCCATTGAGCTAAATTGTCAAGCCCATCACAAAAAAGCAAATTTGCATTGGACAGATTTCCTTTAAGAAAAGCAACAAAATCAAAAAAATAGTTAAATGTATGATTATATTCTTTAAGTATGCTACCAGATTTATTGACCCACTTCTGTATTACATGAAATTCTCCATCATGATAGTATTTTTTCACAGAATATGTAACTTCCATATCTGCATGAATCGGAAGTTTTGTTGTTTCATCAACGATATACTTGGAAAAATCCTCATTACATTCAAACATAGCGGACAAATCACAATGTCTCAAATCACCCTTTCGATAGATGATAAACTCATCAAAAGATTCAAAATATCTACAAATCGTTACTCTTGGGAAATGTGTGTTCCCTTTATCATAGCCATCGGTTTTTTCGCAAAAATAATGAGTTTCCTTATCGAAAAATGCTTTTGAGTAAAATTCAATTTCTCCATTTTCTAAGCGTTGAATGTACTCTTTTAACTTTCTTTTGTGTTTATATATAGTCCCTTTTACTCCCAGAGAATAATTGAATGATTGCATAACTTCATTGGGATTATATATGGAGCATAACGAATTGATTATTCTGTATTGAGGGTAAGCACCAGAAGACATATACTCCATAATGACATTAAACCGATTCTTATCTTCAACATCAGCAAAAATATATTGAAAAAAGAAAAAAATAACATCGACAGTCGTCGCAATTTTAGATTTGCGATAATTATTTACAACTTTTGCAAGTTCATCATAGCTATTGCAATTATTAAATTTTCTCACCCATTGCTGACACTGTTTATGTATTTGTGCCGCATTTCTATAGGCAAGGATTTCATCATTTGATAGTGACAAAGAATAATTATCTACACTATCTTCAACAAATGCCTTTCGCTCCATTAATCTTTTGAGATCTATGGTGCGAGAAGTAACTATATGCTCTGGTAAATTACAAAATGCATAACACGCATTATTATAGATATCACCGCTTAGAAAATCAAAATATGAATCAAAATTATCAAAAGATATGAAAATACCCCTTTTGTGTTCTTTCCCATCTACATCAATGTGAATTAAGGATTCTTCAACAAAAAAGGTATTTGAGATAATATCGAATCCTTTTTTGTCAGTTATGCGCAATCCCACTTTTCGTTCAAAAGTTACAATCTGAATATCATTTTCGTATTCTTCAGGAACATCAAAAACTCTAATCTCTTTTTTCTTTAATTGCCTGATTATTTTCTTTATTTCTGTTTGTGCCATATTATTTGACCTCTATTTCTTTATCTACACGCCCCATCATCTTCTTCATCAACTGCTGGAACTGTCCGCTGGTTTCTTCGTCCATCGGAAGAAGCTGCCCAATCTGTCCAACAATCATAGCAGTTACATCGTCCATAGAAAGCGGTTCCTGCTGGTGGTCTTTCATGGTTTCTTGCATGGTTTGGAACATAGCGGCGGTCACAGCTTCTCCCGGCTGTTCTCCATTGTCCATATCTTTCTTAATATCCCGCAGGATAGCAAGGAATACATTCTTGATTTTCTCAATCTCCGCTTCATGTTCTCCCATCTTCTGGGCGTTCAAAAATTGTAAATCCTGTTTTGCTTCTGCTCGATGCTCCGGGTGTTCTTTCATCAGATCAGACAGGGAAACCGTTGCCAACTCGATTAGTCGGTTTCGTGCCATGATACCCTTTGCTGCGGTGTCTTGAAAGTAAATCCGTATCAAGTCCATCAGTTTCGGGAAATTCTTGTGTTCCAACAGCCGGTTGAGGATTTGCACATCCACAGTACCCGTCACAAGCCCTTTGATTGCCCCCTCAGACAAGCCCAATTCAGATATATCATAGCTTTTGCGGACGCTGATATTGGATAACCCCAGTATGTAGTCGGTGGACACCTTAAATTCCTTTGCCACGCCTATGAGGATATCGCTGCTGACCGTCTTTGTTTCTCCACTGACAATGCGGCTTAACTGGGAAGCAGATACGCCTATCTTCTTTGCAAGCTGCTTTTGTGTAATGTGGTTTCCGTTGCATAAATCGGAAATCCGCTGTCCGGGTGTTCCGGGTAAAGCCATAGATACGCACCTCCTCTACATACTTCCATTATACAGGAGAATTGCAGAAATGCAATTTTGAGATTGAATATTTTCCTAAAATGCAATTCTCGCAAGATTCCGGGAATTGCATTTTTTTCGTGTAGACTTAGGGTAGTTCATTGATGAGCTGCACCTTGAAAACAGAATGACCGTCCGAAAAGGAATACCTCTCCCGGAGAAGTAGCGCATTTGCGTACCAAAGGAGAAACACGCCGCAGGAATGGGGCAGGAAGCCTTTTCGGAGAGAACGGCGAAGGAAAAATGGAGGGAACACATGAGAAAGAACCCATATAAACAACTACCGCCCATAGAGCGCAAGCCGGACGGTTCCCTTAACCGCATAACACCGGCACAGAGGAAACAGGCAAACGCCCTGATACGACGGGAGTGCTGCTGTTATGAGGACGGGAACTGTATGCTCCTCGACGATGGGGACACCCACATCTGCCCCCAGACCATTTCTTTCTCGGTCTGCTGTAAGTGGTTCCGCTGGTCGGTCTTGCCGCAAATCGGAACGCTGGAAGCAGAGATTTTCCGGGATAAGGAGCTAAAACGCTGTGCGGTCTGCGGCAGAGTGTTCGTCCCAAAGTCCAACCGGGCGAAATACTGTCCCAACTGCGCCGCCAGAGTTCACAGGCGGCAGAAAACAAAAAGTGAACGGAAAAGGAGGTCTTGTGTGGACAGTTAGGGGCTGAAAAGTCCTTGATTTACAAGGCTTTGCAAGCACAGAACAGGGGCAGGCAATAGAAACTACCGTCTGTTCCCGAAAACGGGCTTCTAACCGTCCACAAAACACGATATGACAAACACCATTTATATCCATCAGCCGGAAAAGACAGTCAGCTTTACCCGGCTTCCTAATTTCCTTTTTGAAGCCCCCACATTCACGCCGCTGTCCAACGAAGCAAAGGTACTGTACGCCTTTATCCTGCGCCGGACAGACCTATCCCGAAAAAACGGGTGGGCGGACGAATACGGGCGGATTTACCTCTACTATCCCATTAACGAGGTAGTGGAGCTGCTCCACTGCGGGCGACAGAAAGCGGTCAACACCCTGCGGGAGTTGCAATATGCCGGACTGGTAGAAATCCAGAAACAGGGCTGTGGAAAACCCAACCGCATTTACCCAAAATCCTACGAAGCGGTTCCAAACACCGACTTCAAGAAATCCAATTATGGAACGCCGGAGGACTGAAAACCGCACTCATAGAGTACGATAATCAATCCTCTTGAAGTACGAAAACCGGACGGTATATAGAAATACAGAGATTAAAACGATTTTATTTATATCTTATCCATTCCTATCCTATCCGAGATATTTTCTGCGGGATTTTCCTGTGGAAAAGTCCCGGAAAGGAACGGAATGGGGAAAGGAGTTTCATGGCACAACACGCAATTTTGCGATTTGAAAAGCACAAGGGAAATCTGGCAAGACCGCTGGAAGCCCATCACGAACGGCAAAAGGAACAGTACGCCAGCAATCCCGACATTGACACCAGCCGAAGCAAGTACAATTTCCACATTGTTAAGCCGGAGGGCAGGTACTACCACTTTATACAGAACCGTATTGAACAGGCTGGCTGCCGCACTCGCAGGGACAGCACCCGGTTTGTAGATACGCTGATTACCGCCAGCCCGGAGTTTTTCAAGAAGAAGTCCCCAAAGGAGATACAGGAATTTTTCCAGAGGGCGGCTGATTTCTTAATCGGGCGGGTAGGGACAGAAAATATCGTGTCGGCGGTGGTACACATGGACGAGAAAACGCCCCACCTGCATTTGGTCTTTGTCCCTCTGACAGAGGACAACCGCTTGTGTGCAAAGGAGATTATTGGGAACAGAGCCAACCTCACAAAATGGCAGGACGATTTTCACGCCTATATGGTGGAGAAATATCCCAACTTGGAGCGTGGGGAAAGTGCCAGCAAGACAGGCAGGAAGCATATCCCCACACGTCTGTTCAAGCAGGCGGTCAATCTCTCAAAACAGGCAAGAGCCATTGAAGCCACGCTGGACGGTATTACCCCGTTCAATGCCGGAAAGAAGAAAGAGGAAGCCCTCTCCATGCTGAAAAAGTGGTTTCCGCAGATGGAGAATTTCTCCGGGCAACTGAAAAAGTACAAGGTCACAATCAATGACCTGTTGGCGGAAAATGAAAAGCTGGAAGCAAGGGCAAAGGCCAGCGAAAAAGGCAAGATGAAAGATACGATGGAACGGGCAAAGCTGAAAAGTGAACTGGACGATTTACAGCGGCTGGTTGACCGTATCCCGCCGGATATACTGGCGGAACTGAAACGGCAGCAGCGGCACACAAGGGAACGGTGATTGATGACAGAAAACATTTCACGCCGCACAGCGGCATTGTACCTTGAAAACTGAATACAGAGAAAGGCGATATATGGCAAAAAAGCAACCGGACACAAATATCCCCCAGCATGAAATAGAAGCCCTTGCCCGGTGCTTACTTCCCGAAATCCAAAAATTCTTTGAAAGCCCGGAAGGACAAAAAGCATTTGAAGAATGGAAAGCACAGAGGGCAAAGGAAACGGAAAAAGAAAGGAGCGTATGACAAAAGCGGCGGTATCAGTCACGATACCGCCGCTTTTGCTTTAGCACTAAAGATATACTAAAAATCCGAAGCCGTCCCCGATTGGAACCGGGTTCGGATTATCATTATCTGGTGCGCCTTCAGGGACTCGAACCCTGGACAAATAGATTAAGAGTCTACTGCTCTACCAACTGAGCTAAAGGCGCTTTCTGTTCAGTTGTATCCTGGAACTTTTAACATTATAAGGCCGATCATTAAAATTGTCAAGACCTGAATGAAAAAAAGCACCGGCCCCGATGCTTCGCTTCATTCCATCAAAACCAGTACTTTCCTTTGCCCTTTCAGGGCCTTTTTTTATTGAAAAAATTTTTGGGATATGTTATAATAATAGTACTTTATAGCACTCTGTCATTTTTTGCGATTATGGCATACTATTTAAGAAGAGAAAAGAAGAAAAAAGGAACTTATTTACAGATGTACGAATCCCACTGGGATAAAGAAAAGAAAC
>CAJSZV010000064.1 GCA_910574345.1 Clostridiaceae bacterium | reverse complement strand
TAAGTAATCAATAGAAATGCCATATTTTAGGGATTTTTCCGGCCTGTATCTGGTTAGTAGATTGGTTATGGCATACCTAATTACAATCGTTACAGATTAATAGGAATCCTTTTTCTTACTTCCTATCTGAATGGTGTTAAGGACTCCGTTTTTCCAATGGAACGGTTTTCAAATCTTATTGAACAAAAGAACGGGGCATTCGCAGTTGATCCGGAAGCAAATGACATCTTAGCACAGACGGATGCTTGGGCTATGCTGATTGACGATGAAGGTGCTGTCATTTGGGAAAGCGGTCTGCCAGAAGGACTTCCCCTTAAATACTCTGCATCTGAAATTGCGATGTTCAGCAGATGGTATCTGAAGGACTATCCCGTTAAAATCTGGAATCATCCAAATGGACTTTTAGTTGTGGGATTTCAGCCGGGCACAATCAGCCAATACTATATCTCGTTCAAAACCAGATATTTCTGGCTTGTTCTTTTCATCTGTCTGGCTGCATTGGTCATCAATATCGGTGTTATGATTTTCTTATTTTTACGTAATACCAGAAAAATCGAAACTGCAATGCGGCCAATCCTGGCTGGCATCCAAAAACTGTCACAGGGGGAAACATTTCACTTAGAGGAAAAAGGTGAACTTGCTGAAATCAATACAGGATTAAACCATGCCAGTGACTATCTGGCAAAAAAGGATAATACGCGTGCTGAATGGATTCGTGGAATATCTCATGATATCCGTACGCCACTTTCTATGATTTTAGGTTATTCCAGTGAAATAGAAGATAACCCTGACTTACCAGCAGCAACCAGAAGACAGGCTGAAATCATACGAAAACAAAGTGAAAAGCTTCGTACATTGGTTGCAGATCTAAATTTAACAACAAAATTGGAATACTCTATGCAGCCCTTCCGCATAAAGCCGCTTGATCCTCTTGAACTGATCCGGCAGGTGATAAGCGAATTTCTAAATAACGGACTTCCGGAGGGCTATGAATTAGAACTGTCTGGAACTGACACAGATATAAAAACTTTCCTATACGGCGACAATTTCCTGCTTAACCGGATGCTGCACAATCTAATACAAAACAGCATCACACACAATCCTGGTGGATGTCAGATAACCGTTTCTGTAAAAATGGACAACAAAATCTGTACGTTTTGTGTCGCAGACTCTGGGTGCGGAATCAAGGAATCATACCTGGCAATACTGAATAACGATACCAGTATTCCCAGTTCCCAGACGGAAACAGCCGAAGCAGAACACGGATTGGGGCTTAAAATCGTAAGACAGATTGTAAAAGTACATTATGGAGATATCCAATTTTCAAACATTACACCTCATGGTCTGAAAACTGAAATTCACTTGCCTGATAAATTCAAAGGATAATTATAAAGCCCCAGAACAGCTTCAAATGCCGCCTGGGGCTTTTCATACGCTTTATTTCACCTCAAGTTTAGAGAGTTCTTGCTAATACTTTAACGGTTCTTTATAACTATTCCTCTCTTAAATCGCTGTAATTTCACAGTTATTAATTATCTCAACCAACCAGCGATATTAGTCGCCACGACAATACTGGCTACTATGCCAATTACCAGCGCATGTTTCTTCCATGTCAAACGTAGATATCCAACAAACTCACGTATTAAAGCATTTAGCGTAAAGTACCATTTCGTTTTTGCCCCAAATCCAACACACTTTAACCCTTGCTGTTTTGCCAGAATTAATGCTCTGAACACATGATAAGCCGTTGTGACGATAACAATTTTAGGAGCCTCTTTATCAATCAATTTCCTTGAAAACAGTAAATTTTCTTCTGTTGATACAGATTTTTGTTCCATTATGATACGCTCTGCATCTACACCTTTACCTACTGCATATGCAGCCATAGCCACGCTCTCTGGAATATCCTCTCCAGGTCCCTGCCCACCGGACATAATCAATACAGCATTAGGATTGGAATACAGCAATTCCATTCCTCTTTCAATCCGGGCCGCAAGTAACGGTGTGACCTTCTTTCCAATGATTCCAGATCCCAGAACAACAATATAATCTGCATTTCTGTTCTTTTTCAGATGAATAAGGTTAAGAATTGCAGAAAGTGAATACATAGCCATCAATGATAATACATATACTGCCGAAAAACTGATGATAACATAGAGCATTGTACTTAATGTATTTTTTCTTAAATTGCCAATCATCGGCCAGACAGACAGGTAGACATATAACAAGATAGAGAACAGCATCGACAATAAATTTGACGGTTTCACTCCTTCATGTTTGATGACTTTTATTCCCTCGATGAAAAACATGACGATCAAAGCTGCCGGAAACATAAGCATACAGCCTATCGCCAAAACAAACAGGAGAATCAGTATTCCAATTACCACGTCATGTGCTGCCAGCCACCTGGAATATTCAGATAGAATAAAAAACAAGGAAATAGACAAACATATCATCATGAAGAAAAAAGAAACCCCGCTCCATAACGTTCTGGGTTCACGTGCCATTATTCCTGCAAATATACAAAATAATATGAAAAATATAAAAAATGTAAATTGCCACATAGATGCCTCCTATAAAAACGAACATTTTCTATACAAACTGAAAGACTTATATAATGACTTCAATGAGATTTACAGCTATTATCATTGTTAACATCTGTTTGGTCTTTCAGTTGCTATTCAATCCCGGACAGCAGAATTTTACCATAATCCATTGAATAATGCCACAGAATAGCCAAATTAGCGTTTTCCAGTTTATACTATATCCTCAAAACAGTTTATTATAAAAGAATTGACCCCATAATCAGACCTCAAACCCCACTGAACTCCAGATTCTCTGAGCGTCTGCAACCCGCAATGCCCTGGATCTCTTTCCAGAATGCCTCGTAGATTTGATCTTTCTCTAATCAGTCTCCCCTCCTGCAATCCTCTCCGCTTCCTCCAGCGGAAAGTTCGGTATCTCCTCCAGCAGTTTCAACGCTATCTCTTGCTTCAAATCCTCATCCACGTAACTCTTTACACTGCCGTCCGACTGCTTCTCTTCCACTGTGGCAAGCTCTGTCATATAATCATCGTAATATGCCATAATCTTTTCTGTTGCCCATTTCTCCCCGGCAACAGCTGCTTTGATAATTTCATAAGTCAATGAATTCTGCTGTTCTTCCATGCCTGTACCTCCAAGTTGATATACTGCTTACAGCATACCATATCTGTGCGAAAAAAGCACCCGCCAGTCTTTGCTGACAGATGCTCTCACTCCCCAAGTAGGTATTCATAATCTGCTTTTTCCTTGGGAACCACACGCTTTGGGATTTTGTCCATTTCTTCTTTATACGCCTGAAAAAATCCAACATCCATCAAAGTGTGCAGAAAATCCTTTCCCTTTGCCTTATCGCTTCTCTCCCGGAATTCTTCTCCATAGTCCTTTTCGTATACTTCATTTTCCATGTTTCGCACCCTTTCCTGTAGAACAATTTACCACTACGGGTAGGATGTTACCATAGATTTCTTATTATTCGTTGTCATGAAAGATAACTTTCTAGGTCTATATTGATAAGTTTTTCAAACGCATCATATGATGATAGTTTTATTTTACATTCCCATCAAAAAAAAGAAAAGCAACAAACATTTTGTCTGTTGCTCCCTCTATCAACCGGAAGTTGTCATTCTATAAGTTCCGATGACAAACCTTTCATCATATCATTGTATACTGAACTCCCATCAAGAATGGTTCCAAATGTATCAACCCAGAATGGTATATAGTCACATCTATTTGTTACCATCTGCGAACCAATATTCGTTATAGAAGCAGAATAGAATGGAATAATATTTCGTGTCAGTAATTCTTTGGTCAATCCCTTCACTAAATACGTTCCCAATCGGGCATTTCTATATTCTTCCATAATATCTATACCTCTTTCCCAAAAACTGATTAGCTGCTTGCGCTTTCATATCTGTGTACGCCATATGTCCAAAAAGACAAGGCAAAAAACGTAAAAATGCACACGAGCGCCACCCCGAAAAGGAATCCTTTTGCCGACAAAACCCCTGTTACTGCCTGCGTTGGCAGCGTCGCAATGATTCCGTACGGCAATACACAATAAAAAACAAACTTATAGATTCCATAAAAAGCGATCCCCGGTATTTTCAGACACAAATCCACAGCCGTATTCTCTATTTTCATCAGGTTATCTACATAGAACACAAAAAAGGCAAAGCACCGTATCAGAAGCTCCATATCGTAGTACAGTATGGTCATTAGCAAAACCAGAAACAAATATCCAATGATATTCGCATACGAAAGATTCGCGCCGCTTTCTCTCACCCCATATAAGGCGATACAGGCACTGAAGATCAGAAGCGGTATGGCGCCCGGATCTACTTTTTCAAAGGTGATCCGTAATAATGGATTCACTGGTTTGGTCAGATATAAATCCAGTTCTCCTGTCTGTATTTTCTCCGGTATGGAAATCACCCCAAAAAAGCAAATGGTCATGTTCAGGGCATCAATCAGGGAGAATGTTCCAATAAAAATAAGGATTTCCCCATGCCCCCATCCACGGATACTGTCCACATGCCCGTAAATTGCCTCGAAAGCGAAAAGCTGAACCAGAAAATAACTGGTATTAATGAAAAACGGTGCAAAGAATCCCAACCGGAAGGTCATGATATGGGATAATCTGAATTTGATCAGTTCTGATATAAATTTTAAATTATGTTTCATATTCCTGCTCCATCATATTTGATTCGATCATGTTCATAAGTTACCTGATTTAAAACAAGAAAGACCATGCACCACACACTTAAGACGATTAAGCCTGTGACTGCTTCCTCCTCACATTTCCCTATAAACAGCATACTGGGAAGATATGTGACATAATAGAAAGGCAGAAATTTCATGCCTGCTGTCATCCATTCCGGTAAAAGAGCAAGGGGAATCACCGCCCCGGTCACAAATGCGGAAAGGTTATCTTTTATCATGAGAAAGATGCTGATCTCCTCAAATTTCAAGGTCAAAATCCCAAGAAAGTAATTGAGCAGCGCCATAAACAACAGTCCTAAAACAACCATGATACTTCCGCATAACAGGATCTTTATATTGGCTGTATGCACAAATGGAATCCGGAACAAATAAAACCACAGAAACGTTGCTAAAAAACCAATGCCCGCAGAAAACGCAATCTTCCCTGCTTCCATCGCCACAAAATACCCCTGTGTCTGTACCGGTATCACCATATATTTTGAAAAGGTACCATTTCTCAGCATACCGGTCATCTGCCGGCTGATCTCCGCAGATTTTTCCAACTGGAATAAATAGGAGCTTATGATATAGTAAGAAATCATGGCCTGAAATCCCAAGCCCGCGATCTGCTCTTTACCCTCAAACAGAATACTCCATAAGATCCATGCAAACAGTATCTTCGCCACCGCCAGAATCACGTCTACTAAGGTATCCGACCTCCAGATCAGCTGTGCTTTCATGTATGCCTTGGCAATTTCTAAATATTTCTTCATGTCCTATACCTCCTTATAGATACGCTCCACGACTGAGCCTATTTCTTCTTCCTCAATTCCAATATCCCGGATCGGATAATGACCGATATAAGATTCCAGAACTTTTTCTACGTTCTGTTTTGGTATTTCAAGTACCAGTTTGTCATTCGCTTTTTCCAATACTCTGCAATCATCCGGCACATCAGGCTCTACACTGTGTTCAAAGTATATCGTCATTTTCTTACTCTTTTGATAATTTTCAAATAACATATCCGTACCGCCGTCATATATTTTTCTGCCGTGATTCACGACTATGGAGCGTTTACACAATACCTTAATATCCTCCATATAATGCGAGGTAAGCAAAATGGTAGTTCCTCTTGACTCATTCACATCTTTTAAGAAAGTCCGGATCTGCTTACCTGCCACAGCATCCAGTCCAATGGTCGGTTCATCCAGAAACAATATTTTCGGATTATGAAGCAATGCAACGATCAGTTCCATCTTCATCCTTTCTCCCAACGATAGCGTTCTTACCTGTACATTCATCAGTTCCTGCACCTGAAACAGATCCACAAAAAAATCCTTGTTTCTTTTATACTCGTCTTCCGGGATACCGTATATTTCTTTAAACAGCCGCAACGTGTCCTCCGTTGTCAGTTCAAAAAACAGCTGGCTCTTTTGCCCCATAACCACCGCATACTGCTGCTTAAATGCTTTTTCCAATTTATTCGGATAAAATCCCATCACCTGTATCCTGCCGCTTGTCGGCGCAATAATCCCGGTCAACATCTTCACCAGGGTCGTTTTACCCGCTCCGTTCGGCCCGATCAGGCCTACAAACTCACCCTCATTTACATGAATATCAAAATCATCTACCGCAATTTTTTCTTCATATTTCCTGTGAAACAGGCCCTTAATACTTCCGGCCAAACCCTCCTGCTTTTTATACCGCTTATACTTTTTCGTTAAATTCTCTGTCTCAATTATCTTCATCTTGAAAACCTCCAGTTTAAATATTCAATGAAAAAACATAAAAAAATGTGGTTTCTGCCTATCATTACATAGACTGAAACCACAGATGTATATATCTTAAGATGATGAAAAAAGCAAAACATCCCCATAAAAGGAAAGCAGCAATGACCTGAAAAATGCAGCCCATTTGCTCGCAGAAATAAAAAAGCATGACATCACAGTCATACTTTTCCCGCTTTCTTATCCATCATAATAAGACAATTATTCCCGGTGTATGCAGTATTCTGTAAGGCAGAAACAACCGGCATTCAATAATGCCAAAAAGGGTAACACAAATAAAGCACTCTATTCCGTGCTTACCCTCTTATAAAATTTAGTTGTCCTTTGTCATTACAGAAACAATTAACATCCACATACCTGCTCTTTCTTGAAATATGGTCTTATATTAGCTTATAACTTTGTCAATGTCAAGCATTTTAGCCTGGATACATATTTTTTATCCAGATTTGGAGAGGCGCTAATTTTTCCTCAATACAAAATAGGAATCATACTTTGTTCCATCATGCCCTATCAGCTTTTCCTCTGAGCGTATAAATCCTAAATTTTTCAACGCCACAATACGTTCTGCCGCAGAGGGAAGCGCTTTCGTAGCGATCTTATCACAATGAAACAGGCTATATGCAGGTTCCATTATCAATCTTAATATTTTTATAATCTCGCTTGTCATTTCATAATCACTGCGAATGTCCAGCCTGAGCAAACCGCAGTTTGTAAAATAATCATCGGCGTCTCTGTGGAAAAGCTCTATTGTTCCAATTGCTTCATCAGTTGCTTTTGACACAATTGTCCACCTCACAAATCCTTCTCTATTGTACTCGAAAAGCCAGTAATCAATCGCCTGTTCCATTCTGCTTTCCGTTGTATAATAGAAATCATCTCCGCCACAATTATCACTATTAAAAAAGGGGACAGCCCTTTTATCAGAATAAACCTTTAATAAATCCATTCTATCCTCTTGGCAAACCATTCTCACAAGATAGTCCTCATTCTCATATTCAGGACAATTTTTATAAACATCCACCATTCTGATCCTCCTCCGTAAATTTCGTCTTTTCATCTCTATCTATGGCAGCATCCTTAGTTCTGACTGGAAATACTGCTCCTGAAATTTTTCCAATTCTACAAGCTGGAAAAGCTAAAACTCATATCTTGTCCCATGTGAGAGTAACAGTCCATCTGTTAATTCTACACATAGAATTATCGTATTTTCATCATCAAAATTGTTATGTCCGTTATCAATCCATTCAGCAAAGACATTTTTCAGTTTTTCAGCAATCATACAATTCTCTTTTTTTCCAAAATAGCCCAAATTGCTGCCCTTTCCATGTGCCGTAAACCACTCACCAGCTATTGCAACAGCAGGATTGTTTTCTATATGTTTGATTTTATTTGAAAGTGCATATGTAATAATATAAAATGCACCGTTCTCATAGTAGGCATTTACATATCGCACATAAGGCACCTCCTTTTCAATGGTTGCCAACGCAATAACAGTGTCTTTTCCAAAACGTTCCATCATTATTTTTTTAGCTTCTCGGCTCATTTTTTTCATTAATTCGTTCTCCTTTGCAACTTTTCATTTAACTGTTTTGCAGCTTCGTTAAATCTTCAAAAGAAACATCCATTTTTACAGACACTTCATCTATGGTCATACCAGAAGCAAGGAAACGCTTTATAACCATTTTCATATTTTCTCCAACTTCTATGATATGTCCGTCCAAATCATAAAATCGAATGACACGTTGCCCCCAACTGTGTTCAATTACCTCACCCAAACACTCAATATTCGGATATTTTTTTAGTTTATGTAAGAAACTGTCAAAGTCCTGTTCCTCAAAACATAATTCCACATTGTTAGATTTTCTTAATATGCTTTCTTTTGGTAAATGAACAAGCCAGTCAAAGTCCTGCTGTAAAGCTAAACCGCAGGTAAAAGCTATATTTCTTCCATAATCCTGAAATACTTCCAATCCGAATAAATCCTCATAAAACTTTCTTGCAGCTTTGATGTCTGCTACCGATATAACCGTACAATTGTATTTCATGTAAGTTTTCCTTTCTTAGAGATTATTTTTTCTTCCGGAGCTTTAGTTCAATATTCTTTCGCTTTGCTGCGTTTTGAAACACCCCCGCAGCATAAGAACTTTTTTCTTTGAGTGTCAATCTTTCCAGTTCCGAATTACCCTTGATTTGCAAAAGTATCTCATTTATTTCCTGCAATTCCAAAAGATTGACCCCCACACAAAAAAGAGTCTTTTTCCTGCCATCGTTATAGTTGGCTAACAGTAAATTCAATAATTCCGTCTTTTCTGTCTGCTCCGCATTGTATGCTTCGATCCCTATCTCTCTTGCTTTTTTCAAATCAGCTTTTCGGTTACTGTGTGTAATGAATGAATCAAATTCATCTATATGCTCATACTTCTCACAGGGGTACTCTCTGCACCGAAAACAATATTCCACACCATCATGTTCTAAACTACACTTTGCAATTTTGCAGGATTGATTCCCCTCTCCGCCACCGCAGCCGGGACAATACTTATTTAAGTGCATAGGACATAATCCGCAGTTCAAACCACAAAGAGAAAATAGCTGATTGTCCCTATGGAAACCTTTCATACGCTGTACCTCAAATCTCAAATTTTAATCTGGCAGACTAAAAATCTACACAAATTGTTTTATTAAGTTCAACCATTCCTTATTCATATTCAATTCCCTCTCAAATTCGAATTTATGAATCCTTTTCTTCGTAAGGCTTATTCCAAGAACCTATCTCTATTAAATTACCTTCAGGATCAGCAATATAACAAGTTCTCTGTCCCCAAGGTTCAAGTTCCGGTTCCAGTACAGGAGTAGCACCGTTTTCTACAGCTTTACTAAATGCTTTATCAACTTCTTCAAATGTATCAACATAAAGTGCCATTTCAAAATGACCGTTGAATCCTTTGATATAATCATATCTGCGATTGGTCATTTTTTCAAAGTCATTTCTGCCGTACAACAGAAACAACGTCCCATCTTTTACAAGATATACATTAGATGTATCTTCCGCTTCTTTAATCTCAAAGCCAAGTACATCTCTGTAAAAGCGAATCATTTTCGCCATATCTTCAACAAATAATCCAAAACCGTCCAATCTCATAATACAATACCTCCAAATTCAGATTTGTTTCTTTATTTTCAGCATCCAGTATACCTCTCTGCTATATTTCGCATTCAATAAAAGTATACTATCCATACCTTACTGCAATATTACTGTTAGGCTACAATTTTGTAGGAATAGAAAAATCCAAGATAAACGGGATACCATTTTTCACCCCTAAAAGCGTATTATCCCCATGCTCTTCTTCCAGGCAGCTTCGTAGATTGCGAATTATGAAAGAATCCCGGATGGATTCAAACACTATTAATTTTCTCTTTCGCTCTCCTCTCCGCTTCCTCCAGCAGTTTCAATGCTATTGCCTGCTTCAAAACCTCATCCACATAACACTTCACATTTCCATCCGGCTCCCGCTCCTTCACTGTGGCGAGTTCATCCATATAGAAATCGTAATGTTTAAGAATCCGCTCCATTGCCCACTTCTCCCCGGCGACAGCTCCCTTGATCGTTTCATAATCCAGTAAAATCCGCTGATCGTCCATAACTCCGTACCTCCGGCTAATTGATTTCTTACAGCATACCATAACTTCATGAAAAAAGCACCCGCCATTCCTCACACTAACAGATGCTCTCATCCTTAATACACCTTATCAAAATATCCAATGAATATGGTCATCCGCAATAGCCCGTCCTTAATCGAAAAAGTCACATTCTCCAAGCAGGTATCCGTAATCCTCTTTTTCCTTTGGAACCACACGCTTTGGGATTTTATCCATTTCTTCTTTGTATGCCTGGAAGAATCCGATATCCTTCAATGTGTCTAAAAAGTCCTGTCCTTTCGCCTTATCACTTCTCTCCCGGAATTCCTCTCCGTAATCTTTCTCGTATACTACATTTTCCATGCTTCGCACCCTTTCCTGTAGAACAATTTATCACTACGGGTAGGATGTTATGATGTCTTGTTCTTTTCCTTCTCTGCATCTTTGATTCTGTAATAATCTTCCATATCCAGACTCAATTTTATATAAGTATTAGGTTTTAATTTTCGGTTGCTCAAGAGACACACAGTTTCCACATGCCCCGTTTATAGATAGCCTTATCCTTTAACGCCCCATGCAGTCCCACAACCCCCCAAAACTGAACATTTTTCAGGAAGTTCAGCAGTTTACCGCCCATAGAATCCCATGAAGTACGGTGGCACGGTGGCAAATGGGTGGCAAATGCCACCATATCAGGAACCAGCACCACCGCCACAAAGCAGATCCGCAATTTTATCTTCCCCCAGTTCCCGGATCGCCTGTATTGCATCATCAAACATCACCATGCCCGGAAAATGCAAGTCTGTATCCGGCACTTTTTCCAGTATGTCCATGATCCGATGCATATTATCAGCGTTGTTCAGTTCAGATTCAGGAATATACATCCGCATCACTTCACCCCTTCAATAAACCTTTTCCGGATCCAGATAACCCATATCATAAACATCTTTCTTTTCAGAAACACATTTATTGATCATGTCAATTATTTCTTCTTCCGTGCGCCCACTCATGGGGATAGTGGGGAATGAATCACCAAAGGCTTTCTCATATAAATCTAACGCCTGTAACAGCTTATCGCCCATTCACTCACTTCCTGTCTTTGAAAAATTCAGCCCATTCAGGATTTTCTTTGTCAAAAATCTGCACCTGTTCAGCGGTCAGGTTATGCGGATAATCGGAGAAAAGGTTAAATTCCTGCTCTTTGTCAAAACTGAATACCCATTCGCCCACAACATCCGGCGTATCTTTCCACCAGACAGCATCAGATCCATTATTTTTGTACCAGTTATTTGACACTTCCAGCAGCCCCCTGTTTCTATCCTCTGATAACTCATATAAGCCCCATATAGCCTATTTTAGCCTATCATTGGATATAACACAAGGGAAACGGAAAACACCGCCTATTTGACGGTGTTTTCAATCCTGCTGCCATTATGCTGATTTTTCAAACGAATCCACAAGCTGTTCAATCTGGTGCAGGTACTCAATTCCAACACGGATCGCCGCCCCTATTGACGGATGCAGTTCAGCCGCTTCCTGTGTCTGGTCTGCCATGGCCAAAATGTTCTTTGCGTCAGCCGCCATTACTGAAATAGTTGTCAAAATAGTGTCTGCTTTTCTTTCCTGTCCGCTCATGCCCTGTTACCTGTTCCTTTCTT
>CAJSZV010000063.1:9878-12185 GCA_910574345.1 Clostridiaceae bacterium | reverse complement strand
CACGCTGATCGGAGACAGGATAGGCCGTAACCGCCGGGCGTGGAAGCGTGTACTGGCTCTTTTTGGCAGCTTTGCCGCAGACAGGGAAATACGCTTCCATAAAAACTGTGGGATGACGTCCGCCCAGGCGAAGCGTATGGGGCATTACCCGGCATGGTGTGCGGACGCAGTCAACGGATATGTGGATTGGCTTGCACGCAGTTTCCATAGAGAGTCAACTGTTCAGAACTATAGATACGGCGTCTGGAGTTTATGCGACTACCTTCTGGCCTGCGGCATAAATGGCTTTGGGGACATTACCCCGCAGATGCTTAGGGAATATATAGCCCAGGATCATCACGCCACGTTGAAAGGGCGTTCCACGAGGATAACCATTGTAAACCAGTTCCTGTGGTATGTAGAAACGGGCATCCTTGGAGAGGAAAAGAAACTCTATACCGTGCTCACGGCCGGCACTGCGAAATCTGTGACGGTGCCGGTGGTCCTGACCGATGATGAAGTGAAGCGCATCTATACATACAGGGCAGGGTGCCGTACCGGTATCGAACTGCGTAATGCCGCCATGCTGATGCTGGGCCTGCGCCTTGGCTTCCGGGCAAGTGATGTGGTCAACCTCAAGATCGAAGACATAGACTGGAAGCAGCGCAGGATATCGATCATACAGGAAAAAACAAAGCACCCGCTCGTCCTGCCACTATCCATCGATGCAGGAAATTCCCTGTATTCCTATCTGAGCTCATCCAGGCCGAAAGCAGAAAATAACCACGTTTTCATCCGGCACAAAGCGCCTTTCGGCAGGCTCACGATAAAAAGCTGTGAGAACGCCTTCAAAGCTGCGCTTCCGGAAATGGCGGACAGGCCTGGCGTGAGCTTCCACACCTTGAGGCGTACCTTTGCGACCGGCATCCTGCGGAACAATGCGGGCATGGATGCTGTCATGGATGCGCTGGGGCACCACGACAACTCGACTGCTGTAAAATACCTTTCTTTTGATGACGAACGGATGATGGAATGCCCATTGTCATTAAGCGGCATTGCCGTGGAAGGAGGTGCCTTATGACGCTTGATACTTATGAATTCAGCAGTTGTTTTGCGCCATACATTGAGGGGCTGATCCAGCGTAAGCATGAGGAAGGTTTCCTTTTTAACAGCGCAAGACATATCCTGATAAGCTTTGACCGCTTCTGTATCCGGAAAGGGTATCATACTCCGGTGGTCACAAAAGAAATCTCAAGCGAATGGGGGATGCAGAGAAGCGGGGAAGGCAGAGCCTATCTCGGGAACAGGATGTCCGCCCTGCGCCAGCTGTCATTATATATGGCTTCCCTTGGGATCGACTGCTATATCCCGGCAAAGTTCTCGGCAAAAAGCAAAACATTGGCCTATGTCCTCAACGAGGATGAGGTCAGGAGTTTTTTCAGGGAACTGGACAGCTACCAGCCTGCCATCCGGGGAACCCGCTTCGAGAGGCTGGCCATGGAATACAGGGCAATCTACAGGCTTATTTTCTGCTGCGGCCTCAGGGTGTCGGAAGCAAGGCTGTTGAAACGGTCGGATGTGGACCTGTCTGGCGGGAAGGCGAAAGCCATGATAAAACAGTCAAAGGGCCGTAAGGACAGGGTGGTTTTCATAGCGGATGATGTTGCAGGCCTTTGTTCCGAATGTATAAACATCCTGCAGGAACGGTACGGTATTTACTCCGAATACCTTTTCCCGGCAGGTGATCCTGAAAAACCATTCCGGGCGGCTTCCCTGAATGCGAAATTCAAGGAGATCTGGTCACGGACACCATGCGCCAGGCCCGGCTGCAGACAGCCGACGATACATTCCCTGAGACATAGTTTTGTCGTCATAAGGATGAACAAGTGGATGGAGGAAGGGAAAAACCTAAATGCGATGATGCCCTATCTGAGTGCTTACCTTGGCCATACAAGTCCGCAGGATACCTTTTATTACTACCACCAGATTGAATCCTCATTCCGGATAATAAGGAAGAAAGATATCTCTTCCGGCAGCATAATACCGGAGGTGGGCGGCTATGAGTGAGAGGAACGGTTTCCGCAATGATTTGTTTTTTTCAAGGACAAACGATTTTCTGAATATTTATCTGCCATCGCAGGCGGTAAGAAGTGCCTGCACGGTAAAAACCTATCTTGACGGTCTGACGGTTTTCCGCAGGTATGTCACGGACACAAGGAAAATATCCATGAAGAAGTTCCGTTTTTCCGACTGTACACACGATTTCCTGCTCGACTTCATGGCCCATCTCAGGGACAGGGGCTGTAAGGAAAGCACCTGCAACAACCG
>CAJSZV010000063.1:0-9754 GCA_910574345.1 Clostridiaceae bacterium | reverse complement strand
GAAACGAAGCCCATCAGGGAGACCATTCCGGACGGGGCATGCGCCGCAATGCTCGCAGCTCCCAACCTGCAGAAGAAAAATGGCCTGCGGGATATGGCGATCATGGTACTTCTCTATGATTCGGCAATGAGGGTATCCGAACTCCTTGGGCTGACACTGTCATCATTATATCTTGATGCGGCTATCCCCTATGTGCGTATCCATGAGAAAGGAGATAAGGAACGGATTGTATCTCTGACAGATAAAACTGTCGCGCATCTGCGGACATATCTCTCAAGGTTCCATGTTGAGGGGTGTCTGGACAAGCCGCTGTTCTACACGGTGATAAAAGGCCACCTGTCGGCTATGTCATCCGGGAATGTGGAACGGATCATCACCAAATATGCCGATCAAGTCCGGAAAGAGCATCCGGAAATGCCAAGGCGGCCTGGGCCGCATATGCTGAGGCGCACGCGGGCGACAGGTCTCTATCAGGACGGCGTTGAGCTTGAACTGGTTTCAAGGATACTGGGTCACTCATCGACCCAGACAACGAGGATATATGCTACGCCATCAATGAAAATGATGCAGGAAGCGATGGGAGGGAGTATTGGAGGTATGCCTGAGGAAGAACCCCTTTGGACAGACAATGAGGACGAGCTGGCAAGGATTTGTGGTCTGAGATGAATTTTTATCCTCATCTTTTTGTGTTTAAACACCAAGGATACGGGCAGTTTCAAAAAGATGGGGATAAAAATATCTTAAGGATAAGCCAGTTTATCTTAATTTTAGGATAAACTGGCTATTCCGTCATGGATAACTGTGTTCACAGCACATGGAAAAGCAAAGTGCAGCTTTCCCACATCCTGTAAACACAGTTACCCACAACTCCATAAAACAGGCAGTTATACACTTTCCCACAATGCCTACGCCTGCGGAATCCATCTCATTCGTTCCTCTTTTATAACTTTTAGACAATATCGAGCTGTTGACAAACCTCCTAATTTCGTAAATGTCACAAAATATCATGATAAAAATCTAGTAAAGATAGCAGAAATATTCCAAAGAAAAAGGTCATGGTTCTCTATGCCATGGCCTTTATCATCCTTTTAAGATTTAATGCCGTTGACGATAAGAGGCACTGCTGTTCAGCCGCCTCTAATCCTCTTCTGTATAAGAATTTCAAGTTATGCCTTGACTTTTGCGCCGCAAAGCTGCCTTCGCTCCATATCTGTCGCAAAAGCAAAACTTTGGTGTGTGTTTCCGCACCGTCTTTTTCATGATTCTTTTTTACAACGTCTTCAAAAATATTTACTTGGATTCTTTTATCAGAACCTTTTTCTCCTATGTACCTGTTACGGAATGGACAGTCTTTACATTCAGCCTTTGGACAGCGGTACTCTTTTGTTACAGTTTTTATTGTTCTATTGAGCCGGTGCAGCGGAAGCGCTTTTCCTCCGGGACAGATGAATCTGTCATCCTTTCCATCATACTGAAAATCTTTCCTTTGAAATTCTGTAGTTCCTCTTTTTTGCTCTGTTCTTTCAGGCGTATAAAAATTTATGCCCCTTTCTGATAACTGTTGGTGGATAAGGTTTGTGTCATAGCCACTGTCGGCACATGCTTCCTGTATTTTCAAACCCAGATTTTTCTCAATATAATCAATCCTTTTCATATACGGCTGGCTGTCAGGCACATTGCCGGCTGTAGCTGCCACATCAATTATAATTCCGTTTTTAGAGTCCACGGTTTCATGCGACAAGTAGTGCATCCCCTCCGCTTTCCCTTTCCTCTTGTAAAATCCGGATTCGGGGTCGGTTCTGCTTTCACGGCGGCTAATGATTTCCATTTTTTCCTTCCGTTTCTTGCATCTGATGGGCTTGATCTTCCCTTCTGACTCCAACTGGGCCCGTACCGTTTCTTCATACTGGTCCAGTTCTTTGAGGTATTCATTTGTCACTTCTTCTGTTTGCTTAATGTATTCTGATTTACGGGATGCGTTTGCCTTCATGTGTGTCGAATCCGTAAAAACCAGCTTGCCGTCTGCCAGGCCCTTTTCTATGCATATGGAAACAATTTTCTGAAAGATATTCCGAAAAAGATCACTGCCATTGAAACGGCGGCGTCTGTTCTGGGAAATCGTAGAATGGTCTGGAACTTTATCCATGATATCAAGACCAAGAAACCAACGGTATGCCATGTTTACCTGAATCTCTTCTGATATTCTTCTTTCGGAATTGATGCCATAAAGAAAACCGATGAGAAGAAACTTGATTAAGACCACCGGATCAATGGACGGACGCCCATTGTTATGACAGTACATATTTTCTACTTCGTTATATATGAATGAAAAATCAATGATATCATTTACTTTCCGAAGCAGATGCTCCACAGGGACTAAATCTTCAATTGTTATCAGATGCATTTCTATCTGTTGGTTTTCTCTTTTCGTCATCATAATGTATCACCTCAAGGATTCATCTATACATATATTTTCTTATATGCAAATCTTTTTGGCAAGAGGTTTGTCAACAGCTCGAATATGTCCAAAAGTGAAAAGCCCTGCATATCATACACAGAGCCATTCTAATCTTTTTCCCTCTATATAGGGCATTGACTTTCCGTAAAACTGATTTTACAGAGTTATACCCGCCATTCTTGCAAAGTCGGCTTTTTTCGCAATAATTGACGATTGTTTTTCTTTTGAAAGGCAGTTGAATACTTCCTCATAGATGATATTATCTAACTGCATTTTCTTTGCTGTCAGATACAGTGTTGTATCGAACCATTCCTGCCAAAGAGCATCAAACAATGCTCTGCCGTCCGTGAAAGTTGCATCTTCTTCAAAGCCATGCGGCGGCTTGTAATATTTCAGCTCCACAAAGCCGTATCTGCCCGCATCAAGCACCACGATTTTCTCCATCTCGTACAGTTCCGCAAACGCATCAGTTACTTTTTGGCACTTTGCACGTTCTTCCTCTGTAATATAAACTTGTTTTTCCATATTACTTTTGCCTCCATGATTTAGATATAAACCATCTCATTTTTAACTATTTCCTCTGCCCGATATCTGATACTGTTCATCTTCTGAAAAATCCCAACTTTAAAGAAATCCAAACTTTCACACAGATATGCTGATAAATACGGCATTGTGCGAAAGAAAAGTTTGGATTTCTTTTTAACGTTTTCTATTTTTTCAGTCCGCAGAAATCTGTCAGTGTGCTGTTCTTGTTCTTCCATTTTTTGGGGACTGTTTTTTGTGTTTCATCCTCCAAAGTAGCCAATGCTTTTATCTTGTCTTCCGTTGTGATGTCCAGATACCGCATCGTTGTTTCAAGCTGTTCATGCCCCAGAAGAAAACTTACCTGTACAACATTAATTCCATCCTCCAGCCAGTGTGATGCTTTCGCATGGCGAAATTGATGTGCATGGGCATCAAGGGGTACATCCGTACACTTTTCGTGTGCTGCTTT
Source organism: Clostridiaceae bacterium (assembly GCA_910574345.1). Classification (GTDB taxonomy): domain Bacteria; phylum Bacillota; class Clostridia; order Lachnospirales; family Lachnospiraceae; genus UBA3402. Next base: position 6,302 of record CAJSZV010000063.1, on the reverse strand, counting down.
TGCACATATTTTTATCCGCTTTGCCAATGCCGGCTCTGTGAGCTTCGTGTATTTGCCGCCTACCCGTGAATAGAACAGGTATGCATCAGGGTCAGGCGTGCCATCGTGAAAAGCACTCAGATATACTTTGATGTAAGCGACCACCTTGGGAAGAAGATATGCAGTTCTGATTTTATCCCGTTTCCCTATCAGATTCACATAGGGCTTTTTCCCGTCAAGGTGCAGATGACGGATTTTTATGGAGCGGATTTCATCCAGCCGTCCAGCTGTTGCATACAACAGGGTCAGGAATACAAGATCCCTTTTTCCTGTTTTTGTAGATACATCCGGTACTGCGAGCATGGCTGCTACCGCATCACGCGTAAAACCGGATACTTTCTTTTTGGTACATTTCTGACGTTTTATTTTCTGCGCTTCCTGATATAGATACAGGTATTCCATATCTTTGCTGCCGAGGAATTCCAGAAAGACCCGCAGGGAAGCAAGCCGTACATTGCATGTTTCAGGACTGCAGTTTCTGGATTCTTTTAACCATACAGTCCATTTTTCTATTTTCTCCCGTTCAAAACAGTGTCTGGAAAAGCTTCCCGGCGTAACCGACTCTGTTTCCAGGAAATTTATGTATAATCCAAGTGCATCCCGATAGGATTTCAGTGTATGTCCGCTGGTAGTAAGAAAATTTGGGGCATAAACGTCAAAAAACTCCGAGATATACCGTGCGATTTTAACTGCGTCATCAGATTTCTTCATGTTCCACCTCCGGCAACAGTTCATTGAAACTGCGTTCTGTTTTTTTCAGAAGGATATCGGCGAGACAGGGGGTGATTGAATAATAGTACAAAGTGGATTCGATGCCCCTGTGCCCCATGGACTTGGAAAGGTAATGAAGCTTCTGGTCGAATTCAAATGTATCATCCGCCCACCGGTTGATGTTTGTGGCGGCATAATTATGTCTGAGATCATAGGCAACCGCTTTATCCTGCTTTCCATTCGCTTTTTCCCATAAACACTGGAAAGCCTGCGTAACCCACTGTCTGGAATAATACTTCCCATTAGGGGTCTCAAAAAAGTAAGTACGATCCGGGCGGATGGATTCTGCCGCTTTGTCGTATTGTTTCAAAAGTTCTGTCATGCTTTTATGGAGAGCTACATAGTGCTGGTCATATCCTTTTGATTTTCGGATGTTCAGCACCCCGTGTTCAAGGTCAACATCTTCCCGTTTCAGGTATCTGGCTTCCGTAGTGCGGATTCCGCTGCTGTATAAAAGCCGGAAAAAGACAGGACATGTGATTTTTTTCATCTTATACTTTAATTCCGGCCGCAATGGGACGATCCGGTCGCATTCATTAAAAAAACGGCAAAGTTCCCCATCTGTAAATGCATGGGGGATATATGTCCTTCCTTCCGGTTTCGGCGGCAGTGCCGGTTCTACGGTTGTCAGTCCTCTTTCCCGCAGATAGCGTATAAAAGAACGGATACCGCCAGTTCTTGTAAAACAGGAAGTATTGGTTTCTGTCTCACGTTTCCTGCACCATTCATCTACCATTTCCTGACAGAGTGGCTGTCCGGGATAGTGCAGGGCACAGTAGCGGTCAAAATATCTGATGTTCAGTCCGTGTGCATGTTCACTCCAGGAATCTGAAGCTTTTTGATATTTCTCATACTGTTCGATCAGGCCGGAGAATCCTGATATATAAGAATTCATATCGAAAAAACCTCCTTCCCGACAGGATAGCATTCAATGCTTATGGCACAGTCACGGAGATGTGTGATATCTGCAAAAAGATAATGGTCAAGTGAATCAGGGTCCGCATGTCCGAGAGTAGCACTGATCACAGGACGGGGGATATTGTTTCGGGAAAACGAAACTGCGAGGTTATGTCTGAAAAGATGGGCGCCTTTTCTATCATGCTCCCCTTGCCGTACAGCTGCTGCTTTATACACCTTGCCTGCAGCATTGCCCACTGTCCCGGCACTGATCGGCCCATGTTGTAGCCCAGCAAATTAAAGTTCCTGTCTCCCGCACAAAAACGTCAAATTAAAATCTCAGTTTTTAAACACTGTCTATAAAAGCGTGCTGCAGGAGGCGGCACGTTTTCCTCTTGACCATCCCATGTCATTCCGATATAGTTTTTATGGAACGAAAAAAGAGAAAGAACAGCCCCTTCCACAGTTCGTTCTTTCTCTCACATACCAGTGTGCCTGCCATATACGGGATCGTGTCCCACTCGTGAGGCTCCGGCACCACCGACATATACTATGATAAGAGAAAACTCCCTGTTTTGCAAGCTGATTCGCATAAAAAGTTCATCAAAGATCCTGTTCGATTCCTTCATGGCCGGATTCCGTTCGGAACTGCAGACCTGTCCCTGGTGCGGAGCCAGGGGGGCCTGCAGCATCCATGCCTATTACAACCGATCCCTGGTGGACTTCATAGGCGGTGCCCCAGTCCGCCACAGCCTCTGCATCATGCGCCTCATCTGTACCTGTGGCCATACCCATGCCATCCTCCCGGACTTCATCATTCCCTACTCCGGCTACGGCCTGTTCTTCCTCCTACGTGTCCTGGCGGAGTATTTCCTGCGCCTTTCCACTGTGGAAAGGCTATGCGAACGCTTCTGTATCACCCTTTCCCAGCTACGCCGGTGGCTGCAGCTCTTCCGGGTGCAGAAGGAAGATTGGCTCGGCGTGCTTTCCTCCATGGAGGCTTCCGGCCTTTCCTTCCTGAAGTCCCTGCTCACACAGCCGGCTTATTCAGATTTCGCCTCAGCCTTTGTCCGTCGTTTTACAAAGTCTTTTCTCCAGTCCCATAAAAACCCGGCACTTTACTGCCAGCAGGTGTTCGGCCCCTGACCCTTTTTCCGTCGGCCACACGCCACGGGTATGGTTTTCCACCCTTCTCTCCTGCATAATGGTGGAAAACCACCTAAGGAGGACATTTTTATGGACAACAATCCAAAAAACCTTTCGGACGCAGCCGCCATGGCACAGTTCCGCCTCGCTCTCATAGCGCCAGTCATCCATGGCCTTTATCCGGATGCGTCCAGGAACGCCTATTACCAGCGTATCACCGAAAAACCGCTCACCCTGCCTGACGGTTCTGTATTCCAGTACAGCCCAAAAACCCTCAGCAAATGGGTATCCCTCTACCAGAACGGCGGCATCGACGCCCTCATGCCGCAGGAGCGTTCCGATAAGGGCTCCACCCGGGTGCTCCCGGACACGGCCATCGAGGAGATCTACCGCCTCAAGGAGGCCTTCCCACGACTGAACTCTACACAGATCCACCGGCACCTCGTTGAAGAAGCCTTCATCCCTGCCACAGTCAGCGTCTGCGCCGTCCAGCGCTTCGTGAAGAAACATGACCTGAAATCAGCACGCAACCCCGGCATGCGGGACAGGAAGGCATTTGAAGAAGACGCCTTTGGGAAGATGTGGCAGGCCGATACCTGTTACCTGCCTTATATCACGGAGGATGGCCAGCGCAGGAGAGTCTACTGCATCATGATTATTGATGACCATTCCCGTTTTCTGGTGGGCGGCGGCCTCTTCTATAACGATAATGCCTATAACTTCCAGAAAGTGCTCAAGGACGCCGTGGCAGCCCATGGGATCCCGGCGAAGCTCTATGTCGACAACGGCTGCAGCTATTCAAATGAGCAGCTCTCCCTCATCTGCGGCTCCATTGGGACGGTTCTTCTACATACAAAGATCCGTGACGGAGCTTCCAAGGCCAAGATCAAGCGCCAGTTCAGGACGCTGAAAGAAACCTGGCTCTATACACTGGACATGGATTCCATCACCTCTCTGGCACAGTTTGGTGGGCTGCTTAAGGATTACATGCGCACCTACAATACATCCGTCCATTCCGGCATCGGCACCACGCCCATGGAACGCTACCAGCAGGCCCGTTCCGCCATCCGCATGCCGAAGTCCAGAGAATGGCTGGAAGAGTGTTTCCTGAACCGTATCACCAGAAAGGTGAACAAGGACTCCACCGTCTCCATTGACAAGGTGTCCTATGATGTCCCCATGCAGTTCATCTCCTCAAAGGTGGAGATCCGTTTCCTTCCGGACGACATGTCCTCCGCCTTCATTCTTTATGAGGGGGAGCATTACCCCATCCGGCCTACGGATAAAAATGAGAACTGCAGGACGAAACGCAACAACACGCCATCCATCGATTATTCAAGGATCGGAGGTGAGGGCTGATGTTCCGTTCTTACTATGGGCTTTCCTTCAATCCCTTTGACAAACAGAATGCCAAAGAAAAGGACCGGTTCCTCTCAAAGGACATCTCGGAGATGACGTCCCGGCTGGACTACCTCAAGGACACAAGGGGCATAGGGCTTTTTACCGCACGGCCAGGCATGGGCAAGTCCTTCGCCCTGCGCTGCTTTGCAAAGAGCCTCAACCCAAACCTCTACCACATGGAGTACATCTGCCTCTCCACCGTCAGCGTCATGGAGTTCTACCGCCAGCTCTGCTCTGTCTTAGGGGTGGAGCCAAGGGGCGGCAAGCCCGGCATGTTCCGCGCCGTACAGGAGCAGATCCTCTACCTTTACAGGGACAAGAAGCAGCCCCTCCTCCTGGCAGTCGATGAGGCACAGTACCTCTCCACCGGCATCCTGGAGGACATCAAGATGCTCATGAACTACGGATATGACTCCCTCAACTGCTTCACGCTCATCCTCTGCGGGGAGCCCCACCTGAACAACACCCTGAAAAAGCCTGTCCATGAGGCCCTGCGCCAGAGGGTCACCGTGCATTACAACTTCTCCGGGCTTTCCGATTCGGAGGTGGCGCAGTACGTCCTCCACAAGATTGCCTGTGCGGGAGGCTCTTCCTCCATCATTGAGCAGGCTGCCCTTTCCGCCGTCCATAGCCACTCCCAGGGGAACCCCCGCCTGGTGGACAACCTGATGACCAATGCCCTGACGCTTGGGGCGCAGATGGAGAAGAAGGTGATCGACACAGAAGTCATCCTCGCCTCCGTCAGCAGCCAGAACCTCGGATAGGGGGTGCTGCTATGGAATACAACTGTATCCTCAGGCACGGCTCCCGCAGGGAGACCTGGACAGGAAGGCTCTTCTTACTGGGCAGGGGCCCCGGATGGTATGAAGCCGAGATCGATGGGCGGGGGACTTACTTCCACATCCTCGCCGGACGGCATAAATATGGGAACTACCTGTGCATCCCGAACCACGATATTGGCTGTGAGCTTTCTGATTTTTCTGATATCTTCTGGAATGAGGAACGGCTCAGCCATCTGATACGGAAGGTGGATGCCGTGACCGTTGCTACCGGGCTGGTCCATCTTCCGACCCTGGCCGACAAGCAGGGGAAAAACTAAATGTTTCATATAGGCTGCGGATCTCATAATGGGATCCATGGCCTTTTGCATTTCAGGCGGAAAGCAATACCGGCAACAACGTGCAGCATTTTGGGCAGGATTGTGCATTTGCAGACAGCACTGCGCAGTCAATGGGATAAATGTCAGAAAAATAATTCGCTGTTTGCTTCTCCCTCAATTCGCCGTCCGACAATAAACACTACCCATGTTTCTGGAAGATTGTCAAAATCATCACCTTTCTTCAAAAGAGTTGCGTCCATCATGCTGGAATTATACCTTGCTCTTTTTCTCCCGGCTCCTTTATCGGCTCGTTGGATTTCAACATTTATTTTAGCACCGGTACTGTCAGTAGCAAGAATATCAAACCTTACTGAACGATTCAACAAATTCTCCACAAATACCTGGGTGCGAACGTCCAGCACTTTTAAATCCGGCTTTTCCAGTACAATCTGCAATACCAGTTCTATGCTTGCCGTATCTCCCTCAAAACACTTTGTGAGGAAGTCATCATCAAGCAGGCGAAAACCTCTTAGCCTCTGTAAATCTTCCTGATGTTTCTGGTCTATCTGTTCCGTCACTGTCAATCTTCCCACCTGTTTTCCCTTCTGTTTTCGTATCTCCATACTACCATAAACCTCCTGATTTTACAAGCCGGGAGCCAGCGCGTTTCTGAATCCCGGCCTATTTCCGTTATCGCCCTTTTACATCTGCTGTATCTCATTTTACAGCATACGCTTGATTTTGTCGCTCATGGTTTCCCTGCTGGTCTTGCTGAAATGAACCCTCACAATGTAGGTAGTCCGTCCAATCTTCTTCACCAGTGCAGGAGCGTCCTTAGCCGGTGCCGTGGTGGTAGTACAGCATTGCTTAAATATCAGTGATTAAATTGCCAATGGTATACCGGCATATGTCCACTTAAATGGATGTGCCGTAAGATTGTATTGTTCAA
>CAJSZV010000062.1 GCA_910574345.1 Clostridiaceae bacterium | reverse complement strand
AAATTTCCATAGGGGTGGGCTTATTAAAGTTACCCTTTTTTACATCAACTGCTTGAAAAAAACTTTTTAAACATTTTTCATTTTACCTATTGACATTTCTTAGCTGGACTTGTAATTAATTTTCTGAAAGATATGTCCCATTTTTTCCTGTTTGGTCCACATATAAAAAGCATCATATTTCTGAGCCGGAATCTCGATTGGCACCCTCTCTTTGATGGTCAGTCCAAAGCCTTCCAGCCCATAGATTTTCTCCGGGTTATTGGTCAGAAGCCGCAGAGACTTGGCGCCTAAATCCGCCAAAATCTGTGCCCCCACCCAATATTCACGGAGATCGGGAGCAAAGCCCAATTCGATGTTGGCCTCCACAGTATCCATGCCCTGTTCCTGAAGGGCATATGCTTTCAGTTTATTGATCAGGCCGATTCCACGGCCTTCCTGTCTCATATACAGGATAATTCCACGGCCTTCCTTCTCTACTCTTTCCATGGCTGTCTGGAGCTGGGGGCCGCAGTCGCATTTGAGAGAGCCAAAAGTATCCCCTGTAAGACATTCGGAATGTACCCGGCAAAGCACTCCCTCTCCGTCGCCGATGTCTCCTTTTACCAGGGCCACATGGTGTTCCCCGGTGATATCATTGACATATCCGTATATACGGAAATGTCCGTACTTCGTGGGCATATCCGCGCAGGCCTCGCGCACCACATGTTTTTCATGAATACGGCAGTAATTCTGCAGATCCTTTATGGTTATAAACTTCAAACCATACTGTTCTGCCATCTTCCACAGGTTCGGCGTTCTCATCATAGTGCCGTCGTCTTCCATAATCTCGCAGCACACGCCGCATTCCGCCAGTCCTGCCAAACGCATCAAATCTACTGTGGCCTCTGTATGCCCTCCACGTACCAGCACTCCGCCTTTTCTTGCAATTAAGGGAAACACGTGACCAGGCCTGCGAAATTCTTCCGGCTTTGTCTTTTCGTCAATGCATTTCATAATGGTATAGGAACGCTCCGCCGCTGAAATCCCAGTATCCGTATCTATGTGATCAATGGACACAGTAAATGCCGTGCTGTGATTGTCCGTATTCTCTGCCACCATAGGCGGAAGGCCAAGCTTCACTGCCAGTTCATAACTCATGGGAGTACAGATAAGTCCTTTTCCATGACACGCCATAAAATTAATGTTTTCCTGAGTGGCAAACTGAGCCGCACAGATTAGATCCCCCTCGTTTTCACGTTCCGGATCGTCTGTTACCAGGATCATTTTTCCTGCCTGCAAATCCTTCAGCGCCTCTTCAATGGTATGATACTCCTTCATCTCGTCTACCTCCTGTTTTTATAAAAGAAATTCTTTCAGCTTATCCATGGTCAGACAATCCGGTGCGGTCTCTTTTTTCTCCTCCTTGGCCAGGCCCAGCAGTCTCTCCACATATTTGCCTATAACATCGTTCTCCAAATTTACCACATCTCCCGGTTTCTTTTTCAGCAATGTGGTCTCTTCTCCTGTATGGGGAATTATGGATACCTGAAAACTGCCGTTGTCTATGGCTGCCACGGTCAGGCTGATTCCGTCAATACAGACGGAACCTTTCTCAATGATCAGACGAAGGATCTCCGGTTTTGTCTCTATTTGAACCCAGACCGCGTTCTCTTCCCTTCTTGTATTTAGGATCGTTCCGGTTCCGTCGATGTGCCCTGATACCAGATGCCCTCCAAACCTTCCGTCCGCCGCCATGGCCCGTTCCAGATTCACATAAGCCCCCAAACTAAGCTGCCCCAAATTACTTCTTCTCACAGTCTCTGCCATCACATCCGCCGTAAATCCGTCTTTTTCAATGGATACCACGGTCAGACATACGCCGTTAACCGCAATGCTGTCTCCAATCTTCGTCCCTTCCAGTACCTTTGCCGCATTTACAGATATTCTTCCTGATCTTCCCATGAGGGAAAGAGAACGCAGCCGTCCTTTTTCTTCTATGATCCCTGTAAACATCTCTCTTCACCTCCAACCTTGTACTCCAGTAAAATATCCTGTCCTATCTGGCTTATACCCTCAAGTTCCATCAAAACAGCCTGCCCCGGAAACTCCACTCCCTTTCCCATTACAGGAGTCATAGCCTTTTCCCCTCCAAATATCTTGGGAGCCAGAAAAACTTTCACCTTCTGAACAATCCCGGCGCTTAAAGCACTCTCATTTAAGGCGGCGCCTCCTTCCAGAAGCACACTGTCAATTCCCTTGTCTCCCAGATACTTCATCAGTTTTTTTAGATCTATCCGTCCCTCATTATCCGGCAATGACACAATCTCTATCCCTTTTTGTTCCAGTGTTTGTTCCTTCTCTTTCATCATCTCCGTAACGGCGCCGCAGGCCACAATGGTTTTATATTCTTTTGCCGTTTGGCATATCCTGCTGTCTGCCGGAATCCTCAAACTGCTGTCACAGATAATCCTTATGGGACTCTTTTTCCCTTCCAGGCGTACGTTTAACATCGGATCATCTGCCAGCACCGTTCCTATCCCCGCCATAATTCCCATATAGTTGTGTCTCATCTCGTGAACCGCTTTACGGGACCGGTCTCCGCTTATCCACTTCGATGCCCCCGTCTTTGTGGCAATCTTTCCGTCGGCTGTCATAGCGTATTTCATCACCACATAAGGCATTCCTGTAGTAATATAGTGGAAAAATACAGGATTCAGGCAGTCACATTCTTCCCTCATAAAGTCCTCTTCCACCATAACCCCTGCTTTCCGCAATATTTCCGCCCCTTTTCCTGCCACCTTGGGATTCGGATCTCTGGAGCCGATCACTACTCTTGCGATCTTCTGCTCCAGGATAGCCTCCGTACATGGCGGCGTCTTCCCATAATGGCAGCAAGGCTCCAATGTAACATACAGACTTGCCCCTTCTGCACTCTCTGTCAGGGAAGCTATGGCCCTGCGCTCTGCATGGAGTTCCCCCCATCTGGCATGAAACCCCTCTCCGATTATCCTTCCGTCCTTCACAATCACTGCCCCTACCATGGGATTAGGGTTGGTCCATCCTCTTCCCCGCTCCGCCAGGCTGATGGCTCGTTCCATATATTCCCGGTCTGTCATCTCAGCTCCCCTGCCTCTGTTCATAATTTTTCCCTGCAATCGAGCAAGGAAGACTTTCCACGCCCGCCGCAGGGCCTGTGCGCCGCTTTAGGGACATACTCCCTCTGCGCAGGCCCACGCAAAAAAAGATCCCTGTCAATCTCTCAACAGGGACCTTTCATAAGATCATATCATAAGTTCCACGGCAAACAAACCGTGTATCTATCATCTTCTTCCATCCAGACTATACTGTCGGCCCCGGAATCTCACCGGATCATGCCTTACGGCTCGCGGGCTGTACCGCCGGTAGGGACTTGCACCCTGCCCTGAAGATTCTCTATTCGCTTTTCATGGCATTTATTATAGTACCCTTTTCTCCGGTTGTAAAGTATTTTATCCAAAAATTCTCCATCCGCAGATAAAATTATTTCTCCACCAGGAACTCAAAGATCTGTGTACCACTTTGCCGTTGCTGGAAGACGCATCGATTACCGTTCCTCCGCCTGCCACGATTCCCACATGGCCGCTGACCACAATAATGTCGCCTGCCTGCAGATTATTAAAGCTGGTAACCTTTGTATATTTGCCCACGCTGCGCCATCCGGAAGAGGTGATGTAACTCTGCCGTACGCCTGCTTGATTCAGACACCAATAAACGAAGCCGGAACAGTCAAAGGAATTAGGTCCTTTGGCTCCGTACACATAAGGACAGCCAAGCTTGGAACTTGCAATGGAGATTAAAGTGCCTGCACCGCCGCTGACACCAGCTCCTGCGCTGCTTCCCGAAGAACTGCCTCCGGAACTTGACGGCCGGCTGGAACTTCCGGAACCGCCTGTGGCAGCACCGCTTGTAGAGCGCCGTACATTATCGCCTGTCAGTTTGGCCATAGTCTGCATCCCCACGGATCCGTCATTGGACAGGCTGTTGTTTTTCTGGAAATTCTTTACTGCCGTCTCCGTCACCTCACCGAAGTATCCTGTCACATGAGATGAAGACAGATAACCGTATTTGTTCAAAAGCTGCTGCACTCTCTGTACGCTGTCTCCCTGATCGCCAAGAGAAAGTCCGTTGGGCACTGCCTGGGCGCTGTTGAGAACGGCTCTGGTAGAAGGTCCAAGATAACCGTCCACCACCAGGTCATTCCTTGACTGAAATTGTTTCAATGCGATAGAAGTATCCAGGCCATAGGCTCCGTCCGGATCTGTGGTGAGATAGCCCAATGCCTTTAACCGTTCCTGGGCCGCCTGAACCACCTCGCTTCTGTCCCCGTACACCAGCATATTAGGCTTGATCTCATCACTGTAAAGAAGGTTCATGGTCTGACGCCCTACTCTGCCGTCCTGCTCAAGACTATTGACCTGCTGCAATTTCAAAACCGCCTCTTCCGTCTTGTCACCGAAATTCCCTGTCACCAAATCTTCCGTTGCCAGATAACCCAGCTCATAGAGACGGCTTTGGATTCTCTGAATGTCCTCGCCCTGGTCGCCGTTGGACGTAGAATAATACTTTGCCGCCGGGTCCATAATCGCCTCCCAGGTGGAAGGTCCTATGATCCCGTCCTGGGCCAGACCATTCTGTCTCTGAAATGACTTTACGGCTGACTGGGTTACATTGCCGTAATACTCCGTGGGCTCATCATTATCCATAAATCCCAGTTCCATCAAACGTTCCTGAAGCTTTGCCACATTCTCATGCTCCACTCCGATGCGGTAATATTCCGGCGCCGGTTCCGTCTCCGGTATGGGAAGATCTTTCAATATCTCATACTCCGGCCCTTCCGGGGTCATGCGTCCGATTCCCTCCAGTACCTGTTCCTGAGCGGAACTTTCTTCTATCACGATATTCAGCTCCGTAGGCTCTGTGGCCGGCGGCTGTATCTGCCCTCTGTAGGCTGCGCTGTCACATCCTGCCGCACCAAAAATCAGCAGCACTGCAAGACCCATAGCTGCACTGCGCTGTATCCGTCTATACTTATTTTTCATAAATCATTTCCTTCCTTTGTCGAATCCTGTTTATTTTAGCACATTTTAAACAGGGTGAAAAGGGGATAGGCGCAAAATGCCTCTGCCAAATCCTATAAGCAGATTTGTGCAGAGGCTGATTGTTACTCTATAAACTATATCCCAACAGCAGAGGAAGCCATGTGGTCAAAGGAGCCCAAAGGCTAATGACCAGAAGCACGATAATGTTGCAGATCAAATAAGGCAACGCACCTTTAAAGATTGAAATAATGGGCATCCGGTTAATCTTATTACATGCATTGAGACACATGCCCACAGGCGGGGTTACCAGACCGATAGCCAGGCCGGTGATCATCATGGCACCGAACTGCAATGCGGAAAAACCGTAACTCTGCATAACCGGAAGCATAATGGGAGTCAGCAGAAGAATGGCAGGACTCACATCAATAAATGTACCTATCATCAGAATCATCACACAGAACACCAGGGCAATCCCCCACGCGGGCATATTCAGCGCGATGAAGAAATTAGCCACGATCTGGGGAACCTTCTGCATGGTCAGCACCCATGTAAAGATGGTGGTGAAACCGATAATGATCATAATGGAAGACGATGAAATCAAAGTCTTCTTCAATGCCTCCAGCACTGCTTTCCAGGTCAGTTCTTTATACACAAAGAAACCTACCAGTATGGCATACAAAACGGCAACACCTGCACTCTCAGATGCAGTGCATACGCCAAAAGACACACAGATAATAATAAACAGAGGCATAAGCAGGGCCGGTATTCCCGACAGAATAGCGGATGCAAATTCCTTAAAGACAAATGGTGTCTTCTTGGGATGCCATCCTTTCCTGTGGCTGATCACATATACCAGTACCAGCTGGGTCAATCCGATAAGAATTCCGGGTACTGCTCCCGCCATAAACAACGCTCCTACGGATGCGCCGGATATCATGGAATATACAATCATAGGAGTGGAGGGCGGAATAATCATGCCCATAGTGGAAGATGCCACCGTAATGCCTGCCGATGCGTCAGGCGGGTATCCCAGATCTTCCATAGCAGGAATCAGAATGCTGCCGAGGGCGGAAGTGTCCGCCACAGAGGACCCTGATATGCCGCCGAAGATCATGGAAGCTACGATGTTCACTTCCCCCAATCCTCCCCTGAAAGGCTTTAAAAGCTGGAGACAGAAGTTAATGATTCGCTTTGTAATTCCTCCTGTATTCATCAGCTCACCGGCCAGCATAAACAGCGGCATTGCAATCATCAATTCACTGTAAGCGCCGTTCCACACCCTCTGAGGCACCATAGACATAAAGGTGGGAGCATTGGTGCTAATATATGTAACACAGGATGCACCGATTGCAAAGGCCAGCGGCACTCCAAGTACTGCAAAGAAAATCAGCAGTATCAAAAGTATAATCATTGCCATAACAGATCGTCAGCTCCTTTCTCTGCCCTATGGGGTGTCTTTTGTAAGCACCTGATTCTTTGGTGCAAAATACGAAACGTCCGCAGCAATAAACTCAATTATTTTGATCACAATGCAGACCGCGCAGATGGCCCCGCAGACAGGCATGATTCCATACATATACTTCATGGGGATCTCCATGCCCTGGCTGATCTGCTTTCCGGCTACGCCCACATACTTGACCCCCTGCCAGGTAAATATCAGATCCACCAGCAGCATAATCAGATAATTGGCTACACTGAGCCATCTTTTGATTGCCGGAGGCACTTTATCATAGACAATATCAATAATCACATGCTCGCCTTTCAGCACATTAATGCCCATACCCCAGAATGTAGTAAATGCAAACAATGTTACGTTAAATTCCGACAGCTGCTTCCAGCTGAGGGAAAAGAAGTAACGGGCAATTACCGAGAAAATCACAAGTACTGCCAGCAGCCCCATAGCCGCCACTCCGATTCCAAAATACACCTGAGATACTTTCTCACCGATCTTTTTTAACTTTTCGATGATAACCAGCTCCTTTCCCATGTCCGCCGTCTGCCATAGGCGTCTTATTTTTCCGGCAAACTATATTAAGGCAGCCTGCCGCATATCCCGTAACCAGAAAAGCTCCCGGAACACATCGATACGAATCGTACCATAGATTCCAGGAGCTTCTGATTCTGAAACCGCTTTTTAATTATTTTGCGTTAGCTACGATGTCCAGCATCTCCTGCAATTCATCGGCAGTCATGATTCCCTCTTCTACGCACTGATCATAAACAACCTGAACCGCATCCTGGAATGCCTTCAGTTCATCGGCACTTGGCTCATAAACCTCACATCCGGCGTCAATAACAACCTGCTTTGCCGCTGACTGGTTCTCATCAATCAGCTGATCGTTATATGTTCCCATCTCTGTGGCACACTCGGAAATAATGTCACGATACTCCTGGGGAAGTCCGTTCCACCATGCTGCATTCACATAGAATGGATCCGGATGGAACTGATAGTTAACCTCTGTGAAATACTGCTGTACTTCATAAAACTTCATGCCTTCCACGTTAACCCATGGGTTTTCCTGTCCGTCTGCAACACCTGTCTTAAGGCCCATATACAGATCGGAATAAGGAATCGTGGTGGTGGTTGCGCCCAATGCGATAAAGGTCTTGTCAATGGTGTTCATGCCGTTGGTACGCATCTTTAATCCCTGAAGATCTTCCGGTTTGGTAATGGCATGCTTGCTGTTGGAAAACTGTCTCCAGCCCCCTGCGTCGCACAGGTTAATAATGACAGTACCTGTCTCCGCCTCCGCCTCTGCACAGACTTTCTTAGCCAGGTCACTCTGCAAAAGCGCTGTCACCTGTGCACGGTTCTGAGCCAGGAAAGGAAGGGTAAACATCAGAAGACGGGGGCTGAAATCAAACTGGCCGCCTCTCATACCCTGAACCGTACCGGCTACTACCTGCTCTAACATCTCCTTCTCTGTACCTAACTGACCGTTGCCGAACACTTCCACAGTCACATGGCCATTGGTCTTTGCCGCAACATCTTCTGCAAATTTCTCCATAGAAACATAGCGCGGGTTGCCTTCTGGCTGCGCATGTCCTACCATCATGGTAAAATCACCTAATCCGGCAAAGGCATCTTCCCCTGATGCGGCTGCCTGAGTTTCTGCTGCTTTCGTATCCTCTGCCTTAGTCTCTGCCGCGGCCTTGGTCTCCCCTCCGGCTGCCGCCGTAGTCGCTGCCGGCTGACTTGAGCCTCCGCATGCCGCCAGACTGGTGGCAGACAGTGCCAGCGCTAATAACATTGCAATTCTTTTTTTCATAAATCTGAACCCTCCTTGACTTATTGATGGACTGATGCGGCTTGTCTTTTTATCGCATCATCTTGTATACAACCATGGTTAATAGTACCATATTTCAGCCCTAAAAGCAACCTTTTTTATAATTCTCTATAGATATTTTTTTATGTTTTTCTATTATCTTCCAATTTTTTTGTATATATTTCCTATATATTTTTTTCTGTACTTCCTCTTTTTTTCATAAATAATACCGTAAACTGTCATTATTTTTCTCTGTACCATCAAATCAAACAAATCATTGGGATTCATTTCGTCATACATGTATACAAGTCTCTGGGACAATTATTTTATCCGTTTGACAGCTTCATGGTTACCATATATAATAAAAAGATATTATATGGGAAATGGGGGATTTTTTTGGAAACAAACTTGACCAACGATGAGATTTATAAAATTCTTGAAACCGAGATCGTTCATCTGAAAATTCTTCCGGGAGAAGTTCTAAGTGAAAATACACTCTGCAAACGTTTTAATATCTCACGAACCCCCATCCGCAGCGTTCTTCAGCATTTGCAGCAGATGGGTTTTGTCCAAATTGTCCCGCATAAAGGGACGATTGTCACCGCCATCAACTTAAAGATAGCCAGCCAATGGATTTTTCAAAGAATGGCAGTCGAATGTATGGTTCTAAGAGACTTTATCTCCATTTCCACCCCAACAGATATTGCCCGAATCCGCTATACGCAAGAGCTTCTGGAAAAAATGGCGGACTCCGCAAAAAAAAAGCCTGAACACTTTGACATGAATGAATTCCTTGCCATTGACCTGTCCATGCATAAAGTATGGTTTCAAATTACGGATAAAGTTTATCTGTGGGAGAATCTGACTCGTCCCCAGCCGGATTATTCCCGTTTTATCCGCCTTGATATTGTGGAGGGGAACAATGTACCGGATGTTCTGGGAGAACACAGGGAATTGATCAGAATTATTGAGGCACGTAACTTCCCTGCTATTGAGCCGCTTTTAAGGCAGCATCTCTATGGCGGAGTGCGGCGTATGGGCAGTGAATTATTTTCAGACAGATATAAGCGCTATTTCATCTGAATAAACTGGTAATCTAAAAAATACTGCCGCAAAAACACATCTGCTATTTTTGCGGCAGTATTTTTACTCTTTTATAATAGGCGGTATCTGCGACATCAGATTGTCAATATCCTCAAACATAGCGCTCTTTGTGGTTCCCAGACCGCTTGCACGGCGGATGTGTTTCACTACTTCCTGGTATCCGTCTTTTATCTTATCAAAAAATCCGCACAGCGTGTCAATGGCTCTTCGTGATTCTCCGATGACCTCTGAGATCTGCGAGTGTACGGACGTAGCCCCCTCAGCTGCCTGGGTAATCTTGTCAAACATTTCATAAGTTTCCTGAACTTTATCAAGACTCTGACCCAAAGCCTGTCTTGAAGTATCAATGCTTTCACTCAGTTTATCCGTTCCATTTGCCACATCTTTAAGTCCCGAATCCACCTCGGAAGCCAGATCTTTAATCTCGTCTGCAAGCTTTTTCACTTCCACGGCCACTACGGCAAAACCCTTTCCCTTTTCGCCTGCCCTGGCGGCTTCAATAGAGGCATTGATCGCAAGAATATTGGTCTGATCGGCAATGGACACAATTCTGCTCATCCTCTGTTTAATCTGTTCCACTGCTTCCTGCAGCTCGGCGAAAGTAGACCCCATCTCTCCGAAGTGAGTCTCCACCTCCATGGAACTGTTCTTAAGAATCTCCACCTCGTCCTGAGCCTGGCCCACAGTCCTTGCAATGTCATCTCTCACTGCCACAAACTGTTCCGATGCCTCATTTACGCTTATAAAATTTTGTCCCAGATCTTCAAGTCTCTCCTGAAACTGTTCTGCTTCTCCAAGAACATTGTTAAATGAAGTTCCTACCAGATTAAGCTCCCATAAGGACTCCACCTCCTTATGAACCAAATCTGTATGGTACTTTTTTAAACTGTCCATCACATAGAGTACCGGGTACAGATCCTTTTCCCCGCTCTGTCTTTTGTCTGCGGTCTGTTTATGATTTCTATGAAACAGCATGCCTTCTTCTCCCCCTTATTCAAATACAACGCATGTCATGGATTGATTGACAAACTGGTTATTATAATGTTCTCCATACCCCACAAGTCCGGCATGATTTCCCAAGGCGCCCATATCCCTTAAATACTCCTGCATATAACCGTTCTCGCTGAACAGCTTATACCGGAACAGACAGTTGACAGAAAACACAGCGGAACGCCTGGGGAAATCCTGGCTGATCTTCTGAATCGTTTCCTTTACAACCGCTTTATAATCACCAAGTTCCAACATAATCAACACATCGGAATCATTCACCTGCCTGAAACATGACAATGCATTCCCGCTTACTTCCTTGATGGAAATAATACAGGTATCATCTCCATTGAGTTTTCCGAAAGGATTCTTAAATGTCTGCGTGGGGATCTGTTGTTCTGTTACGTGAAGGATATCCTGATAGACCTGGCGGGCGGATTTTCCGTTGAGAGCTCCGATCATGTATCTGGCTTTATCCGTATTGGAGGCGATAAACCGGTAATCCCCCATCTTATGGTATATATTTTCTTTATACGCCTTAACTCTTCCGTTCTGATTTCTCACAACAGCATAGGCCACGGAATCTTCGTAAATCCTGCCGTTGGCTGATACTTTCCCTCCGTCACCGGTTCCCCCTACTAAGGAAATATTCCGACTCCTTAATGCAGTATGTATGGTAGTAAGCACACAGGCATCATTACCTGCACAAAAGTCAATGCAGATCGTATCCTTCTGGGAGGCACTCACTTTGCTTAAATCCTCCTCAAGCCTCCGGATATACTTTACCGGCATAACCGATGCCTCTTCCAGCACATTCGCCGCAGCGCTGACGCCATCCAAAAAGGCTACCACTCCTACACCATGCTCCACCACTCTGGTATCATAACACATGCCGATACATCCAATGCTTGGCACTTGGGGATAAAGCCTCTCCAGTTCTTTCACATGTTCTTCAAATTGATCACTGTTCGACATCAGCATAATCAACTGAGGATTCACAAGTCCCCGAACCGCTTCCTTTAAATCCCCCCGCCGGCTCATACCAAAAAACTGTTTCACTGTAATATTCCTCACTTCCATATTCATTATGGTATTTTTATGTAAATTTAATTATAATTGATACTACTAAAAAGCGTCAAGAATAATTGTTACTTTTTTGACTTAAAATCATGGAAAAGAGGAGGATATCCAGGAATGGGATGGGATCTGTTTTTTACGAACCACACCGGTCAGCTGACCGGGTGTAGTTCGATATGATACGATTTAATAACTTTTTTATAATTTCTTTAAAACATCAGCCATATCAAGCAGAATCTCTTCTGCCTGGGGAACCACGCCTACTTTTTCCATAAATCATAAATCGCTTCGTATTTTTCAAAGTTTGAATCAAAGGCTGCATAATATTCATAAGCATAATGAATGTGATGTAATTCCCTGTCCAGGAACAGGCAGGAATTGGTCAGGCCGCCGCTATGAAGACAGATAAGCACAGGATGTCCTTGCTTATAATTTTCTGGTGTAAATGTATAGATATCAATGTCTTCCAGCGTATGTATCATTTCTTTCTTGCAGCAAAGGCTTTCTGAGAATAGTAAATTGCGGGAACTGTCAGGGACAATGTAATAATTGACATAGATAAAAAAGCCCTTGAAAATCAAGGACTTTTCAGAGGCGACAACCAGATTTGAACTGGTGATCAGGGTGTTGCAGACCCACGCCTTACCGCTTGGCTATGTCGCCATATCATAAACTAAATGACCCCAACGAGATTCGAACTCGTGTTACCGCCGTGAAAGGGCGATGTCTTAACCGCTTGACCATGGGGCCCTCTTTCCTCCTCGCACCGGCT
>CAJSZV010000061.1 GCA_910574345.1 Clostridiaceae bacterium | reverse complement strand
ATCAATAACTTCTGATGGAAGGGGAACCCTCCTTCAGTTATTCATCAGATATGACCTTGTAACTTATTAACTTTATAGCTCTTGTGGCTATATCATTATTATACTAGGAGGCGGTGTGATGATAGAAGATGAAAAAATCATTGAAATGTTTTTTGGGCGTTCAGAACAGGGCATACGGGAGCTGGATATAAAATACGGTAAGGTTTGCCACAAGCTATCGTATAACATTGTAAACAGCAGGCAGGACGCGGAGGAATGCGTCAATGACGCTTACTTAGGGGCGTGGAACGCAATCCCTCCAGCAAAGCCAAACCCGCTTTTGACCTATATCTGTAAGATCGTTCGGAACATTTCACTGAAAATCTATTACAGAAAGGAAGCAACCAAACGAAACAGCACTTACACAATTGCTATGGAGGAGATCGAAGCCTGTATAGCAGACCCGAACACAGTGGAAGCCGAAGTGGAAGCCAGAGAGTTAGCCCATATCATCGAAAGTTTTCTGGATACGCTGACTGTTGAAAACCGCGTTATCTTTATGCGCCGCTATTGGTTTTCCGATAGCTGTAAGGACATAGCCGAGTTTGTAGGACTTACGGAGAAAAATATCTCTGTCCGGCTGACTCGTATCCGTCAGAAAATGAAAAGCTATTTAGCAGAAAGAGAGGTATTCGTATGAACTCAAAGAAGTTTTCCGAAGCCATGAGCGAGCTTGACAGCAAGTATGTTGATGAAGCTATCAACTACAAAAAGAAAAGCAAAAAGCCCATTTGGATCAAGTGGAGAGCGATCGCGGCTTGTTTATGCCTTGTAGTCACTGGAATTGCCGTAATCCAAATCCCCAATGTTTTCCCCGACCAAGGTGCAGGCATTGACCCAGGAGGAACGCATCCCGACGGGATAGACCCTGTAATTGCGTCCATAGCAGTATATCCCGCCACAGAAAGTATTGAAGATGTCGCAAACGCTACGGTTGAAAGTATTGCGGAAGTGGACGCTTATGGCTTTGATACTTTGGGCGAATATTTACCAGCTTCTCTGCCGGATGGGTATCATTTTGGGAAAGCAGATCTTTATGAAACCACAATGAAAGATGGTACGGTATATTATATGCTCCGTGTGCAATATACCACAGGTTATGGTACTCCACAAGGAATCTCAGGAGAGGAAGTTGCTCCTGACCCCAATACTCTTGGCAATAGTTTGGTGGTCTTTATCATGAATTATAAACCAGAAGTGAAAAGAGAAATTTACGAACCAACAGATATTACAGAAAGCAAACTTGAAGAAATTGGTGGTCTTACTTTCCATATTTCTTATGGCGACATCTATGTTGGGATTTCTCCCGATACAGCAACTACCAACGATATTCTTGTAGTGGTAGATTCCATAAAGTAAAAGAACCATGACCAAAGGGCAGCCGAGAAAATCGGTTGCCTTTTTCCATTCATCCATGAGGCAGAAATACGGAAAAAGTTGAGCCATCCCCCACCTTCGAAGCAACCTTGATGTAGCCCCCTGCATGGTGACAATCTCGAGGGCAAGGTACAATCCTATGCCGATGCCCTCAATGTCGTGTACTTCTTCTTCCCGGTAAAAGCGTTTGAAGATCATCCCCCCCGTCTGCCGGGGTGTACTTCACCGCATTGTCCAGAATGTTGAACAGGGCTTCACTTATCCATTTCCTGTCGTGGGCCAGCACGATATCTGCCGGACAAGCTACGCTGACAAAAATATTCTTCCTTTCAGCGATCAGCAGAATGCCGCCCAACGCTGCCGCCAGAGTATCATAAAGAGGCTGCATCTTTCTATCCAGTGAAATGACGCCGGTTTCCAGACTGGAAGTTTTTATCATAGCCTGCATGAAAAAGTCCAGCTTTTCGAGCTGGCCGCTGAATGCCATTAAAAACTCCTGCCGTTTTTCCTCCGGCACAGGCTGTTCCAGCAACGTGGCATTCACCATCTGGAGATTGGCAATGGGCGTTTTCACCTGATGGGATATGTCGGAAATCAATTCCTGCAGGTTGGCACCTTCTTTTGCTATGCTCTCCTGGTTCTCCCGCAGGACTTCATACAGGCGTGGTTGATGGAAAGTCATAATCCTGTGCCTCGCAGAAAGATACTGCTGCTGTCTTTGTCATAGCAGCGTCCACAGTATAACCAGCCGCAGAAAGATTGTAGCAAAGTGTATTGTTCAAAAGATGGTCATCCTCAACTACTAAAAGTCGCATGGCTTCACTTCCTTTCTCTATATAGGGTAACATAAAAATGTCACAGAAATCTCACAGCATAATAGATTTTAATGAAACGTTTGCTGGGATTATCTTCTATCTTTTCTCTGATATTTCTGATATGACTCATGACAATATTGTAATCACCAGAATATGGCTCTTTCCATACAGTATCATATATCTGCTCCTTACCAAAGACTATTCCAACATTTTTGGCAAGAAGCAACAAAATTTCAAATTCTGTAAATGTTAATTCAATCTCCACGCTATTCTTACTCACAATGCGTCTGATTTTATCAATATGCAATGCACCAAGATTTAATACGCCTTTTGGTAAGTCCGTAGTTATAAATGCTCTTGCCTCTACACTAACATATGACATTATATGACGAAACATGTCTTCTTCATTGTCATTGAAAGTCAAAATCATCATTTTTCTCAAATAATCATCTCCCCTTAAACTTGTCACAAGAAATGATTGATTACTCAAAAACTGTCAGCTTTCCATGATCCATCTCGTACACTTCATCGCACAGCACTTCTATATCCTCTTTGTTATGACTTGCCAAAATAATAGATTTCCCTTCATCCTTTAAATTTAGAAGGATTTCTCTAACATCTTCTACGCCCTGATTGTCTAAACCGTTCATTGGCTCATCCAAAATCAGAATATCCGGATTTTCCATAATAGCCTGAGCAATCCCAAGTCTTTGACGCATCCCCAAAGAATATTTTCCAACTTTCTTTTTGCTGTTCGGATCAAGTCCAACTCGTTCCATGCTCTCTTTTATTTCTTTTTTTCCAATAATATTTTTAATACTCGCAAGATACTCCAGATTTTTATATCCACTATAAGAGCTGAGAAAACCGGGAGTTTCAATGATAATTCCTATATTATCGGCAAAATCTGTATCCCTGCCGATTTCTTTACCGCCTACAATAACTCTGCCGCTGGTAGGTTTTAAAAATCCTATCATTGTCTTAAATAACACAGTTTTTCCAGAACCGTTTCTTCCAACAATCCCATAAATTTTTCCTCTCTCAAATTCTATTGAAACATTGCTAAGAGCAATATCCGAACCAAATTTTTTTATTACTTTATCAACTTTTATAATGCTTTCCATAATCTTACACTCCTTCCATTTCTTTTCCTTTCAGCCAATAACTACCTAGCCAGTAACAGATCATGATGATTGTGACTTGAACAATCATTACGCTTATAATTGAAAATCCATACATACTTTCATGTAAATTACTTTGTACATACATTCCCCATACTCCAAACATAAACCTTGCACTCTTTCTAAATTGAAAACCACTCAGAAAAGTTAAGCCTTCTAATAACAATATGACTGCCGGAATCAATTTTTTAATCCTTAAGGTTTCCATTAAAAGAAATAATGCTGATAAAGTCATTGCATGAACTGTCCATAAAACAAAAATCGCTGATATTTCTTTTAGATTTCCTGTAAACATCTGTAATACAAGCAAATCAATAATATTGAATAATGCCAATAAACTAACCGCTGCAAATATCCCATTCAACAAGTTTCTTAGAAAATAATGTTTCCACCACTTCTGTATCCACCCACATCGAACAATAACAAATCGTCTATTCTGCTTATCCATACCAAGCCGAAAACCAATTATCAATAAATAAATTCCTATCGGAAATAGCCAGCATCCCAAAGGAACTAACGGAAACGTATCTATTTCATCCGTAGGAACACCTGCAAATAGCCTAAAAAACAAAGACATTCCCGCCTATTCCTCCTCCATTGCATCCTTAAAATCTACCCATCCAATCAGCCATAAAGAAATCAATACCAAAATCAATATGATAGCCCAAAACAAAAGCACGACTTCCCATTGTCCACCATTTCCATCTATGGCATATCCGGGAATTGCTTTTGCCATAAGAGATAAATATGTAACCCCCTCTTGTTGTAATAAATATCCTGAAGTCTGTATACCGAATACAATCAATATTCCATAAATTTCTTTTAATAAAAGATTGCACACATAAAGCAAAAATCCAATTAATATCAAATACAGGAATAGAAAGACAAAAGTAATCATAAATGCCTGCGGTACTGTCATTGCCTGCATAACATTTACCCACGGAAATGAAATATTATATTTCACTCCTAAGTGATTCCTATTATCCATCGCCAAATTATAAACCGGACTACTCCATATATTTCCCCAAAAACCACAAAAAAAACTGGCAGCTACCGATACAATAGCTATGCTGGCAACATATAGAAATGCCTGAATTATAATATATTGAAGCATAGCTACATTCCATTTTTTCCGGCTGCTCCTACATAATGATAAATATGTATTTCTTTTTATAAAAGGAGCATCTGATATAATCAATAACCAGCCAACAATAAGAAACAAAATACTTTTGTGATGATGCTCCACTACGATGAAAGCTTCCAAGATATTAACTGGTTCCCCAATGTCTAATGCATACTGCAAAAACAAATTCAACCAGTATCCAAACAATGCCATTCCCAAAATAAAACCCATAATTACCCGCTTATTATGCTGCTCTTCCAGAAAAGTAGTTTTCGTCATGTAAAAGACCTGCTTTATCCTACCCATTCCGATATCTCCTCTCCAATCCCCACATGACCGCAAATGATACTAACAATATATAAATACATTCCATGAACCCAGACAATGGATAATTGTTCAAATCATCCCCCCGCATAAGATAAATCGGATTCAGTATCGAAATTTTCCCTAACGCCAGCCACATAGCCTCATACAATACAAACGGTGCAATTAACGCCACATATTTATTTGGAAGCCATACTGCAAATGCAAGACCTGCCAATGCCCATATACATCCAAACAGGAAACCTAATATTACTTTCCAAAGAAAGATATACCACTCTCCATAGTTTTCTATATAAAACATCAATGCTGTTCCTGCCATAAGTCCCTCATCACTTCCCGTTGGTATTCCGGGAATACCGAAGCAGTAAGCAATACTCAAAACAATGATAAATGGAATCGCCAGCATCGTTCCGCCAGAAAGCGCGACTGTAACAATACGGGTAAGAGCAAATTTTCTCAGTAACATTCTGGAATATATCATTTTTATATATCCACTGCTATACTCTTCACAAAAGGCAGAAGCATAAGCAAGTCCCGGAAATATAGCTGCAAATGGTGTAAATCCTGATGCTGCAAATACTTCCATCATAATAAAGTAACTGCTTCTGCTCCTATTTAATGGTGCATGGAATGCTGCTGACACTAAAATCCATGTCACTACAAAAAGACCTGCAAAAAAACCTTTGCTTAAGAAGCTTCTTTTCAAATCCTGTAAAAAGAACCCTTTCATAATTATTCACTCCTAACGATTTCTCCCGATACCGCATTCACACAAATACTCCATATAGATCCATCTGCCACGAATGCTTCAGCTAATTCTTCATTCTCCATCCATACAGACATTGGTGTATAAATATTCCATACAGGAACCAATTCTAATTTATTTTCATCTTCCTTATAGATTGAATAATATAAAAATTCAACTTCCGTCAGAGCCGCTTTATTACTTCCATTTATTTTTCCGCTATTCAGATGTGTTTCCAAAATCTTTTCAATCTGTCCCCATGACAATACTGTCTCGCATTTTTCCTGCGTTTCCACTTTGCCCAGACAAGCATCCAAACTTAATGTTGCAATGTCCTCTCCACATATCCATGCTTTTCCTGACGGAAAAATTTCTCCTAACGCTATAGAACCAAATTCATGTACTATTCCCATACTCTCGTAAGACGGAGTAAACTCAATTTCATAAAATGTGACGCTATGGTATTGATACTGCGTAATTTTATAAATATCAATTTCTGCCATACCAATTTGGGAAAGCTTTGTTAATAATATTTTTTTTGTTTCCCTATAAACATTTTCACTATCTGCTTCCTCTAATACAGTTTCACCAGCAGATTTATAAATTGATGCACACTTTTCATATAAAAGTTCATTCTGATAATATGCACTTGTTCCATCTGAAAAACTTGCCGTCTTTTTTCCATCTGATAATTTGCAAATAGGTGCATTGCCAAAGACAGAAAATATCGCCCGTTCTTCTCCCTGCTCGTTTTCTGCCTTGGATTGTTCCATTTCCTTTTGCGCTTCCTCGGATAAGTCCTTGATATTCCCTGTTTCACTTCCTAAAAACTCTATCAAAATGTCTTTTGTAAGTGTTTCATTTTCGCCAAGCACCATGTTATAAACATCCTGTGGAACGTCCGGCATCTGTGCCTGAATTCTGATCACATTATCTCCCGTACCAATAATACTGTTAATTTCCTGCATATCATTTTCCATTGCGCTTTCAGACTCATTCACTATTAAAGCCACTTTATCCTCTACGGAATCTTTTGCGTGAAGAATATCCCCATTAGCCGAACTTTCCGGAGCCTTCTGACAGCCGCAAATACCAACTGCCATCAACATTGTTACAACCACTAATTCCAAAACTTTATTTCTCATAATTGCCTCCTGTACGATTTATTATGAGCATATTATAAATTCAATTTTTTTGTTTTCTTCTGTATTGCGAAATTCGACCACATTATTGCCGAAATCCACCCAAAAGAGCTGTTACAAAATCATATTGCATCTTTCATCATGAATTTGCAACAGCCCTCTGCTACATCTCTTTTACATACATCATAACATCCGTTTGTATTATATTATTTTCATAAAAAAATGTTATATCTCCATGATACTTTTCCACAATTCTACGGACATTTTTAAGTCCTATCCCATGATTGGCTTTATCTTCTTTAGTCGTTTCCCAAAAATTCTTTTTCTCGTCTGCAATCATCTGGCAGCTATTACAAATATTTAAAAATAAAATTCCCTTATCAAGTTTTATCGTTATTTTCAGTTTCTTATCTTCTGTCTGCATGGAAGCATCTATGGCATTATCCAATAGGTTTCCCAAAAGTACATTTAAGTCAAATGAACGCAAGCGCAACTGTTCTGGTATGCTGATTTTTGTTTCTACTACATTTAAAACCTCATTCGCCTTTTGTATCTTATAGTTCAGCAAACTGTCAACGACATCATTCCCTGTCTTAACATATTCCTCCGGATTGGTCATAAAATTCTTCATAGAGTCTAAATATTTATTCGTTTCCTCTACCTCTTTCCTTTGTACTAAGATTTGCAACGCTAAAATGTGGTTTTTCATATCATGTCTTAAAGCACGAACCCGGGTTTGAGATTCCATAATGACTTCTAATTGGTTTTGATATGCATATGTTTGTTGTTTATATATATCATGATCCCTTAAATGTATATAATTTTCTGTCAATATATTATATAGATAAAATACACTGATATTGATAATTAACATACAGCCGCTAATCAATATTGCAAACATTTTCTCAAGTTCTCCTAGCATTAGCACACTTAAGACAATAACACTCATTGCAGGGATGACCAACAGCAATACTGTCTGCTTTCTATCAAAAGCTATCTCTTTGGCTTCGGGTGGATAAGAAATATGACTTATAATCGTTGTACAAATCAACATCAACAGAGCCTGAATTGCAGGCTGCTGAAATTTTGCAATATTCCCAAAAATAAAAAGGACTATCAGGGAATTTGCCATATCCAAACTAAATAATACCAACGATACCCATAACCTTGTTTTCCACAATTCGTGATAAAAACAAGTAAGTCCTATTATCCCTAAACAATTACAAATCTCATACAGGGCAGATACTCCAAATATGCTATACATTGTTGTAGTTAGCAGGCAATATATCCCCAACCCAATTTTTAGTAATTTTTCCTCTATATCATCCACTGACAAAAATACATCCATGACTTTCTTTAAAAGCAAAGTTCTAAGAACATTTACAATTAACACAATTATCGGACTATATGATACCATCACTCATCTTCGCTTTCTGATGCTGTATTATTTTACTTCTAATTTCTTTTCTATACGGCTTACTGATATTTAAAATTTCCCCATCTACCATTTTTACCATTTCATAAGAATATTCACTTACATATGCTTGGTTAATAATATATGATTGATGAATCATCAAAAAATCAGCAGGAAGAGTCTCTGCTATGTTTTTTAACTTTCCATAAAATTCTTCCTTTCCATCTTTTTTTACAATTATTATTTTCTTATCCATGCTCATAAAATAAGCAATATTTCTTACCGAAACTCTAAAAACAGAGTTTCCCTTTTGGTATTCAAAATAGGTATCCGCATTGCTTTTTTGCTTTATGCTTCTTATTAGCACTTCTCTTATATTTTGGGTAGAGATAGGTTTAATCAAAAAATCTAATGGTTGAACTTTAAATAACTGCATGGCATAACTTTCCTTTGAAGAAATATATACGATATGCGTCTGCATATTCTCCATTTCGTTGCGAATAAAATTTCCTACTGCAATGCCATTCTTTTGGACTAATTCTATGTCAAGAAAAAGCAGGTCTAATTCTATTCCCTTTTTCAAATCATTTTGTATGCTTTCCCCGGAATACCATACTTCAACATCAACTTTTATCTCTATTTCTTTTGAAAGTTCGTAGATCTGTTCCTCCAAAACAGAGCATAAAATCTTATCGTCATCACAAATTCCAATCTTATACATAGTCATTTCCTTTCAGTTAACACAGTACCAATCACTTTCTTCTTGCATCTTTTGGTTTCTCCGCATTTTTTGGTATCGCCCAAACCCGACTGAACCGAACCACTCCTTCAATTCTATTTTCTGAGCAGAGCTTCTGTATTCTGCGTTCAGAGATTCCCCATTTTTCTGATGCTTCCTTTATTGATATATAATCCATGATTTTTCCTCCATCTATGATTTCTATTTTATACGTTTAAACGAGTAATAGCAATCTGCCCATTATTCATTACCTCGCCCCTTTATCCTTCTGCCTTGCCTGATGCGCCCTGTGGAACGCAGCCTTCAGGGCGAGGGAAATTAGCAAAATGATTAGCAGACCTTGTTTTTCCCGCCAGGGGGTTCGATTCCTTTTAGGACTATCCCCACAGGCGGCAGATTGAAAATGCAGCCACGAAAGGAGGTTATGTTGGAATCCCTGAAGGAACAAAAATGCCGCAACCCTTGAAGTTACGGCATTTCAGCGTCCCCGAGAAGATTTGAACTTCCGACCCCACGCTTAGGAGTTAAAAGGGCTGTTTCCACGCAGGTTCAGCCTAATCCTTGTGGTATCTCCAAGTCCAATAAAATTAACACTTTTGAACCTTTCATTTCCACCTAAGAGCACCTACGTCCACCTCATAGCGGTATGATTCCCATAGTCGTATTAGCAAAATATTAGCAGTTTTTCAATGAAGGTGCAAGTGAAACTTCTACGTTCACTTTGCATTTTCGAACCTACCTGCTTATTTTGCTCTTTTAAAGGAGAAAAATTATGCAATCATACCAGTTAGAAATCAAACAGATCGTGGACTATCCACGCTGCCGGATTTACCGGCATTTTATCCAGAACTTAATGGCAGACCAGAGCATTCGCACAGGCGGAGGTTCCGGTCTTTTTTATTACACGGTGCTTTGCAACTATGCAAATTTCCGTACTTCTTATCTCCGCATAGACGGTATCGGCTATACTGTATACCCCGGTGAATGGATCTGCACCGTGAAGGAACTGACTGCATGGTTCCGTACCCGTTTCCAGCGCCAGGCCGTCTCCATCCTGGATGAACTGCAGAAACGCCATCTGATCTCCTATCTTTTCCTTGACCGGGGAAAGGTGGTCAAATATAAGATTCGTGACTGGAAAAAACATAATACCGTGCTGGACTACAACTGCCCCTGTCAAAAAGATACGGGCTTTTTCTTTATGCCCACTGTGGTTGCGACAGAACTGGTCAGCGCCGGCCGCTGCTCTGAAATGGATATCCTGCTGGACCTGTGGCTGTCCGCTGTCTACAATGACAGCCAGGTGCAGGGTTCGGAGATCGGCCCGGTCGTTTATCTCCGCAACGGCTCTGGTTCCCCACTGGTAGCCTACAGTGAGATGGCTGTCCGCTGGGGCATCTCCAAAGCCACAACAGGGCGCGTGCTGAAAAAACTTGCTGACATGGACCATATCTCTCTAATGTCATTCCCCGGAAGGACAGGCAGTGTGATCTATCTGCACAGCTACCTATCCACTATGTTCCAGATATCGGATGTCCTTGTTGATAAAGAGGAGGTTGCCATGGTTCTGAAAATCAATATCACTCTGTTGGATGAAACCGATTCACAGGCGGATTCTGCCGTTACAGAGCATGAAGTATGCGTTTCAGAAGAATTATCCAGCGTTTCAAAATCAAACATGGAAGCTGTCATCAGCAAGATGGCGCAAGTCCTTGATGCACAGGGCATTTCCTGTTTTCAGTGCCCAAAATCCATATATAAGTTATATCCTTTATCAGACGCCTGCAGGGAAGATTATATATCCCACATACAGAAAGGTGCTGTACGGTTCGGAATGGCTGTATCGTGCGGGGAGGATAAGCCGGTCTACACCTTTGAACTGACGCTCTCTCCCACCGAAAAAGACAGGGAAGGAGGGAGCAGGGCATGAAGAAGAATCAGGAAGAAATGAACATTGCCGATAACCCTCTGTACCATGATACCTGGAAGCTGCTGAAGAAATACAGGGATGTGGTGTGGAGCCTAGAGCTGTCCGTCCAGCAGGTACGTAGCCGGTTTGAGATCGAATATGGAAGTTCCATTGAGGATTTTCTGGAATCTGTCTATGTGGCAGGGATAGATCTGTCAGACCGCAGTATAGAACACCATGCCAAATGCATCGAACGGAGCCATCGGATGCTGAAACTTCTGGACACTTCCATAGACCTGCTCCGTACTAAACACAAGAATGGGGAGAGCTACTACTGGCTGCTGTATTACTCCTTCCTTTCCCCGCAGCAGTTAAGAAATGTGGAGGAGATCATAGAGAAATTGCGCCCCCATATCCGGGATATCAGTTTCCGCACCTATTACCGCAGAAGACGGGAGGCGATTGACGCACTCAGCTCTATCCTGTGGGGGTATACGTCTAAGGACAGTATCGACATTCTGGAGAAGTTTTTTCCAAATGATAAGGATACCGGAGAACAAAAATAAGCAACTATATGATATTTACAGGCAATCAGGCCGGATTGGAGAAAATATATGATAACATTGACCGAGGATGAAAAGAGGATGGTTTTCCAGTTGGAGGGCTGCCACAGGTATGATGCGATACAGGAAATCGCCGTACTCTACCGGTATACCCATGACCACAGTAAAAAGGCCACTGCAGAAAATCTGCTAAAGAAACTCCGTGAGCTTTCAGAGGATGACTGCAAGGAGCTGATCTGTGATATTCAGAGAAATTATCACCTGCCCTGGAAAGCAAGAACGATTGGGGAGATGATTGCTGTGGCAAGGCAGGAGTCCGGTGCCCAAAAACTGGAAGGGCATGACATCATGGCACTGGAACGCTTTGACCCGGAAGTGACGCATATGGTTGTGTTTGATGTGCTTTCAGGTGAATCGTTCATAGGTAATAAAGGTGACAGAATGCGGCTGTTTCTGACCGAAGCCGGATATAAAAAGGCGTTAGAGAACCAAGACAAGTCTTTTATACAGATCCTGAACCATGCAAAAGTGGTACAGGGGCATTTGCAGTATGACCGACCAGACAGGTATTTATAAGTGGGCAAAGATATCTTTACTACATTACAAATTGATTGAGCAACAAGTGCTTTTCTGCTATACTATCTGCAGAAAAGCACTACATTGAAATTCAGAATACAAGAAGTTGTCCGGTGACTAAAGCACGCAAATATACGGAGGATACACAATGGAAAGAAATATAAATGTAATTGATGATCTGGATGGTGGGAAAATTGTTGTCGTAAATGATATTGCTTTTAAAGGCAGACAAAAAATCGAATGGCCTGAAGTGGAAAAATATCTGAAACAATTTGTTGGGGAATATTACAGCATTATTGAAACCAGTGATATGATTTATATTGGCTCTGATTTGCCGGACGAATTTACAGGGTCAAACTATACCAAAAAGCTAAAAGGATCTTTAGCAAAGGCAAAAGCGAATGCAGCACAGGGACTCCCAGAACTGATAGAAATTGCTTCTAAAAAGCGGTTCAAAGAAAATCTTAAAGAAAAACATGATTCTGACGCAAAATATGGGTGGTATCGGTATGATACAAAATTTGCGCTTCCAGTTTATAATGAAAATCAGGAACTGGAACGATTCAATGTATTCCAGGCCGTTCTACTGATCCGTCATGCTCAGGATGGAAAACTGTACTTATATGATTTGGTAAACATAAAAAAAGAAACGGGTAAGCCGCTTGAGCAATAAGCTGTACGGTAAGAAACTCGCTTCTTCTTATCATTATTTTATAGGAATTTTGTAGATTTGTCAACATCAAATTTCGTGAAAATCGGTAACTAAAATAAAACCCTACTCCCTTTTAGGGGAGTAGGACTCATTCATATATAAGTTGCTATCTAAAAAATACTAAAAATATCTGTGTACAATAATTTAAACAATATTTACTCCTTCTTTTTTTGGTAATTGTCATACTATTAACACATTTTTCTGCTTCACCCTTGTTCCGATTCTGAAGTGTATCAAGTAATTAAATACCTAACATTCTATTACTGATTAACAAAGTCAAAATTTTCCTTATTTCTTATTAAATCAATACGCATAATTTCTTCTATTCTTTCCATTCTCTTTTCAACTTCCTTTTTTGCTTCCATTAACAAATATTCATCTGTAAGATACTGTGGCCGGGAGTAATGGATATTCTTCATAGTCTGATCCTGTTCCATTTTTACCCATATGCATACCAAGCAATCTTTATTAAAGTCAACTATTATTTTTTCCGTTGCATCCAAACTATAGTATTCCATAGGTGAAAAATCATTGTACTGCCGCAAATATTCATCTATTAACATCAGAAAACCTTGTTGTAAGACTTTAGAGATATTCAGCCGGCATACGATAGGGTATGTATTACTTGTGTGTATCAGCCTATCCTCATGCCAAAAAAATTGGGTAACAGATGTATCTTCAAAACATCTGATATCTAATTTATGCTTTGCATATGGATTATGAAAAAGAAACAGTCCATCTGTCAATAGTTCTGGTGAATCAACTCCTACATGTTGCAGTTTATAAGGTATTCGCGTATCTTCATAATCTCGTCTCAAATTATAGACCTCATTCATTGAAAGATACCCTTCAGATTTCGCCAAAGAAGTTAATTTTCCAAGCGTAGTTGTACATGAATATAAAATTGCAGAAATTCCACTATATTTGTCAGAATTAAACAAACCTACTGGTACTGTTGGATCCGTTCCCGGTTTCTGTACCCCGCTTACAGAAACATACCTATTTTCTTCTGGTACATAGTACATCCCATAAAGCAGTGTCATCATAGGATATATAAATTCACGACCGTAATTTACTTGACTATAGGAAGATATTGCAATTACAAATGGTACATCTTCCCTAACCCAATCGCATTTTGAATACTCATTCTCATATTTTTTAATTTTTGAGGTTATTGCATTCGATTGCCTTATAATAGCTTCGTGTTGTATTTGAAAAAAGTCTTCTTGATTCTTTGGTGGAATAAACATATCCATCAAATCTTCCAACCCTCTATCTGATTCAGGTCTGCCCTGATTTTTTATATTTGCAACTACAGCTTCCACATTAACTGCATTTGGTGCCTTTATCATAAAATCAGGTCGATTGTGGCTTTGTTCCAAAACAAAGCCTGCTTCTTTAAAACAAGCATAAAGATAAAATTCCCAAAAACTTGCATGAAAAGTTTTCTGGAATTCCTGTACCATTTTATAATCTCTATCTACTAGGCCTTTCACCCAACGTTGAAGAATTGCTCTTTCACCCTCGCCATATGGGTCTTCTTTTAATAACTTAAATTTTGTATGCCATTGATCTTCGCTAACCTTTTTCAATGGTTCAAACAAATCCATATCTTTTTCACTTCCTTCTGCCCCCAATTATACTCCAAAGGTTGTCTGTTTTCAATCGGCTATCATTTATAGTAAATTACAGGATATTTTATATATAAGTCACATAAAAATCTCTGGCACGAAATTGGTGAATATTATCCCCCTTGGGAGCCACCAGTTTCCCGCTTCAGAGCCACCCGGAAATGGTATTTTCCACCTTCAGAGCCACCACAACATATTGTGGCAGCACACATATTTGATTTCACTATAAATCTCCTTATAGTTATTCTTGGAGAACTGCTGATGCAGTATCACCAAATAATCTATAGG
>CAJSZV010000060.1 GCA_910574345.1 Clostridiaceae bacterium | reverse complement strand
TTCTGATGGAAGGGGAACCCTCCTTCAGTTATTCATCAGATATGACCTTGTAACTTATTAACTTTATAGCTCTTGTGGCTATATCATTATTATACTAGGAGACACAGATATGTTCCGGTATGTACATACAAATATCATCGCAAAAGACCATCAACGGCTGATAACCTTTTATAAAGAAGTATTTCAATGCAGAAGCATCGGGGAGACAAGGGATCTCCGGGGGGAATGGCTGGACCGTCTCACCGGGATTTCGGGCGCCCACATCGTGGGGGAACATCTCTGCCTGCCAGGTTACGAAAAAGACCATCCTACCCTTGAAATCTTTTCCTATGACTCAATGGAGGATGCCTGCCGTCAGATTAACTGGTGCGGAATCGCGCACCTTGCCTTTGAAGTGGATGATGTGGAAGAAACACTGAGACTCCTCCTTGAAAAAGGCGGAACCCAGGTAGGCGAACTGGTAAAGACAGCCTATGAAGATGGAAGAAACGCTGTCTTTGTCTACGCCTCAGACCCGGAAGGGAATATCCTTGAACTGCAGAGCTGGTCATAATGGATATCTCTGGTTCCGATCCGTTGTATCATAATCGATAAAATCATTTTGGGAGTGGCAATCATATGAATGATCTGATTGAAAACATAGATAAGCTTCATACAACACAGCTGGGTATGGGACGGATAAAAAAGAACTTACAGCTTGAAACCGATGATGTTGTTTCCTGGTGCAAAGTACGAATAACAGACAAAAACACAAAAATCGAAAGAGTCGGGAAGAACTGGTACGCCATTGCCGGTGACTGCAAAATAACTGTCAACGCCCGCAGCTATACCATTATCACTGCACACAAGATCAACGTATGAAAATGGAACGACTAAATATGAATACTCTGGAAGCAAAGCTGGTAAAAACCTGTTACGGTTATGACGAATTCTATTGGGTCGTTGACGGCCAGCCCATTACCACGTATCTGGAACAGCACAGGCCTGAGAGCCTTTCCGCCTTCGGCTCATTGTCCGGACTGCTCCCCGCATGGAGTGGGAAACTTATATGGCAGTGGGAAAACGATCTGGTCTGGGAAATGGTCTCAAGCGAAGAGGAACTGAATGTGCCCATTCTTGTCTGTGAAGACGACTGTGATCTCTCCTGTATTGTCATTACCGCCCATATCCGCAAGACAGAAACTTTTGTTTATTGGGACAGGATCGGCAGACTGGACCATTCCCATTTTGATCTCCTGGAATATAACCAAAGCGGGATTCTCTGCCTGGAGTCCTATACGGATGAAGACTGGGAAAACTACGGCAGCAACATTGGGCTGGAGCCATATGGAAGCGCACAATATTGGAAATGGGTAAGTGAAAACTGTTATGAGGAACACATGCGGAGACAGCGGAATTATATGAAACCCTTTATGCAGGATGAGCAGAATATGGAATGGATATGGAACCCTGAGTGGAAGTTTGAGAGGAAACAATATGAGGCTGTGGTAACACAGTACCAGGAAATAAGGGGCCGTTCATAACATCCTGTCCTGCGTTTTGTCAGGGAAAAGATTTGCCATCAGAAAAACCGCTCCTTTACAACCATGGCAAGTTATTGTATGATTATTTTATCAATTTCTAAATATATTTTCGTTCAAGGAGGCTGTTCAAATGCCAAGAGGAGTAAAAAAGGAAATCGTTTATACCGGGAAGGCTTTAAAGCTGCATGAGAAAATCTTGAAAATGGAATCGGACCTGAAAGCCGCAAAAGAAGAATTAAAAATCGCCTACAAAGAGCAGCTAAAGGCGGAAAAAGCCGCTGCCATTAAGGAAAAGAAAGCCGCTGCTGCCGCCGCTAAAAAGGCCATGAGAGAAAATAAGGCCAAACTGTTAAAGGCTATTGAGGAATCGGGAAAGTCCGCGGAAGAAATCCTGGCTCTCCTTTCTGATGAAGCGTGATTTTCGATAAAACAGAGAGCAGGAATATCAAATTTTTCTGATTTTATGAAAAGACCACCAGGCTGTGAGTGACTGGCCTTGGCGGTCTTTTTATCATTTCCTCATCACAAAAGATTTATTATCAATTGCCCTCATGGTTGCTAAAATGCCATCCAGATGGTCATATTCATGCTGGATCAATTCAGCCATTTCATCATCCATACGCATCCTTTGCTCCAGCCAGTTTTCATCGCGGTAACGCAGGATACAATGGCGGTAGCGTCTTACCCGCACCCACAGGTTGGGAAAAGACATGCAGTCATCCATCAGTTCCATCGTGTCATCCCCAAGAAACTCCAGGGCTGGGTTGATGATCACATATGGCCGGTCAGTCAGAATACAGATCAGCCGTTTCCTCACTCCGATCTGGGGAGCTGCGATTGCACGGCCAAAGCCGTAATCCCGGCGGATTGCCTTAATGCAGTCAAACATATCTGTAAATACCGGTTTCAGTGACTCTAACTCTTCTTTCTTCACTTCCTCTGCAATCTCATACAGTCTCGGATCCCCAAGCAGTAATATCTCACGTTCCATTTTTGGCTCCTTTGAAAAATCGTTTTCGTTGGTCATTTCCTAAATATATATTATCATTATAATGATTCTTTAGCAGGAATACAATCCTGACTTTTGTAACGATGTTACCGCCCCTCTGTTCCCTGCCTTCCCCTCTCCCTCACAGCCTTCTCATACCCCTGCTGCACATTCCATGACCTGCCTGACTGTAAAAACAATGTCTGAACTTCGGCAACGGTGTTTCGGGATACACTTAAAACTTTTGACACCT
Organism: Clostridiaceae bacterium; assembly: GCA_910574345.1. Lineage (GTDB taxonomy): Bacteria > Bacillota > Clostridia > Lachnospirales > Lachnospiraceae > UBA3402. The sequence continues at coordinate 12,128 of CAJSZV010000060.1, read as the reverse complement.
CCCTTGCGCTTAGATTTTTTCCCAAAAGTTCGAGAATGCTTCTGACATTTGTCTTCTTAAACATAAAAAGACCTCCTTATAGATTATTTGGTGACACTGCATTTGCAGTTCTCCAGAAATAACTATAAGGAGATCTATAGTAAAATCAAATATACAAGGTGGCACAATATGTTGTGGTGGCTCTGAAGGTGGAAAATATCAATTCCGGGTGGATCTCAAGCGGGAAACTGGTGGCTCCCAAGGAGGATAATATTCAAAAGGCTGTCAATTGGATAAATCGGAAGTTGTAGACTGAACCTTAATCGTCTATGCTGTCTTCGGACAAGGACTCAACAAAGTCCCGAAAACTTTCTGCAATACGCTGGAAGCATCTATCCTCCAATTCTCCCAAATCCATATACACAATATAAACGCCTCTGTCCTCCAAATTGACACAAATCGGATTAGCTCCATAGTCATTAGCAAAGGGAAAATAAGAGGCCATCAATGGGGATTTCCCTTTGAACGATAAATATTTTTCCTCTGCTGTTCCTATGGGAATGTCACAATAACGATATTTTAACGGAAGAAAAACTTGAATCTCTGTTTCAATATCTTCCTCTTCACAATAGAAAAACGGCTTTGCAGGTATTCCACCATTATAGGACAAGTAGTGTTCTACAAAATCCTCTGGAAATGCAAGTCCCAGATTTGCTTCGATTTCCGCTATATCTTTTCTTGTAAGTGCTTTACTCATTTTTTCAAACATGCAGATTCAAAACCTCAACTCCCTTGTGGATACTGTCCGGCACGAAATTATAGAACGCTACCACCCCGGAGAAGATGACCCGTACCTTCGGATTTTACAGACGGCACACATTGAGGATGACGAATATTTCAGCCACATGATACAGGACGACATAAGAGCAATCGTCCGTGATATTCGTGCTGCGCACAAGTCTGACAGTGAGAGCGCGCCGCCAACTACCATTGCCGAAGAATTGAAACAGGATTTAGAGGATGTTGCAAATTTCAATGGAAGCCCTCTTGAAAAACAGGCTGCGCTTTACTGCAAGCGGCTGGGTATCAATTATAAAATCATAAAAATCCTCAGGAACGCCAATCATTTTTCCATTAACTATTGCACGGAGCGGGTTGTTATCTTCTACCAGCTCATTCCATAAAGACGCATACATTCGGAGTTCTTCTTTAGAAACAATCCTCTCGCCGGACAGAAACCCTGCAAATTCTTCTGCCGCAACTTCTCCCCAGTTTTTATAAAAGCAGATTGTTTTTCCATGAACCACATATTCAGGAAGCTTTACCAAATAAATTTCATTCTCATATCAGTTCAAGATATTGCACAAATGATACAAACCGCACCGGGAGTAAGGCGCATCGCTATACCATATCCGAATGGATTCTCCGGCTTCTAAGTAAATTTTTAGCTTCTGCATTTGCATATAGCTGTCCGCATAGTCTTGTGTTTCTTTTTCATTTTCCATATTTAGCAGAGAAAAAATTAAATTTTTACGGTAATGGCCTTCAATATCTTCCTGTATATTGCCAATATCCAGCCTATAAACAAAACAGACAACATCACCGGCGTTTCCTTCCAGCCAGCCGGAATGTTCCTTTTCCGGCGGTTTCTTTTTCCCGGCAATAAAGACAGATGTAGGGCCATCTATCTTACTATATATGACTGTACTTTTCTCTGCTCTCATGGATGCCGCTTCACTTTCGGCAAATAATACTTCTATCATTTTTCTTTACCTTTCCAATTATCCAATCCTTTTAATCTGGCTCTGTTATATGTAGCTCTGTTCCATAATGTTCGGACGAAAACCCATTATCAAGAAATATAGAAAAGAACGGTGTCATTTTGTTGTAAATGTCCGTATCCTTCGGTTTTTCCTGCTCAAGCAAAAAATCAATAAATTCCGGCGTTACCAGGCCGACAATTATTTTCCCGTATTGCCAGCCAGTCTTTTTTAATGCCCCATAGGAAAGAACGGCAGCAATTTCCTCTGTTTCTTCATCCCAACAATGGATTTCAAAGTTTTTTGCCCCTTTAAGGTAAACTGCAATGATTTCTTTCCATCTTTCATTTGTCAGGTAAGTATAATTAAATTCTATTTCTCTCAACTTATTTACCCTTTCCGTACTGTACTGTATCCATCCACATTATCTGTCCGGTTTCCAAAAGGATAATCCCTCTGAAGCAGATATTTTCTGCATGAGCAGCTGTATTTTCTCGGATGGGTTATATATAGACAAATTCAAGCAGTCCCATTCAAAAACAACAAGGGCATTTTCTTTCGGAAGAAGGACATTCAGCCATCCCGAATGGTTATCCATGATTGTACTGATTGCTTCCTCTACAGTCTGCGGCGAAGGGGAGTCAATCCAGCCTTTCCATTGTATGGATACATGATAATAGCACATCAGTTTCAAAATGACGTTCACAAATTTATCTTTCAGAGAAAAACGCTTATCGCTGTTGAGCAGGTAATACTCCACATCAAAGAATTGACCTCCGGCCTCCGGCTTTACCTGTTCGGGAAGAAAGTCTATAACATAGCAGGGCTTTTCCAATAATTCTTCTACAAGATTGTCATAAATCTGCACCTGATTATCCTCCTTCATTTCAATTCCCATTTTCTATAAACGCAGCTTCTTCCATATATCGGGGAAGTGGATTCAAGTCTATTGCCGATTTGATATAATGTTTCGCTAATATATCGGAAGCTGGCGGGGTTAATGCTGTAAAAAGATAATAAGCTATAAGGTAATTCAAGTGAGCCGCTTCTTTTTTATAGCCAATATCCAAACTGTATTGGGCTGTCGCTAAAAGCATAAAAAAAGATTGGTTTTGTCTGTGTCTGACGCATTAGCATAAAAATTATCCAAATCGCTTTCCTGTATTTCCATTATATCAACATCAGAAAGAATAGGATTTTCCCACTTGATTGCAAGTTTCATATAATCATCTCCCTATATTGTGTCAATCACCTTCTTGCTCCAACTCAATGACATCTAAAATGCCGCAATTCAGGACTTCGCAAATTTTGGTCAGTGTTTCCATGCTGATATGTTTCCCCTTTCCCATGTTGGCAATCATATTTGTGGTAAGACCAGCGGCAAGCCGCAAGTCCTCTTTTCGCATATTGCGCTCTATAAGCGTATGCCATAGCGGTTTATAACTTATATACATATTGTCCTGCCTTTCTCCCCATGCCGGGGCTTGCTGTTTTCATTATAGTACCCATCTTGTAAAACCACAAATATTTCTTGATGGTATCGCCGGTTCCGTCTGGATTGTGCTTTTCCTTTCCTCTTTTGATTACCTCTAATTAGCCATGACCTGCTTCATGGGATGTGATAGCCAAATCGCTCTGCTTCCGGATTGGAGTAATAGAAACGTCCATAGGCGAGATCCACATGCTTCCATTCTCCGTCCAACTGAATCTGATTCCATGCGTGGGAAATTCCCTGGATTGTCCCGTTGACAACCTGAGTATCCAGGCCGCAGTTTCTCCCGATCAGGTAATACAAACCGCTGTAGATTCCGCAGTCCGCTAATCCTGCCTGAAGCCACAGGGCGATGTGATCGGGAGCGTCACGGTCATATGCTTTCAAACGGGTACTCAGGTACTGGAGGATATAGTCGGAAGTCTCCTTCTCTCCCATGCCGGCGCTGGCCTCCCGGATATCACAGACCACGTTATAGAGGCTGTTAAGAGACTGCTTATTTCGGGCTGCCCTGTCTCTGTCCGGCAGCTCGCTACAGGTTTCTGATCAAAGACATGTTTCGCAGGCCCCGGCCGGCCGAATCACTGCGGCCCCGGACAATCCCTTTATGGATTCTCCGTACTGGTATGGGATACCTGCTGTATTTTCCCATGGTCTTCCCAGGCATCTTCCTATAACCTTTGAGAAAGTCTTTCCTGGTATCTGCCCTTCTGCTTGAATGTTCTTTTGTAAAGGAGCGTCTGTTACCTGTTTGTAAAACAGCTTCTTTATGGCCGGATAAAAGAACGAGCAGGATACCAATGCTGCTGAGAAGACAAATCATTCCATGCAGGGAAATGGTATCGCCTGTTTTCGGCAGGCTGTCCGTGGTACGGATACTGGTCTTTTCCGGTACTGAAATGATCGGTCATGATGACAGCCAAAATCACAATCGCTATCACTTTTTTCATCCTGTTCATAGTTTCTCCTTTGTCAGGAACTCTTTTTAAGAATACCGTATATGCGCTTTTTGTTTTCTCGGCATTCCTATAACCCTTCCAGACAATTATGAAACCGGATACCAACCGGAAAGCAAAATTAGATAGAGAAAACAAATTGAATGGAACGGATCTCTGTGGTAGAATCGGGATAAGAAATAGGATTTGCAGACAAACTGCATCATACAAACAATCAGGAGGATTCCAGTGAAACAGATACTTATCATCCAGGGCGGAGGCAGATCAATGGGAAATACTGCGCAACTTATCAATTGCTTCCAAAAAGGCGCACAGGAAAAAGGACATTGCGTTGAAACAATTTCACTCTTAAAAACAGAAGTAAAAGGCTGTCTTGGCTGTAATGCCTGCCGTTATGGAAAACCCTGCGTTCAGAAAGACAGTTTTCATGAGATAATCCCCAGGATTCAAGGGGCTGACTGCATTGTATTGGCTTCTCCGCTGTATTTTTGGACCATATCGTCAAAGCTGAAAGCTTTCATTGAACGATTTTACTGTCTCGCGGAAGAAGATGAAAATCCTCCGTTGGGCAGATATGAAAAATATCCGGTAAAAGACTGTGCTTTGCTTATGACTTCGGCAGACAATTATTTTTGGACTTTTGAACAGGCTGTTTCCTATTATCAGTTTACATTCGTCAATTATATGGGATTTCATGATAAGGGAATGCTGCTGGCAGGCGGATGCGGCGATACCAACGGAAGGCCTGGGATCGATAAGACAGAGCATCTGAAAAAAGCGTATAAGTTTGGCAGGCAATTATATTCAGACTGACAAGATTCCAGCAATGAAGGCTGCCGCACCAATTATCACTGAACTTTCAAATAGCGGATAACCGCCTTAAGAGCTTCGCTGGCATACCCTTTTCCCCAGGAACCCCGTTCTATGGTGAAGCCAACCTCAATACTGTTGTCTGACGGTTCATAATCATATGCGCCTATGATGCCAGCCATCCGTCCGTCCGCTTCTATGAGCCATCCGTAAAAGTGCTGGTCCTCATACTGTTTTATGAAACGCTCTACGGTTTCCCGCGACATCTCATATGTGCGGTATGGATTCCATTGGGTATACTTTGACAGTTCATCATCGGAACCTATGTTTTGATAAAGGATCTCCCCATCGGATATCCGATACTTACGCAGTAAGAGACGTTCTGTTCTGATTTCAATGGTGCCCATTTCCCTGCCCTCCGATTCTTTTCTATTTGAATAATTTCATTATACAGAATATCCTGTCAAAAATCACCTGCTGTTTTCTAAAAATCTCATAATGACAGTAGATTTTCGTGGGAAGCATGGCAACCTGCTAAGCGAAAAGTTACCATTGAAATAGCAGATCATAGGTATTGTAAATCACAGAGAGAACTTTTATAATATCAGATAAAGTAAGCGTGAAAAAGATCGTAAACAGCATATCTGAAAAACGTTACGGAGATATTGAAGCATACGCTGAATTTGAAGGCATATCCTTGTCTGAATTCACGGAACTGATCAATGGATTTTTGGAACTTAATGAATTGCCCTATATGGACCGGTTTGAGGTTCCATGCGCCTTTCACCCCCAATATGAATACCATCAGCTTTCCTGTATCGTATACAGCGATGGAAGGGGCTTCCATGTAGATTATGATTTGACAACAGACGGGGAACTAAATGACTTAACCTTACGAATAGACTTCTTGTTTACAGAGTCAGGGACATTAGCCGTCAAAGTGTTAGACGCGTATGTGATGTAAAACATTCAGCTTAATGTTAAAAATACTCTTCCCAGGCAGTGACAGCACCAATCAGGTCTATCCAAACCCGCAAAGAAAAGCCTCCCCCAGAGACAAAGCTTTTGGTGAAGGCTTTTCTTATATGTTTAATCGGATAGAAGGTCTTTTATCTTTCCTCTCTTTTTTCTGGTCAGCACAATCAGCAGCAGAAATGATACCAACGCGATAGAATCGAACCGGTCAAAATACCCGTCAGGAAACTCTGCCCCTGGGGCCACCTTGACAAGCCTTCCCTCATGCCACAGGGCATCCCCGTCACTGCCGTATAAGGTGCTGCCCGCCGTGTCAAACTTTGCATGGTCTATGTTGAAGCTCCTGCCGATTCCCTCCGGCACCCGGTAGCTTTTTCGTTCATTTCCTGAAAGGTATTTTACCAAAATGCCGTTTCCTCCTGCCGTTGCCCTTAAAACCCCCGTCTCGCTGTCAAAAGCCAGGGTTCCCTTGTTTTCCTGGCTGATCTCAATCTCCCTCAGATCGTTTGCGCCGTAAAAGGCTGTCGTGGTGGCGCCTCTTACATTTTTCCCAATCACAAGCCTTGTGACGCCGTACTGCCCAAGGAACGTGCCTGTCTTATCCTGCGCGCCCAGCTGTATCACCGGTATGCCGTCAATCTCATCCGGAATGACCACCTGGCCGTCCTTTATAGCACTCTCCCGGATTCCGGCTATCGCGTAACCGGAGCTTACGTCCCTCACCTCAAAGGCTTCCTGCCTTTCGGCAAAGGCGCTCATGCTAAAAACAGACACGCAGAGCATACCGGCCAGGAAACCGGAAACCGCTTTCACCATAGGTTTTTCCATCGTTTTCTTTTCTTTATGCTGGCATGGTTCTCATGCCCAAAATACCTCAGAGCAATTATGAAGGGGATTTTCCGGACTTAAGAAAAAATGGAGCTCTAAAAAATGGAATGATTGAAATGACACCATTTTTACTTTCGGACCTATTGACCTGATAGCATGAAACAACTATAATATAGTTAAAATAATACTATCAAAAATAGGAGGTGCTATTATGAATATTCGCCCATCCGCCGCAATCCGTCAGAATTACAACGAAATTGCCGATCTGTGCCGGAAGACCGCAGAACCCATTTTCCTTACTAAAAATGGCGAAGGCGATTTAGTCGTCATGGACATTGAAACATACAATCGAAGGGAAAAAATGCTGAAACTTCGTGAGGAACTGCTTGCTGTTGAAGAAGACCGGCAGGCAGGCAGATCTGGGTGTACCTTAGATGAGCTGGATACTTATCTGGATGATATCATTGCAGAGGAATAAGATATGACAAAAGACAGAACATACAAAGTTGTCGTTTCTGACCGGGCCAAAAGGATGCTGGGAACACACATCCGTTTTATGGCACAAGTCAGCAAGGAGGCGGCAGCGGAAAAAAAGAAACAGCTTATGACCGCCATGGGTTCACTCTCCCGAAACCCGCAGCGTTTTCCCTTCTTTGAGGAACCATACATTCCCCAAAACAAATATCACAAGATGTTTGTAGAAAAGTGGTATCTGATCCTTTATCAGGTACAAGATGATATCGTTTATGTAGAATATATCCTTGATTGCCGCAGGGAATACGGCTGGCTTGTACATTGACCGCACTTCTATGAACAACATCTTTCCCGCCAACGGGAAATAATAAAGCAGGTACCACCATTTAAAGGGCTGTGAAAAAAGTTACCATTTTCTGCGGGAAAGTAACCGAATATTGCAGAAGACCGTTGTTTTTGAACCACAGGAAGGACTTTTTTCACATCCCCACCGAAAATCTTTTTAAAACCTGCAGACCTGTCTGTTACGAAAAATCCTCATCAATGACGGGCAGATCTCCATTGGGTTTGAAATCAATGGCGATAAAGGAATCCCCTGAGGTTTCATCCTTCTCCCGCGTGCCTATGTAGATACCCTCTTCATCCCGTTCATAACCACATCCATCTCCCATGCGGCTGCCATAGGAGAAATCCTCCGGGCTGACCGCCGGCAGAGGCTCGCCGGGCACCACCTTGAACCCGTTCAATACCTTGACGATATCCTTGATCTTATCATCCGCAAGGGAAACCTCCATGCTTCCGGGAACCAGGGCGCTGCAGACATACTTCTTGTCTCCAGAATCCCTTTTCCGGTTTTCGTCAATGGCTACCTGGTATCCGGTCTGCTTCCCGTCATCCGAAACAGCGGCTACCCATATAAACGGAATCATGGCACGGTTGCACTGGATTCGCACCTGATTCAGCAGTTCCTCAATCTTTTCAAACTCTGCCCTTCTATCAAACATGTTCAGTTTCCTTTCCTTAATTCAAATAAAGCTTCAAATGCGTCAAATTCTTCCTCTTCTTTCGGTTCCTTCTCTCTTGTACGTTCCTTGTTTCCATCGGGACTGTATAACCTCTTCTTTCCTCCTGCACGGTCTTTGCAGTTCCCTCATATCGTTCCGGATCAGAGCCAGAAGGGCCGACGCCATTCCCATAATCACCGGCAGAAGGAAACACTGCAGCCACTTTCGGATCCCCGGAGCCTCATCCAGCTCATCATCAAATTCGATCTGGAAGGTGACCACAGATGGCATTGCTCTGCTGTCCGGATACTGCCCCGGCTTAAGGTCAAACCAGAACCGTTCCACGTCTCCGGTAAGCTCCACTTTTTTCTGGAAATCCTCAAGATTCTTCTTTTCCGCCATCAGTTTCTGCTTCTTCTCTGCCGTACTGGCCGAGGACACACTCCCGGATTTCCTCCTCCACCTTGTCTAAATTTCCGTCCATCAGGCTTTTGCCCCTGTGCTCCTTTACATAGGCTGTGTGACAGTCAAAATACACTGTGGTATCCTCTGTCTCCACATAGATCCGTTTCTGCCTCTGGTTCCGTAGGTTCTCCCACCTTGCGATCCGCACGACCTTTGTCCGGATCAGCCGCTGTGCCGATTTTCGGCACTTTTCCCTGCACCGGTCAATACAGCTGCCCGCTACCAAAAGGGTGGCCATAGTGTCTCCCTCCGCGTTATGGAACTGAGAGTTCCTGTCATCGAAACCAAGATATTTCGTGATGACGCCAAGTTTATAATTGACGGTCTCATCCGGAAGGATTACCGCTTTTACCACTTTGTAGATGTCAATGGATTCCTGAGGCGCAAAAGTCAATCCGTTTCTCGTATACATGGCATCCATAAACTGGTCGTCAAACTGGATATTGTTGTATCCCATCACCGGCATACCCTTAAAAAAGCCGGCAATCTCGTGGATCACCTCTGCTTCTTTCGGCATTCCTGCCAGGAAATCATCGGTGATTCCCGTAAGCTCCACAATCTTTTCTGGAAGGGCGTAGCCGGGGTTGGTCTCATCACAGAGCATGGAAAGGGTCTTTCGCCCATCAGCTGTCTTTACCATGTCCGAGATCCAGTTATCCTTTCTGTTCTTGTATTTTCCTACGAAAACCTGAAAATCGTCCGCCTCCCTGCCGCTGTCCCTTGGATTCTGCTGCTGGGTCTTTCCGGCATTGGATGAGGAATTTCCTGCGGTTCCTGCCGCCTTTTCTGTCTGCCTGTTTCTGTCGGCAGTTGTGGTTTGTGATGAGGCTGCCGCCCCACCTCTGGCTGTACTCCCGCTGGTGCCATGACTTGATTGCGCTTTTTGTTCTGTCTGTGCAGGCGACAGGCTTTCTCCCTAGGTCTTACTTCCGCAGCCCTGCTCTGCTTCTTCCATATCTTTTCCGTAATAGTCGCATAAGGCCATATACCCTGCGCATTGCTGGGCAACAGGCAGTTCTTTATCTGCTGCCATGCGTACGATCCTGCGCTTTCCCTGTTTTTCCGATACCGTGCAGGTCACCGCCGAATAGTTTACGGTCGCAGTGATTGCCTCATAGTCAACGAACAATCCGTCCTCTATGGCCCGTTTTTCCATAGCAAGAAAGCACGCCGGAGCCTTTTTTATTCCCATCCCTCTCCTCCAGTCCTAAGTCATGAGAATCAAGGAGCATTCCATAACGATGTCCTCAACTCCTTGTTTTACTTTTCTGTGGGAATTATGGAGAAGGATTTTGGAAGATAGGCCAGAAGACAGACCAATGGATCACAGAATTTCTCTATTTTCTTTTTAAGGTACACTTTAGTTTTCCTGGCCTTCAGGCAGAAAACCGGTCATTGATACGGCGGTCCTCTTGCCAGAGCCGTGTTATCATACCAGAAGAATCCGGTATCTGTAATAAAACTAACTTTTGGGGGGTGATGAGGCTCGTATGGTCAGAAATTTGAAAACGGAAGAACATCTTTCGCTAGAACCTGGAAGCATATAAAAAGTGTCCGTGGTGTAGTTATAAGCCCACTGGACATATTTTAATGCAATATCGTTTCTATCCTTATTTTTAATATAGGGTTTTACCCAAGATTTCAGGGTGTTTGATACTATGACATTTTCTAAGATTTTTTTAACTGAAGCCCTCTCAGGCGGCTTACCCTTCCGCCTGCCTTGTATCTAAGAATCAATACTCACTCCTGACCGATTCCGGAGCAAAAAATATGCACGCAAATGTCCTTCTCCAGAATCTGTTTTTTTATCTGAAAAAGGGATTGCATGCATATCTCGGTTTAAACCCTCGTTTTAATCTGTGTTCCTGCCCTTTTCACTTTTCTTATATAGGGCATTACACTATCTTTATGGAGGTGAATAAACATGGATATTCCAAAAACTCTTTTTGCTACCATGATAAGGAACGCCCGGATGGACCGGCACTGGACCCAGAAAGAGCTGGCAGAGAAGCTTGGCCTGTCCCCCGCTTATCTTGGTGATCTGGAACGGTATAAAAATACATCCAGCCTTCCGGTGTTCTGCAACGCGATGCGGATCTTAAATCTCTCCGCAGATGATTATGTCTATCCCAATGGGAATGCCCATAACACTACATATCAGCAGCTGCTCCGCTTATTGACCCATTGTGATGAGCATCAGCTCCAGGTATTGCTGGCAACGGCAGAAGCCCTGCTGCGTCCAGCTTCAGAACCTGATACCTATTCTACCGAATAAATCTGTACCGTTTCTGATAAAAGTATGATAAATTCTGATATTTCCATAATCCGACAAGTTTCATCCGAAAGCACATCTGAAAAATGGCTCATTCCATACACCGGAACGAGCCATTTCATATCTGGTATCAGTTTTTGATCTTTTGTATCAATCCTTCCACATCCGGATTGCTTTTCAGGAGTCCCAGCCCGGAAAGCAGCTGGATACAGTCAACATATCCCTGACAGTATGCCTTCTGCTCTTCCATAAAGGCCTGATGGTTCAGGCTGTCAATATAGGTTTCGATAAGCTTCCTCTGTTCCGGTGCGATAGTGTCCAGCACAGCCCCATAGTCCTTTTCTGCCTCTTTCTTAAGCCTTAATGCCTCATCGGCCTCCGGAAGATGGAGGTAGCTTTCCCTTTTTACATCCTCACAGTGCAGCATATTCAGAATGGTTCCTATTTTTTCCCAGATCACGTTCTGCATCACCATATATCTCCCTTCTACTATTCCTATATGTTAAAGATACCTTAATTATTGTAACCAATTCACAGAATTTGGTTCTTTTCTTAAAACTTCAGCTTTAGAAGTATATTACCATTCCAATTCGGTAAAATCAATCCTATATACTTCATCTTTAGAAATGGGGAAAGACATGAAGATTTACTGGAACGGTGAGTCAAAGAATATTATTGGAAACAAAGTGAAATGAAAAGTTTAATATTAAATGCGAAGGGAAGCGAAAGCCTCCCGACGCATTATTTTTTTACCTAAAAACAGCAAAAAGGCCAAGAAACGGCCATTTTATAAAGTCTGTATTTATCGGTGTAGGCTGACAAGTTTTAAGTTCGGTTTTTAAGGTGAAAACCGGGCAGCGGTGGAGAACATCAACGCTTTAAAAGGTTCCATGTCGTTCAACAAGTTTGCGGCTTTTAATGTGAAAGCCGATACGGTCAAGGCGGCCCAGAAAAAAAGACGCCAGCCGGAGCGCGTGAAAACCGGTGGAAAAGTACACTGATTATTCTAAAACTTGGGAGCCACTAATTTAAAGCTTGAGAGCCACCTGAAATCTGTTCTTATTTTAATGCTTGGGAGCCGCCTATAGATACAAGATATAGTTGTAGTCAAAG
>CAJSZV010000059.1 GCA_910574345.1 Clostridiaceae bacterium | reverse complement strand
AAGCAATATATTTGGCTGACCACAATATATAGTGGTGGCTCTCAAGCTTTTAAATACACTGGATTCGGGTGGCTCTCAAGCTTTAAATTAGTGGCTCCCAAGCTTTAGAATAATCAGTAAGTCGCAGGACTTGGAAAGGAGCTGACCCTATGGGGAAACGGAATAAATTTGAAAATGTGGACGTGCTGGCTTCCCTTGAAGCCATTCTGAAACAGAACACGGGATTTTATCAGAGCGATTTTGACATTGACAAACAGATCATTGCGGAAAAGGCGGCAAGCCCCAGCAAGGAGGATAAAACCCTCTTGTGGCTTTCCCGCCCGTCTGGGACGTACTGTTTCCGGGAGCGTGACGTTTTCATCAGCGATACCGCCCCGCACAATACATGGCGTTACTACAAGGAGCAGAGCCGCGACTCTATTCTTGCGTATGCCGTGGAGCTGACCGGGACAGAGGGCGGGAAGATCAAGGGCAACCTGTATGAGCTGGACTATGAAAAGCACTATGAGCGCGTCAAGAATGATACCCTTGCAGCCGGGACGGTGACGCTTGTGTATGAGCATGGGACGCGGGAGCAGCCCGCAGACCGACGCTTTGACGGTTATCCCGACCCCCAGCTTGGGAAGTTTGAACGCTTCGAGGTACAGCCCCAAAACCCGGAAGCCCTGCAATTCCTGTTACGGGAGGAAAAGGAAAGCCGGGATAAACTGAAACCGGGGGATTTTAAGGAGCATATCGCCGCATTGCATGAGGGCATGATCGAACGGGAAGCGCGGCGCATTGTGGCAGACATGAAAAAGCTGTCTGCCCCCAACAGCCCGGATAAATCTCATTTCATGGTGGAGCTGTCCCCGTCCTTTATGCGGCTTGCTTCTACAAAGGACACAGAACGCCTTTTCTCCATGCTGCCCTATAAGACCCTTGCTTTCTCACAAATCAAGAACAGCTACGGCACATACGCGCTGATCGGCAAGGACGAGAACCGGGACAGACAGATAAGGAAGCCCCGCCCCTCTGTCCGGGCGCAGCTTGCACAGGACAAAAAGAGAACCGCCCCGAAGAAAGCGGCGGCGAAAACAAACAATCACGGATTGGAGGTATGAGCATGAACACATATAATAATTTTACGGTTGAGGAAACCAACCTTTTGAGTATCTACATGACAGGCAGCAAGGAGGGGCTTTTGGTGGCTATGAACGCCGCGCTGCCCTTTATGGAGGGGGAAATGCGGGACTTTGCCGCCCGCACCCTTGCCAAAGTAGGGCGCATGACCGAAGCGGAATTTGCGGGGCTTGCCCTTTACCCCGCTGACGAGGTATGAGCGACATTAAGCGGCTAACGCCGCCCCAAAGCCGGAAAGTCAACGCCCTTGTGCGCCGGACTTGCTGCAATTATGATAGTGGAAACTGTATCTTGCTGGACGACGGGAACGAGTGCGTATGTCCGCAGCTTATTTCCTATTCCCTGCTCTGTAAATGGTTCCGCATTGCGGTACTGCCCGCAGATAAGGAGCTGTACGCCGAGCTTTACCATGCGGAGGATATGCGGCGGTGTAGCGTGTGCGGCTTACCTTTTGCGTCCAGCTCTAACCGGGCGATCTACTGCCCGGACTGCCGGAAACGTATCACCCGCAGACAGACCGCCGAGCGCATGAGGAAGCTACGGGCGAATGTGACGCGATAGGGGCGAAATGAGCCTTGATTTATGCGGCTTTCCGGGTGGGAAAATAAGGCGGCAAGGGATTTATACCTTTAACCCTCAAAATGGCGTTCTATTGCGTAACAATCCAATCTCTGCACCCATGAGAAAACCGGGGCGCGGTGGCTATCTGATAGCTGCCGCGTCCCGGCTTTCTTTTTATTCGGACAGTTCTTTTATATCCTTTATTCGGTTTCCCACTAAGATATAAAGTTCCCCGTCCTCTACCCTTATAATCAGAGTATCATTTTCATCGGGATAAGTCCCATATTCCACACGTTCTATATAGCCAGTAAGTGTATTTCCGTCCTCAAAAGTAATTTGCAGTTTACTATCTGCGTCAATATAGGTTTCCATTCCATAGCTGCCATTTTCTAATGTTATTCTGTAACATGGTGTAATATCAACGATTTTCATAATTATTCCCGTTCCTTTCCTTTCTCCCGTTCCGGCTGCTTCTCTGCCTGTAAAATGCTATCTATGTTCCGCTTGATAATGTCATATTCCTGTACCTGTTCTTTCAGCTTGCCATAGTCGGCATAAAGGCTTTCTTTCTGCGCTTGGAGCTTTTCATACTCTGCTTGCAGGGCGGGGACGCTGGGGAGCTTGCCGCCGATCTGCGCCGCCTTTAGTGCTTTTACCGCCGCTTCATGGAGGATAATACCCCGTTCATGCTCTGCCCGGTATTTCTCCTTATTCCGGGCTTTGCGGTAGGCTTCATAGAGGGGCTTTGTCTTTTGGTAGGTAGTGACATTCTTAATGAGCAACGCCATATCCGAAAGACGCTTTTCCGCTTCCTTTAGGCTGTCCCCCGCCTGTTCGCTTGCCGTGGCGATTTCCTCTATCCGGGTAAGCAGATCGGCGTACTGTTCAATCTTGTTTTCGGTAAGGAAGTTCATAGTCTTTGCCGCCTGTTTCAGATTGTGGATTTTCGCCCACTGTTCATAGCCCCGGCTCTGCTGCGCCTTGATACTGTTCTCAATGTCAATGAGAAGATTAACTCCTTTGCGTTCTGCCTTTGGAGCTTTGGCGGCACGGGTGCGCTTGCCCGCTATCCGTTCTTTTATGGCTTCCTCTGTATAATCTGCGCCGAGGGTTTTTAGACGGGTAAAGCGTTCCTGTCCCGGTGCGCGGCATGAGATATATTTTCCCGGCTTGATCTCATAGCCCGCCGCCTGTAACCGCTGCAATAATTCCTCAAAACTGGACACTTGGGGAATGAGCGCGTCCACGGCGATCTTTAACTTGCCTTTCCAGCTTGTCCCGGTTTTCTCCGCTTGGTACTCCGCATAGCTTTTTCCTTTGCTGCCCTTACCGGGGACGACGACGGAAAGCCCGTTGTCCCGGCACAGCTTGTCGCTCATGTTCCGTATGCCGTAATACGTCCGCTTGTTGGAAACATACTTGTGATGATCTACGAAGTTGACCGCGCAGAAAATAATGTGATTGTGTATATGCCCCTTGTCAATGTGTGTCGTAAGTACATATTCATGCTGCCCCTTTGTTACCGCGTCGGCAAGCTGCCGCCCGATCTCATGGGCTTTCTGATAGTCCACTTCTCCCGGAGCAAAGGACTGTATCAAGTGAAAGGCTAAGTTGTTGCCCTTATCCCGCGCTTGCGAGAGGGTATAGCCAAACTCAATATCTGCCGTTTCATAGCTGCACCCGAAAGAGGATATGAGCATTTTTTCGTCCGTCTTGTCCGGGTTTTCGATATAGTCAAGGGCTTTGCTTAGAGTGCTTTTAACAGGCTTAATCTTTGTAACCGCCATATCTCCGCAAGCACCCCCTTGATTTCCTCTATATCCTCTTTGTAGGCGTTTCCCGTCGCGTTTACGCGACGTGCGATCTGATTGACATTGACCCCGATCTTCTGTATCTCCGCTGTCATTGCTTTTATGTCCGTGTGGTCTACTTGGATAATGTACCCGTCAATGGCGATCTTGCGCAGATACGCCGCCATGTTGCTTGTGGGGACGAGCTTCATTTTTTCCTCAATCAGTTTCCTTTCTTCCTCTGTCACATAGAATTTGACCTGTATTGTCCTTTTGCGTCCGTTCATGGTTTTTCGCTCCTTTCCGTTCTCTTAGAGGGTTTGGGACACTTCCCAACAAGCAATTTCTGACCGACCGGGCGGGCAGAAATACGGAAAAGGGTACTCTTTTCCTATGCTTGCTACGAAAGTTCTTCCTATTACCTACAACACTAAAAAAAGCTAAAATGACGGACTTCCACAAAAGAAAAACGCTGCAATCTCAAAAAAGATTACAACGCTTTCTAAATCCTGTTCAGTTTTAAGCCGGACATTCCTATTCGCCCTCTTTTTCGACTTCGGAAATCTCTTTTGCCGTTGCGGTCACAATCCGTATGCCTATATCGCTCATACCGTCAAGGAGCGCGTCAAGCTGCCGCCGCTGCGTGTTCTTCTCCGGCGGCGTTTCCAAAAGGAACTGGTCTACGGATATATTGTAGCGGAGCATAAGCTCAAAGAATATCTGCAAACTTGGGTGCTGCCCCTTGTTCTCAATGTTCGCAAGGTAGCGCGGCGAGATAAACATTTCGTCGCTTACTTTCTTGCGGCTTTCCTTGCGCCCTGTCCTTGCCGCCTTAATTGCTGCCCCAAAAGCCTTAAAGTCATATCGTGGTACTGGTCTTTTTGCCATATTCATTCACCCTATTACATTTTACTGTTCCTATTTCTTTTTGAATATGTCTACACAGTACCTGTCATTAGCCAAAATAGAGCATATTATTAGCGGTAACCTATTCAAAGGCTACCGCTAAAAAAATCATTGTGGAAAGGTTAATGTTGTCTTAAATCCCTCTTGTGGCTTACTTTCTATCTTTATAACTCCATGATGAGCGTCAACTATCTGTCGTACTAAAAGCATCCCTAAACCATGACGTAAATTTAGTTTTTCGTCGGTGCTTTCCATATAATGTGTTTTAGTATTTAATTCCTTCAACTTTTGGGCAGGTATACCTATGCCGTTATCAGCAATAATAACCGTAGCATTTTGATTGTTACATGAGACTGCAACCGTAATTTCACAACCGCTTGGATTATGCCCTATACTGTTTTGGATAAGGTTTGTAATTGCTCTTTTCAATAAGGTTTCATCGCCATTTATATAAAGCAGTTCGCTATCGCTATCAGTTATAAAATCAATAGAAAAAGAGTTATCAAGATTGCTGTCTAAAAATTCACAAACAACTTGGCGAGCCAATTCGACGAGGTGGATTTTTTCCACCCGTAACGGCTGCATATCATATTCCAATTTTGCAGTTAAATTCAAATCTTCGATAAGATATTTGATTTTAATTGCTTGTTGTCGGATAGCAGCAACCTTTTCTTGCTGTTCTGCATTCAGTGTATTATTTGTTTCTAAGCTACTGGAATATCCCAATACCATAGATAGCGGGGTGCGAATATCATGTGAGATACCGCTGATCCAGTTTGCCCGTGCCATATCCCGTTGTTGCAATGTGATTGCTACCTTATTTAACTTTGTATTGATTTCTGCTAATTCTCCATGTTCGACTAACTGCGTATTTTTTCCTGCGGATATTTCTTCGATACCAGTCAAAATAGGCTTAATGGATTTCTCTACCTTACGGCTATTATGGACAAACAAAATTAACACAATCACAATATTCAGTAGAAAAAGAGAAACTAACCCCAAAATATCTATTTTAATGCTTGCAAACGTTTTGTAGGCAGATATTTTCCAAAAACTGTCTTTCGGATAACCAATAACCAACAATTCGTCTGATTGATTTGACACAAATACAGGATATTCCTGTAAGTACCACCGTGTCATTTCTGCTACATCGCCCAGTGTGTAATGTTGAGGTAACTCCGACGGTAATTTGTAATTCCAAAGAACATTACCGCTTTCGTTGCTTATCATCATACACCATACGTTTTCTTGTTCCATTTTCGCAATCGTATTATCCGAAAGTACATAACTGCTTGCACTCTGTTGTAAATCTTCTGTAATAGCTTCCAAAAGTTGCGTAGGGCTATGACTGCCTTGACTGCCGGAAATTACTGTTAGTGCAATAAAGAGAGCAATATTTACAAATATGAAAAAACAAAACAGCCTTACGCTGGAATAAACATATCTCTTGAAAAATCGTTGAACATTATTCATAGGTTTACCTTGTTTTATCCTTTAAGACCAATTTGTAGCCAATTCCTTTTACTGTAATTAAAGAAACTGGCGAAGAAGGTTCTTCTTCTATCTTTTCCCGGATATGTCGAATATGTGACATAAGAGTTTTTTCATAGCCGATATATATGTCGCCACAAACAGTTTGACATAATGCTCCTAAAGTTACAATCCGTCCAGCATTAGCATACAACTTTTTAAGGATTTCAACTTCCTTTGCTGTAAGTGTAACTGGCTCTTGTCCTTCTCTGTAAACCTCGGCTTGCTCTAAATCCACCTTGCAAGAATTTAATAAAAAGCTGGTTTCCTCACCCTCTTTATAAGTGCGTCGCAAAATTGCCGTGATACGCCATACAAATTCTTGTGCAATGAACGGCTTTACTATATAATCATCCGCCCCGACTTCAAAACCTTTCGATTTGTCTTTAATTTCCCCTTTTGCTGTTAAAAAAAGGATAGGAATTATATTTTGTTCGTGGATAGCTTTTGCCAGCGTGAAGCCATCCATATCCGGCAACATTACGTCTAAAACTGCCATATCCGGCTTTACGCTCATTTTTTCCAATGCACTAAGAGCCGTGTTTGCCGTTAATATATTTTCAAAACCATTCTCTTTCAAAATAGATTTGCACATCTGCAAAATTGCTGGTTCATCATCAACTAAAAGAATAGTTTTGTCTTTGATCGTGTTCATAGGCTCACTTCCTTTCATTTATTATATTATACCATATTTTTTCACGTTTGCGAATGTACCCATAAAAATCAAGGTAAAATCAAGGTTCTCTCCAATGTAACGCAAGGTAAGGGTTATATACTGTAAGCAGCTTAGGAAAGGAGTAAAAAAATGATTATTGCAACAGAAAATTTATCAAAAGAATATGACGGTGTTTACCGTGTTCAAGATTTGGATATTCGTGTCAAAGAGGGCGATATTTACGGATTTCTTGGACCGAATGGTGCTGGTAAGTCTACTACAATGAAAATGCTACTTGGTCTTGTTAAGCCTACCAGCGGGACGATTGAGATTATGGGCAAGCTCTTTAATGAAAAAAACCGAAAGGGTATTTTACAATCCGTCGGCTCATTGATCGAAGCCCCGTCTTATTATGGGCATTTAACCGGACATGAGAATATGGAGCTTATTCGCAGACTTCTTGACTTGCCTCAAAAAAACATTGACGAAGCTATCCACATTGTCCGCTTAGAAAACCAAATGAATAAAAAAGTGAAAAATTATTCTCTTGGTATGAAGCAGCGGCTTGGCATTGCAATGGCATTAGCAAGAGAACCCAAACTTTTGATTTTGGACGAGCCGACAAACGGTCTTGACCCTGCGGGAATAGAAGAAATGCGGGGACTCATTAAGACGCTACCCTCAAAATACGGCATGACCGTAATGATTTCAAGTCATATTCTAAGCGAGATTGACCAAATGGCTACGGTTATTGGTATCATCAATCAAGGTAGTCTGATATTTCAAGAAAGAATGTCCGTACTTGATGAACAACGAAAACCACAAATTATATTGAAAACCAGTGATGACGATACAGCTTATCGCTTTCTTGCAAAACTCAATCCGCAAAGAACGCTTAACGGTTTACAGCTTGGAGCATTGACTGATGAACAGACAGGTGCAGTTGTGCGGGAGTTATGTTCCAATAATCTTTCTGTTTATCGCGTAGAAGAACATAGGGAAAGTTTGGAAGATATTTTCCTTACTCTTACGGGAAAGGAGCTGACTTTGTAATGAAATATTTATGTCTTGAATTATACAAATTAAAACGTAGAAAAGTATTTTTGACCTTTTTTCTTATCCTTGGTATGGAGTTGCTCTTTATTTTCTCTAATTATGGGAATAACAGTAACTTCCTTAGCATGATTTCTGACCCAAACGCACCGGCTTGGGAAGATTTGATTATCGGTCCCGCCGCTATGAATGGTTTATTTTTCCCTATGTTGGCGGCAGTTGTCGCCAGTAGGATTTGCGACATGGAGCATAAAGGAAACACATGGAAACTCTTAGAGTGCAACAATGAAAGCCGAAACACTATCTGGTTATGTAAGTTTACTCTTGTAGCAGCTCTTATGTTGACAGCTATCCTTATACAAGTATTTGTTATCGTTGCTTATGGAAATGCTGTTAGGATTGTGCAGCCATTACCTGTTAAGACTTTATTGGATTACACCGTGGGAACAATTATGGTTACTTTTGTTGTAGTTATCATTCAAGTGTTTTTCTCACTTGTTTTCGCTAATCAGCTTATTCCAATGTCTATTGGTATGATAGGAGCTTTAATAGGATTTATTTCAACGCTACTGCCTGCGGGTATCCGAAATGTTTTGATATGGGGAAATTATGCGGAGTTAATGGTGTTAGGGCAAAATAATTCTTCCGGCAATTTACAATCAAGTGAACTGATTGTGCAGAATATCAATTTTATTCCACTTACTATTTTGTTTGTTGCTGGCTTGATTGCATTTGCTTTCTTTCAAAGAAAGTTTCAAAAATATGAATATTAGAGGAGGGATATAAATGCTTATCAATGCAATTCGCGCAGAAAACATAAAAAGCCGCCATTCTAATATATGGGTAGCCGTTATTATTCTGCCCCTATTAACTGCCATGATTGGCGCAATTATTTACGGTATCAATGCTTCTGCAAATTTATATGACGGTGCGGTATGGCAGCAACTTTGGTTACAAACAGGATTGTTTTATGGATATTTCTTTTTTCCTATCCTAATTGCGATTTGCGCTTCCTACTTATGGAGGTTGGAGCATACAAACCATAATTGGAATAGTTTAATGACTACGCCGCTTTCCCGTCCAACAGTCTTTATTGCAAAGCTGGCTGTACTGGCAAAATCTATCCTAATAGCACAGGCTCTTTTGATGATATTTGTATTGATTGTAGGGAAATTTATTTTTCATTTCACACAGCCTGTTCCTATCAATATGGTGTGGTGGCTTTTTATGGGTTGGTTTTCCGCTTTGAGTGTTGGAGCAGTACAACTTTATTTGTCTATGCGGATACGGAGCTTTGCTGTTCCAGTAGGTTTAGCAGTTTGTCTTAGCATTGTGGGTTTAGCGTTTCATATTGTTGGTTTAAGCAGTATGTTTCCTTACTCACAAATCATTCTTGGCTTATCTTCACAGGACAAAAATTTACCAGTTGAAAGTATAGTCACATTTGTACCAATGATAATTATATATACTGTAATATTCATTGTTTTGGCTACACGTCATTTAAAAAAAGCGGATATAGTAGCCGGGTAAAGGAGTGGAAGAATGAAAAAAAACATAGATAAACTTTCTTTGGGTGTGAGTATACTTCCGCTAACGTTGTTCATTATTCGACGACTAAAAATTGGCATGATCGCCCCATGGACTTACATTATTTTTGCTGTATATGCGTTAATAATTGTTGCTGGATTTGTGTTCGCAATCTACTTGATGAAAAACAAAAATACCCGAACACCCACAGCAAAAGCAGCTCTAATACTTAGCTCTTTATATGTTGCTTTTTTTATCTTCTTTATCTATCTGACAATAGCAGCAAACATTTGAATAATAAATTGAACGAATAAATTTATTTGTCTGCCGCACGACGGCAAAAGAAAAAAAGCCGTCGTACAGCAGAGGTATTTTTACACGCCTATTTTTACACGGCGGCTTTTGAGAGATCAAAGCCGCCGTTTCTTTTTATCTTCTCAAGGAATGACGCGGTTTCACTGTTAAAAGCGGCGGCTAAAGGAGGTAGCCGCCATGAAGCACATACCCTATCGACAAAATCCGACGGTCATTGACATATCAAAAAAAGCCCGTCCACCGCCGGGGGAAATTCTACCCACGAATATGAACTGTCTAATCAACTGAATACTGCTTACAATTCCTTTGCGTCCGTCTGTATTTTACAGACGGGCGCATTTTGTATTTTCTCAAAACTTTTTTTGAGAAATTCCCCGAAATCAACGTCCAATTTTAATTTTTATGGTTTGAGGGTTTACGAAAGGGGACATCAGAAAAAATCACCCGCTTTCGCGGCAGCGAAAGGAGGTGAGAACATGAACGAACCTAATCGTACCCAATGGCAAATCCGTTGTGCTTTTAATGGCTTTTGCAAGCGGGTGTTGAAGAATGAAGCTATGAACGCCCACAGGGACACAAAGCAGCGGCAATTACGCGAAATTACCTTTTCCGATCTGTCGCCGGAGGAAGAAAACAGGCTTTACGTCTGCGACGAGTATTTTGCAGATGATGAAGCGGAACAGTCTTTCGTTATCGGCGGCAAGGAAATTACTGCAAAGCTACTTGCCGAAGCCCTGCACAGTTTGCCGGACGAAAAACGGGAAACGGTACTGCTGTATTATTTCTTTGATATGAGCGAACGGGAAATTGCGACATACTGCAACATTCCGAGGACAACAGTACAGACCCGCCGGACAAGCTCTATAAAGCTGTTAAAACGCTATTTGGAGGAACGCGCCTATGATTACAAAGGTTAGCAACAATGACAATGCTGAAAGCGGCTTACTGCCTTACCCGGTAATCATAGCCGCAACAAAGGGCGACCCGGAAGCTATGGCGATTGTCGTCAAGCACTACGAAAGCTACATAGCGTCCCTGTCTATGCGTAAGCTCCGCGACGAGCGCGGCAATACCTATTGGGGCATAGACGATGACATACGCGACCGTTTACGGTCACGGCTCATGCGGGCTGTCCTTTCATTTGAGGTTTAAGCTGATTTAGGACAGGCGGCGAACCCCTTTCCGCTGCCCGTCCCGGCAGAACCTTTCCAGCACCTTGACAAAGAAAGCGGCGCAAGATAACGGCGGCGCAGCATAGGGCAGATCGGATACGTCCCTTTTGCGCCGAGCCATACGGCGGGTGCGCCATGACGCTATCCCGGCGGGGTTTTCTTTTTCCCGCCGGGACAGCCGAGCGATCAACACCGCGCCGGGGAGCAAGTTTAGCAGCTTGCGGGCGACGACAGCGCAGGATATATAATGATACTCCCTTACCGCCACAGTCCGAGCGTTAAAAGCGTCGCAGGCAATGGGTAGGGCTGCATGAGAACCATGCAGGGGTGAAACTCCCGTGAGGTTACGCTATTAACCGTCCGATCACAGCCCCTTTTCACTATTAACCTTTTACCCATTTTTGAAAGGGGGATTTATAAAAATGAACAATGTTGATGTGCCTATTTGGGAAAAATACACGCTTACCATTGAGGAAGCGTCAAAATATTTCCGCATTGGGGAAAACAAGCTGCGGAAACTTGCAGAAGAAAACCCCACGGCGAGCTGGATATTCTTGAACGGCAACCGTATTCAGATCAAGAGGAAACAGTTTGAAAAGATTATTGACACACTGGACGCGATTTAGCGAAAAAGATAGTGAAAAGGAGCCTTGAATGTGCTATAATAAGTTTAGGCATATCAAGGCTCTTTCCGACACGGAAAGGAGCAAAAACAATGTCGGAGAAAAGACGTGATAATAAAAACCGCATTTTGCGTTCGGGAGAGAGCCAGAGAAAAGACGGGAGATATGCTTACAAATATACCGATACTTTTGGTAAAGTGCAATTTGTCTATGCGTGGAAGTTAGTGCCTACGGACAAGACCCCAGCCGGGAAACGTGACGACATATCCCTTAGAGAAAAGGAAAAAGAGATACAGAAAGACCTTGACGACGGGATAGACACGATTGGAAAGAAAATGACCGTCTGCGAGCTTTACGCGAAGCAGAACCGCCACCGGGGGAACGTAAGGCATAACACCACAAAGGGGCGCGAACGGCTGATGAAGCTGCTGGAAGCGGATAAACTTGGTTCCTGCCCCATTGACAGTGTTAAGCTGTCCGACGCGAAAGAATGGGCGTTGCGCATGAAAGAAAAGGGAATATCCTATAAGACCATAAGCAATGACAAGCGTTCTCTGAAAGCTGCTTTTTACACAGCGATACAGGACGACTGCATAAGGAAAAATCCCTTTGACTTCCAGCTAAACACCGTGATCGAGGACGACACAGAGCCGAAAGTACCCCTCACAGGAGAACAGGAAGAAAGCCTTTTATCCTTTATGCAAAGTGATAGCGTCTATCAGAAATACCGTGACGAGGTTATCATACTGCTGGGGACGGGGCTTAGGATTTCCGAACTCTGCGGGCTGACTGAAACTGACCTTGACTTTGAAAACCGGGTGATCAATGTAGACCACCAGCTTTTACGGAGCGCGGAAACAGGCTACTACATAGAGAAGCCCAAAACACAAAGCGGTATCAGACAAATTCCAATGAGTGAAAAAGTGTATGAAGCGTTGGGGCGCGTGTTGGAGAACCGCAAGGGAGCGAAGAAGATCACCATTGACGCTTACAGCAATTTCCTTTTCCTTAACCGGGACGGCTGCCCGAAAACGAATGTGAACTATGCTACCATGTTCCGGGGGCTTGCGAAGAAGTACAACAAGTGCCATGAGGAAGCCTTACCCAAAGTAATGACACCCCACACCCTGCGCCATACATTCTGCACCAACTTAGCCAATGCGGGCATGAACCCGAAAGCGTTACAGTATATCATGGGACATTCCAACATCACCATGACGCTGAACTATTACGCACACGCAACTTTCGCTTCCGCAAAGGCTGAAATGGAAAGGCTGATTGCAGCATAGCCGCAGACGGATTTACTACTTCTTTTACTACTACCCAGAGGGAAAACCTAAGAAGTTATAAAGGTATATGTGAACTTCTCCCCATATCTAAAATGCCGGGAAAGCCCGAAAATACGGGCTATACCGACATATACGAACTTCTAAAGAGATAATCTAAATTCACCATAAATTTTTAGAGAAAAACTAATATGAAAAAGCTGCCTGTTTTTATAGGGCAGCCATAAGAATTATCGTTTTATTCAAATTTACTTTTCAACATCTCTGCAAACGCTTCCACATAATAGCCGGAATTGTCTTTCTTCCAGAACGCACAATAATTGCGTCTGATTGGGGAATCTCCCCGGAAAAGTGGAATCCGGCTGATGGACGGACCGGATTTTTCAGTCTGCACTGCCATCCCGCAGCAGTTCGTACAGTTCCTCATGGTTTCCATATACGATTTTTACCAGAACATCCGGATATCTGGCAGAAAATTCTTCCAGGGCAAGCTGAAATTCCTGCCCACTGCAGCTGCGCAGATAACCAATTGCCAAAGATGCCTGATCCTGACTGGAAAGTCCGGATGCCTCCTGGCACATCCGTTCGTAATCAGCAATCAAAACAAGGCTTTTTCTGTAAAAATATTCCCCGGCAGATGTAATCGTAAATTTACGTTTTTTTCTTTCCAGCAATTTTCTTTTGGCAATCAGAGCTATCGCTTACTGCCGCAAATATCTTTCAATAACTGCCGCATACTCTTCTTTCCAGTCCTCAATTTCAAGTCGCAATGGTTTTGACAACTCTAAGCCGAAAATTCCCATGATTGATTTTGCATCAATCACATACTTTCCCACACAAAGGAGTACATCCCCTTCTATTTTGCTCATATCATCGACAAACTTTCAGATACTTCTTTGCCAGACTGTAATCCTCATCGCTTTCCAGTCCCGGATAATTCACATGTTCCACATATCCTGACTTTTCAAGATACCTGGCAACAGCCAGCGCATTTTCACAATACTGCTTCATCCGCACTGCCAGTGTCTCCAGCCCAAGGTTCAGAAGGATTCATCCGGCTCCGTCAGCCCCGGAAATTTCCCACACATCCAGTCAAACTTTCCACTGTCCACAATCGCCCCGCCAATCTGCACTGCATGACCGTCCATATATTTTGACGTGGAATGGACAATAATGTCCGCCCCATATTCAAAAGGCTTACACAGCACCGGAGTAGCAAACGTATTGTCCACAATCAGCGGCACTGTATGGCGGTGTGCAATATTTGCAAAACGCTCAATATCTAAAACCGTCAGCGCAGGATTTGCAAGTGTTTCCCCAAATACCGCCTTCGTGTTTGGCTTAAATGCCTGATTGATCTCCTCATCCGATGCGTTCTTGTCAATATAGATACACTCAATCCCCAGCCTTTTCAGCGTATAAAAAAACAGGTTCACGGAACCGCCGTATATTTCAGTCAGGCTAATAAAACTGTCGCCCGAATCACAGATATTAAGCAGCGACAGCAGCACAGCCGCCTGACCAGATGTGGTACACATAGCCCCAACTCCACCCTCCAGTTCCGCAATCTTGTCCTCAACCGCCATCACCGTAGGATTTCCAAACCGGGAATAGATCAGCGACTTCATCGGGTCATCAAAAACCGCCGCCACATCCTCCGTGGAATCATAAACATAAGTCGTACTCTGCACAATCGGCACCACCCTTGGCTCCGTATTCTTGGGTGTATAACCGGCGTGCAGGCATTTTGTTTCATCTCTCATAAAAATCTCCTCCATATCTATCTAAATTTCTGAAAGACATCTCCATATCCACAAGCCTTTATTTCAATATGCTGTATACACATTCCAATAAAGTGACAGCAAGAATGATGTTGATCAGGCGGTAATGCCGCAGGTAAACCTTCTGGATCGCCAGCCCTGTACCAATCCACGCAGATGTAGCAACCGTTCCAATCGTCGCTATCACAAATTCAAAGAAAACCAATACTGGCAGAGCCGTACTGTAGTTCGTCACATATCCGGTCAATGCCGTAATCCCAAAAAGATAGATCTTCACATTCACAAACTGCAGAATGAACCCTTTTAAAAAAGAAGCCGATTTCTCTCCGCCATCTCCATCCGGACGGCTCACAGCAATATGGACTGCCAACCAAAGGATATAAGCAGCTCCCACATACTTCATTACCCCCAGCACCTCCGGCAGCAGCGTACTCACCCCATAGACAAATACCGCACAGATCATCTGCACCACATAATACCCGGAGAATATACCGAAAAAGAGGGGAGCCCCTTTCTTCCATCCATAATTCGTCACGGTATTTAAAGCCAGAATATTACCCGGCCCCGGCGTGAACGCATTGATTACAGAATAAACAAAAAAATTACCTATCACATAGCCTGGCATGATAACGCCTCCTAGTATAATAATGATATAGCCACAAGAGCTATAAAGTTAATAAGTTACAAGGTCATATCTGATGAATAACTGAAGGAGGGTTCCCCTTCCATCAGAAGTTATT
>CAJSZV010000058.1 GCA_910574345.1 Clostridiaceae bacterium | reverse complement strand
ATCAATAACTTCTGATGGAAGGGGAACCCTCCTTCAGTTATTCATCAGATATGACCTTGTAACTTATTAACTTTATAGCTCTTGTGGCTATATCATTATTATACTAGGAGGGAATTTACCGGTATAAGAACAATCCGGAGGTAATTGCTTTTGAAAAGGAGAGGAAAGACCCTGACGCCTATCCCTTTCCTACAGAGAGCGGGAGGATCGAGATCTTTTCCCCCAAGATCTACAGGACAAGCTATAAGGAGTTTGTCCCGGCTATTCCCCGGTATGTGGAGCCGCCGGAAGGCCCTCAGGACCCTTTGTCCCTGCGGTATCCCCTCCAGCTTACAGGCTGGCATACGAAACGCAGGTGCCACAGCATCCATGATAACAACCGCGCCATGGATAAGATAGACCCTCAGGTGCTGTGGATCCATGAAAAGGATGCCCGGGCAAGAGGTCTTGGGGATGGGGACGAGGCCCTGGTGTGGAATGACAGAGGATGTATCCGGATTCCCGTGAAGGTGACAGACCGGATTATGGAGGGGGTCACGGCTCTCTCTCAGGGTGCATGGTATAAGCCTGACAAGGATGGGACAGACAGGGCGGGCTCCATAAATGTTCTCACATCTCTTCGGCCTACGGCATATGCCAAGGGGAACCCCCAGCACACTAATCTGGTGGAAGTGAAGAAGGCGGAGAAAAAGAAGATTTCAGGGAAAAAGCCTTTTATCTTTGCTGTCAGCGGCTACAAAAATACAGGCAAGACTACCATGATTACCAAGCTGATTCCCGAATTGACCGGCCGGGGGTATCAGGTGGCAGTGATCAAACATGATGGTCATGACTTTGAAAGCGATGTGCCCGGCACCGACAGCTATCGGTTCCAGAAAGCGGGAGCTTACGGAACGGCAGTGTACTCGTCCAGACGGTTTATGGTGACTAAAAGATGTGAGGAGCCGGAGGAGACTATGCTTTTTCAGGCATTTGAGGAGGCGGATATTATTCTGATAGAAGGATTAAAGGACAGCAGATATCCCAAATATATCTGCAATTACCCGAAGGAGATGCCTATATCGGCAGGGGAGCTGGCGGATCGGATGGAGGAGATGATGAAGTAGCCGTATTGTTATTGCTGGCATTAGCTTTTTGAATTATCAGTCTGTTAAGTAATATTACATGCTAATGCAGATTTCTTTAGTAAGTCCATATATAATCCAATCCTTTGAAAATGATAAAGGGCCTTGAAATCCAAGGCCCTTTAAAATGCGTTTTCATTCAGTTCTGAAGAACCTATTCGGTTTGAGGTTATCACATAACCCAAGGCCAGGCTCTGCAATCGACTGCATACCGACACAGCTAATTGCTTCAACACCACAATAGCTGGTCATTGCCGCTATCCTACACATTTATTACAACACAAAAAAGCTCTACATCAAAAAGCAGTTTTTTATGCGTTTTTCTTCTTACTCTCTGCAAATTCGGCTTTCACCTTGTCCATAAGGCCTTTCGTGGCAATCAGGTCATAGGAGGCTCCGGCGATGGCCTTGGCTCCGTAGATGATACAGTTGTGAGCCGCATCGCTTTTCCCTGCATCTACATACTCCTGGGAGTGGGACGCCGTTCCATCGGGAACAAATGCCACCCGGATGCAGGAGCCGGGAATCTCATACATGACGTTGCCGAAATCCGTGGAGCCTGTCTTTTCACGGGGAGGAGCAAGCTGGGGAGCTCCGGCAAGCTTTGCATTGTCCATGAGAAGATCGTTGAGAAGCAGGACGGGAATCTTGTTGAAGAAGGTGGTTCCCTTTTCTACCTCATAGGCAACGCCGGCGATCAGGGCGGCTCCCTTTACGATATCTAAGAAGCGTTCCGACACCTGCTCCAAGGTGGTCTTTGAGAAAGAGCGGATGGAGAAGTCACCTACAGCCTTTGCGGGCACCACGTTGGCAGGCCCCGGAAGCTCCTCCACGGTGTAGTGCATTCTCACATCATCCGGCACGTGTTCTCTCAGAAATTCCACTCCATTGAAGGCTACCAACAGAGCATCGAAGGCGCTTTTTCCTTTGTCAGGAGCCAGGGCTGCATGGGCCCGTTTGCCTTTAAAGGTGACGGTGTAGCTGTTCTGGGCCAGACATTTTACATCAGTGCAGGTATTGGGAGCACCGTGCATCATAAATGCCACATCCAGCTCTTTAAAACAGCCGTTTTTGATCATCTCGCATTTAGAGCCTAAGGTTTCTTCCGCCGGTGTTCCATAGACCACCAGCTTGAAGGGTTCCTTAAGCCCTGCATTTTTCAGGGCAATGGCGGCGCCCAGACAGGAAGGGCCCTGCATGTGATGGCCGCATCCGTGGCCTAAGCCCTTCAGGGCATCGTATTCACAGAGGATACCGATGACAGGGCCGCCGGTTCCGTGCTCATAGACGGCGCGGAAGGCTGTCTTGAAGCCGCCTACGCCCATTTCCACTTCAAAATCATTGTCCTTTAGATAGTCAGTAAGGAGGCCGGAGGCCATAACCTCTTCTCCTTCGTATTCCGGATGGTCGAAGATCTTGTCGGCCATGGCAGTAAGGTTGTCACGCTGCGCTTCTACGGCGCCAAAAAGCTGTTCTTTCATAAATGATTTTTCCCTCTTTAAAATAAATGTTCATGAAATTGTTGATGCTGCACCAGCTGCCCTGTGAAGGATGATTGCACCGGGCTGTTGGTCATGACGGATATATCAGGTTACATAGGTCCTAAGTGAATGAGCTGGGCGATAATCAGCAGGATGGCGCCTGTGATCATCCAGACAAGGAACATTTTCCACATAAACTTCATCCAGCGGTCGTAGGGAATGTTGGATGCGCTGATGATTCCCATAAGGGCCGTGGAGGTAGGCAGTATGTAGTTGCAGAAGCCGTCGCCGAAGTTGAAAGCCAGGATGGCGGTCTGACGGGTCATGCCAATTAAGTCGGCGAGAGGAGTCATAATGGGCATCACGGCTGCGGCCTGCCCGGAGCCGGAGGTCAGGAATACATTGATGATGGTGTTGGCAACCAGCATGGCCGGGCCCTGAAGGATGGCGGGAACCGCATTGAGGGCGGCAGCCAGGCCGTGTACAACGGTATCGATGATCTTTCCGTCAGTCATGATGGTGCTGATGGACTGCGCCAGGCCGATGATAATGGCGGCTGAGAGCATTTTCTTGCAGCCCTCCAGGAAATTCTTGGAGATGGTGTTGGAGTCAAAGCCTGCAATGATGCCTACCACAATGGCCAGAGCGATGAACATAGCGGCCATTTCCTGCATGTCCCAGCCGTATTTGATGCTGCCGAAGACGATGGCGGCCAGGGCCACAACAAGAGCTAACAGGTTCAGAATCTTTCTTAGGTCCAGTTCGCCAAAGGACTCCAGGCCTTTTCCTGTGTTAAGGGCATTGTCTTTGTCAAGATCATACATGGGGCTTAATTCGGGATTTTTCTTGATCCTCTGGGCGTAGCGGATCAGGAATATATTGGTAACCACATAGTATACGGCAAAGCAGATCCAGCGGAATCCTATGCCGGAGTAGAGAGGAAGCTCTGCGATCTTCTGGGCAACTATGGTAGTGCTGGGGTTTAAGGTGCCGGTGGAAAAACCGATGGCCCCGCCTAAAAGGATGATGGCCGCGCCGGTGATGGAGTCCAGCCCCATGGCCAGGGACATCATAATCATAACAGGGGCAAATGCAATAAAGGTGTTGACTCCCTGGGTGGTACACACAAGACCGAATACCAGTGTGAGAATGGGGATAAACACATAAAGCTTGTCCGAAAATTTCGTGGCAATCTTGGCAACTGCTGCCTGGAGAGAGCCGGACTCGGTCAGCATGTGGAAAGCGCCGCCGGAGAACAGGATAACCAGGAGAAGATCCACGCGCTTAATAAATGCCTTTACGATGTAAAGGGGGATCAGAAGCGGGTTGACGGGGCTGCGCTCCAGAAATTGGAACTGAGTGGGATCAATGACCTTGATGCCCTGGGCGTTCTCGACACGGAGATATTCACCGGCCGGGATGATCCAAGTCATGAGCACTGCCGCAACAATGATGGAGAACACAATG
Organism: Clostridiaceae bacterium; assembly: GCA_910574345.1. Taxonomy (GTDB): domain Bacteria; phylum Bacillota; class Clostridia; order Lachnospirales; family Lachnospiraceae; genus UBA3402. The sequence goes on along the minus strand of CAJSZV010000058.1, from coordinate 11,415 downwards.
ACAAAGCTGTGGGGCATTTTGAAAGTTTTCTTTTTCTTGTCCATAGGAACCTCCTGAATGATAATTATGAAACCTTAACGGATATATTCATTATATCAAAGGGGAGGTTTATGCACAATTTAGAAAAATTTAATGGGAAATTAATCTTTGGTTATATGTTTGCTCCAGCTTTGAAGAGAGAGGCTACGCGATTCTGTACTAATTGCACAAAATAGTCCATGTATGGAGTGAACCGCATCCCTTTGTGATAGGCGAGAACCAGAGGCGAGGCGAAGGGAATGGTGTCGATGAGGAAATATCTCACATCAGGAAAATGATTCATAGTGGAGAGGTATCCCAGGCGGTTAAACCCGATTCCCAGATTTTCGTTGACCATGGCCATAATGGTCTCAAAATTGCTGATCTCTTTCACGATCCTGGGCCTGACATGATATTGTTCCAGGATCTTGTCCGCCGTCATACGCAGGCTTTGATCTTTTAAGGGAAGAATAAAGGCCTCTTTGTCCAGACATTCGGGATTCAGGTGCAGGAAAGGATCTCCCGGAACCTCCCAGGCATTGGGGATGGCTGGATGGTCTTTGTGGAGAGCCATAAGAACCGGCTCCTGACACAGCTCCAGATGCTCCGTGTCCGGCAGCTGTTCCCTGGCGATGTAGATAATCATGTCCACGGAATCATTCTGATACATCTGAACCAGTTCGTCATGGGCGCCGTCCTTGAAGCTCAGATTGATGTTAGGATAAGCTTGGGCAAAACGAGTCAGGACAAAGGGCGCCAGGGCGATGGCGCGGCGCTGCTGAACTCCGACCTTCAGCACCTTTTTGCTCTTTCCTGTGACATCACTTAGAATCTGGTCGAATTCGTCTTTCAGCTCAAGCATGACCTGGGCCCTCTTTACATATTCCTGGCCAATGGGGGTCAGAAGGAAGATCTTCCCTGTCCGCTGGAACAGCCGAGTTCCTAAAATCTTCTCTAAGTTGCTGATATAGGTGCTGAGTGCCGGCTGGGAGATGCATAATTCCTCTGAGGCTTTTGTGATGGTCTGGCATCTGGCCAGGGTACAGACATAGAGCTGTTCTTTTAGTGTCATTCGTACACCCCCTTAGAGATTGGTGGTTGTTGTAAGCATTATACCTAATTATGTATGGGGAGGCAAGGGAATAATCCTTTGATTCTCTCAGGATTGTTTACTTTGCAGAGGGAGTTCCGTATAATAATAGTTGAAAAGTAACATGATTTACAGTATAACTTTTCCGTTGTTAGTTGCGGATTTCCCGAAACAATATTGTACCAATTGCATTGGCGGGGATATCATATTCCTTTGACCTCCTGCATATGCTGTAAAAAACGTATTCAGGGGGAAAACCTTGAAGGAATATATTGAGGAGCGGGCAGTGGCGATTGCAAACTATATTATTGATCATAATGCCACTGTGCGGCAGACGGCGAAGAAGTTCGGTATATCGAAATCAACGGTACATAAAGATGTAACAGAACGTCTGGAGCATATCAATCCTTCCCTGGCAGCCAGAGCAAGGGTGATTCTTGACATCAACAAATCTGAGCGCCACATCAGGGGAGGCCTGGCTACAAGGGAAAAATACCAGAGCCGGCTGCAGGTATGCAGCAGGGAGGAAGATTAGAAAAAGAAGAGCCACCGGCGGGAGTGGCTCTTTTTTTGTGTCACTGAGGCGCCCCGGACTCGTTGGTCCGCATAGGGCAAAGCGGAATATGGCCGCCCTTGCGCGGCAAGCAGGAAAACATTAAGATCGTTGGTATTACCTCCTGAAAATATTGCTTGTGTGAAAATAAGACAGGTTTTATAATAAAGAAAAGATGAGAAGGGGATATGATGATGAAACGATGGAAATTTATGACAGCAGCAGCTATAGCCTTGGGGCTTGCGGTTGGAACACCGGCCGGCACTTATGCCTATGTTTCAAAAAGTGATGATGGCTCCAAAAATATAGGAAGCTGGGTCTCAGGGGAACAGCAGGGACCGGGAATGGTTGTTTTTGAAGATGGCACCACTGTATGCTTATTCTGTTCTAATAATAAGGCGGAAGGAACCATGATCACTTATGGGGGAGAAATCGGCTCCATTTCCGTAGGGATGTGTTATAACAATAAGCAAAATGGTATGGGCGTCACGATTCAAAAAGATGGGACAAGAAAAAGTTATTTTTGTGAGGATAATAATATAAAGAAAAATATAGTCCTTAAAAGCTGGATGACTTCAGATAAAGTCCAGTTTTACGCAAAGGAAAAGACAGACATTGAGGACGGAAAGGCCATTGCCGTCTATCCCAGCGGCGATATCTATATCGGTGATTTTAAAGACGGCAAGAGAGACGGCTGGGGAACCTATTTCTGGAACAGTCAAAAAATCTGGTATATGGGAGAATTTAAAGATGGTGTAAAGGATGGCGTTGGCTATATGGCCTACCCTGAAGGCGGAGAGTATCTGTACAAGTCGGCTGTCTGGACGAAGGATAAATGTCAGGATATCGTGTTCTACTATACCGAAGATGACGATATTTATCTTGTGCCCAATAAAGACAGTAAGGATCATGGACTGGGTGTCAAAATTAAAGCAGACGGAACCGTTGTATTTCTCGAGTATAAGAATGGAAAGGTTACAAATGCGAAACAGGATGTCTATGCGGATAAGGCGGGGAATCGGTATGCCGGGACAGACGGCAAAAAAGGTTCCGGCGTGAAAGTGACAAAAAAAGGAGAGATCCAAATCGGAAGCTTCAAGGATGGAAGATTAGAGGGCCAGGGCTTTATTTATTCCGCGGACAGTATGGCACGGGAGGAGGGAACCTATAAAGGGGGAGGGCTTTTAGAAGGAGTCAGTATTAAGGCAAACGGCACTTACTATAAAGGAACCTTTGAGCGTGGTAACGTGTTGTATGGTAAAGGCTTTTACAGGAGCTTCCGGGAGTCTATGGAAGGTACGTTTGGCGATTATACGGGAATCCATAGGATTTTCCTTAAAGACGGAAGTTCTACCACGGACGTCCTTATTGACGGGAAAGTGAAGAGATAAAAGAATGAAGCCATTGAAACCTGAGCGCCACATCAGGGGAGGTCTGGCCACAAGAGAAAAATACCAGAACCGGCTGCAGGTATGCGGCAGGGAGGAAGATTAGGAAAAGAAGAGCCGCCGGCAGGAGTGGCTCTTTTTCTAGTATGATGGGCATGCCGTTAGTTTGCGGTGAAAGTCGAAGTTATGTTGAACCGCCCTATGCCGAACGGCACGTACTGGTGGTGTGAGAGGGGAGAGAAAGTCTCCCCTGCTGGATTTTGAAGAGAGTATAAGAATCCCTGCTATCCCGGTATAACTTATCTGCTGAAAAAACACAAAAAGATTTTCACCGGACAGATATTCGTCCATATGGTTTGATATCTTATTAATACACCAAGAAAAAGAGACACATTCCAAAGGATGGAGGAATACAAATGAGCGAACAAAACGAAAGAATAGTCCCAATAGGTACAGTATCAGCAGAGGAGATTCTTGCAGAAATGCAGGGAGAGTCCGGTTCCGACAGTAAGAGCATCTATGAACTTTTGGAAGAAGACATTATGGCATCGGATATTCCTGATGCAGAGAAAACAAGACGGCTTTCACGCCTCATAAAACTTCGCAGCAAAAAAGTAAATATCATGCTTGCCGGTTCTACGGGAAGCGGAAAAAGTTCCACTGTAAATGCCATGTTTAATATGGATGTTGCAAAAGTGGGCGTGGGTGTAGATCCTGAGACAGCAAGCATCTCTAAATTTGAGTTGGATAATTTGATTATCTGGGACACGCCGGGCTTGGGAGATGGGGTCGAAAGAGACAAGAAGATCACGAAAGATATTGTTGAGAAACTGAATGAAACAGACGAACAGGGTTCTCCCCTCATTGATATGGTAATCGTGATCATGGACGCATCCTCCAAAGATCTGGGCACATCCTATGATCTCATCAATCATGTGCTGATTCCATGCCTTGGCAGAGAGGCTGAAAAAAGGATTCTGATCGCCTTGAATCAGTCGGATATTGCCATGAAGGGAACCCATTGGCTTTCAGACCAGAATGAACCTGACGAAGTTCTGAAGGAATTTTTGCAGAAGAAAGCAGATTCTGTTGAAAAGAGAATCAAAGAAGCAACGGGTCTGACTATTAAACCTGTTTGCTACTGCGCAGGGTATAAGGAAGAGGGCGGCCCCCAGCGCAAACCTTATAATCTTACCAAACTCCTGTATCACATTGTTACAATGATTCCAAAAGATAAGCGATTGGCCCTGGCAGACAACATCAACAGCGAAGAGGAGAACTGGCGCTATGATGATCATGAGTGTGACTACCGGGGAGGAACAAAGAGCGGGTTTTGTGACACTGTATGGGACTGCATATCCGATGGAGCCGAGATGGGAAGCGAAATTGGAGGCGAAATCCTTGGAATTCCAGGTCGCATTGTGGGAGGGGTAATCGGCGGAGCTATGGGTGCAATCGGCGGAATCTTCGGAGCGATTTTCAGCTAATCATAGATTGACGGCACAGGCAGGTTAAAGGACACCTGCCTGCCCTCCGTGCATTCCTTTGTTCACAGAGGATATTAAAAAAGAACATACACATGCCGTTATGGTGTGATATACTATATGAAACATAGCTAAAGGGGACAGACATATGGGGAATGCGGCACAAAAGAAAAACAGGGTATTAGATATTTTTTATCGTGCAATGAAGGGGGAGAATCTGTCTGTAAGTAAAATAGCAGACGAATATGGGGTTTCAACCAAAAGTATATCCAGAGATATGAATGAGATCAAAAATTTCCTGAGCGATAACAGAGATATAGTCGGCAATACAGAACTAAAGTACTCTTCAAGTTCAAAATCCTATTATCTTGAGTTTGAGAATTTTCTGCTGAGCAAGGAACTTCTGGCAATTATGAAGATCATGGTCGGCTGCAGGGCTTTCAGCAAAATGGAGATTCTGAAATTATCAGCAAAACTTAAAAACTTCATTTCCTATCATGACAAAGAGATGTTGGAGCAGCTTCTTTCAAAAGAAATGTACCACTATAACGAAGTGAATCATGACTGCAAAAGCGTTATTGATACTCTTTGGCAGCTGACTCGCTGCATTCATGAGAAAATCGAAATTTCGGTTACCTACTATAAGATGGACCGCAGACTTGTAGAGCGCAGATTAAAACCGGCAGCCATTATGTTTTCTGATTACTATTTTTACCTGATTGCATACCACAGCGATAAAGCGGATTGGAAGCCCCTTTACTACCGTGTCGATCGAATTGTTAATATAGTGGAACACAGAAACCGCTTTACAATTGATAAAGCACATGATTTTGATGAAGGTGAATTAAGAAATAAAATCCAGTTCATGTTTCCCGGAGAATTGAGAAAAATCAAATTTGAATATACGGGTCCTTCTGTGCAGGCCATATTGGACAAGATACCTACGGCAAAGGTAATTGATATGAAGGGGAATGCGAAAGTGATTGAGGCGGAGACCTATGGAACAGGAATCAATATGTTTTTGCTGTCCCAGGGAAACATGGTAAAGGTACTTGAACCCCAATCACTGGTTCATGAGATGAAAGCAGAGCTTCAGGGCCTTATGGAAAGTTACGGCCTGGGCTGAGAATAATCGTTTTGTCATGTTTTGACATATATTGCTATTATTCATGCAATCTCTTATAAGAGATATCATTTTGATTGGAGACATAGGACAAATGGAAAGAATCAACAGAGCTCTTAAGGAGCTGCAAAAAATCAACGATGCATATTCCCTTTCTAATGAAGGTATTAAAAAACTGCTTTCCGACATAGAAACCGCAAAAGTATGCACTCCGGTAATCGGAAAGTTCAGTTCCGGTAAAAGCGCCCTGCTGAATACGGTTTTAGGATACAGCAGAAAGATTTTGAAGGAAGATATTACCCCGGAGACAGCCGTACCCGCTGAGATTACATACAGCCCGGACGAGGATGGGGTTTATGTTGTCCAAAATGACGGTACCTATAACCAGCTCAGTGTGGATGATTACAGAGAGTTTGACGCAGATGCAGACGCAGTCCGCTGCACCCGCCTTAATCTGAAAAACAGTTTCCTTGAGGAAATTCCGGATGTGATGCTGGTTGATATGCCTGGCTTTGAGTCCGGATTTGAAGTTCACAATCGGGCCATCGATCAGTATCTCCCTCTTAGCCTGGCCTATATCATTGCATTTCCCGCAGATGATATGATCGTCCGCAGCAGCATTGGAGGCATTCTGAAAGAATTGTGTCTGCATGAGATGCCCATTTGTGTTGTAATCACAAAATATGATAAGCGCAGCGATGACTTTGATGATACATTTGATGCAATGAAAGAGAACCTGAAACGGTTTATGGGAGAGAGGGAGGTTACTTACTGTATAACCAGCAGTTACAGCGGCGAGGCTGAGGAATTGAAAGAATTTCTTATAAATATTCAGGAACGTTCTCAGGAGATATTGGTTAATCGGTTTCGGAATGCTGTTTTTTCAGAGGCGGATGCCACGGAGAATTATCTTCGCACCATGCTGAAAAGCAGCGAGATGTCAGAATCCGAACTGAGTGAACAGGAAGAAAGGCTTGGCAGAAAGCTGGATTCTTTAGACAAGGAATTTTCAAAAGAAAAGAATCAATTTGACCAGCAGATTTCGGATTGTGTGGAGGAGATCAAAGGGGATGTGCAGATGGCGTTGGAAGCAGAGGAATCTTCCTTTGTGGCCATGGCTATGAACAACCAAAGCATTAAAGACAAGATGAATACAACTGTCCGAAATGCGGTTACGGTCAGCCTGAAAAAGAGATTTCTTCCCAAAGTGGAAAAATATTTGAAACGGGTGGCCAATTGTATTAACGGAGAATCCATAGGAGATGTCCAGATTTCCTTTCGTTTCAATACAGAAGATGCGGGCAAGGAAATGGTTACCGCAGCCGTAGCGGCAGTTGCGGCAATCCTTGTGGCAGGTCCTCTCATCGGAGGAGTGATAGCAGGAGTGATCGCTTTGGTGAATATGATTCAGGGGGATAAAAAGAGAGAAGAACAGAAGAGCCAGATCAGAATGAGGCTCAATTCCGAAGTTTATCCCCAGGTTCTGAGTGAGGTCGGAAAAGGCATCGAGATCGCGGTTGCAAAACAGCTGCAATTAATCAACACTTCCATCGAAGGCGAAATCGAGGCTCAGCGCGCGGCCCTGGAAAAAGCCATGGAAGATGTGCGCAAAAAGATGTCAGATGAAAAAGAGCGCAGAGAGAATCTGGCGCTGGATGTAAAAGCGGATCTGGAGAGAATTCAGATTATAAGAAGCGAGATATAATCCTTTTGTCCAGGGAGTTCAGACAATTGTATATAAAATACAGAGAGGTAATAAGTATGGGATATGATGAAGAAGTATATGAAAAATTACTGGCAAATTATGAACTGCTTTGCAACATTATCCGCCAGTCGGCGTCCGGTTCTCAGCTGAGGATTGACTTGTCAAAGATCGAAGAAATCATAGACAAAAAGATCCCGGACACATTAAAGAAAAATGCCCCAGAAGATTTCTACGAACTTTACACGGATTTCAAATCGGAATATGAGAAGTTCAGGGATTTTATTCTCTATGATAAACTTATCGGCAAGAACATCATCGCCCTGGGCGGCGGATTTTCCAGCGGTAAATCAAGCTTTTTGAATGCTCTCATGGGAAAAACGGTGTTGCCGGCGGATATTGATCCATCCACTTCCGTTCCCACTTATATCGTAAGAGGGGACAAGCATGATGTAATGGGCATTAACGTGTTTGACACAAAAGTTCTGATGCAGCCAAGGGATATTAAGAAGATCGCTCATGGTTTCGGAGAAGTGGAAGATGACGACGATGAAAAAGTAACGGAGGCAGTTACCCTGGGCCATGTGCTGGAGAATATCTTCTTCTCCACTCCCCTGCACCGGTTTGACAATATCGCTTTTCTGGATACGCCCGGTTATTCAAAGCCGGACTCTGAAAAATACTCGGCCAAGACAGATGAGCAGATTGCCAGAGGGCAGCTGAATTCCAGTAACTATATCCTTTGGTTTATCCAGGCGGACGGGGGAACCATTACGGAAGAGGATATTAAGTTTATAAAAACTCTTCGTGAGGATATTCCCAAGCTGATCATTGTCAATAAAGCAGATAAAAAGAATTTGTCCGATTTAAGGGATATTATAGGAAAGATCAAACTTACTTTGGACATGAAGGGAATCCGCTATATCGGCGTGTTTGCATTTACCAGCAAGTCCGAGCAGATCGAGGATGATGCCTTGAAAGAATTCCTGGATGAAGACAGGGACAGGATTAAAAAGCAGATTGAGACATGGAACAGCCAGATTTACGAATCCAATTTCGCAAGGAATTTCAAGATCCTCTTTGTCCGCTGCAAAGAGTTCTACGAAGACCAGATTGATGAGGAGGGCCGCAAACTGACCCGTCTGAATACATCCATTACGAAACTGACAGCAGAGGATATTGACTTTGAGATCTTAGAACCCTTACAGCTGATGGTTCGCGAGGCCCAGAAAAATGTTAATGAACTGAAGGAAATCAGCAAGAGACTGAAAGAACTTCAGAACGAGTTTTTTACGGAAATTAAATATATATCTGACCTGGTAGGCATTGCCATGCCGGAACCGTCGGAAATTGACCTGCTTCAGGATAAGGTGAAGGATCCTTTGCAGCTAATGGAAGAATATAAGCGTGAAAAAGGGATTCGGACGGATCCTTCTGTGGTGGATATGCTCCAGACCATGTTTGAGGGAATAGAACCGGTGATCAGCAGGGAAGCAGGAGGAAGCGAATACCACAATGAACTGCTGGAGGTAATCAGGGAATTTTGCAATGTGAAACCTGATGATATTCGTATCCATGATGTTTACAAGAATACAGAGGAGTATGGGGCGCTGCTGAAAAACATATAGGGATAAGGAGAGGTACAATGTCAACATTTGAAGAGCGAATCGATAAGGTCAGAGAATATTTTAAGGAACATAAGGCTGAGAGGTATCCTTTTGAAAACACTGCTCTCAGCGAAAAGGATGAATATATTAAGTCATTGTATTTCCGGATGCTCTGTACCCTGATCAGATACACCGGTGAAGCCAGTGAAATGCAGGTGCTGTATGTCAAAAGGCTTATTGCAGGCTGCAAGGGGGAGCGTGAGTTTCAGGATTATATGAAGATGGCGCTGGATCTGGATATAAGTGATGTTGAGGAATTCATCTCGGTTTTTCGGGAAGATGGGCTTAGATATTATTTCTGCATTGACGGGGCGATTCTTTTATCAGCTGCTGAGACGGAGGAGAAGAAATACGAGCTGCTGGCGGAACTGATTGAAACCCTTGGCATTACTCATGGAGAACTGAAGTATCTGGCAGCCGTGGCACAGGCAGTGGTTCTTCAAAGTTCTGAGAAGTTTGATGAGGCCAAGACTTTCGCGCCGGATACCCTTTGCCCGCTGTCTATGTATCATTATGTACAGGGATTTTATGCAGGGGCCATTGTGGATACGCCTAATGAGATTCATATTTTTTCATGTGACAGATCAGAGGTGGATTTGTCGGCATATGGTGTGCTGAAAAATAAAAAGGTTATTATTGAGAATATTTCCTGCTCTCTTAAAGGCAATGTTATACTGGAAGGGTGTGCGGAGGTCATTATAAGAAATTGTAAGTTTATGGGAAGTCAATACCATTTTGAATTTAATACCATTGGAAATGTTGTTATTGAAAACTGTGATGTTCGTGATTTTACTAATCGTTTTGCATATTTTACTGATACGAATAATTTTACGGTACTTAATAATCGTTTCTTAAATTGTGGCTGTACTACTATTGGTGATAGTAGTATTTATGGAGGTATCCTTTATAACAGTGGTAGGTGTACTAGAAATATTATCTTAGAAAATAATGAATTATTGAATTGTTATATAGCTCGTACTGAGCAGAAATTTTATCTTTATGCCTCAGGTATATTTTTACACATCGAGTGGTGGACTAATATAGAGGTAAAGGTACTGAGAAATCATTTTAGTGGATGTGAGTGTCGTAAGAACGGGCAGTGGAGGGAAGTATATATTAGTGGTGGTGGTGATTCTAGGTCTAAAACTGAAGAAGGCAATGTTTGTACGGGAGCTGTACAAAGAATATATGAGTAGATGTAGATTTGAAATAAAGAATGTTTAGCTAACAATACAACTAACATTATCAGGTGGGATTTATGATTTGATCAAGATCCGAATAAACGTATAGACGGAAAGAGCAGGCTGATAAAAAAGGGGCCATTGAACAAACCATGCAATATACTCAGAGAAACAGGGAGATAACATAGAATGAAAAAGAGCCTGTTAGATATACAACAAGAAATAAGAGAACTGGAGGGCAAAGTCAAAGACATTTCCGCCTCTATTGCTGACATTTATGAGGAAATCGACAGTTTAAGGAATGATGAAACCGATACCATTGATTATGAGATGATCCGTCTGATGTCGCAGCATCTTTCCTTTGGACCGCATCCGCTAAAAGCCTTGAATGATGCGTATATCTGCCGGATATACATCAAAGCATTATTAAGCTTAGTACAGGCTGACTATGGTTCTGAATATACGATTAATCGCTTAATTTTTATTCAATGGCTTTTATCCCAAACAGGTTTAGATACCGGTTTGGAAGTGCTGCTTAAGGATTCTTTAAAGATCAGCCCGGATTCTTTTGGTGAGCTGGCAGAAAACATACCGGAATTTTACAGAAGCCAGCTGGTCATGGATGCTCTGATAACCGCCAATATCTGTGGACAGGCCAACAATGATGTTTTGATTTATATAGCGAATATGTGCAGTATATTTGGAATGGATAAAGAACAGCTGAGAATCCTTTCTATAATGGCAGGGGGTGTTCTAAAGCAGGATTTGGGCAATCTGAAAAAATCCGATTTGCAGCCAGTATCAGAGCAGATAAAGGATTTTAAACACTATTTTGAAGCTATACTTTGTGCACAAAGAAAGATTGCAGTGAAAGCTCCTGATAGCAAGTATCTGAATTTTGTATGGCATGTTAAACAGAGAAAGCAGGTTAAGAAAGGTGATGTAATTGCTATATATGGTACGCCCTGGAAGATATCTGAAATAAAAGCTCCATGCGAAGGAACTCTGTTTCAATTCCGCAATAATTACATAAATTATGGGGTGATAGCCCATGAAGCAGATAATAAGGATTCTATTAAGAACTGGGCATTGCAAAGTCCAGCTAAGAAATGTCAATAGGTAAAATGAAAAATGTTTAAAAAGTTTTTTTCAAGCAGTTGATGTAAAAAAGGGTAACTTTAATAAGCCCACCCCTATGGAAATTTTCAA
>CAJSZV010000057.1 GCA_910574345.1 Clostridiaceae bacterium | reverse complement strand
TGTGTAAAAAGTTATCCGAGAAAACAGTTTTTGTTTTCTCGGATTTCTGCATAAATAAATCATTTTAAGGAGGATAACTATGAACAAAGCATATGGATACTTATCCGATTAATCGGATAAGTAGCCTGCCACCAAGGTTGACTCCGGCTTCTGCATCGCTATCAAAAGCGTGTTGTTAAAGCTGTAATTATGGAACTGCGACATCGTTTTCAGGTATTCCGTGTATTTTTCCGATGTAAATAAATCCTTTACGCCCTGTTCCAGCCGTTCCGTGATCTCTTTTAACTGTTCTTCCCGTTTTCCGGCCATAAATTCCCTCCATTCCCTGCCAGGATACCTTTGCAGAATCCCGTCAGATATAAATATAAAAAGGACAGACGGGAAAAATTGCTGCTTTTTTCGCGTCTGCCCACATATACAATAGAAAACACGCTGCGCGGGCTGTCTATTATAATTCCTGTTCTTTTTTCTTTGCTAATTTCTGACTGCCCTTATGGTTTCCGGCAAGCCTGTCCTTTGCCTCTTTCAGCTTCCCAAGCACGGAAGGCTTTCTTGCCCCATCTGCAATCTGGGAAGCGTCCGACACCCGGCCTGCATAGCTGACAGCTTTCCTTGGACGGTCTGCCACTTCCTGTACATCTTCCTCCATGCCCAGCGCTTCCGATGGCCCTTTGTCGTCCATGTTGAGCAGGGCATTCAATTCTGACAGCCGTCCCATTTTCTCTGCCAGTTCTTCTTCCTCTGCAAACGGCTTCTCCACTTCCTCCCTTGCCGTAGCAAGCTGCTGTTGCACGGTTTCCAGTTTCACTTCCGATTCCGTCAGTTTTTTCTCAATCCCGGAAAGTGCATTACTGATACGCTGCAGGTTCCCTAACGGGTCTTTCCCCACTTCAATCTGGTAGCTGCACTGCCGCTTGATAGTAAGCTGGTAGGTCTGGTTAAAGCTGTCAAAATTAGCAGAGAGGGTAAAACCGTGGAACTCCCCAATCTGACCGGCTGTTTTCACTGCTTTCAATCCGGCGCAGGCGGCAATGAGCGCTGTTCCTGCTTCTTTCCGGTCTGTGTACGCTTTCCCGCCGATGACCATAGAAAAATCATCTTTTTCCTTATCTTTCTCCAAAAGCGGCTTCACTGCCTCCGCATCCGCTTTTAAGCCTGCAATCCGCTCCTTCAGCGCCGTGATCTTCACCGGATAATTCCTTGCAATCTCCGTTTCCAGGCGGTACTTCTGGCTGGTATGGTTTGCCTTCAAAAGTTTCAGCTTGCTCACCTGGATGTCGAGATCCATCTTCTCTTTGATGTAGGGATTGCCCGTAGCCAGGGCTTTGATCTCTGCATAACTTAACGCCGTATCGTCCACGTCCTCACAGGCCCGTACCGGGGATTTACTGGTCATGATCTGGCTGATGAACTTCTGCTTGTTCTCCAAAATCTGCCACATGTACGCATCGAATGTATTTTCGGTGACGTACCGGTAGATCTGTACCTTGTCATTCTGGTTTCCCTGCCTAAGAATACGGCCCTCCTGCTGCTCCAAATCGGCCGGTTTGTCGAGTAGGTCAGCGGTATTACTACCGCCTTCCCCTCTAAGAACCGTGCATGAGAGTTTCCCCTCACACGGCTCAAGCAATTCAAAGCATCTACCAATATAGATGCCGGCTAGTCAACTAACGATTTTGTTTATAGCATTTGTCATGCACGAGATAACGGACAATCTGCCCATTTTCTTTCTGTTCCCGTACATTCCATTGTGTTTCAGCAGTGATTGGCTGACCGCATAGCGGACACTTTCTTTCCTGCTTGTTCCACATATAAAGCAAAGATTTTCTTCCTTTCAGAGACAACAGCATTTTATATGTCATTCTCTCCTCAAAATACTCCTTCCACTCTGCGTCAAACGGGTTTGCTTCACTCTTGATTTTCTTATGCCGCAGGATTTTAGTCTCAAAAGCAAGTTTCAATGGAAAAATATCTTTTCTCCCATTCTTTTCTGATTCCACGAGGAATCTCCACCGTCTTGTCTTGTAGAAATGAAAGTATTTGTCTGCAATCCAGCGTTTTCCCTTTTTCGGGTGCCGCCTTTTCGCCCACTGCCATAATTTGCGGAATATCTGGTCGTCCACTCTCTGGAACGTCTTTGATGACGCTCCGCATCTATAATAATTCGCCCAGCCTGTAATCTTTGGATTTAAGAGCCTTATCAATGTTTCCTGCCTACAGGATTTATTGCTGTCAATCGTATAACGGATTCCGTCTAAAAATTTCTTTACACATTTCTTGGACGGCTGTGTCAGCAGAACGCCTTTAAACTTTCTGATGTTAAAGCCAAGAAAATCAAAACCGTCGTCAATGTGTGTGATGACCGTTTTTTCTTCTGACAGCTCCAATCCTCTTTCAGCAAGAAATTCAACCAACATAGGTTTAATTTCCCTTTCCAAGACCTCCTTTTCTGCACTTGTGATGATAAAATCATCAGCATAGCGTACAAGGTTCACCATAGGAGAATAATGCTTCCCTTTACGGAAGATACGCTTATATTTCTGTGCAAGAATCGGCTGGATACCGTCTAATGTCATGTTTGCAAGTGTTGGTGAAATAATTCCACCCTGCATCGTGCCTTCTTCGGTTCTATATAATTCCCCTTTGAAGATAACCCCGCATTTCAACCATTTCTTCAATACCCTTTTGTCAGTTGGGATATTTGCAAGCAGCCATTCGTGGCTGATATGGTCGAAACACCCCTTAATATCGCCCTCTAAAACCCATTGCGGCGAATATCCATGTGACAGGACTGTGTGGCACTGCTGAATGGCATCCTGACAGCGCCTTTCTTTTCTAAACCCATAGGAATGAGGGTCTGCCGTCATTTCTGCCAATGGCTCAAGAGCCAGCAGATACAATGCCTGCATTGCCCTGTCTTTCATTGTTGGTATTCCTAACGGACGTAACTTTCCATTTGCTTTCTTAATAAATACTCTGCGTAATGGCTGTGGTTTGTAACCGTTCCTCTTTAAATCCAGAACGGCTTCATACTTTGCTTTGTCGGTAAACCATAAAACTCCGTCTACCCCTGGTGTTTTCTTACCTTCGTTAGTTGTCACTCTTTTTACAGCGATAGCTTTTGCCGCAAAAGAATGTGTCAGCGTCCACTGCAAAGACTGCACTTTGCCGTGTCTGCCTTCTTTCCTAGCCTTTACAATACGTTCTTGTAGCTTTTTAACCTGCGCTTCACATTTCTTCCAGTCAATGGATTTCCATGCAAAATCATGGTCAGCAGCCGCACACGTTGCTTGATTAACGTTCATTTGCTTTGCTCCTTTCAAAAGTTCTATAAGTTTCTTGTAAAGAATTACCTAACGTAGAAGTCTGCACCCTTTCGGGTCAGGGCAAATCTTGAACCCCTATCCACTCCATTACGGAATGGCATTCGCTTTTTCTACAATCCCATACCTGCACCCCTGTCGGTTTTCCTTACGGAAAACTTTCCTGCGTAAACAGGAGAGATACAGGCTTACCTTGTTCCACATAGATAACAACGAGTAGGTTAGGCTCTGTCTCATCCACCGGCGGCGCTTTTATCCGTGTAATCCTACCATGGAGAGGATTATCTGGCCGCTTCCCATTTTGGGCTGGAGCCTGTCAGCATCTTTGGCTCGTTGGACGTTACGATGTTTAAATGACAGTTCACATATGTTAGCCATACTACCCAAGCCTTGCTCCCTAACCGCATTGATGCTCGCAGATTCGCTTCTGCCTCACGGCTTCTGCTTTACCACTTACGTGGAGGGCTACTTTGTCATGCCAGCTTCCCAACACCGTCATTGCTTCTGATGCAGGTGGCACTAGGCTACCGCTAACGGAATAGCGGGTTTAATCAATATTTCGTTGTTAAACAATTATCTATGCGACTTCAAGTCGCACCCAAGGCGCATCCAGGTGGTGCAGGGCAACCAGCCTGTCCTGAATATTTGTCCCTGCGCCTAACTTTGGCGTGGAGCCGAGCAGGATACGCACCTGCCCGGAGCGCACCTTTGAAAATAATTCCGCTTTTTTTGTTTCCGTCCCGGCTTCATGGATAAACGCCACTTCCTCCCTGGGGATTCCTTTTGCCACCAGCTTCTCCCGCACATCGTCATAGACATTGAATGTGCCGTCGTTTTTCGGCGTAGACAGGTCGCAAAAAATTAATTGTGTCCCTTTGTCTGCAGAAGTCTTTTCCCATATATCAAACGCATTGTTTACACAGCGGTTGACCTTGCTTTCCCCCGCATCCGGCAGCATGTCATTGATAAGCCGCTGATCCAGGGCGCATTTCCTCCCATCGTTGGTGATCTTCAGCATGTTATCGCATGACGGGTCTACATTCCCGGCACGGACGACCTCTGCCCGCTCTGCAAAGGAGCTGACTAAATCCTGCTGTTCCTCACTCGGTTTCAGCACTTCGTTGATATATTCCGCTTCGGGAACCGGAAGTTCCAGCATATCCGCAGTCTGGATGTCGGCGCTCTCCTTAAATAATGCAATCAGCTCCGGGAGGTTAAAAAACCGGGCAAACCTTGTCTTTGCCCGGTACCCAGTCCCTTCAGGACTTAATTCTATACTTGTCACCGTCTCGCCAAAAGCCGCCGCCCAGGAATCAAAATGCCCCAGGCCCATCTTCTGTATCGTGTCATACTGCAGATAGCGCATGATGGTATATAGCTCTACCATACTATTCGACACGGGGGTCCCGGTTGCAAAAGTAACTCCCTTCCCTCCGGTCAGCTCATCCAGGTACTGGCACTTCATGAACATATCGGAGCTTTTCTGTGCGTCTGTCTGTGAAATCCCGGCAACATTCCGCATCTTTGTGTATAAAAACATATTTTTATAGTTGTGGCTCTCATCTACAAACAGCCTGTCCACGCCTAACTGCTCAAACGTCACCACATCATCCTTCCGGCTCTGGTCATTCAGCTTTGCAAGCCTTGTTTCCAGCGTTTTCCTCGTCTTTTCCATCTGCTTAATGGTGTAGCGTGTGCCTTCTTCCTCCGCCAGCTCTGCGATCGCGTTCGTGATGTCGTTCATCTGCCGCTCGATGCTTGCGATCTGCCGTTCCCTGGAAAGGGGGATGCGCTCAAACTGGCTGTGTCCGATAATGATAGCATCGTAATCCCCTGTTGCGATACGAGAACAGAATTTCTTCCGGTTGGCAGGCTCAAAATCCTTCTTCGTTGCAACAAGGACATTTGCCCCCGGATACAGGCGTAAAAAATCGCTGCCCCACTGTTCGGTCAGATGGTTCGGCACGACATAAAGGTTTTTCTGCGCCAGCCCAAGCCTGCGGCTCTCCATCCCGGCCGCGATCATCTGGAAGGTCTTGCCAGCCCCTACGCAGTGTGCAAGCAGCGTATTGTTTCCATATAAGATATGCGCCACCGCATTTTTCTGGTGGGGCATTAATGTAATCTCCGGCGTCATGCCTGCAAACTGGATATGGCTCCCATCGTATTCACGGGGACGGACGCTGTTAAATAAATCATTATATTTCCTGCATAAGTCCTCCCTCCGGTCAATGTCCCGGAAAATCCACTCCTTGAAGGCTTCCTTTATCATCTCCTGCTTCTGCTGTGCGATCATGGTTTCCTTTTTATTCAGGACACGCTTTTCCTTGCCGTCCTCCACAACCGTATCAAAGATTTTTGTGTCCTTGAGGTTCAGCGCATCTTCCAACAGACGGTAGGCATTTGCCCGCTGTGTCCCATAGGTAGCTGTGACAAGGGAATTTCCATAAGAATCTGCGCTTTTCCCGGAGATATTCCACTGGCCGTTAATTTTCGCATACTTCACGTCAATCTGGTTCCCAAGGAAATGCTTCGGCGTATGGAACAACTCCCCCATGAACTCGGTAATATAAGCCGGGTCTACCCAGGTCGCACCAAGCCGCACCTCAATCTCCGATGCCTCCAGGTCTTTGGGCTGCACCCGCGTAAGCGCCTGCACGTTGATCTCATATTCCGGATTGTTTTCTGCAAACTGTTTTGCGACAGCCAGTTTCTCCCGAACATTGCCGGATAAATATTCATCCGACGCCTCCCACTGGTCTGTCAGGGGATTTTTAAAGATTACCCCTGCCAGTTCCTCCGTGACTTCCGCTTCTGTCTTTCCGGATAGTCCTGCCATAAACGGCACGTCCACCCTTGCCCGCTCCCCGATGGAAACGGCCAGGGCTTCACTGGCGGTATCCACGCTTGTCACCGGAACAGCCTTCCGGATGGTGCGCTTCGTAAAAATATCCGCCTTCCGTTTCAGTTTCCCTTCCTCGTCCACCAGTTCCAAAGACGATAACAGGCAGTAGCTGCTGTCCTGGGAGAACGCCCTCCGGTTGGCATTGCTGCTGATCAGGCCATATTGAGCCGTAAAGCGGTCATACTGGGTATTCAATTCTTTCTGCAGCACAGCAACTTCCGCATCACTGCCGTCCTCCATCTGACACTGCAAAAGTACCTGCGTTAAATTCCGCAGCTCAATCATCCCAAGCACACGCTCTGTCGTCATGGCGGGCAGCTCCATTAAATTCATCATGGAATTTTCCCGGTAATACACCTTTCCGTCTACATTTGCAAAGCTGAAATTCTTGATAGAAGGGTCTGCCGGGATGGATGATGCCGTTTCCTCCAGTTCTGAATCTTCCAGCTCCATCTCCGTAATTGTCCCCTGGATATGCTGCACCGCCTCCTTCAACTGCTCCGCAAGGACAGCGCCCTCTATCGGTTTTACCGTAGTCTCCTGCTTGCCGTACTGTGTGCTTTCCGTGGTAAATTCCCCAAGCACCATCTCCGGGTGTCCTGCAAAATAGGAATTGACCGTATATCCTTCCGGTGTCGTGCCAAGCTCCACCCAATCCGGCTGCTCCAAAGACGCCCGGTCACGTTTCTGGAAGAATAAAATATCCGCAACAACGCCCGTCCCGGCATTTCTTTGGAACGCATTATTGGGGAGACGGATCGCCCCAAGCAGGTCTGCACGGTTAGCGATGTACTGGCGCACGGATGCGCTCTGCTTGTCCATCGTGCCGCTTGACGTCACCACCGCCACCACGCCGCCCGGACGCACCAGGTCTAAGGATTTTGCGATAAAATAATCATGTATCATAAAGTTGTGGCGGTCATACCTGCGGTCTGCCACTTTATAAGCGCCGAACGGCACGTTGCCGATCACACATTCAAAGAAGCTGTCCGGATATGCGGCAGTTTCAAACCCCTGCACAGAAATGTTGTTTTTTTGGTAAAGCTGCTTCGCAATCCTTCCGGAAACACTGTCAA
This sequence comes from Clostridiaceae bacterium, assembly GCA_910574345.1. Classification (GTDB taxonomy): domain Bacteria; phylum Bacillota; class Clostridia; order Lachnospirales; family Lachnospiraceae; genus UBA3402. The sequence continues at coordinate 9,993 of CAJSZV010000057.1, read as the reverse complement.
GCTCCACGCCGTACATCCTTAACCCGTCCATAACCTCCGGCACAAGTCCCATGAAATTCCCAATCCCGCAGGACGGCTCCAATACATTGCCCTGCTGTAACCCCATATTTCCCAAGGCTTCATACATTGCCTTAATGACCGTGGGGGAAGTGTAGAACGCATTTAATGTGGATGCCCTTGCCTCCCGGTATTCCTCCGGTGTCAGCGCCGCTTTCAGTTCCGCATACTCCGCCGCCCACGCTTCATTCTTATCGTCAAACGCTGCCGGGATGCCGCCCCATCCGACAAAACGTGATAATGTTTCCTGTTCTTCCGTCGTGGCAAGGCGGTTTTCCTGTTCCAGCGTTTTCAGCAGGAGGATTGCGTCCATGTTGGCACGGAACTTCTGCTTCGGGCCTCCTGCGCCTAAATCGTCATCGGTAATATGGAAATTTATTTTTTCCCTGTGCTCCAGCCCCAGTGACGGTTCTCCCGTTCCGTTTTCCCTTCCAGCCTGCCCGGAGGTCTGCCGGATATTGCCGTTCTCAATCTTTCCTGTCCCATCTGTCCCATCCACAGCAGCAGGCTCTAAGGGGAGCCTACGGTCTTTGCGGATATGGTTGATCTCTTCCGGATTCATCACATGGCTTATCAGGGGATTGATCTCGTTCCCAAACGCTGCCTGCTCATTCGCGGCCATACGTTCCATTACGTCAGCGATTAACTGCATCTGCTCCGGCGGGAACTCCGGGTTCAGCATTGGCACAAGGTTCAGGTCCTTCTCCGCTGCTTCATAAATCACATCCACCTGCTTCGGTGAAAAATCATCCAGATATACGTCTGCTTCTTCCATTGCAAGGAACAGCCTGTTTTCAATCAGATCATATTCTTTATCGTCCGGTTCCTCCTGCAATTCTTCCGGATCAGGAACCGCTGCGCCCGTCTGTGGCAACTCCGCTTCTTCTTCCTGCTTTTCCTGCTGTGTTAAGGGGATAAATTCCCCCACATACTCAAACAGTTCATGTTCCCCTGGGAGATAATTCTTCCCTGTTTCCACGCACCGGAAAACATCTGCGGTTTTGTCCGGGCTTGCTCCATAAAAGCTGCTGTGTGAATAAGGACGATCCCCATCTTCATAATCAGATATGCCAAGTTCATTATGCGACCCGGTATCCATGATGATGTCCTGTGTGCTAAAGTTTTCCCGCAGGCTCCCGACAGCTTCAAAATGAAATCCCCCATATTCAAATATAGCCGCCCCCTTTTGCGGTTGGTTTGCTCCGGCAGGTTTTAATGTATCTGCCGATTCTACAGAATTTTCCCCCGCTGTCTCTCCCTGTATGTTTTCCTGTATTTCTTCTGTAAGAGGCGCGATTCCCTGCTGTTTCGCTTCTACGGCCATACCCTTTGCCCACTCCGGCGCTGATGGTTCGTATTGGTGCAGGGCTATAGCGTCCCTGTCATCCACAAGATAATCCTGATATGTCCTCTGAAAAATATCCTCTGCCATCCAATCACGGAAATATTCCCAATTCTCATAGGCTTCCGCCATCACAGGGGCATTTTCCCAGTTTTCCGCTATCAGACGGTCTAATTCTTCCTGGACAACATCATATGCCATATCTGCGTCAACATCTTTGAATCGGATCACATTATATACTGCACTGCCACGGACTGCATCCAGGGCAGTATACAGGCATTCCTTATAAACCGCTCGGCTGTCCTTCTCCAATGCATTCCCTCCCACAAGCAGATGCCGGTTCAGATCCTGACAGACATTTAACCTGCCATCATACGATTCAAGAAAAATCATGCTTTCTTTGTGATCTGGATGTTCCATATCCTCTATATATACACGCTGGTTCCTGACCCCTGATATGCGGTATAAATGGTCTGTATCCAGGTATATAAAGCTGCCTATGCTATAATCGTATTTTCTGGTTTCTCCAGAGCTTCCCTTATCCCCGACTGGTTCTATACCCTTACCTTCCGGTTCAGCTTTTTTCGGTGGTTCTTTTGCTTTCTTCCTAGCCTCCGGCTCTTTTTTCTCTGCTTCTTTTCCTGCCGTTTTTTGCTTTTTCTCCTTTGCAGGCTCAGGCTTTGGCTCCAGTTCAGAATTGTCCATGAAATCAAACAGGGACAACTGCCCGCCATTTTGTATCTGGACTTCTTCTTTTTTCCTATCCGGGAAAATCGTATATGTCCCTTCTACATATCCGTGGAGATCCGTCAGTATCTGCGCCTTTTTCTCATAATCTTCAAAATCTAACGGCAGCTCTGCTATCGCTTCATCCATATGCTTCAATAAGCCTGCCTGCCCGTCTGGTTTGTTCAGGAGGCTCACCACATCATCCCGGTGGGTAAACATATCAGGATTCCCTGCCCAGGGACGTATCATATGGTCTGGAAGGCGGTGATAGAAATTGATGACCCGCCCTGCCATCTGCTCCATTTCATAGGAAGGCATAAGGGAATAATCGGACGGTTTCAAGTAATTGCCACTCTCAATTAAAGCTGATACCCTTTTCGCTACCTTTGGCCACTTCAATAATATTTCCACATCCGGCGCTCCATAGGAGCCTCTTGCCAGCTTCAATCCCTTCCCGCTGTAATCCGCATGGGAATTGTCTGCACCGGACAGCGCATGGCTTCGTCCGCCTATCCCATAGCTCGCTTTAATAAAATCCGTTTTTTCCTTATCCGTCTTATCCTGGATAAAAAATGCGTAAGTGGACAGCCTGCCATCTGAATATGCGCCGCCTCCCCGTAAAAAAGCGTCAATCTCATCTTCGGTAATAAAAACCGGGTGTTCTTCCCATGCAAACCCTTCCCTTGCCTGATATGGCACGGCTTCCTTTGCAAATTTCTCAAACCGTTCATACACCTTATCCGGACGGTAAAAGTGGAAACGCATAATCTCTTTGTCCATAGCATATGCCTCTGCCAGCCCTGCCAGACGTTCATTCAAATCTTCAAGAAATTCCGGTTTCGCAAGCAGCGCCTGTAGCCGTTCCACCTTATCCGGAAACCCGCCGCGGAATACCTCCACATCTTCAAATACAAGCTCGGCAACGCCATCAGCCATATCCTGATACATATAGGCAAGTGCGTTGGCGTGTTCCTTCAAAGCGTTTTCCCTTGCAGCGTCCAATACCACCTGCGGCGCATACTCCCCCTGTTTTAATAACTGATGGATACGCCCGCTCACATCGTCCCAGAATAAAACCGCTTTATCCAGTATCTTATCTTCCACCGTATGCCCTACGGCAATCATCATCCCAAGCTCGTCATACCAGACAGAATATTCCGTGCCGCCTATGGTAAGCCCAATGCCGCCCGTGCCATACTCCCTGCGGACAAACTCCGTATATTCCTCCGGTGTCTGGTCTATCATAAAATTATAGATGATCCGAAGCTGGCTCCCGTCCCGGTTGCCGCCGCTGCGTAAAACTTCATCTATCACATCCGCAGGGATCGCAGCCTCCCCGGCATACAACGCCTGCATCCGCCCCTCAATCTCCCGTTTCTGCTGTTCCACGGTCGGTAAATCGGGCAAAGATAAAGCAGAGGCTTGTTTCTCCTCTGCTTCGCTCAAATCCTGTTCTGTTGTTTCCTCATTTAGCTGTATACCAATTCCTTCAAGATGCTCTCTTCCGCCATTGCCGTCAGCCCATTCATATGCGCTGCCCACGCCATCTGGTCTTTCTCCTTGTCCGGAGCCGGATATTTCAGAAGCAACCCTTTCATCAGGGTTTCCATCCTCTCCGTCGCTGCCTGTTCGATCTCCATCAAGTGTTTGTCCAGTTTCCCCGACAGCATCATGCTCTGGTACCATCCTTTTCGGTTCTCCTTCAGGTACGTCCGGCGCAGCATCCCATACTTCCCGATGGTCACTTTCGGTTCCTCTATGGTCAGGTTCGGGAACAGGTAATCCCCTTTGCGGTGGTAAGTCAGTTCCATGCTCATTTCCTCCTTCTTCGTTTTTACTTTCACGCTTTAAAGTGTTAAATTCATTATAGCCGATTCCATTCTCTTTTGCAACCGTTTTCTGATATTCTTCTATCAGGATCCTCCGCACCGTCCGTCCAATATCCACAAGGACAGGCTCTACAAGCTGGCTTGTGGCATTTCCCAGGAAGGTCAGTACAGGCAGTGCATTGTAATCGGTAATCGCAGAAAAATCTTCTTCCTCCAGATACGCCATCGGATCAAGGCCGCAGCGGACAGCCAGCGTATAAAAGGCGCTGTTCATCAAAAGCCGCCGAAACTCCACACGGATGGTGTCCTCATCCAACCCCTCTAAAAATGTCCCCTCTGTTTCATAAAGAAGGCCCTCCATCGCTTCCTCTAAGTTCTCCTCCGTCAACTGGCGGGAAATTTCAGATAATGCAAAGGGCAGGTCTGCAGCATCCACCTCGGACAACCCGTAAACATCTGCCAGATGGTCAAGGACGGCTCCCTTTTGTGCAGCTTCAATCCTCCACAGATTTGGCGTCCTGCCGCCACGCACCATATGGGTATCGGAAATATCGAATACATACTTAAGCCTCCGTCTTGGGCCGGTATCGTCAATCAGTGCGATTCCCTTCGCCCCACGGTTCACCCACCGGTTCATCTTCTCATTCCACAGCTCCAGCGATGCACAGGCGGTCGCGTCCGGGCGCTGTGCATGGATCAAAAGCGTATCCGGGAACGAATAACGGTACAGCTTCGCCGCCGTGTCCAGATACTTCATCCAGTCCCGCGGGGAGCTGGTGACGGCCTTTGCCTCATACTCCGCAAGCTCACGGATTTCATTTAACATTGCCATATAAAACCTCCATATAAATACCGCCCCTGTACCAAAAAGTTGTTTTATCAAAATACATCTTCCGATACAAGAGCGGCATATCCCTAATTTTTATTTCTGTTTTCCTGTATTCCTGCCGGATTTCGCATTTCCCTTTTTCTTTGGAAACTCCAGGCTGAAATTCGCACGTCCATCCTCCACCTTCATCAACAGGTCTGCCGCAAAGGTTTTCCCTGTCCTCTGTGAATAGAGATCCTTCACATGGGTACGCCCCTTCTCCAGTAAATCCACTGCCATCTTCTTGTCCACCAGCTTTTTCATACTGGAAAGATAGAGGTTCTCTTTCCATAAGCGGAAAGAGCATTCCCGGCTGTCACAGTAAAAATTCTTTTTCCCTTCGTACACAGGATTTCCGCATACCGGGCATATCCCAACGCTCTCCCTCTGATGGAAACGGTTCTGTTCTTCCCCGGATATGGCGCTGCAGCCTGCAACCATCCTATCAATCAAATCGGTAATCCCCTGCAAAAACTCACTGCTTTCCATCTCTCCCTTCTCCATCAGAAGCAGCTTATTTTCCCATTCCGCAGTCATGGCGGCAGATTTCAGGTAATCCGGCAGCACCGCAATCAATTCCTTCCCGTCTGCTGTCGGGAGAATCTGCTTTCCGCTCCGCTTTGCATAGCCGGAGGAAACCAGTTTTTCCAAGATGGATGCCCTGGTTGCAGGCGTTCCAAGCCCTTTCTTCTCCGTATCCCCGTCAAAATCCTGATTCCCGGCACGTTCCATTGCGGCTAACAGCGTGTCCTCGCTGTATGGCTTCGGCGGGGAACTGTAATGCCTGCTGTTCTCTGCCCGGACTTCTGCAATCCGCATCCCTTCCTGTAAGCCCTCTGGAATGGATGCCGTATCATCTGTTCTATTTTTATCCGCTTGCTTTTCTTCTTGCACAGAATTACGGAAGGCTTCTTCAATCTTTTTAAAACCCGGCTGAACAATGGTTTTCCCTTTTGCAGAGAACTCATGCCCCTCGCACAGAACCGTAACCTTTGTTTCCTCATAAATACATTCTTCGGACACTGCCTGCGCCAGACGCTGCCCGATCAGGCGGAAGATATTTCTCTGCCGTTCCGACAGTTCTTCAAAATCCTCCTCCAGCGCCTCTTTTGTCGGCAACAGTGCATGGTGGTCGGAAACCTTGTCATTATTGATAATACGTCCGACATTCACCCCGATCTGTTCTCCCTGTAAGCAAGGGAGCAGCTCCGGCAACAGTTCTAATAATTCTAAAGCCGTCTGCTCCATATCAGCCGTAATATACTGGCTGTCCGTCCGGGGATAGGTGACTAACCTTGCTTCATACAGTTCCTGCAGCTCCCGCAGTGTTTCCTGCGCCGTATACCCAAAGAAACGGTTTGCCTCCCTCTGCAGTGTGGTAAGGTCATAGAGTTTCGGCGGCTGGTTTTTCTTCCGGATTTTCTCTGCTTTGGCGATAACTGCAGGTTTCCCATTGCATTTTTCAGCCAGGGCAATGCTTTCCGCTTCATCTTTGAGCGTTTCCGATACAGCTCGAATCCCATTTCCCTCAATGGATACTTTGTAATAGGCTTCCTTCACAAACCCGTCAATGGCATCCTGCCGCTCCACCAGCATGGCCAGCGTGGGTGTCTGGACACGCCCCACCGTCAGACGTTTATAATATTTCGTGGTAAATGCCCTGGTTGCGTTCATCCCGATCAGCCAGTCCGCTTTTGCCCTGCATATGGAGGCTTCACAGAGATTTTGGTATTCCTCTCCATCTTTCAGGCTGGCAAACCCTTCCCGGATTGCACTGTCTTCCATAGAACTAATCCACAGCCGCTTTACCGGGATTTTGCTGCCCGCCAGGTCGTAGACGCGCTTGAAAATCAGTTCTCCTTCCCGCCCTGCGTCTGTTGAATAGTTGGAATAGGTGACTTAGAAAATATCCATTATTCAAGGGTTTCCAATGCCCCTATGAATTTGTAATGGATAGTAAGTCGTTGAATTTTCTGCCCGTCAACTTCTACGGGTTCAGAAACAAGAATTTTTTCTATCAGTTGATTGATTATCTTAAAATTGAGTTCCGTTATTCCTGCATAACCGCTTATCTGCTCCGCAAACTGCTCAATGGAAGATAACTGCTCCCTGTCCGCTATGGCACTTTTTTCAAGTTCCTTTATCTTGGCAGTCAGTTCTTCCTGCTCGCTGTCATACCTTGCCGACAACATTTGGAAACGCTTTTCGGTCAGCAGTTCCCTTGTCAAGTCCTCGTACAGTTTGGCATACAGGTTTTCAATCTCCGACACACGCTGTTTACATTGCCTTAGTTCTTTTTTCTGCTGTTCCCTGTCCGCTGACATTTGGAGATTAAGACGCTCCGCAATTTCCGTTACCATTGCTTTCCTGTCCGTCAGTGCCTGTCCTGCGTGTTTCTGAATGTCTGCAAGCACAACTTCGTGAACCGTCCTCGCCTCAATGTTGTGTGATGAACAACTTTCTTTCCCGAATTTACGGTACTTGGTACAGCAGTAGAAAGTCTTGTCCAGTACGTTGTTCCGCTTTCTTTTCTGCTCGACTTTGGCAAGCATGGCACTCCCACAATCAGCGCATTTGATAATCCCTCGGAAAATGTTATCATATCCGCTTGAACTTTCCCCGATAACAGGCGGTCGGCTCTGTAAAATCTTTTGCACATTGTTCCAGCGGTTCTGTTCAATGATTGGCTCATGTGTGCCATAGATAACTTCACGCTCTGCAAACGGAATATACTGTCTTTTCTTGGAACGTATGGTCTTAGTTGGTTTGTCCGCAACAGTAAGGTTTCCTGCATAGACGGGATTGTGCAATATCTGACTGACATAGGCAGTATCCCAGTCATACATTTTTTCCTCGTCCATAAAACGCTCAAACAGTTCCTTTTTATAGAAACTCGGTTTCAGCACTTTTGCCTTACGCAAGCGGTTACAGATAGTGTGAAGCCCCACACCCTCCTCGGCGATTGAGAAAATCAGTTCCACAACGGGGGCGGTCACTTCATCAATGACAAGGTGGTTATGGTCTTTCTCGTCTTTCTGATAACCGAACGGGGCGGTGGTTGCCATATACTTGCCCTGCATTCTCCTTGCGTGGAGTGCGCTCTTGATTTTCCTTGATGTGTCCTTTGCGTACATTTCATTGATGATGTTGCGGAACGGTGTAATATCCATTTGTGCGTTGTCTATGGAGTCCACCCCGTCATTGATTGCAATGTACCGCACGTTATGATTAGGGAAAAATACCTCGATATAAGTACCTGTTTCAAGATAATTCCTCCCCAATCGTGACAGGTCTTTTGTGATGAGCGTTGACACTTCCCCGTCCTGTATATCCTCGATAAGCTGTCGGAAAGCGGGGCGGTCGTAGTTTGTACCGCTGTAACCGTCATCAACGTAAAACTGGCAGTTCAGAAAACCGTTGCGCTTTGCATAATCTTTCAGCATGGTTTTCTGTGTGCTGATACTCATGCTCTCATTGTTCGTGCCGTCATCTTTGGAAAGCCTGCAATATAAAGCAGTGATTTTGTCGTTATTCAGTTTTGCCCTTTTCATGTCGTCCTCCTTAATGAAAAGGGACTTCCTCAATTCCTATTATACTATATTCCCTTTTCCGTTTCCAGTGCTAATTTCCGCTGTTTTCCGCTATCTCCTTAACCTTTTTTGTTATCTGTTCCTCGGCTATCCGCTTGAATACCGTTTCCATTTTTTCAGTGCCTACATAGTGCCTTTCCACGATTATTTTTGTGGGTGGGTGCTGTCGGGTGGCTCTTTGCCCTGTGTTGCTGTCTTTGCTCATAAATCTGCTCCTTTACAATAAAATAGAGCGCATAGATTTTTCTATACGCTCTGACGCTGTGTTACTTATTCAGTTGTGATTGTCGTAAGGTAAGATAAAAACCGATTGAAATTAAAAATATATGTTTTCTCAACTTCTAAAGTGAATTATCAAACGTAAATCCTGTTTCATTTGCCTCCATTGCGGTAAATGTATCATATTTCCCGTTTGTATACTCTGCAATAACCTTACCCCAAAAGTTTTGGGCGGGTAAGTTGTTAATCCATTGGGATATTTCCCACCCACCATGAAACATATCAAAAATCTTCATAGCGGCTACCCTGCCAACTCCTTTTTGTCTGTACTTTTTCATTACAAAAAATTCGGCTATGTTATAAGGGCTTGGCAGATTATTATGTTCACAACAAGAACGTACTAAAACCAGTCCCGCAAGTTTTCCATTTACCCTGATAAAAAAAGGGTGTCTGCCTTCTTCATTCCAATAATCATCAATATGCTCATATCCAAAATATCCATATTCGTTTATGTCATCATTGGAAAACTCTGAAAAATCATAATTATACAATTCCAACATCTGAATAAAAACAGATTTCTGCTCGTATAATATAGGCTCTACACGAATATCCATACATATCCTCCATAAAAATATAATTATACTGTCTATGATTTGTGCCCCTAACAAGAATACCACAATCACACGCTCATTTCTATTAGATTTCCATTAAATTTCTTCCTCCCTCCGCTTAGTCCTGTTCTGTTGCCTGTTATGCTGTCGGCTCTCGTTCTGAAGTTCCCTCTCAAGGTTCTTTTTGTTATAACTGATTACCTCGGCATATGCTAACTCTGTGGCGGTCTTGGTCTGCTCCTTGCCGATACTGTCATACTCGGATTGCAAGGACTGTATCTCGGCTTTCCACTGTTTCGGCGTTATCTTCTCGCCATTCTGTAAAAGGCTCTGCATACGCTCCTTTAATTCGGGGTACTTCGATAAGCTGTCCTTATGCTCCTTATCGTATTTCATTTTCGCAAATCCTTTGAGTGACTGGCTCTCCTTATAGGTGGCTTGGATTGGCGCATAAAGGGCATACATTTTTGACAGTTCCTTTAATCGGTTTAGTTTCTGCCCCTTTGAAAGATGTACCGTTTCCAACTGTTGGTATCTCTGTTCCTTATCCGCTGTGAATTTCGCAAGGCTCTCAAAGCTGTCTATCTTCCTTGTCGTGATGAATTTCTCCGCATTGTCGGCTGACTGATTATTCTAAAGCTTGGGAGCCACTAATTTAAAGCTTGAGAGCCACCCGAATCCAGTGTATTTAAAAGCTTGAGAGCCACCACTATATATTGTGGTCAGCCAAATATATTGCTTAATATAA
>CAJSZV010000056.1 GCA_910574345.1 Clostridiaceae bacterium | reverse complement strand
ATTGAAGAAGAATCTTCGGAAAGGATGTTTAGAATTATCCTTCTGTCTAATCAAAAAAAGAATAAGTCTGTAAGCTGTTTTTCCTGCTTGCAAACTTATTATACGAGGAGCGTCCTATGATGCTTAAATTGACAGGGAGTCTTATGGTTACCTGCTCCTGCGGGGCTTTGGGACTGTGGAAGGCGGCTCAGTGGAAGGAGCATCTGGGGATGCTGGAGCAGCTTCGGAAAATGCTGGTGCTTTTGAAGGGGGAGATTCTCTATGCCCACGCGCCTTTAGGGGAGGCTTTCGGGAATGTGGGAAGAAAGGCAGAAGGGGTCCTGGCCCGGCTGTTTCTGGGGGTTGAGGAGAGAATCGGCAGGCAGCAGGGGGAATTGTTCTATGTGATCTGGAGGGAGGAGACAGAAGCCTGCAGGGAGGATATGCTCTTGTCTGAGCGGGAGATGGAGGAGCTGATTGCGTTCGGGGAACATCTGGGGTATCTGGATCTGGAGATGCAGGAGCATACCATTGCCCTTTATCTGGAGCAGCTGGAGCTTAGCATCGGGTTTTACCGGGAGCATGAGCGGGAGCAGAGCCGTCTTTATACAAGCCTGGGGATTATGGGTGGTCTGTTCCTCTCCATTATGATGTGTTAGAAGGGGGATAACCTATGGGAGTGAATTTGATTTTCAGGATTGCGGCGGTGGGGATTTTGGTTTCGGTTATCTGCCAGGTGTTGAAGCACAGCGGCAGGGAGGAGCAGGCGTTTCTCACCAGCCTGGCAGGCCTGGTGCTGGTGCTGTTCTGGATGGTGCCTTATATTTATGAATTGTTTGAGACGATTAAGCGGTTGTTTGCGCTGTAGACCGGGGAGAAAAGGGAGGAGGGATTCTATGACCATGGCGTCTGTGGCAGTCATTGGGCTGGTGACGGTGATCCTGGCAGTGGAGCTGAAGGCGGTTAAAGGGGAGTATGGGGTATATCTGGTGTTCGGAGCGGGGCTGGTGATCTTTTTTTATGGGCTTTCTAAGCTGGAGGCGGTTCTTAAGGCTCTTGAACGGATTCAAGCTTATATTCAGATCAACACGGTGTATCTGGGGACTTTGATGAAAATGATCGGCATTGCTTATATTGCGGAGTTTGCTTCGGGGATCTGTAAGGACGCGGGGTATGGGTCTCTGGGGGGACAGATAGAGATTTTTGGGAAGTTGTCCATACTGGCGGTGAGCATGCCGATTTTGCTGGCTCTTATGGAGACCCTTAAGGTGTTTATGACATGAGGGAGAGGGATTTTTGGGAAAGGCTTTGGAGGCAGGGACAGACTCCCAGGAGAAAAAGGAGCCGGGGAAGGAAAAAGCATAGGAAATGGGAATGGAACCGGGGCCGGGGAATGTGGATTCTGGCAGTGGCAGCGGCCCTGGCGTCTGTGGCGGTGATTCTGGCGGCGAGTACGGCATGGGCAAGGGAGGAAGGAAGAGAGGACGATCCCTTGGAGCTGACAGACGATTTATTCGGCATGGAGCAGTTTGACTTTTCCGAGATTGACGGATTTCTGGAAAAAGAAGGAGGGGCGGCTTCACTGACCATGGAGGGGGTTATGAGGCATCTGGTGAAGGGCGAACTGATGGGATTAGCAGAGGAAATTCTGAAAGAGCTGAAACAAATTTTGTTTTCGGAGATTTCCGTCAGCGGACGATTGATGGGACAAGTTCTGGCTCTGGGGTTTGTGGGAGCAGTTTTTACGAATTTTTCCACGGTGTTTCAGAGCAGCCAGATATCCGAGACAGGCTATTTTATGATCTGTATGCTGATGTTTACTTTTCTGGTGGCATCACTGTTGGAAAGCATGACCGTAGCAGCAGCTGTGGTAGACGACATTCTGGAATTTATGAAAATGCTGATGCCCTCTTATTTTCTGGCAGTGGCATTTGCGGGAGGCAGCGTGTCGGCAGTGGTGATGTATGAATTTACTCTGTGGGTCATGACAGCAGGTCAATGGATTTTAAGCGGTCTTATTCTTCCTCTGATTCGGGCTTATGCGCTTCTTGGTATGGCAGGAAATCTGGTGCGGGAAGAATTTTTATCGAAAATGACCGGATTGTTGGAACAGGCGGCAGGCTGGGGACTAAAAACACTGCCTGGACTGGTATTGGGATTTCATTTAATTCAGAGCCTGATTCTTCCCTATGTGGACTCCTTAAAGCAGGGAGCAGTGCAGAAGGCTGTTTCCATGATTCCGGGAGTGGGGCAGGGAGCGTCCGTTATGACACAGCTTCTTGTGGGATCAGGGGTTTTGATAAAAAATACCATGGGCATGGCGGCGGTGGTGATTCTTTTTGTGCTTATGGCAGTGCCGGTGCTGAAACTTCTGATTTTAATGATAATGTATCAGTGTGTAGCTGCAGTCATGGAGCCTGTATGCGACAAAAGGCTGGTGGAGTGCGTCTCTACAGCAGCAAAGGGTCAGAAGATGCTTATTAAAACGGTAATCACTGCAGCGCTGATTCTGGTGATTACTGTTGCTGTAGTGTGCGCGGGAACCAATGTTACCTATTATGCTTAAGGGGAAATCATGGACGGTCTTTTAAAATGGATAGGAAACATTTTGTATTTCCTCATATTCCTTACAATAGCGGAAAATCTCCTTCCGGGGCAAAAGTACAACCGCTATATCCGTCTCTTTGCAGGCATGATATTGATTCTTTTAGTGATAGAGCCTGTAACCAGGACGCTGCATCTGGAGGACAGGCTGGCCGGTTATTTTAAATCTTTTTCGTTCCGGCAGGATGCAGAAGATCTGTCCAGGGAAATTCTGGGGGTAGAAAAACAGCGTTTGTCTCAGATTATAGACCGCTATGAACAGGCAGTGGAGACGGATGTAAGAGTCATGGCAGCAGAGATGGGATATGATGCCGTATCTGCAGAAGTTATGATAGATCAGGATCCGGAAAGCGGAAATTACGGATCGGTGGTTTATATAGAAATGAAAATAGGGCAGCAGAAGTCAGGAGACGATTCCAGGGAGGAATGGGCGGTGCAGGCGGTTGGTCCTGTGGAGCCGGTGGCAGTCAGCGTGGAAGGAGAAGAACAGAGGAATTCGGAGAGAAGTACAGATACGCATCAAAGGGAACAATCCAGGAATGAAGAGTTAGATCAGTTAAAGAGAAAGGTGGAACGGTATTATGGGTTGGAAACCGGAAAAGTGGAAATTCGATTTGAAGGGGAATAGAGACCGGCTTCTGTTAATTTTGGCTGTGGGGCTGATCTTTCTCATACTGGCATTTCCCATGGGCCAAAAAACCCAAAAAACAGTCAGCCCCATATCTTATGAAAACAAAGCAGAGATATCAGGGGAGGAAGAGAGCGATAAAAATACGGAACACGATTCCACAGAAGCGGCAGTCAAAGCAGTCCTCACCTATGAACAGCAGCTGGAAGCACGGCTCAAAGAGCTCTTAAGCCATGTGGAGGGGGTCGGCGAGGTGGAAGTGATGATTGTTCTCAAAAGCTCGGAGGAGAAAGTCTGGCGGGTAGATAAGAATACATCCTATTCCACCACTCAGGAGACCGACTCAAACGGCGGTTCAAGAGATATCAGAAATCAGGAAATTACGGAATCCACTATTCTGCCGGGACAGGACGGCAAAGACGGCGCCCTTCTGGAAAAGGAACTGAAGCCCCAGATCGGCGGAGTGGTGGTCAGTGCCGCAGGTGGAGGCAGTCCTGCGGTCCAGGCGGAAATTTCTGCGGCAGTGGAAGCATTATTTGACGTACCCTCACATAAAATAAAAGTATTAAAGAGGGCAGAATAAAAAGGAGTGTTGTGCATGAGATTTAAGAGGGACTTAAAAAGCGTCAATATGAAAAGCGTGAACATGAAAAACGTGAATATGAAAAAACTGTTTCGAAGAAACCAGATCATTGTCACTACTCTGGCGGTTATGATCGCGGCGGCCGGATATCTGAATTATACCGGCAAACAGGAGCTGGAGGCGGGAAATGTGGTCTCTGAGGCAGGAATGATGGATATCTCTGATGAAGATATTCTGCTGGAGAACCAGAAGATTCTCGATTCCAGAGGAAACTATGAAGAGATCCAGAGTCTGGATCAGGACCTGGATCAAATAGAAGAGGCTGAGTCTGTAGCCGGAACAGAGCTTTCCCAGACATCCGGGGAGGCCCAGCAGTTTGCCCAGGCGGAAACCTTATCCGATCAGGCGGGAATGGAGGCAGGCGCTCAGACCGATATGGCAGGAGAGACTCAGGCCGGATATGAGAACCCCGGCGAAGCCATTCTCACAAGCGGAATGAGTGTGTCTGATTACATAGCAGGAGTGCAGCTGAGCCGGGAGCAGGTAAGGGCTAAGAATAAAGATACACTGCTTGCCATTATCAATAATTCCAATATTGAGGAAGCCGCAAAACAGGAGGCGATTCAAGACATGATCCGGCTCACAGAGGTTTCCGAGAAAGAAAATGCAGCGGAGACGCTTTTGTTAGCCAAGGGATTTTCTGACCCGGTAGTCAGCATCTCCAGCGACAAGGTGGATGTGGTGGTCAATGCCGCAAGCATCACCGACGCACAGCGTGCTCAGATTGAGGATATTGTGAAACGGAAGGCAGAAGTACAGGCGGAAAATATCATTATTACGCTGCTGAACCTGTCAGAGTAAAAATTTCTTTGCAAACAGGAGTATTTTTGCTATAATAAGGCTATTATAGAAACACAGGAGGTAATCATTGTGGCAGAACAGGAGAGCAGGAATACTCATAAAGTGTATGAGAAGGATAAAATCGGAGAAGTACAGATTGCAGACGAGGTAGTGGCCATTATCGCCGGACTGGCAGCTACAGAGGTGGAAGGCGTGGATTCCATGGCAGGCAACATCACCAATGAACTGGTGGGAAAGCTGGGAATGAAGAATCTTTCCAAGGGCGTGAAAGTAGACGTGACAGAAGAGCATGTCTCTGTGGATTTGTCCCTGAATATTAAGTATGGCTACAATATTCCGGGTGTTTCGGAAAAGGTACAGGATAAAGTAAAAAGCGCCATTGAGAACATGACAGGGCTGAATGTTCTGGATGTGAATATTAAGATCGCCGGCGTGAATATGGAAGAAGGCCATTAGATTGACATGAGAAGGGTGCAGCCGCCATTCGTGGCTGCGCCTTGCGGTATACTTTTTCCTTTTCGTGCGAAGCTTGTCGGAGCGCGTCTGCCCGAAGGGCATGGATCAGGGTATGTGATAAAGTCAGTTAGAAAAATGTGAGGATAGAAAATGACCAGAAGAGAATTGCGCGAGCACTGTTTTAAGATGTTGTTCTGCATTGATTTTTATCCGGCGGAAGAATTGGAAAAACAGCTGGAGCAATATTTTGAGGCACCCCAGGAAGAGGAGACCACGCCGGAAGGAGAGTCGGAGATTCTTCACTGTGTGGATATGGAAGACGGAGATAAAGGCTATCTCCTTGGCAAAGCAGGAGCAGCACTTGAGCGGGTTACCCGGCTTGATGACAGGATTAATGAGGTGGCCCAGGGCTGGAAGACCAGGCGTATGGGCAAGGTGGAGCTGACGATTCTCAGGCTGGCTCTTTATGAGATATTGTATGACGACGAGATTCCTGAGAAAGTAGCCATTAACGAGGCGGTGGAACTGGCTAAAAAGTTCGGCGGGGATGACGCACCTTCTTTTATCAACGGAGTTTTGGCAAAGCTGGTGCAGAATTAAACGGGAGACTATGGCAAGTATATATTCGGTAACACAGGTTAATTCCTATATTAAAAATATGTTTGTTCAGGATTATCTTTTAAGCCGTATCAGCGTGCGGGGCGAGATATCCAACTGCAAATATCATACGTCAGGCCATATTTATTTCACATTGAAGGACAAGTCAGGGATCTTATCCGCGGTAATGTTTGCCGGTCAGAGGAAAGGTCTCAATTTTCAGTTGCAGGAAGGGCAGCAGGTTATTGTCACCGGTTCCATAGATGTGTATGAGAGGGACGGCAGATACCAGCTTTATGCCAGGGAGATTAAGAAAGAAGGCATAGGCGATTTATTTGAACGTTTTCAAAAACTGCGGGACGAGCTGGAGGATATGGGCATGTTTGCCGCGGAATACAAGCAGCCTATTCCAAAGTATGCGAAAACCGTGGGAGTCGTCACTGCCAGTACGGGTGCGGCCATCCGGGATATTATGAATATTTCCGCCAGAAGAAACCCTTATGTCCAGCTGGTTCTTTATCCGGCTCTGGTTCAGGGGGAGCAGGCCAAATACAGCATTGTAAAAGGAATCAAAACCCTGGACGCCATGGGCCTTGACGTGATCATCGTGGGGCGGGGCGGCGGTTCCATAGAAGATCTGTGGGCTTTTAATGAAGAAATTGTGGCAAGAGCTATTTTCGAGTGCAGCACTCCGGTGATCTCGGCAGTGGGACATGAGACAGACGTGACCATCGCTGATTATGTGGCGGATATGCGGGCGCCTACCCCATCGGCAGCGGCGGAGTTGGCAGTATTTGATTACAGGCAGTTTGAAAGCCGAATGACTCTGTATCATGACGCGCTGACGAGAGGGATACTGCGGAATCTGGAGCGGAAAAAATATCAGATGGAACAGTGCCGCTTAAGGCTTGAGGCATGCCACCCAAGGCATCAGCTGAATGAGAAGAGACAGCGCTTGGCGGATATCCAGGATCAGATGGACATCCTCATGAGACAGAAAGTGACGGACAGAAAACACCGCCTGGCTTTAATTGCCAGCCGGCTTGAGGGATTGTCGCCTCTTAAGAGGCTCAGCAAAGGGTTCGGTTTCCTCACGGCAGAGGACGGAAAGCGGGTAGAGTCCGCAAAACAGGTAAAAACAGGACAGGCTCTCACCGTGCGCCTGTCAGACGGAACATTAAAGACGGAGATTACAGAGGTGATTCCTCTGAGGAGTTAATAGAGACAGAGATGGAAGAGAAAAAACCAACAAAGACTATAGAAGAGACCATGGAAGAACTGGAGTCCATTATCGAGAAGATGGAAGACAGGGAGAGCACGCTGGAAGAATCCTTTGCCTGTTTTGAGACAGGAATGAGATTGGTAAAGGAGTGCAGCCAGAGAATTGACAAGGTAGAAAAACAGATCATGGTTCTCAGCGAGGAAGGTATGGAAGAATATGAATCCTGAAGAGAGACTTTCGCAGTATACCAGAGAAGTGGAAGAGGTAATCAGAGCCTTTCTTCCGCCGGAAAAGGGTTATCACAAAACTGTTATGGAAGCCATGAATTACAGCATGAAGGCAGGGGGGAAGAGACTTCGTCCCTTGTTTATGCGGGAAGTATACCGCTTGTTTGCAGGCAGCGGCAAAGATGAGAAGCAGGTGGAGCCTTTTATGGCGGCCATTGAGATGATTCATACGTTTTCCCTGGTTCATGATGATCTGCCCTGTATGGACAATGACAGATTAAGGCGGGGACAGCCCACCACTTGGGTGGCTTATGGGTATGACATGGCTGTGCTGGCAGGCGACGCGCTGGCAATCTATGCATTTGAGACCGCCGGCAGGGCATTTTCCATGACAAAGGAGCCTCAGACTGTGGGGCGCTGTATGGAGCTTCTTGCCCGGAAGGCAGGAATAAGCGGCATGATCGGAGGCCAGACCGTGGATGTGGAGCTGGCAGGGCGGCCTATTGATAAGGAACGCCTGGATTTTATCTATAAACTGAAGACAGGGGCTCTTTTGGAGGCTCCCATGATGATCGGAGCCATCATGGCAGGAGCCGGGGAGGAACAGGTGAAGGCTGTGGAACAGATGGCTTCCTGTATCGGACAGGCATTTCAGATTCAGGACGATATTCTGGACTTGACAAGTACCACAGAGATCATCGGGAAGCCTGTGTTAAGTGATGAGAAGAATGAGAAGACCACTTATGTGTCCTTATATGGCATGGGCGAGGCGCAGGATGCCGTGAGAAGGCTGTCTGGTCAGGCAAAGGAGATTCTAAAAAGCCTTCCCGGAAATCACGAGTTTTTGGAGTATTTAATAGATATGTTGATAACCAGAGAAAAATAAGGGACGACGGCGATGTTAGAGAAGATAAACGGACCTCAGGATATTAAGAAAATGAACCGGGAGGAACTGGAAATTCTGGCTTCTGAGATACGGCAGTTTCTCCTTGAGAAGATCAGCACTACAGGGGGGCATCTTGCTTCTAACCTGGGTGTGGTGGAACTTACTATGGCCATGTATCTGACCTTTGACCTTCCAAAAGACAAGATTATCTGGGATGTGGGGCATCAGGCTTATACCCATAAGATCTTAAGCGGACGGAAGGATCACTTTGACGATCTGCGGCAGCACGGAGGAATCAGCGGGTTTCCGAAGACGAAAGAAAGCCCCTGCGACGCCTTTGACACAGGCCACAGTTCCACATCTATCTCGGCCGGTTTGGGAATGGTGCAGGCAAGAGATATTCTGGGTGAGGACTATTCCGTAGTGTCTGTCATCGGCGACGGAGCCCTCACCGGCGGCATGGCCTATGAGGCTCTGAACAATGCGGCCAGGCTTGAAAAGAATTTTATCATTGTGTTAAATGACAATAATATGTCTATCTCGGAAAATGTAGGAGGCATATCCAAATATTTAAGCGGTATCCGTACAGGTTACGGATATAATGACTTAAAGAAAAGCGTCACCAGTATTTTGGAGAAGATTCCTGTGGCCGGACCAAGAATTATCGACAAGATCAGCCGGACGAAACAGGGAATCAAGCAGCTTCTCATACCAGGGATGCTGTTTGAAAATATGGGTATTACCTATTTAGGGCCTGTAGACGGTCACAATGTAAAGCAGCTGCGGAGGGTGTTTCAGGAGGCAAAGCGGCTGGACCATGCGGTGATCATCCATGTACTTACCCAAAAAGGGAAAGGATATGAACCGGCGGAGCGCAATCCTTCCAGATTTCATGGGGTGGAGCCTTTTGACATTGAGACGGGAAAACCGAAAAAAGCCAGGGAATATCCAGGCTATACAGATATATTTTCGCGGAAACTATGTCAGATGGCTGAAGAGAGAAAGGATATTGTGGCAGTGACGGCGGCTATGCCTGACGGGACAGGATTGAAAAGGTTTGCAAAATTGTACCCGGACAGGTTTTTTGACGTGGGGATTGCGGAGCAGCATGCAGTAACCAGTGCAGCAGGCATGGCTGCTGCAGGCTTAAGGTCTGTGGTGGCAGTGTATTCTTCTTTCCTGCAGAGAGCCTATGATCAGATTCTGCACGATGTGTGCATTCAGAATCTTCCTGTGGTATTTGTCATTGACAGGGCAGGACTGGTGGGAAGCGACGGCGAAACCCACCAGGGGATTTTTGATCTGTCCTATATGACATCCATTCCCAACATGAGCGTTATGGCACCCAAGAATCTGTGGGAACTGCGGCGGGAGATGGAGTTTGCCATTGATTTTGACGGCCCCATAGCCATCCGCTATCCCAGAGGGGAAGCCTACAGGGGACTCAGGGAGTTTGATGCGCCTATTGCATACGGAAAGGGTGAGATGATTTATGAGGAGGACCAGATTGCCCTTCTGGCAGTGGGAAGCATGGTGAGCACGGCGGAACATATTCGGGAAAAGATGAAAGCGGAAGGGTATCATGTGAGCCTGGCAAACGGAAGATTCATAAAACCCGTGGACTATGAACTCATAGCCCGTCTGGCCAGCCGCCATCCTTATTTTGTGACTTTGGAGGAAAATGTGCTTCAGGGAGGATATGGACTGGAGGTTACAGCTTATATCCATGAGTATTATCCTCATGTGAAGGTCCTCAATGTGGCGCTGCCCGACGCTTATGTGGAACACGGCAATGTGTCTGTGCTCAGGGAAGAATTGGGCATTGACAGCGATTCCATTATCAGGGATATAAAGGAGCGGTTTGAACTGAAATGAAAGAACGGTTGGATATGATCCTGGTAAACCGGGGATTGGCGCAGTCACGGGAAAAGGCGAAAGCTCTTATTATGGCAGGAATTGTATATGTGGACGGGCAGAAAGAGGATAAGGCCGGTACTGCCTTTGAGGACAAGGTTCAGGTGGAAGTACGGGGAAACACCCTTAGATATGTGAGCCGGGGCGGTTTGAAGCTGGAGAAAGCCATGACCCATTTTGGAGTGACACTGGAAGGAAAGGTTTGTATGGATGTGGGAGCGTCCACAGGCGGATTTACGGACTGCATGCTGCAGAACGGGGCGGTTAAGGTCTATGCGGTGGATGTGGGACACGGGCAGCTGGACTGGAAGCTGAGAAATGACGACCGGGTGGTCTGTATGGAGAAGACCAATATCCGGTATGTGACTTCGCAGGATGTGGCGGACAGGATTGGGTTTGCCTCTGTTGATGTGTCATTTATTTCCTTAACTAAGGTCTTGGGGCCGGTGAAGGCTCTTCTCACGGAAAGCGGACAGGTGGTATGCCTGATTAAGCCTCAGTTTGAAGCTGGCCGGGAAAAGGTGGGAAAAAAAGGTGTGGTGAGGGAAAAGAGTACTCATCTGGAAGTGATTGAATCCGTCATCATGTTTGCCCGCTCCATAGGGTTTGGAGTTTTGAACCTGGAATTCTCTCCCATTAAGGGGCCTGAGGGCAATATTGAATATCTTTTGTATCTGCAGAATTACCCGGAGCAGTCAGGAGGAGAGAAAGCAGAGATAAGGCCGGAGCTTGTAGTTGAGGAAGCACACAGAACTCTGTAGGAGCCTGAGAATATGAAGCATTTTTATCTGATTAAGAATCCGGAGAAAGACGGAGTCAGCCAATTGGCTGAGGAGATTCGGTTATACATAGAGAAAAGGGGTGGCATCTGCCTGATTCAGGAGCCTGCCGGTTTCGGCGGACAGAACAGGAAAAAGAGATGCACCGAGCCGGAAGGCGGGAATGACAGCGGACAGCAGATACATTTTCAGTATACGGATGCCTGTCAGGTACCGAAGGAAACGGAATGCGTCATCACTCTGGGAGGCGACGGGACTCTGATCCAGGGCGCCAGGGACTTGGCGGGACGGCGGATTCCCATGGTGGGCGTAAATCTGGGACATTTGGGATACCTTACTCAGATCGGAAGCCGGGAGGACATGGAGGAGCTTTTGGAGGGCCTGCTGACAGACCAGTATCAGCTGGAGCGGAGGATGATGCTGAAGGGCAGCATTTTCCGGGAAGGGGAGCCGATGAAAGAAGATTTGGCTCTTAATGAGATCGTTATTACCAGACGGGACAACTTAAGAGTGCTGAAATTCAGGATCTATGTAAACGGGGAGTACTTAAGCGAGTACCGGGCGGACGGAATGATTGTGGCTACACCTACGGGCTCCACGGCATACAACCTGTCAGCAGGCGGCCCCATCGTGGAGCCTAATGCCCGGATGGTGATTTTGACTCCTATCTGTCCCCATGCCCTCAATGGCAGAAGCATCGTTCTGTCAGCGGAGGACCGGATTGAGATTGAGGCTTTGGGCAATGATGACTTGGGACAGGTAGCGGTTTTTGACGGAGATACTACCATCCGCATGATGGTAGGAGACCGTATCCTGATTGAACGGTCACAGGTGGAGACTATTCTTGTGAAATTAAAGAACATTTCTTTTTTAGATAATCTGCGCAGCAAGCTGGCTGGGATTTAGGGCATGGATATGTCCGTAAGAATACGGGTCCAAAGTTTGGGAAAGGATAAAAAGCGGGGAGGTAATTCGTGAAAGTAGAGAGACACAGCAAGATTGTAGAACTGATCGGCAAATATGAGATCGAGACTCAGGAGGAATTGGCTGAGCGGCTGAATGCAGCAGGATACCGGGTGACTCAGGCTACGGTGTCCAGGGATATCAGGGAATTGAAGCTGTCCAAGGTTCAGTCGGAAAACGGAAGACAGCACTATGTAGTCCTGCAGAATCAGGGTTCATTCAGCGACAAATATATCCGGATTCTCAGAGACGGATACATGTCCATGGATATGGCACAGAATATATTGGTAATTAAGACCGTGTCCGGTATGGCCATGGCAGTGGCTGCAGCTTTGGACGCCATCCATTTTCATGAAATCGTGGGCTGTATCGCCGGAGATGATACCATTATGTGCGCGGTAAGAAGTGTGGATGACACCATTCTTGTGATGGACAAGATCAGAAAGATGACAGAAGGTCAGGAGGGATGAAATGCTGCTGGAATTACGAGTGAAAAATCTGGCCCTTATCGAGAAGGCGGAAGTGTGTTTTAAAGATGGACTGAACATCCTTACAGGGGAGACCGGAGCCGGCAAGTCCATTATCATCGGCTCAGTGAATATGGCCTTAGGGGGCAAGGCATCCAGGGACATGATACGGCAGGGGGCGGATTCCGCCTATGTGGAATTGATTTTTGCTGTGGATGAACCGGAAAAGCAGAAGCGTCTTAGAGAGCTGGACGTGGATCTTTTGGAGGACGGAATTCTGATTATATCCAAGAAGATCACGCCTGCCAGAAGCATCAGCAAGATCAATGACGAAACAGTCACTGCCGGAAGGCTGAAAGAGATTACAAGTCTGCTGATCGACATCCATGGTCAGCATGAGCACCAGTCTTTACTATACAAATCCAAACATCTCCAGATCCTGGATGACTATGCCAAATCCCGCACTGCCCCCCTAAAAGAAGAAATAGCTCATGTATTTCATCAGTATCAGAGTTTATCAAAGAAGCTGGCGGATATGAATCTGGACCAGGAGGGAAGAAGACGCGAGGCGGATTTTTGCCGGTATGAGATTGATGAGTTAGAGGGAGCCTGTCTGAAAGAAGGCGAGGAGGAAATCCTGTCCGCCCGCTATCGGCGTCTCCAGCACTCCCAGAAGATTATGGAGAATCTGTCCGAGGCTTATGATACCATGGAAAATGCCAGGATAGATGCCGCCTTGAAATCCGTATCTCAGGTAGCAGAGTATGACGGGGAACTCACTGGAATTCGGGATCAGCTCTATGACGCCGATGCCATTGTCAGCGACGTCCTTCACGATGTGCGCCGGTATATGGATGAGTTTTCCTTTGATGAAGAAGAATTCGTCCGTCTTGAAGAACGTCTGGATCTGATTCACAACCTTCAGGCCAAGTACGGAAGCACCATCCAGGAGATTCTGGGGAAATTGGAAGAGAAGCGCCGCCGTCTTAAGGAACTGGAGAACTATGACCTGGTGAAGCAGAACACAGAGAAAGAGTGGAAGGCATGTGAGGCACAGCTGGAAGAACTGTGCGGAAAGCTGTCGGACCTCCGCAGGAAGGAGGCCGGGAAGCTGGTAAAGCGCATCAGCCAGGGACTAAAGGACTTAAACTTTATTGATGTTCAGTTCTCTATGGAATTTCGGCGTCTGGACCAGTACGGGGCAGGCGGATATGATGAGGCGGAGTTTATGATCTCCACCAACCCGGGCATGCCGGTGCGTCCCCTGGGCATGGTGGCTTCCGGCGGCGAGCTGTCCAGGATCATGCTGGCCATCAAAGCGGTGCTGGCAGATACGGATGATATTCCAACCTTGATATTTGACGAGATCGACACGGGCATCAGCGGCCGTACGGCCCAGAAGGTGTCGGAAAAACTGTCCTATATCGCAGGCAGTCATCAGGTGATCTGCATCACGCACCTTCCTCAGATCGCGGCCATGGCGGACACCCATTTTGAGATCGCAAAGGAAGCTTCCGGAGGACTCACCACGACATCCATAAAGGAGCTGGATGAAGAGCAGATGATTGCAGAGCTGGCACGTCTTCTGGGAGGAGCGGAGATTACGGAGGCTGTCTTCGATAATGCAAGGGAGATGAAAAGACTGGCCGGGGCGAAAAAGGGGTAGCAAAAGACGAACAAGTGTTTGCAAAACTCTATAAAGTATGATATGATAGTGCCTGATCAAACTTAATTTCCTTTATAGCAGCAAGGAGTTTATCATGTCGAGACAGTATATTAAGATACGAGGTGCCAGCGAGCACAATTTGAAAAATATTGATTTGGAGATTCCGAGGAATGAGCTGGTGGTGCTGACCGGCCTCAGCGGTTCAGGAAAGTCTTCTCTGGCATTTGATACGATTTATGCAGAGGGGCAGAGGCGGTATATGGAGTCCTTGTCTTCTTATGCGAGACAGTTTTTGGGACAGATGGAGAAACCGGATGTAGAGAGCATTGAGGGGCTCTCTCCCGCTATTTCCATAGACCAGAAGTCCACCAACCGGAACCCCCGCTCCACTGTGGGGACGGTGACGGAGATTTACGATTATATGCGTCTTCTCTATGCCAGAATCGGGATTCCCCACTGCCCCAAGTGCGGCAAGGAGATCCGCAGGCAGACTGTGGATCAGATGGTAGATCAGATTCTTTCCATGCCGGACAAGACCAAGATTCAGCTGCTGGCGCCTGTAGTGAGAGGCCGCAAGGGGGAGCACGTGAAGGTGCTGGACCAGGCCAGGAAGAGCGGCTATGTTAGAGTGCGGATTGATGGGAACCAGTATGAACTTTCGGAAGAGATTAAGCTGGACAAGAATATTAAGCATAATATCGAAGTTATCGTGGATCGTCTTGTAGTTCGTCCCGGAATTGAAAAGCGTCTCACGGACTCCATTGAAAGTACCATGAGCCTGGGCAACGGCCTGATGGTTGTGGATGTGCTGGATGGGGAGCCTATTAATTTCAGCCAGCATTTTGCATGTCCGGACTGCGGAATCAGCATTGAGGAGGTGGAGCCCAGAAGTTTCTCCTTCAACAATCCCTTCGGTGCATGTCCGGACTGTTTCGGCCTGGGATATAAGATGGAGTTTGACGAGAATCTGATGATTCCGGACAAGTCCTTAAGTATTATGCAGGGCGCTATTGTGGTTATGGGGTGGCAGTCCTGTGCAGATAAGGGAAGTTTTGCAAGGGCCATTCTGGATGCACTGGCCAAGGAGTATCATTTCAGCCTGGATACGCCCTTTGAGGAGTATCCGGAGAAGATTCAGAATATTCTTCTCTGGGGAACCGACGGTAAGGAAGTGAAAGTTCACTACACGGGGCAGCGGGGAACCGGTGTCTATGATGTGGCCTTCGAGGGTCTGGTGAAGAATGTGGAGCGCCGTTACCGGGAGACCTTTTCCGAATCCAGCAAGGCGGAGTATGAGACATTCATGAGGATCACTCCCTGTTCAACATGTAAGGGAAAGCGTCTGAAGAAGAGTTCCCTGGCAGTAACTGTGGGAGATATGAATATATATGACGCTACCAATATGTCCATCGTGAAGTTCAGGGAATTTGTGGACGGTTTGAAGCTGACTGCTATGCAGGAGGCCGTGGGGGCTCAGATTCTTAAAGAGATCCGGGCCAGAGTCACATTTTTAATTGATGTGGGATTGGAGTATTTGTCTTTGTCACGGGCCACGGGAACCTTGTCCGGCGGGGAGGCTCAGAGAATCCGTCTGGCCACTCAGATCGGATCAGGTCTGGTGGGTGTGGCTTATATTCTGGACGAGCCCAGTATCGGCCTGCACCAGAGGGACAACGATAAGCTTCTGCAGACCCTGATTCATCTCAGGGACTTAGGCAACAGCGTGCTGGTGGTGGAGCATGACGAGGATACCATGCGGGCAGCAGACTTTATCGTGGATATCGGTCCGGGAGCAGGAGAGCACGGCGGGCAGGTCATTGCCACAGGCACGGCGGAGGATATTATGAAGTGCCCCGAGTCCGTTACGGGGGCATACTTAAGCGGCCGCATACAGATTCCTGTTCCAAAGGAGCGCAGGGAGCCCACAGGATGGCTTACGGTAAAAGGGGCTGCCGAGAATAACCTGAGGAACATTGACGTCAAGATCCCTCTGGGGATTATGACCTGTGTGACAGGCGTGTCCGGCTCTGGAAAGAGCTCCCTGGTCAATGAGATCGTGTACAAGACTCTGGCCAAGAAGCTGAACCGGGCCAGAACCATACCGGGGAAGTTCAAAAAGATTGAGGGGGAGGAGCAGCTTGACAAGATCATTGCCATAGACCAGTCCCCTATCGGAAGAACTCCCAGGTCCAATCCTGCCACCTATACCGGCGTGTTTGACATGATCCGGGATTTGTTTGCCTCCACCGTAGACGCCAAGGAGCGGGGATATAAGAAGGGACGTTTCAGCTTCAACGTAAAAGGCGGGCGATGTGAGGCCTGCTCCGGCGATGGGATCATCAAGATCGAGATGCATTTCCTTCCCGATGTGTATGTGCCCTGTGAGGTCTGCGGCGGCAAACGGTATAACCGGGAGACCCTGGAGGTAAAGTACAAGGGCAAGAGCATCTATGATGTGCTGAATATGACCGTGGAGGAGGCTTCCAAGTTCTTTGAAAATGTACCTTCCATCCACAGAAAGATTGCCACTCTCAACGATGTGGGTCTGTCCTACATCCGCCTGGGTCAGCCTTCCACAGAGCTGTCGGGAGGAGAGGCCCAGAGGATCAAGCTGGCCACGGAGTTAAGCAGGAGAGGGACCGGCAAGACCATCTATGTTCTGGACGAGCCTACTACGGGACTACATTTTGCAGATGTCCACAAGCTGGTGGATATTCTGAGGAAGTTATCCCAAGGCGGCAATACGGTGGTGGTCATCGAGCATAATCTGGACGTGATCAAGACAGCGGACTATATTATTGATATGGGGCCTGAGGGCGGCGAAGGCGGAGGAACCGTGGTAGTCTGCGGTACGCCGGAGGAAGTGGCCCGGTGCGGGAAGTCTTACACGGGACAGTATGTGAAGAGGTATCTGGATATATAAGTGCAGGGAGCCGGAAGCTCCGCCATATAGGGGACTTCCGGCTCTTTAGTTACTGCTCTTTCAAATTTTTTTGTAAAACCTTAGAAACTTAATTTATCATTGTCCTTTATCCAGTTCCTTAGAACCATATTCACATACTGACTAAAAGACCCATCATCTTCTTCAACCAATTCTTTTATTGCTAAGATAACGAAAGGTCAGTTTACCTTCATTTCATTTTCTCTAGTATAATCCATTTTAAATAAAGCCATGTTTTATTATCCCTGATTGTCCTGTCCCTGCCGCTTCCTTGTTCGGGGCCTGGGAGCACGCTTATCCTTATCACATGCATTAGCAGCTTTATGGTTTACAACTTCATAGACGATCTGGCTGATATCCTCTTTGGTAAGGTCTATATCATCAAGCTTGTAGGACCAATGGTATGGAACAGGAACTTTATTGATTTCATTAAAGTATTGATAAATCCGGCTTTCCAATTCTTCTTTGCTTGAAACCCGGATGCCATTCAGCATCTGCTTTGTAAGTTTACTGAAGAAGCCTTCCACCATGTTCAGCCAGGAGCCATGGGTTGGTGTAAATACAAATTCAAACCTTCCGGGTACTGTATTCAGGTATTCCTGCGTCTCCCTTGAAGTATGGGCAGAATGGTTATCAAGGATGAGACGTATTTTATCACCGGCAGGGTATTTCCCGTCCAACATCTTCAGAAAACGGACGAAATCAGAACTTTTGTGGGTTGGGCTTACAAGGGGGATCGCTTCGCCGGTAAGCAGGTCAATGGCTGCAAGCAGCGACAACGTACCCAGCCGCACATATTCATAGTCCCGGTATACCGTGCTGTTTTTCTCGGTACCCGGAACAGGCGGCCTGTCGTCTGCAGTGGTATCCAGCGCCTGCATCCCGGGCTTTTCATCATAGGACAGGGTATGAACCGGCATCCCCTCAAAAGGCAGGAGGTTCCCTTCCCCGTCAAACTGCAGGGAAAGCTGTTTATAAATAACAAGGACATCATGCATTTTGGAATCAAAATCCGGATCGCGCCTCTCGCAGTAGTAAGATATCTTAAAAGGACGAATCTTTGCGTTTGCCAGTATCTTGCGCAGCGTTGTCTCAGTCACGGACGCCATACGGGGATGCCCTTCCTGCTCCGCAATGGAATTGATAAAGCGTGTAAAGCTGGCTGGATACCATAATTCGGCCGAATACCCAAAATCCTTTGGTTTCTGGCAGGCCTTGTTAATGACCCAGGTAATATCCGCATCTGTGATCTCAGCTTTACGCCCGCGCCCCTTGTTGTCCTGTAAGGCTGCTTTAATGCCGCCGGCATTATATTTATCAATGCATAGTCTTACAGCCGTAACGCAGATGTCCAGTTTATCCGCAATAGCCTCATTTGACATGCGTTCTGATTTGAGCAGCAGTACTTTAGCCCGGATGTAGGTTCTTGCTTCTACAGTGCTTTGGCGGAGAATCCCCTCTAAAGTGGCTTTATCGTCATCTGTAAGGTTAATTGGCTTTACTAAATTTGGCATAACATGACCTCCCTTGGATAAGGTCATTATACCACAAGCCAAAGCATATGTCTAATTAAATTGAATTATACTAGTCACTAAAATTACATCTAAATACGGTATAATATCTTCTACAGAGTATCCCATCTTTTTCATGTATTTGCTTTGAATAATTTTATCATAGCTTAACAAAAAATATGTTCTTGCAACATCATACAACCTTGTATCTTTGCATACATTCATCATATCAATAATCACTAGTGTACTAACACATTTACATTTCGTCAAATGACTCGCCTGAATTTCCATCTGCCATGTTGTCGTCGGTCAACGATGCCACCGCATCGCCTCCCTCCTCCGCCTTGCAGGCTGAAAATTCATTCTGCGTCATTTAACTGAAAGTAAATGTGTCAGTACACTAGTGTAGTAACACATTTATATTTACATAATAATTCTTCCAATATATTCCACCATATGTTATGATAAAAGAAAACGGTGGTGACCCCTATGGCA
>CAJSZV010000055.1 GCA_910574345.1 Clostridiaceae bacterium | reverse complement strand
CAATGAAGTAAGAAAGAAAAATATAAGGTGAAATTTATTTGTCGTTAAACTGAAGCTGTCTTTTTAAGCTTTGTCCAAGTTTTATGAACAAAGCTTATCTCGTCGATTCGATCAATAGACAAAAAGAGGGTGGATCCGGTTATCAAAGGTTCTGCCCTCTTTTGTTCCCAAAAGGATATGCTGGTAAAATAAGATTTCTCGGAATTTCATATCATCATAATTGGCTATAGGTCTGCTTTTGCTATTTCTCAATCATATTTAGGAACATTTCTAAATTACTCTGGATAATTCACGGTACTTTGACTACAACTATATCTTGTATCTATAGGTGGCTCTCAAGCTTTAAATTAGTGGCTCCCAAGTTTTAGAATAATCACTCTTACCTTCCTTTCTTCTTGCTGTTAGCACTCTCTTTTTTTGAGTGCTAACCTTTATCAAAAAAAATATGCCAGCCATTACTGACAGACTCTTAGCATATAACCCTGTCGGGCTATATGCTATATTAAACCACATTCCCTCTTGAAAGTGAATTGACAATATGGTATTATCAATGACGAAAACGCAATAATCAAATATTCCGCAGCAAACTGCGAAATATTTGATTCTCGCTGCAGTCGCCAAGTCTATGCAAACATGGCCTTGGCTTGTTGCCTGCGGAAATCGAGGTAGACGCCATGAATACTGACCAATTAAAGAGTTTTATCCAGGTTGCAGAAAATCTGAATTTTGCCAGAGCGGCAGAAATTTTGAACATTACCCAGTCCGCGGTATCCAGGCAGATCCATTCTTTGGAGGAGGAGCTTGGAACCAAGCTTCTGCACCGCACCACCCGGACGGTGACTCTTACCCCGGCAGGCATCAGCTTTCTGGAGGACGCGAAAAACGTAGTCGGAAGACTGGACACTGCATCGCGGAAAATTCAGAGGCACCAGTCCTCCAGTATCCAGATCCTGACCATCGGCTGCACGGACGAGGCAATCCTGGACCTGCTCTGTAAAGTCCTCAAATCATGCCGGGCCCAGATCCCGGAGCTGTATCCGTTTTTAAAGGTGATACCGCACCGTTCCATTCTGGGACTGTTTTATCAGGGTGAGATTGATCTGCTGTTCGGATTTCAGGATGACATTCCGTTAAAAAACGACATCATCTATCAGGAACTGTTCCGGATCCCGCTGTGCTGCATCGTTCCGGATACCCACCCTTACGCCGGCAGGACAGAGCTGGCAAAAGAAGAATTGTATCTGGAGAATATTGTAGTCTGCAATTCTTATGCCGTTCCATTCAAGGCAGCGGAGATGCAGAACCGCATTGCGCAGCATATCCCTCCGGAATCCACCTACATCTGTGATAATCTGCAGGCCCTCCTTACTCTGGTAAGAGCCGGTTATGGCTGCTCCATCCTGCCGCAGATGCATTTCATTAGTTCGGACATCCGTATCATTCCGATTACCGGCAATGAGCCTTTGTCTTATGGTATTTTCTATCGAAAAAACGCGGTAAGCCCTCTGTTGAAAAAGTTTATCTCTATCATGACCACTACTTCTTTCTAATAGAAAAGAGACGGTGCAGTTTTCTTGACTAATGTTAATACGGTCCCGTGCAACGGCTTCACCAAACCTTTTTGTTACATTCTCCACACGGATTGCTTCTGCCATATTCGCAAACCTTCCCTTCTTTAAATATAATCTGTTTCTTTTTTCAAATATTTCTGCCCGATAGCAAAACTGGCTGCCTGCAAAACAGCTTCCGTTACCATTATCACTCCGACAGGAAAACCGCCTGTTTCATATAAGCTGCTTCGCAGATACATGCCCCACATTCCATACATTGCATGGGAAACTGTGCAAATCCGGCAGCCAATCATAAATGTCACACCTTCCAACAGGAATAACATCCCCGGAACAAAACGCCTGATGGCGAATAAATCCAATAACACGAAAAACGCTGCCATACTGATACTATGAAACAGCCATAAGACACTGATTTTTGCAAGCAGCCCTGCGGAAAGTAAAATCAATTTCCCCATAACAATATCGCAGGTCAAAACAATGAGCAGGAGCCTGTCAACAGAAAAAAGCCACTCGGCAGAAGCTCTGGAGCCCGACGCAAAGAAACGTATAAAGGATTGATTTTCTGCAAAACAAAAGGAACTGCATAGCATCTGCAATTCCCTGTTTTCAAAACTGTGGGAGATTACTCCTCTGTTTTTACCAGTTCCACTACGTCCTTCAGTTCACAGTCCAGCGCATCACATATCCGTATGAGCGATTCCATAGAAATATGCTGCCCTTTGTTCATGTTGACAAGCACATTCGTGGTAAGCCCTGCCTCAATGCGCATCTGGCTCTTGGTCATTCCCCGTTCCAAAAGCAGATGCCGCAAGGGTAATCAAGTCATACTTTGGCGCGAAGAACGGGGGCAGCACCTGGTAAATGGAAAACGTGTTGAACCCGTCCAGCCATTCCTCCACATCATCCGGCATCGCCGCCGATGCCTTGAACGGCACCTCCGAAGAGATGCCCTATAGCAGTCTTATATCCTGCTTTCACTTACGCAGTATTTTATCCATGGCCTTCCCCCTGGCAAGCTCGTCAACCAGCTTATCCAGATAACGTATCTCCCGCATCAGAGGCTCTTCGATATCTTCCACCCTTACACCACAGACCACGCCTTTTATCAGCTTCCTGTTTTCATTCAATTCCGGGGCATCCTGGAAGAAATCCCCGTAAGACACCGGCCTTTCCAGCATCCCTTCCAGTTCCGTCTGGCTATACCCGGTAAGCCACCGGACCACCTCGTCAACCTCCTGCCTTGTCCGCCCTTTTTTCTCCGCCTTGCTCACAAGCAGATGATATACTTTTGAAAAATCCATCTGATATACTTTCTCATTTCCCATAAGATACACCCCCATGATCCATATTTCTGACACTGCTTCTGCCGCTCCGGCGGTTCAGTGCTTACCGGACAAAAAGACCGCCGCGCACAGGACAGACATTCCCGTCACCACTTTCTTTTGGCAAATTTTTCTTTTGCGTATTCATATGCTTCCTGGATATACGGCCTCAAAGCCTCAAAAGTCTCTTCCGACGGATTCAGCACACACATCCCTCCGGAAATTGTCTTCCATAAACAGACTCTATTATACAGCATATCCCCAGCCAATGGAATAGACTTTCTAATGTTCAGCATTACCGTCTTTGATTCAAAGTCAAAAGTTATATCATTTGCCATAGAGTTACTGACCTCCTGTATCGCCATTCTTTCTCCAGACGCAAGACTGCTTTCCTTTGGTTCCCGCTTCCCAGTCACGTCTTCGTCCTCTGCCATTTCCGGAGCTTCTCTCTGTTCTGCCAATATAAACTTTTCCGTCTGTCCGTCCAGTGTTTCTTCTGGCTGTTTCCCATAGGCTGAAAGCATAACTGTCAAAAATATCACTGCCGCTCCATGCTGTGGCAATCTGTGCCGGGCCGGCATCAAAGATGGAAGGTTAAAATAATGTTTCATATAAGACAGAATGGGTGCAGCCCGCTAAAAGCTTCACCCATTTCCTCATGATTTACTTCAAATTTTCTTTAAAAAACTCCGACATCTTATCAAACGGGATAATATCCATCTGGTCATACAGATCCGTATGGACCGCGTCCGGAATGAGCATCAGCTCCTTGTTATCCCCTTTCAGTTCCCTGTACACATCCTTGCTGAAATAGCAGGAATGCGCTTTTTCACCATGGATGAGCAGAACAGCGCTTTTGATCTCACCACTGTATTTCAGGATCGGCATGTTCATAAAGGACAGAGAAGAGGTCACATTCCAGCCGCCGTTGGAGTTCAGAGAACGGGCATGATATCCCCGGTCTGTCTTGTAATACGCGTGATAATCCTTGAAATAGAATGGCGCATCCTCTGGCATCGGATCAGAAACACCTCCGGCAAGGGCATAAGTTCCATTCTTATAATCCTCAATTCTCTGCGCGTTAAGCGCTCTGCGTTTCTCATAACGCGCCTCCTCGCTGTTCTCGGAATCGAAATATCCGTTTGCGTTCACACGGGTCATGTCATACATGGTGGAGGCCACAGTTGCCTTAATCCTTGTGTCTATGGCCGCCGCGTTGATTGCCATGCCGCCCCATCCGCAGATTCCGATAATACCGATTCTTTCCGGATCGACCTTATCCTGTATGGAGAGAAAATCAACAGCTGCCTGGTAATCTTCTGTGTTAATATCCGGTGACGCCACATAGCGGGGCTGCCCGCCGCTTTCCCCTGTAAAAGACGGGTCAAACGCGATTGTCAGGAAACCTCTTTCCGCCATTGTCTGGGCATATAACCCGGCCGCCTGTTCTTTTACCGCGCCAAAGGGACCGCACACCGCGATCGCCGGAAGCTTTCCACCTGCTCCCTTGGGCTCATACATATCTGCTGCCAGCGTAATTCCATAACGGTTATGGAATGTTACTTTGCTGTGATTCACTTCCTCACTTTTAGGAAAGACTTTATCCCATTCCTGTACCAGATTCAATTTTTCTTCCATCATATCCTTACCTCCTGCACCTTATTATATCTGCCTTGCATCATTGTGTCTAATATTTATAATTCATGTCAAGTTATTCTTATTTTGAATATCTCTATTTTCTTTGTTCCATATTGAAAATCAAGTTCATTCGATTTTTAAATAGAACAAAAAAAGATGAAAATGATTTTCCATTATTGGTTTTTCTGTTTTTTACACAAGAGAAACGTGTTATATTACAACCAAATACCAGGAGGAAACTAAATGGGAAAATATCTGTTTTATGACGTGGACGGAACGCTGGTGGGAAACAGTGGATCGATGAACAGTTTAAAGACGACGAAAACGCAAAAACCATCCTGAAAGCAGATAAGGTGGGAAAAAATCAATATCATACCACTGATTTTGATGAAGGGAAACATGCTGTACACAAAGTCAGTTTCCTTGCTCCAAAAAGAGCCGATTTTGAAGATATTCAGGATGAACTGTCCAAATATTTTCATATCCACTACTTCTTCGGAGACAGCAATTATATTGATGGTGAACTGATCCCAAAAGACTGTACGAAGGCCAATGGAATCGAAAAGATCCTGGAATATTACCAGGCGGATCCAGCAGACACCATCGCCTTTGGCGACAGTATGAATGACCTGCCGATGATCTCTTATGTAAATACCGGTGTGGTTCATGTACAGTCGCCGGATGAACTGAAGAAATATTCCAGCGCCGTCTTTGAAGATCCGGATCAGGACGGAATCTACAACGCAATGAAAAAATTAAACTTAATATAAAGGAGGACACAAGCATGAGTTTTAGTCAAAATTTTTTATGGGGCGGGGCAACCGCCGCAAATCAGCATGAAGGCGGATACCAGGAAGGCGGAAGGGGACTCAGCACCTTTGATGCCGTCACCGGCGGAGGGTACAAGGTCCCCCGTCTCGTAACTTATAAGAATGCCGATGGCAGCATGGGGAAAGTTCCCGTTGACAGTACCATGACCGGACAGGTGCCGGTCCATACAGCAGGAACCATTTTAGAGGATACGTTCTATCCCAGCCACAATGCCACTGATTTCTATCATCACTACAAAGAAGACATTGCCTTGATGGGAGAAATGGGATTCAAATGTTTCCGGATGTCCATCTCCTGGTCCCGGATCTGCCCGGACGGCAGATACCAGGTAAATGAAGAAGGTCTGGCATTCTATGATGCCGTATTTGATGAACTGCACAAATACGATATCGAACCGGTAGTAACCATCAACCACTTTGATATGCCCATGTATCTGGCTGATCATTATGACGGATGGTCCAGCAGAGAACTGATCGATTTCTTCCTGTTCTATGCCAAGACCGTTTTCACCCGGTACAAAGACAAGGTAAAATACTGGATGACGTTCAATGAGATCAACGTCCTGTCAGGGTGGTGTCAGATCGGCGTCCATGACAACAGCCCTCAGAACTTATATCAGGCGCATCATCATATTTTCGTAGCCAGTGCCAGAGCGGTTCAGTTAGGACATGAAATCAATCCGGAAAACAGGATCGGTATGATGGTGGCCTATACTCCCAGTTATCCCATGACCTGTAAGCCGGAGGACGTACTGGAAGCGCTCCAGTTCAACCGGCAGAAAACCTTCTATATGGATGTACAGTGCAAAGGATATTATCCGGAATACAAACAAAAAGAGTTTGAGAGAGAGCATATTGTCATAAAGATGGAAGACAAAGACCTGGAAACCATCCAGGCAGGAACCGTGGATTTCATTGGATTCAGCTATTACATGTCCACAGTATCCTCTACTGACCCAGATGTAGAAAGAACAGAAGGCAATCAATTCCTTGGATGCAAAAATCCATATCTGACCACCTCCGACTGGGGCTGGACCGTGGATCCTCTGGGACTGCGGATTGCCCTGAATCAAATTTATGACCAGTACCATCTTCCCATGTTTGTAGTGGAAAACGGGTTGGGCGCTCCGGATCAGATTGAGGAAGACGGCTCCGTTCATGACAGTTACCGGGAAGAATATCTCCGGAACCATATCAAAGCCATGAAAGACGCGGTAGAACTGGACGGCGTTGACCTGATGGGGTACACTCCCTGGGGCTGCATCGACATCGTATCCGCGGGAACCGGAGAAATGAAAAAACGTTATGGATTTGTCTATGTAGAAAGATACGATGACGGAACCGGAGATTTTTCAAGAAGGAAAAAGGATTCCTTCTATTGGTACAAACATGTAATTGAAACCAACGGAGAAGAAATCTAAATAAAAAACACAAAGAGTGCCGCCAGGTTATCAAAAAAGTATAACCTGACGGCATTCATCTATTTTCCATTATGTAAAATCGTAAAAAGAGCATCGTTATCCTTTTCATTTTCTGTTTGTAAAATCTCTGTAGATCAACGCATACAAAAGATTCAAAATATACTGAAATGCCAGCTGCGAATAAAAGGTTCCTATTTTTTTCTCCTTTTCGCAGTCAGGAAGATAGATATGATACATGCATTCCCGCGCAAGATGTGATTTCTCGTTCGCTGTAATAATGATTGTTTTTACATGATTTCTTTTTAATACTTTTATCCCTTTGTCAAAAGAAGCATGCTTTCCACCATAAGTAATAAATATAACACAGTCTTTTTGCGTTATATGAGGAAATACATGTAGTTCCTCTCTGTTATCCGTTGCCAGTACAGGGAAATAGCTGATCTTTACCAATTTGTTGATAAATTCTTTTGCCGCGATCTTCGCATCCCCAAACCCCATGATAAAAATCCGGTCTGACCGGATCAGACATTCCACAATCCGCTCCATCTGCCGCGGGTCTATTCTGGATTGAAGCAGGTCAATTCCCTCCTTATAGAGAGAGTACATTCTGTTTATGATCGAGTCCGTTGTTTCCTTTGTTTCAAAAGGCACGGTATAATCCACGGAATTTACAATATATTTATTGGATTCCAGTTCCACTAAAAATGCCTGCCGGAAATCTCTGATTCCCTGAAACCCCAGCTTTTTACAAAGGCGGACGATGGTTGCGTTGGAGGAATATGTACTCTGCGCAATATTTCCTATTGTTCCTTCCTTAAGGCTGGACGGATCAGACAAAATATATTGTATAATATTTTTCTCCGTATCTGTAAAATCTCCTCCTGTCTGCATCTGCTCAAGAATTGTCATGTTTCATTCCCCTTTCTGCCTGATACTCAAATTATCTCTAATATGCTTTCATCTGTCAACAAATATAAAATCCTCATTCCCCTTTCATTGACTTCCATTTTGGTAATGACTATAATTAGAGTACCCTGACGAACCGAAAGGAAATGTGAAATTATATGGAAATCAGAGTCTTACGATATTTTTTGGAAATAGCGAGGGAGGAAAACATGACAAGGGCGGCACAACGTCTCCACATCTCCCAGCCATCCCTGTCAAAGCAGATGAAAGAGCTGGAAACAGAACTTGGAAAAAAACTGTTTGTCCGCAGCAATTACAGCATCCATCTCACCGAAGAAGGAATGCTCCTGCGCAAAAGGGCGGAAGATCTGCTGTCCATGGCAGATAAGATTACAAATGAATTTCAGACTATGGACGACATCACAGGAGGCGATGTCTTTATTGGCTGCGCGGAATCCCATCTCATCAAATATCTGGCTCAGGCTGTCGGCAGATTGAACAGGCGCTATCCCGGCATCCATTACCACATTACCAGCGGGGATACGGAACAGGTCACAGAAAAACTGAACCGGGGACTTTTTGACATGGCTTTTATCGTTGAGCCCCCTGACCTCTCCAGATACAATTATCTGGAAGTGCCTGAAACGGACACCTGGGGCGCGATTATGCGAAAGGACTGCCCTTTGGCAGAAAAAGACAGCGTCACCATCGATGACCTTCTGCCATATCCCATTTTCTGCTCAGAACAGTCCGCAAAGTCAGATCTGCCAAGATGGTGCGGAGAAAAGGCTGACCGGCTGAATATTATGGCAACCTTCAACCTTTCCAACAATGGCGCCGTATTCGTTAAAGAAGGGCTTGGCATCTGCCTTACCTTTGATCGTCTGATTGAAACAACCCCGGACAGCAGCATCTGCTTCCGCCCGGTCACGCCGGTACTCCACACGAAAATGTATGTGATATGGAAAAAATATCAGGTATTTACAGCTGTCTCCAAACTCCTGCTGGAAGAAATAACAAAGATTATATCACCAGCATAAAATTGTATTTATTGAATCAGGCAGACTTCGCTGCATTTGCCGCAGCCGTCACAGATATCCCCGCCGTGCTGCCGGCGTTTTAACGGACGGTAGTAATTTAATTCCACATTCACATCCAGCCCCTGCTCCCGCTGCCGCATAATCGTATTGTAGGTCCCCAGGATATCGGAAATATGGATGTTCTTTGGACAGGCAGCATCACATTTTTGGCACTGGCTGCAGGCAATGGTCTTGCTTTGTTTCATCACTTCCACAGCCTTTTTAAGAAAATCCTGTTCCTGTCGGCTCAAAGGAAGAAACTCCTGCATATAGGAAGTGTTATCCCCTATCTGCTGCAGGTTGGACATACCGGACAGAACCACAATAACCCCCTCAAGACCTGCCCCAAAACGGACTGCCCAGGAAGCCGGTGTCATACCGGGCCGCATTTGCTCCATCTCGCTTCTCACGCCATCCGGCACCTGTGCCAGCATACCGCCCTTTACCGGCTGCATTACAATGACCTGACGGTTGTGCCTGCGGATCACCTCATAGCATCGTCTCGACTGTACAAGCTCGCTGTCCCAGTCATAATAGTTCAGTGCAATCTGTACAAACTCCACCTCCGGATGCTCCGTGAGAATACGGTCGAGAGCTTCCGAGCTGTCATGAAAGGACATACCCAGGTGACGGATCTTCCCACCGTTCCAACTGTTCTTCAAAAATCGCAGAAACCTGCTCCGGCCTGGTAATGGAAAATGTAGGAAGCTTATCAGCCAGCAAAAAACTTTCACGGGGATAGCGCTTTACCAACGCCTCTTTCAGAAAAACTTCGCTTTTCCCATTATGATATACATAGCTGGTATCAAAATAGGTAAATCCTCGCTCCATAAACCTGTCTACCATCTGACAAAACTGTGCCAGATCAATATCTTCTGCACTCATAAAATCTTTTGACTCCCCAAGCACAGGGAGACGCATACAACCAAAACCTAATTTTTTCATAAAAACTCCTTTCATACATTTTTATTCCAGTCTGTCAGCAGTTGTTTCAGATCCCCTGCCTGGTGGGCCGGATAAGAATTTTGAAAATATTTATATTTTCTGTCATCCTGTCAGGAAACAGACCTACTTTAACGATGTTCCAAAATCTCTTAATTCTTTCTGTTTTGCAGCGGAACCGTTTTCTGCTCCATGTGCTGTAAACACCCCCATATCCTCCAGTCCAAGATAATCAAGGAAATCACCTTCGTAGGAAAACATTGCACCACGGTACATATCCGCATCCCCGGAGCTTAAAAACATTGCCACTTTTTTCAGGCGTGGCGGCTTTGCCGGATATGCAGCAGCATAGAGCCGGTCAACCACACATTTCAGCTGTCCGGATATGCCATGGTAATAAATCGGAGAAGCCAGTACCAGCATCTCTGTATCTTTCAGCAGATCATATATTTCCTGCATATCATCTTTTTGGACACAGGCCCCTTTTCCTTTCGTATGGCAATATTCGCAGGCCATGCACCCACTGATCTGTTTCCGGCATACATCCACCACATCAACCTGATGTCCTACTGATGCAGCGCCCTCACAGAATGCATCAATCATATTCCTTGTGTTACCCTTCGGACGCGGGCTC
This sequence comes from Clostridiaceae bacterium, assembly GCA_910574345.1. GTDB lineage: Bacteria > Bacillota > Clostridia > Lachnospirales > Lachnospiraceae > UBA3402. Next base: position 8,973 of record CAJSZV010000055.1, on the reverse strand, counting down.
CCGTTTAATACAAGAATCTTCATACTGTAATCCTCCTGAACCTGTCTTATAATTTTAAACCGGCAATCCACTCCCCAACATTTTCAGGTGTTACATCATTAATCTTGGAATGTGTTGCCTTAAAACCATCTGTTTCTACTTCTGCCTCCGGCTGAAGTTTCTGGATCTCTGATATAGAATCAGAAAAACTACTGCCTCCACTGGTCACAAACGGGATAATCTTTTTCCCTGAAAGATCATATTCCTCCAAAAATGCGTAAACCGCCATGGGCATATCATAATACCAGATAGGGAAACCTAAAAATATTGTATGATAGTCATCTATGTTCTGCACATGAGCGGCAAGTTCCGGCCGGGTTCTTTCCCTGTTCTCCCGTCCTCCCTGCTCATCCGTTTCATCATAATCAGCCGGATACTTTTCTTCTGTTTCAATCAGAAATAAATCACCGTCAGTATACTGTTCGATCAATGTGGCAATATACTGTGTATTTCCATAAATTTCCCCATCTTTTAATATAAGACTTGCTGACGATAGGGCATCTATTCCTTCTGGGAAATCAGTATTTCCAACACGGGAAAAATATGCGATCAAAATATGGGAATCATTGTTTTCTTCCGACTGTATTTCAGCAGAATCTTCACTTTCTTCCGGCAGTGTTTCCACAGAAGCTTTATCCTCTGTCTCACTGTCATCTTTCTGGCTGACTATTCCGTTTCCGGCCTGCTCTGTTTCCTGACTGTTAGTTTTGTTGGTGTTGTTTCCATTACTCCCCCATGCTGCCATTGTAAGAAACAAAACAGAAATGAGTATCACTGCCATCCACTTTTTTCTCATAAAAACGCTCCTTTAATCCTTTTCATATATTTTTGATCCAATGCGTTGTTCTGCACCTTCTCGTCCTCCTTCAGTTCAAAACCATATAACTCCCTGTTTTCCTAAATATAATCCAAATTACTGGAGCCTGCTAAAACACCATGCCCTTTAACAGTCCCAGCGAAAATCACCTGTGTTCCTGATCTGCCGGGATTTCTGTAATTTTCGTAATCACTCTATCGTCCGGAAACTACGCTGTATGTTCCATACCGCCAGAGCAATACATAAGAAGTGTTTTACTGCTGTACTTTTTATGTAAATCGATTTTAAACGCTTTAGCAGAAATTATCAAATACCTGTTATCTATTTCTTGTTATTCAAATTTGTTATTTCTCAGCTCATTCGTTGACTATTTGACGGGTTTTCAGATACTTTTCTTTGTCATAAAAGTTCCTGTTTAATCTGAAATAATAGTTCATTCCGCTTTTCACTTCTCCAAAGAACCATTTCCCGCTCTCTCTTGGGGAAGTGGTTCTTCGCCTGTTTTGTACCTGTTGTTTTATAACATATCTCATCTGACAATATTTATCTTCTAAAGTGCCATCTGGCACCTTAAGCGTCATAATAAAGATAAGCTTCACACCATATTCTTAAATGCCAATACTTACTCATCTTCTTCTAATAAAGGCCCCATATCTATCTTATTACCCTGAACATTTACAAAACTACAATACAATTTTAACTCCTCATTATGCCAGGGTTCTTTCCGTCCTGTTGCTGATTCTCTGCCATGCATTTTTTCTCACTTCAATTTATAAATCATAATTATTTGATTCCTTACACTTGTTTCTTCATTTCTTTTAGCTTTCTTTGCCTTGAAGTCTATGGATTTCACCTGCTATGCCATCTCCTTCATAGATAAATACAGCCTCCCAATCACTCCACTTTGTTTATCATTCTGTCACTGCCTCTTTTCCATGTCAATATTTACTGTTGCTAAAATTTCTCAATACACAGGGTATAAAAAACAAAGAGAAACCGACATCACACTTACGTGTAAGGCTGTTTCTCTCCATTTTCTATATCAGGCAAACTCCAATGCTTCCTGTCTGGTATAAGGCGGATATGGGAATGCCTGCCCATATTTACCTTTCATCCACCAGGTTTCTCATGCTGTTCAATCCGATCATCAAAGTGGAAACATTATGAGCCATAGCAGATGTAGTGGGCTGTATCGTTCCAGTAATTCCAAGGAGAATCAGACCGGAATTAATCCCCACAATCCAGATATAGTTTTTCCATATTCTTTCCAGAAGTCCGCAGCCCATGGCCCGCAGGGTCAAAAGCCCCGACAGATTGTCCGCCCCGATGGTGATATCAGCGATCTCTCTGGCAATCTGTGCCCCGTCACTGATGGCGATCCCCACATCTGCCGCGGAAAGAGCCGGAGAATCATTGATCCCGTCCCCTACCATAATCACCTTTCTGCCTGCTGCCCGTTCTTTTTTCACAAAGTCCGCCTTCTCTTCCGGCAGCACCTCCGAGTAATATTCATCTACGCCTACTTTTAAAGCAACAGAACCGGCGATCCGCTCACTGTCCCCGGTCATCATCACAATCTTGTCAAAACCGGCGTTTCTTAATGCCGATACCACCGGGGCGGCCTCTTCCCGCAAAGGATCCTCAATACAGATCACTGCTGCCAGCTGTTTTTCTATAGCCAGATACAGATGGGAATATCCTTCCGGCAGGCCTTCAAACCGCTCTTTTAGTCCCTCCGGTATGGTACATCCCTCATCTTCAAACACGAAATGGCAGCTTCCGATCACCACTTTTTTCCCATCAATCATGGAAGATATTCCATGGGCCACAATATATTCCACCCTGGAATGGGTTTCTTCATGGGTAAGCCCTTTTTCACTGGCAGCATGAACTACCGCCCTTGCCATGGAATGAGGAAAATGTTCTTCCAGACATGCCGCGATACGCAAAAGCTCGTCCGGATTCTCATCCATAAAAGGCACCACATCCACGACCGTTGGCCTGGCCCTGGTCAGTGTTCCGGTCTTATCAAAGATAATGGTATCTGCCTCGGAAACTTTCTCCAGAAATGTTCCGCCTTTTACGGTGATCCCATGTGTGTTTGCTTCCCGGATTGCTGACAGGACAGCAACCGGCATGGCCAGCTTCAACGCACAGGAAAAATCCACCATCAGGACGGACAACGCTTTTGCCGCGTTTCCGGTTAGAAGATAGACAAACGCCGTACCAAAGAGTGTATAAGGTACCAGCCGGTCAGCCAGTCTGTCCGCTCTCCCCTCCGCTTTTGATTTCAGCTTTTCCGATTCCTCGATCATCCTGACGATCTTCTCATATTTATTGGAACCGGAGGTTTCCTTTACGCAGATCGTAAGCTGCCCTTCTTCCAGCACGGTTCCCGCATACACGTACCCGCCCTTTTCCCTGGCCACAGGCAGGGCTTCTCCTGTCATGGAAGACTGATTCACCGCTCCGCTCCCTTCCACAACTACGCCGTCAAAGGGGATTACATTTCCCATGCGGAGCACCACCTGATCTCCTTCCCTGACCTGCCCGGCATCCACCAGAACTTCGCTTCCTTCCGTAAGTTTCCACACCCTGCCTGTATTCAGAGACATGCTTCTTGCCAGATCGTCCACGGACTTCTTATGGGTCCACTCTTCCAGGAGTTCTCCCATACCAAGCAGAAACATAACAGAACCCGCAGTCTTCATATCCCGGTGCAAAAGGGATACCGCAATCGCGGTTCCGTCCAGGACAGAAACTCCCAGCTGCCCCCGGCACAGAGTACGGATACCTTTCCAAATGAATCTGGCCGACCGGCAGCAGACAAGTGTACACCGGACCGGCATGGGAAGAAAGAGCTTTCCTGCCATACGCAGCATAACCTTCCGGATCAGTTTATCCTGATAGTAACGGTTTACTCTGCGTCCGGAATTCTGCCCTGCATGCTCCGGCGCGGAAACTTTTTCACCGGAAAACTTTTGGAGGAGCTTTATCACAGCTCCTCTTTCTCCTGTATAACAGATAACCGCGTCCCGGCTCCTCTCATAAACCTTTACCCTGATAATGGAAGACTGGCAAAGCAGTCCGTATTCAAGGATATCCGCATCCTTGCATGACATCTGAGGGCAGGAAATATGTATCCGAAGCCGTCCTTTTATCTCATGCAATATCCGGAATTTCATACTTCCGAAACCGGTGTTTCCTGGAAATCATCAGCAGCTTCGCTTTCATCTTCAAATTCCATTTCCTCTGCCGCCCTTTTCTCGTTCACTTCCAGGGCCTCCTCGTAGATATCCTCCGCGTTTTCCCGGACAATGCTGACCGTCCTCATGATGCATTCCTTTGCTCTGAGCACAGCGGCGGTACTGAAAACATATACTTTTTTTGCGTCTTTACTGGATAATACTTTGATACCCGCCGTACCAAACAGAACCCCGGCAGCAAAGATCCCCGTCTTTTTTACGTCCCATTTACAAAATCTGTCCATCATCTCAAACAGTTCCTCCTTCGCTTATTTGTGTTTGTAGCCGGTGTAGAATGTCATAATCATACAGATCACGGCAGCCCACGCCCAGAATTTGTGGTTTTTCATGCAGAAAGCCCTCCTTAATATCTGCATTATAAGGTATGGGAAATCTACTTTCCATCGTTTTTTTCCTGTTGAGAAATTCTCTCAATTACTTTAAAAGCGTTGCCTGGCATCCATGATGAACGCAAATCTGCTTTCATAGGTGGCGGTGTACCTGCTCGCCGGGCGCATGTAGGTTTACAGAACCTGCCCCCTGTGTCTTCGTTCCCATACAAGGAGACAGCAGGATATTCGTAACATTCTGGCATCGAATATAGCCGCAGGCTCTGAGTCCTTTTGTCATGGCCAGACAGCATTCTTTCGCTGAAAGACAGCAGGATGTATGGTCATCCAATTCGATTACGCAGGTAATTTTCTTTTCCTGTTCCGCGCAGGCACAGCCCCCGCTTATGCCAGAACATTCCCCGCATCCTGCTCCAACCGCAGCAGAACCCGGAATCGTATATATGCTATTTCTGCTGATCGCTCCGATCTCTTCTAACAGATTGATCATCCGATACACAGTGGCTGCTCCGATCTTCGGATCCTCTCTTCTGGCTTTATAATAAATTTCTTTACAGCTGGCACATTCCTCCTGCAAGATCACATTTAAAAGGATCCGCCTCTGTTTTGTCACACGGCAACCCATATCCTTTAGCTTCTGAAAAATGATATCTTCCTGCATTTTGGTTCGCTGGTAATTCTCCTCTGCTTTTGTAAGCTGATTTCTGTACCCTATCTCCTCCATTCCTTTTCACACTCCAATTTCTATCGGTTTCCACCACAGTAGTATCCTTACACAAACAAAAGTTAGTTTTAGCTAACCCAAAATCAGTATATCATTTTTTTCTTATCTATGTCAATTTGTGCGCAGCAACAGTATTGAGAATCTTTCTCATTTGTTGCCGTCCACATACGTTCGCAGCAACTCCCCTTTCTTATTCCATCGCCCAATTCTGGCTCTGGGTCTGGAGTTTCAACATACGGGCATAAATATTATCCTTTTTCAGAAGCATATCAGAACTGCCCTGCTCCGCTACTGTGCCTTCGGAAAGAACAACAATCTTATCTGCCCCCATCACAGTACGCATACGGTGGGCAATGATCATGACCGTCTTATTCTCAATCAGTCTTGACAAGGATTCCTGAATCATTGTTTCATTTTCCACATCGAGACTTGCGGTCGCTTCGTCCAGTAAGATGATCGGAGCGTCCTTCAGAAATGCCCTGGCAATGGAGATGCGCTGGCGTTCCCCGCCTGACAGCTCGCAGCCGTTCTCCCCGATCAGAGTGTTCCACTGATCGGGGAGCTTCTTGGCAAATTCGTCCACATTGGCAAGCCTTGCCGCCTCAAGTACCTCTTCATCGGTCGCATCCTTTCGTCCCAGGCGGATATTCTCCATGACCGTATCGTTAAACAGCGTCACGTCCTGGAACACGATGGAATACAGGGACATAAGCGATTCCGGGTCAATCTTAGAGATGTCCATGCCGCCTACCGTAATCTTACCCTTCTGTATATCCCAGAACCTTGAGGCAAGGCGGGAAACCGTGGTCTTTCCACCGCCGGAAGGCCCGACCAGCGCAGTGACCTGCCCCTGCTTTGCGGTAAAGGACACATCTTTTAAGACCGTTTCCCCGCTGTTATAGGAAAATCCCACGTGGTCAAAGGCAATGTCATATCCTCTGTTTGTCAGCTTCTCTGCGCCTTCCTGTTCCGGATGGCTTAAGATTTCATCCATCCGCCTGCACTGGATATTCATGATCATAATGACTGCGCTTAAATTATCCAATGCAGCGATCAATGGGTCATATACGCGGGAAACCAGAATCATAAAAGCAAAAAACGTGAGCAGGGTAATTTTACCGTCTGCTAACAACGCGCCTCCCACCAGCACGGTCGTGACGATGCCTACTTTAAGCACCATGCGCCCGCAGGTATGGAATACCGCATTGGTAAGCTCGCCTATTACTGTATACTTCTCCACGTCCTTTATTTTTTTGTCCAGCCCTTTCAGGTATCCTTCCTCCGCATTGTTTGCTTTCAGGTCGCGCAGCGTTTCCAGGCATTCCTGGATGCCGTCCGAACACGCAATGGACACCTCCGTCACCTTTTTCTGCCTGCTGCGCATGACTCCCGCCGATGCCAGTATAATTCCAAAGGAAACAGGCAGCACCCACAGTGAGGCAAGCGCCATGCGCCAGTCGAGGACAAAGAGCCCTGCCGCAATCAAAAGGGTGGAAATAACCGATCCTATAAATTCCGGCACCCAGTGGGACAGCCCGCTCTCTAATGTCGCACAGTCCGCCATAAGCACGGTTGTCAGATCGGACAGATCTTTTTTTCCGAAAAATGAAAGGGGGATCTTCCGCAGCTTCTCCGCAAGGGAAAGCCTTCTCACGCCGCTCTCCACGTAGGTGGCAAAAAAGGTGGCGTTGTACTGGATATAATATGTCAGCATAATGAGTCCAAGGGCGATGGCAAGCCCCGCAATGTAAAATGTACTTTTCCCCTCCGGGATGCCCCCATCCAGCAGGTCTCCGATGAGGTTATATAACAGCACCACCGGAACCATCAGGGAAAGGTTATGCAGGATGCAGGCGAAAAACGCCTTTACCATATCCTTTGCACCCTTGTCAGACAGGGCAAACGTGTGCTTTAACTTTTCATGCATTTGAAACACCTACCTTCCATTTTGCCGCTTTGTTGTACTGCCTCCACATTTCGGCATACAGACCGTCTTTGCCCTTAAGCTGGTCATGTGTGCCTGTATCTTCTATTTTTCCGTCCCTGATCACCACAATCCTGTCCGCGCCGGTAACGGTGGAGAGCCTGTGGGCGATCATCAGTACGGTCTTTCCCTTTGCCAGCACAGAAAACGCCGCCTGCACCTTTGCCTCGTTGTCCGGGTCGGCAAAAGCGGTCGCCTCGTCCAGTATCAGGACCGGCGCATTTTTCAGCATCACCCGCGCAATGGAGATACGCTGCTGCTCCCCGCCCGACAGATACACGCCCTTTGCGCCCACGACTGTATCCACGCCCTTTGGCAGTTTTTCAAGGATGTCATCGCACTGTGCGTCATGGAGGGCTTTCAGGATTTCTTCACGGGAAGAGTCCGGCTTTGCCATTCTTACATTTTCCAAGATAGATGTCTTCAAAAGTTTGGAATCCTGAAAAACAAAGGAAACTGTATCCATCAGTTCTTCCTTGGAAATATCTTTTACATTGATGCCGCCAATCTTCACACTGCCGTTTTCTACATCCCAGAACCTTGCCACGATACTGGCAAGAGTGGTCTTTCCCCCGCCTGACGGCCCTACGAAAGCAACGTGTTCTCCCGGTTTGATCGTGAGGGAGATATTTTCCAGCGCATTCCTCCCGGCATCCTTGTAGCGGAAGGAAACCCCGGAAATCTCCACAGAATTGTCTTTCGGATGTTTCGGATGATCTGTTTCCGGCAGCGGCTCCATTTCCAGGATGCTGTCGATACGGGACATGGCATCCGCCACGATCAGCTTATTTTCGCTGGCATACATGATCTTTGTCAGCGTCAGCGTAATGATCGGGGTAATGATGATATAGTACATCAGATTCAGCAGGAATTCGTTTGTCACCCCGCCCGATGTCATCACCAGCGCCGCTGCAATCAGGACCGCAAAAATCCCGTTCACCAGTGTGGTGTAGCACATCATGGGGAAACGCAGGTCTTTCGTATAGGCAATCACCCATTTTTCATAATTGTCGATGGCTTCTTTGAACCGCCTGAAAGAGAAAACCGACTGGCCGAAGGTTTTGACCACCGAAATGCCCCTTACATACTCCACCGCCTCACCTGCCATCTGCCCCAGGGCATTGTTGTATTCTTCCATTTTCTTACGCATCTGTTTTCCCGTCATGACGCTCATGATGATAAACGCCGCCGCAACCGGAAGAAGACTTAAAAGTCCCAGCCGCCAGTCAAAGACAAGCAGAAGGACGATAAGCCCCGCAGGTGTCGCAAGGGCATTCGCCTTGTCGGGGAGCTGGTGGGCAAGGTAGGTTTCCGTTGCCGCACTGGATTCATAAACGATCTTCCTGACTTTGCCGCTGCCGATACCGTCCATGAACCCCATGGGCAGGGTCACGATGTGGTGCATTGCCTTTGTCCGCATATTTGCCTGCACCCGGAACGCCGCCAGATGGGAACATATCAGGGCCGCAATATAAATCAGGATCGCCGCCGCTGCTAAAACTACCGCCATCCAGCCGTTATGGGACAGTTCCTGCACATCCCCGTAATTCGGAGCCACATCCAAAACTTCTTTGATAACTTTCCAGATGTATACGAACGGGAGCAATGCCACCAATGCGCTCAGTGCGCTTAAAATCCATGACGCTATGGTCAGGTACTTATAGCCCCCGGCATACCGAAGGAGCCGCTTTAAATTGGATTCTTTTTTCAAAGATAAGACCTCCTAGTATAATAATGATATAGCCACAAGAGCTATAAAGTTAATAAGTTACAAGGTCATATCTGATGAATAACTGAAGGAGGGTTCCCCTTCC
>CAJSZV010000054.1 GCA_910574345.1 Clostridiaceae bacterium | reverse complement strand
TGATTATTCTAAAGCTTGGGAGCCACTAATTTAAAGCTTGAGAGCCACCCGAATCCAGTGTATTTAAAAGCTTGAGAGCCACCACTATATATTGTGGTCAGCCAAATATATTGCTTAATATAAGATTCCTCTTTTAAGATGTGTTTATGAAAAGTACTTATACTTTTCAAATACACTTTAAAGGAGGTTTTCTATGTTTAAGAAAACAAAAGTAAGACAGATCCTTGAACTTCTCCACAAGGATCTAAGCGCCAGAGAGATTTCTAAAACTTTAAATGTCTCTCGTAATTCTGTTGCATTTGTGAAAGAATCTTATGACAAATGCGACAAAGACTGGGATGAAATATGTCTGATGAATGATGATGAGATCTATCAGCTTTTTTATCCCCATACCTTCAGGCCAAGGAACAGATTTGCTCCTGTAGACTATTCGTATGTCCACAGCGAATTGAAAAAGGTCGGGGTTACAGAAATGCTGCTATGGGAGGAATATTGTGAAAAGTGTAATGCACAAGGGGTTCCCCACTGCTGTTATGCTACCTTCGCAAATGGCTATAAACGCTTCATAGCTGATAAAAATTATACCAGTCATATTGAACACAAACCGGGAGTAACTCTGGAGGTTGACTGGTCAGGCCCTACAATGAGCTACATGGATCCTGACAAACAGGAACAGCAAACGGCATATCTGTTTGTTGCGACTTTCCCGTACAGCCAGTATACCTATGTAGAGGCTGCCACTTCTATGAACCAGTCAGACTGGCTGTCATGCAATGTCCATATGCTGGAATTCTTTGGCGGGACACCGGTAAGGATTGTGTGTGATAACCTAAAAACAGGCGTGATCAAACATCCGAAACATGGAGAGATCGTGCTGAATGATTCCTATTTATCTTTTGCAGAACACTACCAGGTTGCAATTATGCCGGCACAGGTAAAGAAACCCAAACAGAAAGCAAGTGTCGAGGGCGCGGTGGGAAAAATTGCAAGAAAGATCATCGGTATGCTCAGAAATGAAACTTTTCATTCTATAGACGGGCTTAATTCGGCAATCAGAAAAGTGCTTGACCGGCTAAATGACAAACCCTTCCAAAAGAGAAACGGCAGTAGAAAAGCAATTTATGAGCTGGAAGAAAAACCATATCTGAGAACCCTGCCAATGCTTCCATTTGAGATCTGTGAGTGGTCATATAATCACAAAGTAGGTCCGAATTCCCACATATGGTTTCACAAGGGACAATACTCTGTTCCAAGTAGTTACATAAACAAATACGTTGATGTACAGTATAACAGCTCTCTTGTTTCTATCTACGCCTCACATAAATTGATAGCTGAGCATAAACGTATTCCCAGAGGCATCCGGAATGCGAAAAGAACAGAGATGTCCCATCTTCCATATCCAATATACACTCCGGATACAATGGAATCAACGCTGAATAAGGCAGAGGCTATCGGCAACAGTACAAGGACCGTGATAGGCAGGCTGTATGACAATGCAAAAGTAAAAGAACAGGCTCTTGTAGATGCAAGGACTGTATTGGATATCGTCGGTGTATATGATAAAGACACCCTCGAAACGGCCTGCAGCCTGGCTCTTAAAGACTTTTATCTGATTACCTATAACACGCTTATGCCTTATGTGAAAAAGGCTGCAAAAAACAGAAAAAAGGATCTTACAAATAAGAACATAAAAGCTCAGAAGCAAGGAATCATAAGAGGTGCGGATTATTATAGAAAGGATGGGAATTTATGAATACAGAGATAAAAAAGCAATTGTCAGTATTAGAACTGAGTGATTTAGTGGCTGTGATTGAGGCTCAGGAGAAAGAAGTATCTTTTGTCGACCTGAATTATAATGAGAGACTGGAACACCTGCTCTCGGCTTTGATCACAGAACGGCAGAACAGACTGATTGCCAGGCTGACAAAGAATGCGGATTTAAAGTATCCCAATGCAAGCCTTGAAACTTTAGACTGCGATGCACGGGATATCAGCAGGGAAAAGATCGCCAATCTTGCAACTATGGGATTCGTAGGAGCTGCAACAAACCTGCTCATTACAGGCCCAACAGGGGCTGGGAAAACATATCTTGCATGTGTCCTGGGCGTAGAAGCGTGTAAACAGACTCTTCGGACATGTTATATCAGAATGCCGGATATGCTGGGACATTTTCAAGCTCACAAAGATAACCTCAGAGAGCAGGTACGATACCGGAAGAAACTGGGAAACTATAAAGTGCTGATCATAGATGAATGGCTGAATTATAAGATCAATGAGAAAGAATCAAAATTCATATATGAGTTAGTAGAACAGCGTTGTGGAAATAATCCGACGATCTTTGTCGGGCAGTACGAAGTCTGTGACTGGCATGAACGGTTAGGCGGCGGAACCCAGGCCGATTCTATTATGGACAGGATCATACATAACTCTTATTCCATACCGACTACCGATAATAACCTTAGAAAGCTGTATGATTCCCAAAAAGCCAGAAAACTTATGGAGTCGTTAAACGCATAAACACGCAGGTTTATTTTTGTATGTGGCAGACGATAAGCCAACCATTAACAGGAAACGTTGGTGATTCCCCAGATGCTGCAACATTTATTATATTTTATCAGGAGGTTTTTAATGAAGATAAAGTTAGACAAACCGATCATTCCCAAGGATATTCAACAAAAAATACTAAATCTACAAGCATTGCTTGGTCAGGCGGACAATTTGAGGGATGAAATCCTGACATGGTATACAGCTGAACTGAAATCTTACGATTACAGGGCTGATGCAGCGCAGGAATTATTTGATCCGGGAACAGGAACCACTGTTGAAGGGATCTCAGAGCTTGCCATCATGGAGGCACTTTCCGAACTTCAGATCTTCAATGAAGTAAGAAAGAAAAATATAAGGTGAAATTTATTTGTCGTTAAACTGAAGCTGTCTTTTTAAGCTTTGTCCAAGTTTTATGAACAAAGCTTGTCTCGTCGATTCGATCAATAGACAAAAAGAGGGTGGATCCGGTCATCAAAGGTTCTGCCCTCTTTTGTTCCCAAAAGGATATGCTGGTAAAATAAGATTTCTCGGAATTTCATATCATCATAATTGGCTATAGGTCTGCTTTTGCTATTTCTCAATCATATTTAGGAACATTTCTAAATTACTCTGGATAATTCACGGTACTTTGACTACAACTATATCTTGTATCTATAGGCGGCTCCCAAGCATTAAAATAAGAACAGATTTCAGGTGGCTCTCAAGCTTTAAATTAGTGGCTCCCAAGTTTTAGAATAATCACTAAAGGAGGGACTATCATGCCTACATTAGAAGTAAAAAATGTTTCCTATGCCTACGAAAAGGACAAGGCAGTTTTGCAGAATATCAGCGTGGAACTGGAAACTGGGAAACTGTACGCCATCCTCGGCCCGTCCGGGTCTGGCAAGACCACGCTGCTGTCCCTGCTGGGTGGACTGGATGTGCCAACACAGGGCAGTGTCCTATTTGGCAACGAAGATATTGCGGCAAAGGGCTTGGAACACCACCGCAGGAACCATATCTCGCTGATTTTCCAAAGCTATAACCTGATTGACTATATGACACCAGTTGAAAATGTGCGGCTCACCGCCAAGATGGACGCCGCTCCCATTCTGGAACGGCTAGGGCTGGAGCAAGACGAGATCAGCCGGAATGTACTGAAACTGTCGGGCGGACAGCAGCAGCGGGTGGCGATTGCGCGGGCGCTGGCCTCCGATGCCCCGATCATTCTGGCGGACGAGCCAACCGGGAACCTGGATGCCGACACCGCCGAGGAGATCACGGCGATTTTGAAAGAAAGCGCCCATGCGTTCGGGAAGTGTGTGGTAGTTGTGACGCACTCTGGCGAGGTGGCAAAGCAGGCAGATGTGATACTGGAAATCAAGAGGGAACATTTGAGAGAGAGGAAAATGTAATGAAAAAATAGTAACTGACACATATGCATATTGTTTTTTTCAACTTTGTTTATTGGGTGTATAAATAACAGAAAAGAAGATGAACAAAATTCACGAGCAGCGGCTGTTGAGATTGACGATTCCGATTTAGAATCCGGGAATGATATTTCGTCAGAAAATGATATTGTATATGATTTCAAAAATCCTGAAGATAGTGAAAATATTGTAGTTACACCAAAAAAATGAAAGAAATATATAATAAGCTAAATTTTAAATGACTGAATTATAAGTGAAAAAGCGAAGCCGACAGGCAAAAGCCTTTCCTTACCTGCTGGCTTCGCTTTTTAGGTTGTTGCCCTGTATTTGTGTCCATCAGCTCACGAGCCATAGCGCGTATCGAAACCAAAATCAGCCGCCTCCCTTGTTCCGGGCAGGCCCTGTATAATCCGGTAATTTCTTGGATGTCAGTCTCCAACTGTTCATCAGCCGGATCAAATATGGAATCGAATGATACGCCAAGTGCCTTTATCAACGTATGCAATATCTCAAGGGACGGATTTACATCACTTTTTTCGATATTTGCCATATGACGGGCAGAAACACCGGACACTTCCGACAACCGTTCTTGAGTAAAATCACGGTCATTCCGGGCTTTTCTCAAACGGCTGCCGAGTACTGACAAAATATCTTCCGGCATAATCATTCTGATTGGAGGTGAACTATTCGGATATTACTGTTCCGGAGAGCTGTTAAAAAAACGACAGATTTGCGGGATGTATTTGTGTGCTTATTTATTCATAGTTGGCGTTTTGGAGGCAGCTATGTTTTTTTGCGCGGTATTTCTATTTTACACATAATCCACCAGGTAGGTGAACCAAGAAAAAAGCATTGGTATCTCCCCACATTTTTACACCCGTGAACCTGCACGATTAACGTATATAAAACAGAATAATCAATCCGAAAGATATTATTGTGCCAGATGGTCATTACGACTGTCTGGCGTTTTTCTTTGTCGAATTTTGCTGGATTTCGCGGATTATCCACGGTGCCGCGGCCCGCCAGTCTCCATTTTGGTTACTCATTCACTTTCAACCAAAACGGAGGTTCAGCATGGTTAAGATCAACCTGCGGGAGCATTATCCTAATTTCTATAAAAATGACTGTATTATCGAAGTCCCTGATGAAGCAGCGGCTATCATGCCGGAGTATGACCGTCTGGAAGCAGCATACCGCCGCCGTACATATTACCATAATGCACATTATTCGCTGGATCGCGGCGATGGTATTGAATACGATGCTTTGTTTGTGGCTATGACCCCCTGCGAAATTTATGAGCGCAAGGTGACAATGGAGCAGCTCCACGCGGCGATTGTCTCTCTGCAGGATAAGCAGGCCAAACGGATCAATGCCCGGTACTTTCTGGGCCGGATTGCTGAGGCTATCGCTAAGAGAGAAGGAATCAGCGTTACTGCTGCCAATAGCTCTATCCAGCGCGGACTTCGCAACATGGAAAAGTTTTTGAAAAAATCTTTTTAAGGGTGTTGTATTTTATAGGAAAAGCTCACGGTTACTTAGAAGGACACGCTTTTCCCGTGACCTCATGGCCTTTGAAAATTGAATATACGATATTACAGGCACGAAACCCGCATGAGTAGCGGCATAAGGCCCGGCGCGATGACAGCGCGGGGGTTAAAGATACTTTCTCACGACCTCCCACAGACTTGAGGGGGAACCCTGCGGCATACAAGTAAAACGGTGCTGCAGAGTTATTACAGCCCTGCCAGGGGCGGCCTGTAATATCCCTATCGTCAGGGGAGCGTGGCAAAAATGGCGAACAGATAAGAAATAAACCAGAGTTAAAGCGATCACACCGAGCATTTACCGTGATATGTTATGCGGCTCCAATCATACCGGTGTGGCCGTTTTTAGTAAGTAGAAAAATATAATATTATAATATCGTACAAACCTATTTGCATACATTCCTTTAGGGAGGTGTTGCCTATGAAAAATGAGGAATATGTTCTTGAAACTTCGGAGCAGCCGGGTATTGACAAACTGGATTGTAAGGACTTTAAAATCAATTTTCAGCGGGCAATCTTACTTTCTCTTTTGGAAAGCCGCAAATTGACACAGACTCAATTTGAGGCTTGTATGGATAAAGTAGTTCAAAAATATTCGGCCCGCGTCTCTTAAAATCCGTATCATTGCCAGATTCAAGCATTACAAATAGAATAAGATCAGCACCCGATAAACATGATTTTTTGAAAAGGAGTTGATGTTATGTTGAAGGTAGGTGCTTACTGCCGCGTTTCCACAGACAAGGACGATCAGGCAAACTCATTTGAAAGCCAGCAAAAATATTTCCGTGAATATATTAACCGGAATCATGGGTGGGAACTGGTACAGATTTTTGCGGATGAAGGTATATCAGGAACCAGTACAAAAAAGCGGAAAGAATTTAACCGCATGATCCGGCTGGCCAAAGCTGGCGGAGTGGATTTGATTATCACAAAAGAGGTGAGCCGGTTTGCCAGAAATACGGTGGACACTCTGCAATATACCCGTGATCTGAAAAAAATCGGTGTCTATGTTCTTTTTATGAATGACAATATCAACACAAAAGACCCTGATGCAGAATTGCGTTTGACGATCATGGCCTCTATCGCACAGGAGGAAAGCCGCAAGACTTCCGAACGTGTGAAATGGGGACAGAAACGCCGGATGGAGCAGGGAGTTGTATTTGGCCGTGATATGCTGGGATATGACGTTCGCGGCGGAAAGCTCTATATCAATGAGGATGGCGCGGAAACGGTGCGGCTGATCTATCATAAGTTTTTAGAGGAAGGAAAAGGTACATATACAATCGCCCGTGAGCTGCGGGAGGCCGGTATTGAGACTTCTACTCATATGAAAGAATGGTCTAATGTTGTTATCCTGCGAGTTCTTAGAAATGAAAAGTATTGTGGTGATCTGATCCAGAAAAAGACGTATACGCCTGATTATTTGAGCCATGAAAAGAAATATAACCGTGGCCAGGAGGAATATGTTGTCCTGCGGGAGCACCATGAACCAATCATTAGCAGAGAGATTTTTGAGAGGACACAAAAGGAATTGGAACGCCGTTCTCCGTCTCCGGAGCAGAAAGCGAAACATAGTAACCGGTATTGTCTGTCCGGTAAGATTCAATGCGGGTGTTGCGGTTCCCGGTTTGTTTCAAGAACGAAGAAGAGACAGGACGGAAGCCAATACAAGGCATGGCGCTGTTTTGAAGCAACCCAGCATGGACTTCAGAAAACGGATAAGGCAGGCAATCAAATTGGCTGTGCAGTCAACCAACAAATCCGTGACGAGGATTTTATGCTGATGCTTCAAATGATTATCAAACATTTACGGCACAATAAGAAACGGCTCATTTCTGATCTGGTTGAAATCGTCAAGCTGGTTTTGTCAGCTTCGGAAGACGAGGAAATGGACGTTAGCAAACTGGAGCAAAAACTTGAAACGATTGCAGAGAAAAAGGAGCGGCTCCTGGATCTGTACTTGGGGCAGGACATTTCCAAAGACGAATACCGCGGGATGTCAGAGCGTTATGATGCGGACATGGAGAATCTGAAACAGCGGATCAAAGAGGCTAAAAAGCAGAAAGAGATTACTGCCAATCAGGAAGAAATGATGGCCGGCATCGCCGCTACGATCCGTGCTTTGGCCTTGGGAGAAAAGCAGGACGATACCTTTTACCGGAACATTGTGGAGAAGATTGTTGTCCACAGCAGGGAGCATATCGAGATTTACCTGAATTTGCTTCCGCACAAGTGGTCTTATATGTTAGCAGAGCTACGGGAAAATCCCGGTAAAAAAACGGCGGTAGCGAGGAGCATTTTACTACCTCACTACCGATATCGGTGAGAACCGCCTTGCCGATATCGTAAGGCATGGAATAGCGCTGGGAAAGGTAGCGCATGGAGGCGCCCATTTCGCCGTCAGGCCCGCCGTACTGACTCATAATAAACTGCGCCATTTTCGGATTAGGCTGGCTGATATTTACCGGATACTGCAGCCGTTTTTCATAGTTCCACATGTGCTGTTACCTCCTTCCCAGGGCCATTTCCCCTGAACCCAGGTCCAATACTGATTGGAATGGACATGATCAACAGTGAGAGGACCAAAATTAGCTTCATATGCTTCTTTGGCATCAAGACGCAATTTGGTTACATACTGGTAATAGTTAAGAGCAGCCTGATCACATGGGTGGGTATCCAGGTAGAGAAGAACATCATCCATAGCAAAGCTGGCCTGATCAATAATGGTTAAAAGCTGATTAGCATCGGAAACAGGCATTAATTGCACCTCCTCATAACGAAAGGCAGATCAAGGTCCGGGAAGATAGTCCCCTGTTGAAATCCTTTTTCCAAAGGGTACGTTTGCTGCCATTGCTGCCACGGGACATAGCCCATGCCTACCGGATATTGTTCCAGGCTGCCCGGAGCAGTGTTCGGGCATTGGAAAGGATATGGGGACGCCTGACGATATTGAGCGCAGGCAGACCCCTGATTATAAGAGCATCCCATATAGGCTCCTTTCTGATACACATGATTATGGTATCAGTTTATGAGGCCGGCAGGAAGTCTGTGCCGGTCCAGCAATCAGATGTCCCAGACGGTCAAATCGTGACCCGTGGCAGGGGCAGTCCCAGGTGGAGTCCGCAGAGTTCCATGAGAGACGGCAGCCCATATGAGGGCACCGCATAATATTAGGCCCAAGCCCTTTTAAAAGTCCCATGGAAGATTCCGCACAGTGGGAAGCAAGCCTGGGGGCGGCGGGACGCAGACGAAAGCGCAGCGGAGAATAAATATTTTTCCAGGGCAGTTTCTTTTGGCATATCAGACCAGTTATAATATGAGCGGATATCATGGAAAATGTCATCCCCCATTTTCCAAAACCCGTGGCAACATACCAGTCCGGTTTTTTTCGGGAGAAAGGACCTATAAATGGAAGAGAATCCAGAGTCATGCAGTCCTGGGCGGACCAGTGGGATACAGCTTGGCTTTGCGGGAAGAAACTGCGGGCCAAAGAGGATAGGGTGTCATAAGGAGCCGGATTGGGATGGCCGGTCCGGCAGTTTTGTCCGCCAAAGAGAAGATATTTGCCGGCGCTGCGCAGGGACAGACCATCCGGGTCTGTTCCCAGATACATGCCTTTTAGTTCAGGCACATGGTCTAATGCCAGAACATAACTCTGTTCCTGATACATTCTGAAAGAATAATATCCGGGAACCAGAGGAAATGGATAGTGACAGGCAAAGACGATTTTATTTGCTGTAACCCGTCCGTGGGGAGTGATAAGGGTATGATCTTTCACGGACAGAACGGGCGTATTTTCAAATACAGTCAGAGTAGAACACAGCGCTTCAAGAAATTTTAGGGGATGGAAACTGGCCTGTTCCGGGAAGCACAGAGCTCTTTTCACTGCAAAAGGAAGTTCCGTATCCGTAACCTCGGTGGCAGGAATGCCGGCGCTTCTGGCAGCCATGGCTTCCATGTGGATTGCATCAGGGTGCTTCATGGTATAGAGAAAAGCCGGCTTCGTTTCAAAACAGCAGCTGATGGAGCGGGCTGCAATAAGCCGTTTATATTCCCGTATGGCCTGCTCATTGGAGCGGGCATAAGTGTTCAGGGCAGACTCGCCAAAATCGGTTAGAAGTTTCTGATAAATAAGATTGTGTTGGGAAGTGATCTTGGCCGTAGTGCCTTTTGTCTGTCCGCTTCCTATGGAAGAAGCCTCAAGAACAACGGCCTGTTTGCCTTCCTGAGCCAGATAGAATGCCAGAAGAATTCCGGCTAACCCTCCGCCGATAATTGCCACTTCCGTATCCAAATTACCGGGGAGTTCATTTCGCCGGGGAATCCGGCAGGTTTGATTCCAAATTGTTTTCATAGTATATTCACCTCATGATTAGAATGTGCAGATTTTTTAAAAGTAACCATGCCTGCACACAATGTCCTGCGTCCACATAGCATATAGTACAAACATAAAAAATCAAGGAGACATGACATGATGTGTTGTAATATTTGTGGATGGAATTGCTGTGGATGCAGAAGAAATTGTTTTTGCGGGTGCAATAACAGGCCTGGCGGCAGCTGCGGCTGTGGAAATAACAGACCAGGAAATACCTGTTGCTGCTGCGGAAATAACAGGCCGGGGAATACCTGTTGCTGCGGAAATAACAGACCAGGGAATACCTGCTGCTGCGGAAATAACAGGCCGGGCCATACCTGCTGCTGCATCTGTACAGACAACAACAGCAATGGATGCGGCTGCGGAAACAACAATTCCAGCAATAACTGCTGTGACTGCGGTAACAATAATTCCAGCAATAACTGCTGTGACTGCGGCAACAATAATTCCAGCAATAACTGCTGTGACTGCGGAAATAACAATTCCGGCAACAACTGCTGCTGCAACTGCGGAAGTAATAACAACTGCCATTGTCACTGCAGATGCAGATGGGTCTGCAGCTGTGACAATGGATGCATGAATGGATCCTGCGATCAGCGTAGAAGAGATTTCAGGGCAGGTTACAAGAGGGGATATAACGCAGGCTTCGCCGATGGCTGGAATGCGTCTATGAGAGCTGCCGACAGCGACGACAATGGCTGCGGCTGCGGCGGAGGGTACAGGGCGGATAACGAGTACGTGACAGGAGCGGAAATCGGGAGAGAGGCAGAGGATCAGATTATGGAAGAATCTGGGGAGATGTACGGGAGTCTGGAAGAATAACTTTTCACCGGAACAGAGCCTTCGGGAACTTTTAAAGAGTTCCCGGAGGCTTTATGCATATCTGTGAAAAAAATAGTTCTTTTTTGTGTAGAATTACCTATTGCAAATATGAGAAGAACATGTTATTGTATAAGTACAAAATATTTGTATACAAATTTAAGATTTGTATACAAAAATATCGAGAAAGAAAAGGAGAATGTGTATTATGGACAGCAAGACGAATTTTTCCCTTGAAGGCAAAGTGGTTCTGGTAACGGGGGCTTCTTATGGTATTGGTTTTGCCATTGCCAAAGCTATGGCAGGAGCAGGAGCGACCATCGTGTTTAACGACATTAAGCAGGAATTGGTGGACAAGGGAATTGCCGCTTACGCAGAAGAAGGCATTAAGGCTCACGGTTATGTATGTGATGTTACCGATGAGGAGGCTGTGAATAGTCTGGTGGCAAAGATTGAAGCGGAAGTGGGAGTCATTGACGTACTGGTGAACAACGCTGGTATTATCAAGCGTATTCCTATGATCGAGATGTCGGCAAAAGATTTCAGGCAGGTTATTGACGTGGATCTCAATGCTCCGTTTATCGTATCCAAGGCCGTGATCCCCAGCATGATTAAGAAAGGACATGGCAAGATCATTAACATTTGTTCCATGATGTCAGAGTTCGGCCGCGAGACGGTATCTGCTTATGCGGCAGCCAAGGGCGGACTTAAGATGCTGACCAGGAACATTGCTTCTGAGTACGGTGAGTATAACATTCAGTGCAACGGCATCGGACCTGGATATATTGCGACTCCTCAGACTGCTCCCTTAAGAGAGGTACAGCCAGACGGTTCCAGACATCCTTTTGATCAGTTTATTATCTCCAAGACACCGGCAGGCCGCTGGGGCGAGGCGTCTGACCTGGGCGGACCGGCTGTGTTCCTGGCATCGGATGCATCTGATTTTGTCAATGGACAGATTCTGTATGTAGACGGCGGAATTCAGGCTTATATTGGAAAGCAGCCTTCATAACCGAAGAAAAGTAAGACAAAAAAGGAATTAAATATCCCCGCCGAAGGAGAAGATGAAACCATTCTTTTCGGCGGGGATGTTATTTATTGTTTAATTAATTCAAGAATTTCTTCCGGGGTTTTTCCGGAATCCTGGATTGCTTTAAGGATCTTTGCCTGATTTTCTTTTAATGCTTTCTTGGCAGCGGCGGCATTCTCTTTTTTTTCTTTTGCGGCAGCAACTTTCTCAGCTTTTAACTGCTCTTTGTAAGCAGCTTTTAATTCTTCTTTTGTTGCTTTTAAATCAGCTTCCAGTTTCTGAACCTTTTCATTTAACTTTGCAGCTTTTCCGGTATAGACGATTTCCCTTTTTACGCCTCTTGGCATGACAGTGTCCTCCTTGTAACGTTAAAATTCTGTAAGAAATTTATTAGTTTCTAGATTTATGATACAACATAAAAGTAATGTTGTAAAGGGAAAGGAAAAATTTTCATAATTAGAGAAAGATGTTTTTCTAAAACGGAATCAGTATTGATTTTTATATTAGATACATGTATACTGATTTCACTAACTTTTAAAATCAGAAAGTGGTGAAACAATGACAAGGATTGAAGAAGCGCGCCAAACTCTTTTGGAAACCGATGTGAATTTAAAAATGGAAGAGATCCAAACAGAAGAAGCTTATGGAAGAGTGATCGCGGAGAATATCACGGCAAAGACAGAGGTTCCTTCTTTCAGACGAAGCGCTTATGACGGATACGCAGTTCGCCGTGAAGATCTCAAAGATGCGTCGAAGGAATATCCGGTTACGCTTAAGGTAAGAGAAACGATTCCGGCGGGAAGCAGAGGTAAATTTCCGGTTACAGAAGGGACAGCGGCCAGGATTATGACAGGAGCTATGGTGCCTGAGGGAGCGGATGCGGTAGTTAAGCATGAAGACACCCGGTTTACGGAAAAGGAAGTTTGTTTTTTCATGCCTGCAGGCGCCGCCAATATTGTGGATGCAGGGGAGGATATAAAACAGGGCGTGTCTCTTATCCGGAAGGGTAAGATTCTTGGGGCAGCCGATACTGCGGTTATAGCCGGACAGGGCATGAGCCGTGTCTGTGTGTTTCAAAAGCCCAGGATCGCCATACTCAGCACCGGCAATGAACTGACTGAGCCGGGACAAGAGCTTGTAAAAGGAAAGATCTATAATACCAATCCCTTTCTTCTTGCAGGATATGTGCAGAAATACGGGATGATTCCAAAAGATTATGGAATCGTGCCAGACGAGACGGATGTTCTTGCAGACCGTATTCAGATGGCGCTTAATGACAATGATATGGTAATCACCACAGGCGGAGTTTCCGCCGGGGATTTTGATTATGTTCCTAAGGTTATGGAGTTAATCGGAGCGGACATATTATTTCACAGGATTCCCATGAAACCCGGAGGGGCAATGCTGGCTGCGGTAAAAGACGGCAAGGTGATTCTGGGTTTGTCCGGAAACCCTGGGGCGGCGGCCGTGGGCTTTCTTCATATTGGACTTCCGTATATGAAGAAACTGTGCGGCAGAAATGACATCCATTTGACAAAGGCCCAGGCGATTCTTGCAGGGCCCTTTGAAAAATCCAGCAAAGTGACGCGGATTTTGAGAGGCACGGCTAAGATTTTGGAGGGCAGGCTGGTATTTGAACAGACAGGGAATCAAAAGAATGGAGCAGTATCATCCATGATGGACTGCAATCTGCTGGGGGAGATCCCGGCGGGAAGTCCGGCGCTTCCGGCAGGGACGGAGATAGACGTATATGTTGTATAGATGCAAATAAGTGCCAAAAATCCAGCTGAATCGGACTTTTGGCACTTTCCGCAAAATCGGGGTAACAGGATTTGAACCTGCGACCTCTCGGCCCCCAGCCGAGCGCGCTACCAAACTACGCCATACCCCGTTTTTATATGGCTGACGGATGTCTCATCAGCCGACTTCCCTATTATAGCAAAAGATTTGCGATTTGAAAAGCATTTTCTTGAAAAAATTTTATTTATAGGCTATGATTACTATATTGGATCAAAAATATGGAAAATGGAGGGCGTAAGATGAAGCCAATCGTGAGCTTTGATATGGATATGACTCTTCTGGACCATGAGACGTTTCAAATTCCGGCCAGCGCCAGCGAAGCTCTTAGAAAGCTCAAGGAGAATTATATTATAGTTCTGGCCACCGGAAGGGATATGGACAGCCATTACAGTGCTAATCTGAAAAACCTGGTGAAGGCTGATGCCATCGTCCATGCCAACGGAACCAAGGTCACTGTGGGAGATAAAGTGATTTATAAGACTCATATGGGGACAGAATTAAAGCATCGGCTGCTGACATTTGCACAGGATCATGATCTGTCCGTAGGGGTGACCATAGGTGATGAGGATTATTACATTCATCCTGAGCGTGTGACGCAGTTTGATGAAGAGCGGTGGGGAGAGTGCGGAAGACGGTATGTGGATGTCTGGAAACTGATGGATATGGAAGTTCCGTCCATGTGCTATATCGGAGGACCTGAGGGAGCGGCGCTTATTGAGCGTGCATTTTCAGAGCTGCGGCTGCCGCTGTTTGCCGGTCTTATGGGAGCGGATATTATTGAGAAGAGAAATTCAAAAGCCAAGGGTCTTAAAATGCTCTGCGATTACTTTGGAACTACCATGGAGGAAGCCTATGCTTTTGGGGACAGCATGAATGACTATGAGATCATTCAGGCAGTGGGAACCGGAATCGCCATGGGCAATGCCAACCCGCGGCTGAAAGAAGTGGCGGACTATGTAACATCCCGTATTAATGATGACGGGATTTATAAAGCATGTGTTCATTTGGGACTGATACAGGAATAAAGGGGGAAAAATCGTGGCAATTACATATGATTTGCTGGTGATCGGAGCGGGACCGGGAGGATATACAGCAGCCATCAAGGCAGCGGAACTGGGTCTTAAGACAGGGGTTATTGAGAAGGAAAAATTAGGGGGAACCTGCCTTAACAGGGGTTGCATTCCCACAAAGGCTCTGCTTCATGCTTCCAGCCTGTTTGCAACTATGCAGAGCTGTGATGAGTTCGGTGTCAGTGTGGAGAATATGGCATTTGATTTCAAAAAGATGCAGCAGTGCAAGAAGAAAGCGGTACAGGCATACAGGGATAAAGTGGAAGAGCAGTTTGAAAAACTGGGAATTGATCTGATTCAGGGTACAGCCACAATTCGCAGGGACAAACGTGTGGAAGTGAATTCCCTGTGTGGAAAGGAATACTACTGCGCCCAAAAAATAATTATCGCCACAGGTGCGGCAGCGAAAATGCCGGATATTCCGGGAATTGGCCTGGAGGGAGTGTGGAACAGCGACCGCCTTTTAGCGGCGGATAACTGGAAGTTTGATCAGATCACCATTGTAGGAGGAGGGGTGATCGGTGTTGAGATTGCCACGATCTTTCATAATCTGTGCTCGAAAGTGACGATTATCGAGCAGGGAAGCCAGCTTTTAGGGCCTGTGGATCATGAGGTGGCAGCGGCCCTTAAGGAGGATCTGACCCGCAAAGGGATTTTGGTGTACTGCAATGCAGCGCCTAAGGAGATTGTGAAGGATAACGGTCTGGTATGCCGGTTTACCCAGGGCGGAAAGGAGCTGTCCGTCCGTTCCAGCCAGGTGCTTATGGCTATCGGACGTACTCCCTGCATGGACGGATTGTTCGGTGAAGACACAGACTTTGACATGGAAGAGGGACGTCTGGTTATTAACGAGGAATTTATGACCAGCCAGCCGGGAATCTATGCCGTGGGAGATGTAAGCGCTGATATTCAGCTTGCCCATGTAGCGGCGGCCCAGGGAACCTATGTGGTGGAAAAGATCGCTCAGATCCCTCACAGCATCCATCTGTCCGTGGTGCCAAGCAGCATGTATGCAAAACTTCCCGTAGTGCCAAGCTGCATCTATACAGACCCGGAGATCGCAACAGTAGGACTGACGGAGGAAAGGGCTGCGGCCTGTAAAATGAGGGTGGTGTGCGGAACATATTCCATGGAAGGCAACGGGAAATCCATTATTTCCCATGAGAGAGGCGGTTTTGTGCGTCTGATTTTTGAGGTATACTCAAAAGTTCTTGTGGGAGCACAGATTGTATGCCCCAGAGCTACGGATATGATCGGCGAGATGGCCACGGCGATAGCGGCAGGTCTGACGGCAGAGCAGCTTCAGATGGCTATGCGTGCTCACCCCACCTACAGTGAGGGAATCGGAATGGCCATTGAGGATGCCCTGAGAAAAATGAAATAAAGGAGATCTTACACGATGAATGAAAGACTGAAAGCGCTGCGGGAATTGATGAAGCAGAGGGGGATTGATGCATATCTGGTTCCGACTTCTGATTTTCATGAATCAGAGTATGTGGGGGAGTATTTTAAATGCCGGAAGTTTCTGACCGGTTTTACCGGATCTGCCGGGACAGCAGTGGTAACGGCAGACGATGCAGGAGTGTGGACTGACGGAAGATATTTTGTCCAGGCGGCTAAACAGCTTAAGGACAGCGGGTTTCAGCTTCAGAAAATGGGGCAGGATGGAGTTTTAACGATTAAAGAGTATCTGGAGAAGGTCCTTCCGGCAGGAGGTGTTCTGGGATTTGACGGAAGAGTGGTAAACAGCCGCATGGGCAGGGAACTGAGAGAAGCTTTGGAGGAGAAGGAAGTCCGGTTTGCCTGTGAGGATGATCTGGTGGGAGAGATCTGGGAGGACAGGCCCCAGCTTTCAGCCAAACCAGTATGGATCCTGGAAGAAAAATACGCGGGAAAGTCAGCGGCGGAGAAAATTGCCGATCTGCGCAGAGCTATGAAAGAGGCCAGGGCCACTGTCCATGTGTTGACGACTCTGGACGATATTGTATGGCTTTTGAATATCCGGGGCGGGGATGTGCCCGGCAATCCCGTAGTATTGTCCTATGTGGCGGTGACGGACGAGGAATGCTGCCTGTTTATCAATGGGAAGGTTTTGGATGATAAGGTGAAGGCGTATTTGTCCGGCCTTCATGTGACAGTGAAACCTTACAATGATATCTATGATTATGTAAAATCATTCCGTCGGGAGAAGGTGCTTTTGGAGACATCCAGGATTAATTTTGCCATTATGAACAATCTGGATGCATCCAATAAAATCATTGATAAGATGAATCCTACGGCTGCGGCCAAGGCCGTAAAGAATCTGGTGGAGATCGAAAATGAACGCCGTGCCCATATAAAAGACGGGGTGGCCATGACAAAATTCATGTATTGGCTGAAAAAGAATATCGGTTCTATGCCTATGACGGAGATCAGCGTATCTGAATATCTGGAAGAGCTGAGAAAGCAGCAGGAAGGGTATCTGGAGCCCAGCTTTGATACCATATCCGCCTATAAGGAGAATGCCGCTATGTGCCATTATTCGGCCACACCGGAAAGCAATAAGACTTTGGAACCAAGGGGACTGTATCTGGTGGATTCCGGCGGACAATATTACGAGGGAACTACGGACGTGACGCGGACTATGGCCCTGGGGCCAGTTACTGATGAGGAACGGGAACATTTTACTTTGGTAGCCATGAGCATGCTGAGACTGGGGCATGCCAAGTTCCTCTATGGCTGCCGGGGGCTTTCCCTGGACTATATTGCAAGGCAGCCTTTGTGGGAGAGAGGGCTGAACTATGACCATGGTACAGGTCATGGAGTGGGATATCTGCTCAATGTTCATGAGAGACCCAATGGGATCCGCTATAAGACTGTGCCGGAGCGTATGGACAGTGCGGTGATCGAAGAGGGGATGATCTGCTCCGATGAACCGGGCATTTATATTGAGGGAAGCCACGGAATCCGCACGGAGAATCTGATTGTGTGCAGAAAAGCTGAGAACAATGCTTATGGTCAGTTTATGGAGTTTGAATATCTGACTTTTGTGCCCATTGACCTTGATGCCCTGAATGTGGAGCTGATGGAAAAGAAAGACGTGGAATATCTCAATGAGTACCACCGGCAGGTGTATGAGAAGATTGCTCCGTATCTGACAGAGGAAGAGAGAGGATGGCTGAAAGAGGCCACCAGAGAAGTGTAGAAATTGAAAAATAGTTAGTGTGCCGACATATTTGACTGAAATGTAAATGTGTCAGGATACCAGAAACGAACCAGGGTGTATGGGTGATTCGCTGCAGGAAGGAATTTGTCCAGAATATCCTGGTTCTGATTTTGGGGCCCGACGTGTTGATGTAGGCAGGGATGGTATTTTATAAATTCGAGTCCGGCAGCAGATGTTCTGGATTTTTCCCGCCGGACATCATAAAAGACAGAAAGCAGGAAATTATGATGGAAAACAGAGAGAAACGTGATGGCAGGAGTATGGCGCAAAGCGGTAGGACAAGGAAAGAGATAAAAAATCAGAGCCGGATCAACAGTGATGGAAAGAGAAAAGGGCAGAATAGAGAGAAAGAACAGGGCAGACAGAAAGGTCAGAACAAACAGAACGGGGAAAAAGAGCGGAACAGAAGAGCAAAGGGTTTATGCCCTGTGTCGAAAAAATGCGGCGGATGCCAGATGCTGGATAAGCCTTATGAGGAACAGCTTCGTCAGAAACAAAAGCAGCTAGAAGCGCTGTTAAAAGATTTTTGCAGGGTCTACCCAATTGAGGGTATGGACAATCCCTTTCATTACCGGAACAAGGTTCATGCGGCATTTGGATACCGGAAAGGCCAGGCAATCTCAGGGGTATATAAAGAGGGAACTCATGAACTGGTAGCAGTGGAACAGTGCATGATCGAAGATGAGAAAGCCGATGAGATCATCGGGACAATCAGAGGCATGCTGAAATCTTTTAAGATTCGTACCTATGATGAGGATACAGGATATGGATTTCTGCGTCATGTTTTGGTAAGAACAGGATTTGCCACGGGGCAGATTATGGTGGTTTTAGTGACTGCTTCTCCGGTCTTTCCTTCCAGGAATAATTTCGTCCGGGCATTGAGAGACAGGCATCCGGAGATTACCACCATTATTCAGAACCTTAATGACAGAGATACCAGCATGGTTCTGGGAGATAAAGAGAAGGTGCTTTATGGAAAAGGGTATATTGAAGATATATTGTGCGGTTGTACATTCCGTATATCGAGCAAGTCTTTTTATCAGGTAAATCCGGTGCAGACGGAAAAATTGTATGCCAGGGCCATAGAAGCAGCCGGACTCACCGGGAAAGAGACCGTGATAGACGCATACTGCGGCATCGGCACCATCGGAATCCTGGCCAGCCGGAAAGCCGGGAAAGTCATTGGGGTGGAATTGAACCAGGATGCGGTCAGAGATGGGGTGGAGAATGCAAAGGGGAATAAGATTGACAATATTCAGTTTTACTGCAACGATGCAGGCCGGTTCATGGTGGGAATGGCCCAGGCCGGGGAATCCGCTGATGTGGTGTTTATGGATCCGCCGCGGAGCGGAAGTACGGAGGAGTTTATCCAGTCGGTAGCAGTGATGCAGCCGAAGAAGGTGGTGTATGTGTCCTGTAATCCTGTGACTCTGGCAAGGGATCTGAAAGTGTTTCGGGAAAAGG
This sequence comes from Clostridiaceae bacterium, assembly GCA_910574345.1. GTDB lineage: Bacteria > Bacillota > Clostridia > Lachnospirales > Lachnospiraceae > UBA3402. The sequence continues at coordinate 147 of CAJSZV010000054.1, read as the reverse complement.
GGTATAAGGCTCTGGGGGCCTGGGCGTATGATTTGTTTCCGCATACGGGGCATATAGAAACCATAGTGGCTTTAAGTCGCATAAAATAAGGGTTTTTAAGGCTTTAGAGGGTGTAAAAATGGGTGGTTTGCCACCGATTTGCCACCG
>CAJSZV010000053.1 GCA_910574345.1 Clostridiaceae bacterium | reverse complement strand
TACAACATGTTTTAGATACAAAAAGAGAAGAAAACCCTGTATTTATGCGGGGATTCTTCTCTTTTAAATTTTTTAAGTGTCGAAAACGGGAGTATATTCTACAATTATGAAGAAGGTTTTTCGAGGTTGTAAAAGTGTTATGAAAGAATTGTTAATAAACTGTGAACGAGATCAGGCATTAAAGTGGTATTCATCGAGAAGTTCATTTTTCATCTTCCACAGCGGCATGGATAAGTCCACATGGGTTCGGTGTGGGTATTCCAGACGGAGAGACTCCACCCACAGAGTAGCCAGTTCTTCCCTGCAGTATTTTTGAATATCCATAACCTTTGGCGATTCATAGACACACTTACCCTTTAAGAATACGGGAACCATCAATTCCCGCATGACATAACTGCCGGGGGCCAGATGGGTCTTCTTCCAGGTTTCCACAGGGTCAAAGAGAAGCAGGGAGCGATCAGAATCATATTCTTCCTCTACCAGACAGATGAGATCAGCGATAATCTTTCCTGTCTCTTTATTGTAGATCCGGCGGATGGTCTTGTTGCCGGGATTGGTGATTTTTTCCGCGTTCTCAGAAACTTTGATCTTAGGAATGAATTTGCCGGTAGCTTTGTCTTTGATGGCGGCCAGTTTGTATACGCCTCCGAAAGAAGGGCAGTCCTTGGAGGTGATCAGGTTTGTGCCCACTCCCCAGGAGTTGATGGCAGCTCCCTGAAGCTTCAGACTGCTGATTAAGTTCTCATCCAGGTCGTTGGAGGCGGAGATCACGGCATCGGAGAATCCGGCGGCATCCAGCATTTTTTTCGCCTTTTTGGAAAGATAAGCCAAGTCGCCGCTGTCTAATCGGATTCCGTAGAAGGTCAGAGGGATTCCGGCTTCCCGCATTTCTTCAAATACCTGTATGGCATGGGGAACGCCGGATTTTAAGGTATCATATGTATCTACCAGAAGGATGCAGGCAGTGGGATACAATTTGGCATAAGTACGAAATGCAGTAAGTTCGTCGGGGAAACTCATGATCCAGCTGTGGGCGTGAGTGCCTTTGACAGGAACATCAAACATCTGCCCGGCTAAAACGTTGGAGGTGCCGATGCATCCGGCAATCATGGCAGCTCTTGCCCCGTAGATTCCCGCGTCCGGCCCCTGAGCCCGGCGGAGACCGAACTCCATAATACCGTCTCCCTGAGCGGCATAGACGACTCTCGCTGTCTTGGTAGCGATGAGACTTTGATGATTAATGATATTTAAAAGAGCCGTTTCCACAAGCTGTGCTTCCATAATGGGTGCGATTACTTTAACAAGAGGTTCTCTGGGGAAGACCACAGTGCCTTCCGGAATCGCATAAATGTCCCCTGAGAAATGGAACTGCTTTAAATATTCCAGAAAATCCTCGCCGAAGAGTCCGGTGGTACGGAGATAATCAATGTCCTCCTGCTCAAAATGAAGGTTTTTAATATATTCAATAACCTGCTCAAGGCCTGCGCAGATGGAATAGCCGTTGTTGTTGGGATTGCTGCGGTAAAAGGCGTCGAAAATTACGGTTTCGTTGGCATCTTTTTCTTTAAAATATCCCTGCATCATAGTTAATTCATATAGATCAGTAAGTAATGTCAGATTACGAGTTGGCATAAAGGGCCTCCTTTTACAAAATGAATTTATGTAGTGTTAACTTAACAGAGAGTATAGCATAAATCTTGGAAAATACAAGTTTATTGTTAAAAAAATAACAATTAATTTTTCTTGACAAGTCAAGGGACCCTTACTATAATATAATGGCAAATAGGCCGGACATTTTCTTGTCGCAGCTTATAACAGGATACAGAATTGAATGGAAAAGACGTTGAGGAAGAGAGTAGTTTTTGCAGGAACATGACAGAGAGCCGGGGATGGTGGAAACCGGTATAAGTAGGGCAGAGGCGAAGATCACTTCGGAGTTGCGGGCTGAAAGGGAAGAGGAAGAGTCCCCGTAGGCTTTGCCGGTATTCCGCCGTTACAGGGAACTCATATGCATGTATGAAGTAATAGGTGGTACAGCGAAGCAGCCTTCGTCCTCATTACGGGGATGGAGGTTTTTTTATTTCACAGGAAAGGGCGTTCTGTGAAAATCACAAAGATTGGAGGTTAGATATGTCAAAGTATGCCAAAGTCTCTACGGATCTGAATTTCGTGGAGAGAGAAAAAGAAGTGGAGCAGTTTTGGAAGGACCAGGACATCTTTAAGAAGAGCATCAAAAGCAGAGAAGGCCATCCCACATATATGTTCTATGATGGCCCTCCCACAGCCAACGGCAAGCCCCATATCGGCCATGTGCTCACAAGGGTTATCAAGGATATGATCCCCAGATACCGGACCATGAAGGGAAGTATGGTTCCAAGGAAAGCAGGCTGGGATACTCACGGTCTTCCTGTGGAGCTGGAGGTAGAAAAGCTTCTGGGGCTGGATGGCAAGGAGCAGATTGAGGAGTATGGTCTGGAGCCATTTATCGAGCACTGTAAAGAGAGTGTGTGGAAATACAAAGGCATGTGGGAAGACTTTTCCTCCACCGTGGGATTCTGGGCCGATATGGATAATCCCTATGTAACCTACCACAATGATTTTATTGAGTCGGAGTGGTGGGCCTTAAAGCAGATCTGGGAGAAAGGGCTTCTGTACAAGGGCTTCAAGATCGTGCCCTACTGTCCCAGATGCGGCACTCCCCTGTCCAGCCATGAGGTTGCCCAGGGTTACAAGGATGTGAAGGAGCGTTCGGCCATCGCCAGATTCAAGGTGAAGGGGGAGGATGCCTATATTCTGGCATGGACCACCACGCCCTGGACCCTTCCCAGCAATGTGGGCCTGTGCGTGAACCCGGTTGAGACCTACGCTAAGGTGAAGGCAGCAGATGGATATACCTATTATTTGGCCCAGGCTCTTCTTGACACGGTTCTTGGGAATCTGGCGGACAAGGAAAGCGGCAGCCCGGCCTACGAAGTTCTTGAGACTTACACGGGAAAGGATCTGGAATACAAAGAATATGAGCCTCTCTTCGACTGTGCCACAGCCATCTGTGAGAGACAGCACAAGAAGGCATTCTATGTAGTGTGCGACAACTACGTTACCCTGACCGATGGTACGGGCGTGGTTCACATTGCCCCTGCATTCGGTGAGGACGACTCCAAGGTGGGAAGAAAATACGATCTGCCCTTTGTGCAGTTGGTGGACTCCAAGGGCAATATGACAAAGGAGACTCCATGGGAGGGCGTCTTTGTAAAGAAGGCGGACCCCTTAGTTCTTACGGCCCTGGAGGAGAAGAATCTTTTGTTCTCCGCCCCTGCATTTGAGCATAGCTATCCCCACTGCTGGAGATGCGACACTCCTCTTATCTACTATGCAAGAGAGTCATGGTTTATTAAGATGACTGCCGTGAAGGAGGATTTGATCCGCAACAACAATACTATCAACTGGATCCCCGAAAGCATCGGAAAAGGAAGGTTCGGGGACTGGCTGGAGAATGTTCAGGACTGGGGCATCAGTCGGAACCGGTATTGGGGAACCCCCCTTAACATCTGGGAATGTGAGTGCGGCCATCAGCATTCCATCGGCAGCATCGAAGAATTAAAATCCATGTCGGACAACTGTCCTGAGGATATCGAGCTGCACCGCCCCTTTATTGATGGGGTGACCATCACCTGCCCCAAGTGCGGCAGACAGATGAAGCGTGTGCCGGAGGTGATCGACTGCTGGTTTGATTCCGGCGCCATGCCTTTTGCCCAGCATCACTATCCCTTTGAAAATCAGGAGCTCTTTGAGAAGCAGTTCCCGGCGGACTTTATCTCCGAGGCCGTGGACCAGACAAGAGGATGGTTCTATTCCCTCCTTGCCATCTCCACCCTGATCTTCAACAAGGCGCCCTACAAAAATGTCATTGTCCTCGGCCATGTCCAGGATGAAAACGGGCAGAAGATGAGTAAGTCCAAGGGCAATGCCGTAGATCCCTTTGACGCCTTAAAGACCTATGGCGCCGATGCCATCCGGTGGTATTTCTACATCAACAGCGCCCCCTGGCTGCCCAACCGGTTCCACGGGAAAGCGGTGACCGAAGGACAGAGAAAATTCATGGGTACTCTGTGGAATACCTATGCCTTTTTCGTGCTCTATGCCAACATCGACGATTTTGATCCTGCAAAATACACCTTGGATTATGAGAAGCTTCCGGTTATGGATCGCTGGCTTCTGTCCAAGCTGAACAGTCTTGTAAAGGACGTGGATAATTGTCTTGACAACTATCAGATTCCCGAGGCGGCCAGAGCCCTTCAGAACTTCGTGGATGATATGAGCAACTGGTATGTGAGAAGGAGCAGAGAGCGTTTCTGGGCTAAGGGCATGGAGCAGGACAAGATCAACGCCTACATGACCTTATACACGGCTCTGGTAACGGTGTCCAAGGCCGCCGCACCTATGATCCCCTTTATGACGGAGTCCATCTACCAGAATCTGGTGCGCAGCATCGACAAGTCAGCGCCGGAAAGCATCCACCTGTGTGATTTCCCCAAGGCGGATGAGTCCTTTATTGACAAGGATCTTGAGGCGGATATGGATGAGGTGTTAAAGGTGGTGGTTATGGGCCGTGCCGCCAGAAACAGCGCCAATTTAAAGAACCGCCAGCCCATCGGTCAGATGTTCGTAAAGGCTCCTCAGGAATTGTCAGAATTTTATGTGGAGATCATTGAGGATGAGCTGAATGTGAAGAAGGTGACGTTCACCGATGATGTGAGAGAATTCACCTCCTATACTTTCAAACCTCAGTTAAAAACCGTAGGTCCCAAATATGGCAAGCAGCTTGGGAATATCCGCAAGGCGCTTTCGGAAGCGGACGGCAACGAGGCCATGGATACCTTAAAGAGCACAGGAAGTCTTACTTTTGACTTTGACGGGACTTCGGTGGTTCTGTCAGAGGAAGATCTGCTTATCGACATGGCTCACAAGGAAGGCTATGTGACCGAGGCGGACAATACCGTAACTGTGGTGCTGGATACCAATCTGACGCCGGAACTGGTGGAAGAGGGATTTGTCAGGGAGCTGGTGAGCAAGATCCAGACTATGAGGAAGGAAGCAGGATTTGAAGTCGTTGATCATATCCGGGTCTATGAGGATGGCAACGAGAGACTTTCCGGTCTCATGAGGACTTATGAGGCGGATATCAAAGCAGATGTTTTGGCTGAGGAGATTCTCACGGGCCAAAGGGGAGGCTACACAAAGGACTGGAATATTAACGGAGAGAGCGTTACACTTGGAGTAGAGAAAATCGAATACCATAAGAAGGAGGATATACCAGTTATGAACATGGGGACAGGGAATGTGTCTGTGACGGAAGAGACGGTGAATGCCAGAAGCAGCCGGTTTGATAAAGAGGAATTTAAGCGTTCCGTTATTTATACCATCAAGAATGCATACCGCAAGAAAATTGAGGATGCCACGCCTCAGGAACTGTTTCAGGCAGTGGCTTATGCGGTGAAGGACATGATCATGGACAGGTGGATTGCCACCCAAAAGGAGATGGACCGGGCAGATGCCAAGACCGTATATTATCTGTCCATGGAATTTCTCATGGGCCGGGCCCTGGGCAATAATATTATCAATCTCTGCGCCCATGAGGAGATCAAGAAGACTCTTGACGAAATGGGACTGGATTTAAACATCCTGGAGGACCAGGAGCCGGATGCGGCTTTGGGAAACGGCGGACTGGGCCGTCTGGCAGCCTGCTTTTTGGATTCCCTGGCTACTCTTGGATATCCGGCTTATGGCTGCGGTATCCGCTACCATTATGGAATGTTTAAGCAGAAGATCGAGAACGGTTATCAGGTGGAGATTCCTGACGAGTGGTTAAAGGACGGCAATCCTTTCGAGATACGCCGTTCCGAGTATGCCACGGAAGTAAGATTCGGAGGCCGGGTACGGTGTGTGAAAGAGGATGGTAAGGAGAAATATATTCAGGAAGACTATCAGTCCGTACTGGCGGTTCCTTATGATCTGCCCATTGTGGGATACGGCAACAATGTGGTGAATACCTTAAGAATCTGGGATGCGCGCCCTATTAACCAGTTTAACCTGGACAGCTTTGACAAAGGCGATTATCAAAAGGCTGTTGAGCAGGAAAATCTGGCCAAGAATATCTGTGAAGTTCTTTATCCTAATGACAATCACTATGCAGGCAAGGAGCTGAGACTGAAACAGCAGTATTTCTTCATCTCAGCCAGCGTGCAGAGAGCTATCAAAAAGTATAAGAGAAACCATTCAGATATCAGGAAGTTCTACGAAAAGAATGTGTTCCAGCTGAATGATACCCATCCTACGGTTGCGGTTCCGGAGCTTATGAGGATCCTTCTTGACGAGGAGGGACTTACCTGGGATGAGGCATGGGAGGTGACCACAAAGACCTGTGCTTATACCAACCATACCATTATGTCCGAAGCTCTGGAGAAATGGCCCATTGACCTGTTCTCCAAGCTTCTTCCCCGTGTATATCAGATCGTGGAGGAGATTAACCGCCGTTTTGAGGCTCATATCCGCCGTATGTATCCGGGGGATGAGCGGAAAGTGGAGAAGATGGCTATTCTGTATAACGGCAAGGTGCGCATGGCTTACTTAGCCATCGTCGGAAGTTTCTCTGTCAACGGTGTTGCAAGGCTCCATACGGAGATCTTAAAGAATCAGGAGCTGAAGCATTTCTATCAGATGATGCCGCAGAAGTTCAATAATAAGACCAACGGAATTACTCAGAGAAGGTTCCTTCTCCACGGCAATCCGCTCCTGGCTTCCTGGGTGACAGAGAAATTAGGCAGTGATGCATGGGTGACGGATCTTCCAAGAATTGAGGGACTTAAGAAATTCGCGGATGATGAGCAGGCTCAGAAGGAGTTCATGGAGATCAAGTATCAGAACAAAATACGCCTGGCAAAATATATCAAAAAATACAATGGTGTGGATGTGGATCCCAATTCCGTCTTTGATGTGCAGGTAAAGAGGCTTCATGAGTATAAGCGTCAGCTTATGAATATTCTTCATGTGATGCATCTGTACAATCAGCTGAAAGATAATCCTAATCTGGATGTGCTTCCCAGGACTTTTATCTTCGGCGCCAAGGCGGCGGCAGGTTACCGCAGAGCAAAACTGACCATCAAACTGATCAATACCGTGGCGGATGTGATAAACAATGATCCTGAGATCCAGGGCAAGTTAAAGGTGGTATTTATCGAGGATTACCGGGTAAGCAATGCGGAGCTGATCTTTGCTGCCGCAGATGTAAGCGAACAGATATCTACAGCCAGCAAGGAAGCTTCCGGAACAGGCAATATGAAGTTTATGCTGAATGGTGCTTTGACTCTGGGGACTATGGACGGAGCCAATGTGGAGATCGTGGAGGAAGTAGGGCAGGAGAATGCCTTTATCTTCGGTATGTCTGCGGATGAGGTTATCAATTATGAAAAGAACGGCGGCTACTATTCCATGGATATTTTCAACAGCAACGAGAAGATACGCCGGGTATTGATGCAGCTGATCAATGGTTTCTATTCTCCTCAGGATCCGAATATGTTCCGTGAGATTTATGATTCTCTGTTGAACGGCAATGCTATGGACAAGGCGGATATGTATTTTATTCTCAAAGACTGTGTGCCTTATGCAGAGGCCCAGGTACAGGTAGACAAGGCTTATCGTGACAGAAAATGGTGGGCAAGAGCGGCTATTCTCAATGTGGCCTGCTCCGGAAAATTCAGTTCCGACAGAACCATCCAGGAGTATGTGGATGAGCTGTGGCATCTGGATAAGATCAATGTAGAAATATAATTTTGGTTCCCGCCGTATAAACGGAACCCCCTCTTCATATATTGTAGCAGCGGTTTAGGGGCTGCAATATTGGAGAGGGGGTTTTTTGTGCGGAGAGCCTTTCTTTTTTGCGTGATTTTGGTATTGTTTCCTTATGTGGCGACTCTGACTTTTGCGGGAACCATAAGGGGGCAGAGGGAAAAAACTATGGGAGAGACAGATATAGACAGCGGGAAACGGATCTGTCTGGACAGGCAGAGACGAGGATATGTGGATGTGGAGGAATATCTGGTGGGAGTGGTGGCAAAACAGATGCCTGCGGACTATGAAAAGGAGGCTCTAAAGGCCCAGGCTGTCATAGCCAGAACTTATATATACCGTCAGATGGACGGACGAAATGAGATTGCGGAATCGGAGCTTGCCATGGAGTATCTGGAGGAGGAGCAGATGGAAAAACTCTGGGGAAAACCGCGGTTTTTGGAGTACTATCAGAAGATCCGTCAGGCTGTGGAGGAGACAAGAGGAAAGGTCATGGAGGCTGGCGGAGAGTATGCAGAGCCCCTTTTTCACAGAACCAGTGCAGGGCAGACCAGAGATGGAGATGAAGCTCATTCCTATCTGGTGTCTGTGGACAGCAAAGAGGATGTGGAGGCGGAAGGGTATCTGACGGTTACTGTATGGACAACAAATCAGTTTACCGATTTGGTCCGTCATATGGAATCAGGGGAAAACATAAGCGAGGATCAAATTCCGGATTCGATTCAGGTAGTAGGGCGGGACAATGCAGGATATGTGACAGAGATTCAGATCGGCAGTCATACCTTTGACGGAGAATCTGTGAGAACGGCTCTGGAACTTCCGTCATCGGCCTATATGCTGGAGAGGTATGGGGAGGGGATACGAGCTGTATGCCGCGGTCAGGGCCATGGGTATGGAATGAGCCAGTACGGAGCCCATAAAAAGGCGGCAGCAGGCATGAGCGCAGAGGAGATACTGGGATATTATTATAATGGTATTGAAATAATTTCTTTGGAACAATGAATAACTCTCACACCTTTGGTAAGAATAGTACCGAGGTGATAAACGGTGAAAGAGAAATTCAATCAAATGTTCAAGGACAAATTATTTCTTGTCATGTTGGTGTTGGGCCTGCTGACTATTGTTGCCGCAGCAGGAGTGGTTACTATTCAAAGAGGAAATACCCCTGGAGAAGAGAATCCCTATATGGAACAGCAGCAGGGGGCTATCATTGCAGAAGAGAGTCCGGAGGATACATTAACCCAGATCGCGGGAAACGCAGATGCTCAGAGGGAGCAGCCGGAGTCCCACATTAATAACAGGGCGGAATCAGAACCGGTCCAGGTTGCAAAAGAAGCTGAGAGTACACAGAATAAGGGAGACGCCGCAGGAAAAGGAAATCAGCCTGAGGCGGCTTATGCCGGTTCCGGTATGGAAAATGCAGTGTCACTGGTACTGGATTTTTCCGACACAAGCAAGATGGCCTGGCCGGTTATGGGCAATGTACTGCTGGATTACAGCATGGATACTACCATTTACTTCCCTACCCTGGAACAGTACCAGGTGAATCCGGGTGTCGTAATCCAGGCGGAAGTAAGCCAGCCTGTAGTGGCTCCTGCCAACGCAAAAGTGGTGGCGGTCAGTGCGGATGAGGAGCTGGGGAATTTTGTGGTTCTTGACCTTGGCAATGACTATGTGGCTACCTGCGGTCAGTTAAAGGAGATTCAGGTAGTGGAAAATGAATACCTGGAGGCAGGACAAGTCATGGGATATGTGGCGGAGCCTACCAAGTATTATTCCGTGGAGGGAAGCAATGTATACTTCCAGCTGGAGCATCAGGGAAATAAAGTGGATCCTATTGACTATTTTGAATAGCAACGTTTTATGAAACGAAAACAGGGAGCGGCCTGGGAGCTGTTCCTTGTTTTTGTTTGCGGGATTTTACCACATTGACAGTTATGTACAAAGTTTGGTTGAAAAGAAAAAATATAAAAAGGGGATAATATGGGCGGGACTGCTTGAGTATGAGCGGTCCCGCCTTTTATAGATTGTCACTGCCGATGATTTTATCGACTGGAAAAGCCAGACAGAATTAAGACTTCACAGGCATATTTTGAGGTTTATCAAATGCCGGGTTAAAGGCATAGAAGTTGCGGCTGTCTAAGTGCTCCTGGACATTGCGCAGGGCTTCACCGAAACGGGAAGATTGAAGTAAAAATCATCTTGTTTCCCTCAAAATATGTGCTTCAATCTTTCATGGTTGATTGTTAAATATTCCATGTGATTTCAATGTTACCGTCTGCAATCCGAATGACTTTGATTAACGTATCAACTACCGCCTGTCTGTCCTCGAAAGAGAGTGTTTCCCATGTTTTTACATGATTGCTTATCTGCTTTAGCCTGCCCTCTGTGCCTGTAACATTTGCGGTAACGATTTCTTCCTGCAAGGCTTTCCGTTCTGTGTCCAGTTCTGATACCTTTTCGTCTATGTATTTCATCAGAACACTACTTGCCCCGGATACTTTTGAGAGAAGCTCTTCAATTTCTTCCTCAATCTGTGTCAGACGGATTTTTTTAGTCATATTCGTTTGTGCTTCTCCAGTGTCAGTAACACAGGAAAGTTTCTGAAACTCCGACAGCCTTTCTTTGATTGCACCAAGCATATATTCTTCCAACACGTCAGCATAAATGGTACAGCCTGCTCCCTTACAGTTTCCGTGATTTCCCGACTGGCTGCATACAAAGTAGCGTTCCCATTTGGTCTTTGCTTTGCGGATTGTCAGAGCATAACCGCAGTTACCGCATTTTACCTTGCCTACAAGCCATGAATTTTTCGGTTTACAGGTCTTTGTTGACTGTCTGTTATTCAGACACCGCACACGGCAGGCAAGCCATGTTTTAGAGGGTATAAACCCTTTATGCGGTGCAAGGACAATTTCTTTGTCGGACAGGTCACATTGCTTTCTTGTAGTGGAAACCGTACCCTTGTAGAGATAACAGGCATTGTAACCTGTGAAATCACTTGCCGGGTTATAGATATTTGCGCCTTGACTTTGAAAAAACTGGTACACGTCAATGTCAGCTTCTACATAAACAGGATTGCGGAGCATTTCACTGATACGGGCGGTATTCCAGTTCGCACCACGCAGATTTTTAATCTGGTGTTCATTCAAGTACCGCACAATATCTCCGAGGGAATTGTCCGTGTCCGCATACATGGAATAAATCAGCTTTAGCTGTTCGCTTTCCTCTGGGACTTCCGCATACATGGAAGTACGGACATTATCAATGACTGTGTTTGTCAGTCGATAGCCATAGGGAATACGCCCACCCATGTAAAAGCCACGCTTGCACCTTGCATAATAAGCGTCTGTTACACGTTTCTGTATTGTTTCCCGTTCCAGTTGGGCGAACACGATACAGATATTCAACATAGCCCTGCCGATTGGCGTAGAGGTGTCGAATTTTTCCGTGGAAGAAACAAACTCAACATGATATTTTTGAAATATTTCCATCATGTTTGCAAAGTCCAGAATAGAACGGCTGATACGGTCAAGTTTGTAGACAATGACACGCTTGATTTTGCCTGTGCGAATATCGTTCATCATTTTTTCAAAGCCCGGTCTGTTGGTATCTTTGCCCGAAAAACCTTTGTCCGTATATTCAATACAGGTTTCGCCGTGGGTTTCATACCTACAATATTCAAGCTGGCTTTCTACGGATATACTGTCCTTTTTTTCGATTGACTGTCTTGCATATAATGCGTCGTACATTTAGTATCTACCTCCCAAAACGTAAGACGCATATCCACAAAACAGATCATACCGTTTGAGTCGTTGTTTTGCAAGTATCTCACGCATATTTCTTAAAAATCTGATAAAGTCTTGTAGAGATTTCCTGTCGGACTTCCTGCTCTGATTTTTTCTGAAAGGCGGGGTAGATATTGGTTACTGTCAGCCTCATTTTATCTATGGAAAGACTTTCTTCCGCGAAATTTTTTTCTTTGTTGGAAAGTCTTTCCATTCGTATCTGAGTATCGGGTGTAGGAGAGTTGTCTGTTTTTAGCATAAACTTTCTCCTTTGACGGTTTCCCTTAATTTTATGAGAAGCGGCAAGTACACTATAACAGTGTGAGAGGAACTTCTCACACGATTAGCGCAAACTTCCCCTTTACTACTTACTACGCACGGGAGGTCAAATATGGCAAAGTTTTTAAGAAATTTTATAAAAAATTTAGAATAGTGGAATAGCAAGCATAGGGATTGAGTACTCAATCCTGCAAATTTCCAATCTCCGCCCAGCGGGACTCATGGAAATTTTGCTTGTTGGGAAGTTTCCAAGCCAAAGTGAGTTGGCTTTACCCTCATGTGAAACAGAAAAAGGCACCGGGGAATGACAAACTATCAATCATCATTCCCCGGTGCTTATGCGTCAAATTTGTAGCCGATACCTAACACTGTTTTTATATAGGTCGGATTTTTACTATCCGGCTCTATTTTCTTCCGTAGGTTGTATATCACGTTGACAACGCTTGAATGGCAGCTATCGCTATCCATGTTCCAGACGGCTTCAAAAATCTGCGTCTGCGTGAATACAATGCCCGGATTGGAAGCAAGGAATATAAGGGTACTGTATTCAAGGCGGGTAAGGTGTATCTCTTTTCCATTCTGAAATACCCGATGTTGATGTAATCTTATTTCCAGTTCCGAAAAAGTGAGTATTTGAGAGTATGGCGGCTGTATAGTTTCCAACTGTAAGTTATTAGCAAGGGTGGCTATAACTTTTTCAACTGCCTTTTCTTCTTTATCATCAAATGTAAGTATAATTATTTTTCCTATGTTGCCACCTCCTATTTTTCAGCTTTTTTCTGTTGCTTAGATAGTTTTATTACGCTTCATTAGAAAGGTGTTCAGTTTTTTTATTAAACATATGGCGTACTTTATCTATTCGGCTATTGGGGCGGCGTGATTGAATAACTGGTTCACAAGCAGCAGCTTGATAGCCTTTTAATTCTGTCAAACAAACTGCTTGCCCATTTGTATATAGAGTTAAAGCATTACGGTATGCACTAATACAACGTACAGGAATATGTCCCGTAAAAATGACTTCATCATTTTTCGGTTGGCTTGTTTCAATAATTGCACAGTATTGTGGTGCGTCGTTATATGCACGGGAAAGATATTCCTGCGGTGTAAAAAGAGTAAACGAAAGATACGGCTCTAATAATTGCGTTCCAGTTTTTTTCAATACTTGTTCCAGTACAATAGGGGCAAGGAAGCGAAAATCTGCGGGAGTGCTGACAGGGCTGTAATAAACACCATATTCAAAACAAATTTTACAATCTGTTACTTTCCAGCCATACAATCCCTGCTCCAATCCATAATCAATACCGTCCATTACTGCATTTTGGAAACTTTGGTTTAAGTAACCGAGGGAAACTTTACTTTCGTACTGTATTCCGCTGCCTATTGGAAGCGGAGTTACCGATAAGCCAATCGACGCCCAAAAAGGATTTGGCGGCACTTCAATATGAATCGTATAATCTGCCTTTTGTAATGGCTTTTCCAGATAAATAACCGTAGGCTCTTTGACGTTTATGTCTATATGGTATTTTTCAGTCAGCAGAGAACAGATAACTTCTAACTGCACCGTTCCTAAAAAAGAAATGATGATTTCATGTGTTATCGTATCAACATAATAACGTAAAAGGGGATCTGTATCTGCAATTTCTGTAAGAGCGTCCAATAAATACTCTCTTTGTTCTGGTTTTATCGGTTCAATCATTGTCCGCAGCATGGGTACAGGATTGTCATTCCATGCGTTGCATGGCAACATTTTTTCGTTTCCCACAATATCATTCAATTTTAATGTATCGTTAGGCAAAATAACAATATCTCCGGAACAGGCAATTTCCGTCTGTATCATTTCTCCATTTGAAGGAATATACATTTCAGTAAGTTTCATTTTCTTCTTTTCTGACAATATAATGGTATCCCGTAAGTGTAATGTTCCACTGTAAAGGCGTAAATAGGCTACTCTCTGCTTTCGGTCTGTATATTCGATTTTGAAAACACTTCCGCATAGTTCTGACTGGCTTTTATCCATTTCGGAACAAAAAATATCTGAAATGACTTCAATGAGCTGTTGTGTCCCTATGTTGTTTTTCGCACTTCCATGATATATAGGAAACAAAGAACCTTTCTGAACCTGTCCATATTCTTCCTGTTTTAATTCCTGTACCGTCAATGTTTCCCCTGCAATATACTTTTCTAAAAGTCTGTCATTTCCTGCAATTACAGCGTCCCATTTTTCTAAATCCGTGATATTTTCCAGTGATACTTCTGGAGTCAATGTTACATTCTGCATAATGATAATATCAGTCGAAAGTTTTTCTTTGATATTTTGATAAGTATTATGCAGGTTAATTCCGTACTGGTCTATCTTGTTTATAAAAATGATTGTTGGTATATTCATTTTTTGGAGTGCATGGAATAGTATCCGGGTTTGAGCCTGTACACCGTCTTTCGCAGAAATCACTAAAACTGCCCCGTCAAGAACAGACAAAGAACGATATACTTCTGCTAAAAAATCCATATGTCCGGGAGTGTCTACAATATTGATTTTGTAGCCGTTCCAGTTGAAAGAAGTAACGGCTGCCTGAATGGTAATTCCACGCTGACGTTCCAAAAACATAGTGTCTGTCCTTGTCGTTCCCTTATCTACGCTACCTAATTCTAAAATCGCTCCACTTGTATAAAGCAGGCTTTCCGTTAAGGTCGTCTTTCCTGCGTCTACATGGGCGAGAATGCCGATATTGATTATTTTCATGTAATTGTCCTCCATTCAGAGCCCTAAAGGGCATAAAAATCCCCAGCAGTAAAATACTTTTACCACTGGGGAAATATATTTATGGACATATATACATGACAAACTGGCAGGCAGTAATAGTCAATTTAGATACGTCAAAATCTATAAAGTAAAAGTATTCTTAAATTGGGTACAAAAAACAAACCTCATTTTAAAGAGGCATTTTAAAATTCTTTGTTCCCACTATTTGATTATAGTTTTATTTAAGAATACCTTGCCGCATATTTTTTAACTCCCTTTTTTAGGATATAAGCATTATAGCATATCAATATGTAAAAAGAAAGAGCTAAAAAGAGAAATTCACGGAATAGTGTTAATTTCAACATAGTATATATCTGCTATGCAGCGTTAATATAAACAAAAAAAGGGAAATAGCAATCCTCAGACTACTATCCCCCGGCATTTCATTTACTCCATATCTTCAGCAGGCAGAAACAAAAACCCGGCAACTTCTTATTTTATGCCTTTCCGAGAGTATCAACGCCAAACAGCAAAGTCAAGGACGTAAACGCCGCTAAAGCGGTAAATCCTTGACTTTGCTGTTTGTCATTGATAAGGGGTAATTAAGGCATAAATGAATAACTATGTTGCTTTGTCACTTCCTTTCCATTCCCTCTGCTTAACTGGAAAAATCAGTGTACCATTCAAAAACGGATAGGAAAGGAATCGATATTTTATTATTCTGTATTTAATTATTTAGTCTTTTATATATCTATATTTTATTGCGTTGGTTTTCCCTGTGTTGGAAATACCTATGTTGGATTATCCAGTGTAGGGTTTTCCATGACAGGCTTTTCACTATAATTGTCATTTAGCTTTGGAGAAGAATAAACCGTATATTCCATTTCCCCAAGTTGTCCCTTTTCATTCCGCACTCTGGTACGAGTAATATATCCCGCCTGTTCTAATTCATGTATAGCCGTCGTAATAGCGTCTAAACCCTCTTTGTTGATATAAGTAACCCTTGCAATGTAAAATTCCATTCTGGGGGCATTGAGAGCATTTGACACAGCAATCCTTTTGCACGTAAGGATAATTGACGGTTGCGTAAATGGAGATTTGGCATAATCGTATAATCTTTGACTTTCTTTACTCTGAATACTGGCATAATAGGCTTGTCCTTTCTTTTGATACGAAAGTATAAGTACACAGCTTTGAGGAAATGTGGGTATGCGTCTTAGTGATTGTATTTTGTGTGTTCCGATTTACTACAATGTTCCCGGTTTGCTTCACCGAAACGCTGGAAGTGGATGATCTCCCGCTTTCTTAAGAATCGAATGGGGTCGCAGACTTCAGGGTCTTTTACCATGCGGAGGATGTTGTCATAGGTGGAACGGGCTTTTTGTTCTGCTGCCAGATCCTCGAACAAATCCGTAATAGGGTCTCCCTTGGACTGGAACTCACAGGCATTAAAGGGGACACCGCCGGCGGCCTGAGGCCAGATGCCGGTAGTATGGTCGATATAGTAAGGTCCAAAGCCAGACGCCTCGATTTCTTCAGGAGTTAAGTTTCTTGTAAGCTGATGGACGATGGTGGCCACGATCTCCAGGTGGGCCAGTTCTTCTGTACCTATATCTGTATCAAAATGCTCCGTTGAGGAAAAAGACGAAAAAACCCAGGATTTATGCGGGTTTGACAGGACTTCCGCTTTGCTTTTGGACAGGCTCCCCATCTACCAGAAAACCATGGGCCTGACCTGTTTGGACAGAAAGCCTGCTAAGCTGTATGCCGACAGCAGCAGGGGCAAAGTTTTCCGAAGCTGTTCTATGGGCTGAAACTGCAAATGGCAAACGACAAGCATTGTGGGAAAATCCAAAAGTTTTGATTTTCCCACGAACGCCCACTACTACGGAATCCCTCTTATCCCTAATATTAATATGAGGAACAACTGAAATATTACTTGTCGATCTTATTTATGCAAAATTTATAGAAAGTATCCGCTGTAAGACTTCTTCCTCGTTTTTTATCTGAAATAATCTGTATAGAACGGCTTGGAATATTATAATTAAATGGTATCTGCACTAGTTTTTTTTCTGCCAATAACGGTTTTGCCAATTTTTCCGGAACAAATCCAATGCCTAAATTTTTTTCTAGTAAAGGCAGCATAAGGTCAGATGTAGCAACTTCCATATCAGGTTCCAAATCTATTCCTTGTGTTATGAAGAATTCTTTATAAAAATGGTATGTTGCACTTTCCCTGCCTAGCCCAATCAGTGGATACTTACATATATCTCGAAGTTCTAAGGAAATATTACATAAATCTATATATTGTGTTCCACCTACTAGAATTTCGTCAAAATCCAATGCTTTAGGGGAGTATTCTAAGCGAACCTTTTTAGATTTAAAAGACTGGCAGTGCGAAATAAAGAAATATGTCACGCTGCCGGTGTTTTTCGAGTTCGTTGGGCGACCACATGAGAACTCTCCAGGTCGCCAACGAAAGAATAATAGATTTCGATTTTTTGTATGCGGTGGCCGCTGCTTTTATCGCCTTCATGGACGATGATCTTCTCAACCAGTTCATGAAGCATTCCGGGGGTCAGTTTCTCAAAGGAAGTGTATTTCCTGGCCAGTTCGACAAAGCTGTTGATATTGACCACCTTGGAATCCTGCTCGGCAATCTGGCTTTTTATGCTCAGGGCCTCCGCTTTCAGGGTGTGCTGTTCATTTTCGTAATCCCTGGAAAAAATCATGTAGCGCTCGTCTGACAGTTTCCCGGAAAAATTATCTTCATACAGCTTTTTGATGATTCCGTCCAATTCCACAATCCGGTGTTCTTTAGCGGCAAGTTCTTTTTGTAGGGTTTTTATATCGTCCTGCTGTTTGGAAAGTGTCCGGTTCATAATGAGCCTTACAAATTCCTTTTCCTGCTCCGTGGCAAGTGTTACGATCTGCCGGAGGTTCTCAAGAACCAGTTCCTCCAACACGGGCTGGCGGATATAGTGGGCGGTGCAGCATTTCTCAACACTCCGTTTCCGGTAGCTTCCGCAAATATACCGGGGGGCTTTGCCAGAAGTGTTGCTTCCGGTTGAGAAGTGGAGGGGAGAGCCGCAATCCGCACAATAGAGCATACCGGAAAAAAGTCCGGGTTCATGGTCTTTGGAGCGCCGCCTGCGGTGTTGGGAAAGCCTCTGGACAGTTTCCCATACTTCCTCGGTGATGATCGCCTCATGGGTGTTTTTGAAAACCATTTGCTGCTCTTCCGGGGTGGGGTAGCGCTTTTTGAACTTGTAGGACTTGGAAAATGTTTTAAAATTCACCGTATGTCCCAGGTACTCCTTGTGCTTTAAGATTACGGTAATTGACGCTGCGCTCCATACACATTCCGCATGAGGAAGATACCTCCTGGTATTTCCCGTCCTCCGGTATTCCATGGTTCCGGGGGTTGGAATGTTCCGGCGGGTCAGCTCGCTGGCAATCCGGCCAACGCCCAGCCCTTCCACACGTAAATCAAAAATCAGCTTTACCACTGGGGCTGTTTCTTCATCAACCAGAAGTTTTCCGTCCTTGCCTTTGATATAGCCGTATGGAGCATGGGAGGCAATCCGTTCCCCTGACATTCCCTTCATCCGCTTGACCGCCCGCTGTTTTTTGGAACAGTCACGGGCGTACCATTCGTTAAATAAATTGCGGAAGGGCGTTAGGTCGTTTTCCCCTTTTTGGGAATCCACTCCGTCATTGACAGCGATAAAGTGAATGTCATACTCGGCAAACATGATTTCCGTGTACATTCCCACCTGAAGATAGTCACGTCCAAACCTTGACATATCCTTGATGATTACCCGCTTGATTTCACCGGATTTAATGCCCTCAATCATTTTTTTGAAACTTGGGCGTTCAAAACTTGTACCAGAGTAACCATCGTCCACGAAAAACTGGGTATTAAGATAGCCGTTTTCCTTTGCGTAGTTAAGGAGAATTTTTTTCTGGTTCTGGATACTGTTGCTGTCCCCATCATTGGCGTCGTCTACGGATAACCGGCAGTACAGGGCTGTCATGGCTTCTGGAGCCAACACGTTGCGGATAGAATACAAAGTATTTATGGCTGTTCTGTTTGTATCTTTTATCGTCGTCTGTAACATCATAACCTCCATTCCGACGAACTTTAAAAGACACGGGTTCGTGGTTCCATTATACCGTATCCCATCCGTCTTGTGAAGTGCTTTATTGATTTAAAGTGTTAATATTTTCTTTCTTGGGGCCGCAACGTCCACATCACGCTCAGCGATGTGCTGTAATTTGTCAAAAATGGTTTCCCTGGCGGCGGTATTGAAGAAAGAAGATACCACATAGGTTGTGCCTTTGACTTTCTTCTCCATGACTGTTGCGGGCTTATTATCCGCCATTTCATCACACCTTTCTATGGCAAGAGGAAAATGCCGCACTGGGATAACCAGCGCAGCGCCTCATGGTTCTTATTTTTCGTACCGTATTGTCTGGAACAGCGGGACTGTCCATCGGCTCGCCCCCGATACGTGGGAGTATTCAGGCCGGTTCGTGGCTGTCAGCCGGGTGACTGCCGAACCGCCGCATACCGCCGATAGGTGGGTACACCATATTCGCAGTAAGTTTCGGTGAGAGGCACGGTTCCTCCCGCTGGTGGTCTTGGCGCTTTCCAGCCTGCCGGGGCTGGTTATTGATTATTCTAAAGCTTGGGAGCCACTAATTTAAAGCTTGAGAGCCACCCGAATCCAGTGTATTTAAAAGCTTGAGAGCCACCACTATATATTGTGGTCAGCCAAATATATT
>CAJSZV010000052.1 GCA_910574345.1 Clostridiaceae bacterium | reverse complement strand
GAAGGGGAACCCTCCTTCAGTTATTCATCAGATATGACCTTGTAACTTATTAACTTTATAGCTCTTGTGGCTATATCATTATTATACTAGGAGGTTAATGATGAAGATATTAGTACTTGGCGGAGTAGCCGCTGGCACAAAAATTGCCGCAAAACTTATGAGGGAGGACCGCAGCAATGAGGTGATGGTCCTGAACAAAGGAAAGGATATTTCCTATGCGGGCTGCGGGCTTCCCTATTATGTGGGCCATGTAATCGAAGACCAGGCCCAGCTTATCGTGAACACACCAAAGAAGTACTCCAAACTCACGGGAGTGACTGTGCTTACGGAGACAGAAGCCGTAAAGGTGAACCCTCAGGCAAAGCAGGTGGCTGCCGTGGACGTGAATTCCGGTGAGGAAAAGACATACGGGTACGATAAACTGGTTATTGCCGTAGGAGCGAGCCCCATAAAGCCTCCCATTGAAGGCTGCGGTCTGGACAATGTCTTTTTCGTCCGGACCCCTGAGGATGCCATCCGGCTGCGCGAAGTTGTGGACAGGGGCGATGTGAAGAAAGCCGTGATAGTAGGCGCCGGTTACATCGGCCTTGAGATCGCCGAGAATTTAAAGCTCAAGGGAATCCGTCCTTTTGTGCTGGATATGGCGCCTCATGTGCTTCCCGGATTTGATACGGAGATGGCGGAGTATGTAGAGGGGAAGCTTGCGGAAAACGGAATTCCCGTGGTGACCAATGTTATGGTCACAGCCATAGAAGGCAATGGGAAAGTGGAAAAAGTAATCACAAACAAGCGGGCCTACAAGGCGGATCTGGTGGTCTTAAGCGCAGGGATTCGCCCGAACACGTCGTTTTTGGAGGGCAGCGGAATCGACATGTTTAAGGGCACCATTCTGACGGATGCACAGGGGCGGACCAATATGCCGGACATCTATGCGGCAGGCGACTGCGCTATGGTACATAATGCTTTGACAGGGAAAGCGGCATGGTCTCCCATGGGCTCTACGGCCAACATCGCCGGACGTCTCATTGCCAGAAATATTATGGGGGCAAATCTTGGTTACCGGGGTGTGCTGGGAACGGCGGTGTGCAGACTTCCGGGAATGAATGTGGGGAGAACGGGACTGACAGAAGCCCAGGCAGGGGCGGAAGGGTTTGATCCCGTCAGCGTAATCACGGTGGTGGACGACAAAGCCCATTATTATCCGGGCGCAGGATCATTTATCATAAAGATGATTGCCGATAAAGAGTCTCTCAGGCTTTTAGGCGTCCAGGTCATAGGCGCCGGGGCAGTGGATAAGATTGTAGACATTGCGGTGACAGGAATCATGCTCAAAGGCACACTGCCTGATCTGGCGGATATGGATCTGGCCTATGCGCCTCCTTTCTCCACGGCCATCCATCCCTTTGAGCACACCTTAAATATACTGATGAACAAGATAGACGGTACATTCGAGACCTTTACTCCGGCGGAATTTGCGGCAGGAGCGGCAGAGGGGTATGAGATCATTGACACCTGCATGATTCCGTCTATAGAGGGAGCGCCTTATGTGGAACTGACGGATGTGGAAGGCCCTGTGGAGGGACTAAATCCTGATGAGAAGATTCTGCTGGTGTGCAACAAGGGCAAGCGGGCGTATTTGCTCCAGAATCGTCTGAAGTATTATGGATATAAGCATACGAAAGTACTTGAGGGCGGGATTACCTTTAATCAGGTGGAAGTGCAGGAGTCCCGTTGACAGGGTGCCTGCGGGCGGCGATGTACGAAAGAAAACAGGAGGAGACACATATTATGGGATGTACCATTAAACCGGAAGAGATTAAGAGAGTGAAGGCCCTGGGATTTTTGAACAACCGGGGGACGGATCTGTTCAACGGACGTGTGATCACGGTCAACGGCAAGATCACGGCGGCACAGGCGAAGGTGATCGCCGAGGCGGCTGAAACATACGGCAATGGCGATGTGGAGTTTACTACCCGGCTGACCGTGGAAGTGAGGGGAATCCATTTTGACAATATTGAACCTTTCCGCCAGTATATAGCAAAGGCAGGACTTGAGACCGGGGGAACGGGCTCTCTGGTGCGCCCCGTGGTTTCCTGCAAGGGAACCACCTGCCAGTACGGCCTCTATGATACCTTTGCCTTATCCGAGAAGATACATGAGCGTTTCTATAAAGGCTACCACACCGTAAGGCTGCCCCACAAGTTTAAGATCGCCACAGGAGGCTGTCCCAACAATTGTGTGAAACCGGATTTAAATGATCTTGGTATCGTGGGGCAGATGATTCCCGAAGTGGATGAGGACATGTGCAACGGATGCAGGAAATGCCAGGTGGAGAATGTGTGTCCCATAGGGGCTGCAAAGCTGGAAGACGGCGTGATTGGCATTGACAAGGACATCTGCAACAACTGCGGGCATTGCATTGAGAAATGTCCCTTTGACGTCATTGAAGAGGGCACGCCGGGCTTTAAGATCTATATCGGAGGAAGATGGGGGAAGAAGGCGGCCCACGGACAGCCTTTGTCTAAAATCTTTACATCCGAGGAAGAGGTCCTTGACACCGTGGAAAAGGTAATCCTTTTATTCCGGGAGCAGGGAAAGACAGGAGAGCGCTTTGCGGACACGATTGCAAGAATCGGGTTTGAGGAAGTGGAGCGGCAGATTCTGGCTGATGATATTCTGGGCAGGAAGCAGGAGATTTTGGATGCCAAACTGCATCTGACGGGGGGAGCGACCTGCTAGTGCTAGTACTGCCTTGCGGAAATTTCGATGAATTCAGCACCCACTCTTTGCGCCAGTGCCGCGTTGTAGTCAGTCAACGATGCCACCGCATCGTCTCCTTCCTCCGCCTTGCCCTGACACAAATATCGGGCACTGATATTCATCGTTATTTCCGCAAAGCAGTACTAGTACCGGCAGATGCACATCCCTGGGAGAGAAAGAGAGGTAAAAATCAATATTCGCTAAAAGTATATCAGGTACGTACAGTACTGCGAGGAGACGGCGGTTAGTCACCGTCTCCTACCTGATTATTTATCCCCATAGTGGCCTTTGCAGTGAGCGATGTAGAGCCGTCCGTTTTCCATGTGGTAGACAAGGCGGTCTTTTTCGTTGATGCGGCGGCTGTATTCGCCCTGTAGGCCGCCGGAGAGGGGTTCGGGTTTTCCGATTCCTTTCATGCAGCCGTTCCGTTCAATGTCCTGGATGAGCTGATTGATCCGTTTTAGTGTTTTTTTATCTTGTGTCTGCCAGTAGAGGTAATCTTCCCAGGCATCGTCCGACCATATTTTTTCACTCATCGTCCACCTCGATTAGTTCGTGGGCGGTGCCTTTCCCGGCTCTCAGCTCCTGGACGGATTTCTTCACATAGGCCATGTTCGCCTCGGAGAAGAATGGGTCAGTGGTCTGGGTGATCTCAAACGGGATGCGGTTTTCGCGTAAAACTGCTTTCACAAAAAGGTTGATCGCTGTAGAAGTATTCAGGCCTACATTAGAGCAGAAGGTGTCAAAGCGGGCCTTGTCTTTTTCGTCTACCCTTGCGGTTAAAGTTGCCAGTGCCATAGAAATCTCCTTTCGTATTAGGGTTGTGATTATTATAACACTATTGTGTGCTAAAAGCAAACGTATGTATTACATGTCTTAAAGGAATTATGGCAAATTTGCTATAAGAAAAGCGGAGATAAGAAACTAAAGAGAAAGCCTCTTCCCATCCCGCAGGATACAAAAGGGGCTTTCTTTTCACAGACGGAAAAACATCATAATTTCCTCGTCTCCAGATAACATTTCAGTTCATAAGGCCAGTCCGTCTGGATAATATCCACACCCTGTTTAATGAGCTCTCCCCATCCGGCGTCGCCGCCGTGATATAAGGATTTAAGATCATCAAACCCGGCACCGTAGACCAGCCGTTTGGCCAGACTCAGAGAATTGCACCATACCTTCATGTGACGGTCTTTCAGCCACTTAAAGGTCTCAGGCCGGAATACATCATCCGTGACTTTTTTGGGAGTGATCTCAACTGCGGGAACCTTTGCGGCGGTTTTAAGGTCCGCCAGCCGGTCCAGAAGTTCGATCTCCTTCCACATGGGGATAAACATGCAGTCTTTATGTTCCATGGCCCATATAAGGGGCTTTTCATCCCGCAAATAGAACTTGAAAATCGTCTGTTCCACCATATCTTTTTTGACCAGAAGCTCATAGACTTCATCCCAGCAGTTCCAGCACTTGTCCAGCACCAGAACCGTCTTATCCTTTAATCCGTCTAAGATCTCGTCAAAGGTTTCCAGGCGTTCCACGCAGATTTCCCCCAGATAATTGTAGAGGGGCATTGCCTCAAGTTCCTCTAAGGTCTTCTCTTCAATGGTTTCGGCCGCGTGGAACAGTCTGGTCATGTCATTGTCGTGATGGGCCACGATTCTTCCATCCTTTGTTTTTGCCAGGTCCATCTCCACCATGTGAGCGCCTTCACCTATGGCCAGTAGAAATGCCAGAGTGGTATTCTCCATAACGCTTGAGCTGAATTTTCCCCGATGGCTTGCTATGAGGATTTCCCTGTTGTCCATGTCCCACATCTTGTTAAGGACTTCTCTCCAATTTTCCATGTTGGTTTCTCTTTTCTTTTTATAATGTTTATGATTGTCCTCCGGGGACAAGTCCCATGTGTCCTACTTTACCGCACTGTCCATAGCGCCCTGGACAAAATATTTCTGCAGGCAGATGTATAGAAGAACGGGAGGCAGTACCACGATAAATGCCGCCGCTGCCGCTGCTCCCATGTCCTGGCGGCTGTCCGTGAAGAAGGTGGTAATGGCCAGGGTGATGGTTCTGAGAGCGGGTTTCTGCAGGAAGTAGAGCTGGAACTGATAGTCGTTCCAGATGCCCACGCCTGTCAGAATAATGACGCTTACGGTAGTGGATTTCAGGCAGGGCAGAATAATCCTGAAAAATGCCTGGAACCTGCTGCATCCGTCGATCATAGCCGCCTCGTCCAGATCCGAGGGTATGGTTTTTATAAAGTTGGTAAACATGTAGATGGACAAGGGCAGGTGGAAGGTGGCTGACACCAGCACAATCCCCCACATATGGTTGATTCCCTTAAGAGCCACCATCTCTTTGTAAAGAGGCACCAGAATACTTAACTGGGGTACCATCATAACCCCTACGACAAAGGTTAAGATGATCTGGTTTCGTCTGGTAATATGCCGGGACAAAGGGTAAGCCGCCATGGCGCCCACTACCACTACAATGATTACGGAGAAGAACACAATAATCCAGGTATTTAATATGGCATTGCCTAAGTTTCCCGTAGCCATGGCATTGGCATAATTTTCAAAATGGGGCTTAAAAGCGGGAAGCCACCTGGAAGATCTGTCCGACATCTCCTTTAAGGAGATGTTGATCATAATATAAAAAGGACAGATATGAAGAGCGATGATAAGCAAAGCGGCAAGTGTTTTTATCCATTTTAAATTCTTTTTCCGTTTCAACTGATTCCCTCCGCTTTCTTCTCAAGGAAATTTCTCACAATGGTTCCAAGAATCATAATAATCAGGAACAGGAACAGGCCCACAGATGCGGAATAGCCTGCGTTCTGGTTCTGGAAATACAGGTAATTAATCAGGGTTGACAGGGAATGGCTGGAATACCCCGGACCGCCGGAGGTGGTGGCAAGGATGATTCCGAACAGCTTCAGCCCGCCGATGAGGTTCAGCACTACGCTTGTGGTAATGGCCGGAAGGAGCAGGGGCAGGGTAATATACCGTAACCGCTGCAGGTAGGCGGCGCCGTCGATGGAAGCCGCCTCGTTGTAGGAGTCGGGTATTCCCTGAAGACCGGCGATCATGACGATCATGGTCTTTCCCACAAACTGGAGGGCATTGATGACCACGATAATCCACACGGCCCTTTCCCCGCTGGCCATCCAGTCCACAGGCTCTTTTCCCAGTGCAATCATGATGTCATTGATAGCGCCGTGGTTATACTGCACCAGAAAATAGGAGATGTAGCCCATAATCAGAGAAGCAATCATAGCAGGAAGATAGATAATCACCCTTGCCAGGGTCTGACCGGGAAATTTCTTTTGCAGCAGCAGGGCATAGGAGATTCCTATGATGGTCTGCAGCGTCGTACTCCCCACACCATAGATTACGGTATTTTTCAGGGCGGTGTAAAACATCTTGTCATGGAACATCTTTTTATAATTGGCAAACCCTATGTATTTATAAGTGGAGGAATACCCATTCCAGTTGGTAAAAGAGATCTGTACGCCTGACAAAAGGGGGTATACCACAAACACGGTCAGCAAAATCACCGCCGGCAGATATAAGATATCAATAGGGATTCCCTTCCTGCTTTTTTGCTTCATCTTTATAACCTCCAACTATTACTGCTGTTCGCGAAGCGTGTTGTAATCGGTCTCCATGGTCTTTACGCTTTCTTCCACGGTCATTTCCTCTGCGATCAGGGAAGAACCGATGGTTCTCATGGTGCTCCACATGCCGCTGGGCAGATAGGCGCGGTCGAAAACAGGGCAGATCCGGATATCAGCGTAAGTTTCATAGTCCTGGGAAATGTCGCCAAGATCCGGGTTAATGTCTTTGAGGGCGGAACGTTTTCCGCTGGCTTCACATACCTTCTTTACATTCTCCGGGCGGGCTAAGTACTCCAGGATGGCAGTGCAGACATCCATATGTTTGGTGTCTTTCCAGATTCCATAGGCCTCGCGCTCACCGCCGTGAAATACGTTCTCATAGCCTTCTCCCATGGAAGGAACCGGAGCCAGACCGTATTTTGCGTCAGGGTTTAATTCCGCCGCCTGCCGGATTAAATCCATGGAGGAGGTGATGAGAAACAGCACGTTGTTCTCTGACATTCTGGGCGCCACGTCAATGGGGTCGCAGGTAACGCAGTCCGGATTCAGATAACCCTTGGTCTTTAAATCCAGAAGGAACTGGGAAAGAGGAGCCCAGTTATTCCAGTCAAAGGTTCCGTCTAAAAGCTGAGATGGATAATCCGCATCCTTGCGCACACAGATAAAGGTCTGGGCGGACACATCAAGAAGGCTTGCAGGCTGACGGGAATCTTTTCCGGCGATGAACACGCCTGTATATCCTTTCTCCTTGCCCATCTCGCAGATCGCAAGAAGTTCATCCCAGGTCTTGGGTATCTCTACATTCAGCTCTTTTAACAGAGTCTTGTTGTACAAAAGGCCGCCCACATCCATGTTAAGGGGAAGCACAAAGATCTGTCCCTCATCGTTGGCGATATTGCTCATAAAGGATTCCTCAACAGAGCTGTACCAGGGCTGGTCATTGAGGGGAGTTAAGTATTCGCTGTAGCGGGCTACGGACCAGCCGTGGGTGGCAAAGATATCCGGCAGGTCATTGGAAGCCATTCTGGCCTTCATAAGCTGCTCATAATCGGAGCCCTGAGTAGTATAGCTGATCTTTACTCCCGGATTCTCTTTCATAAAATCGTTCAGAATCTCATTGACTGCATTGAAGGTCTCTTCGTTGCCGTTGGTGACAATCTCGATGTCCCCCTCAAGAGCGGCTGCGGGAGCCTCTGTGGCTTCTGCCTTGGCGGTCTCGGCTTCCGGGGTTTTGTCGCCGGCCGGAGCCTGGGTCTGAGCGGGGGCGGGAGCCGCAGTGGTCTCAGAGCCTGTGCTCTGGGAAGAGCCGCACCCTGCTACTGAGGTTGTGAGTGCTGCCGCAAGTCCAAGTGCTGCCCATGTTCTGATTTGTTTTTTCATTTCTTTTTTATCCTCCTCATCCTTTGTTTGGTGATTTTATTATAGTCCCGTATGATGAATTTGAGATAATAAATTTTTACGATTCTGTTGTATTTTTTTCTGATTTACCCATATTCTATTGTAATAAATAACGGAAAAATATATACTGTCTTTTAGATGCCAGGTAATAACACATAGATTCCGGCCGATTTTACGGAGGAAATTCTCCGTATTGAAATGAGGAATGATCTTATGAAAATAAAGCGCTCCTTTTCCGCACAGCTTATGAAAATTTTTCTGATCAGCACGCTGCCGCCTTTTATTCTGATCTCCACCTTTCTTGCGCAGTTTTATTCAAGGGAATACGAGAAAGACATTCAGAGCCTGTTAAATTCCACTGCCAGTTCCATGACCAGCAATATGATTACATACCTGGAAGAACTGGAGCAGGTGACCCTTCAGCCGTACTACAGCGATTCTCTCTACAATTATCTGGAGAAAAAAGCCCTGGGGTATGAATATGACATTCTGGAGGAGATTCCTTTAAAAAGTAATCTGGAATCCAATTTCCGGTTTGTACGCTATACCAGGGCGGATGTGAACGGAATTTTTATCGTCAACGGAAGGAACTGTCTTTATTACACTGTGGATGATCAGGATCACAAAACCCTGATTCAGGATGTGGAATATTCAGAAAAGGACTGGTATCGGCGGACCATTGACGCTGATGGAAGATGCCTGCTTTTAGGTCCCCATTTTTCCGATTATATTGAACCAAATGATTCTTCTGTCATTTCCCTGGTCCGCTCTATCGTAAAGATTGAGAACCGGAAGCCTTTGTATGTGATTAAGATTGATATCAATATCTCCATTTTGGACCGGATATTCCGGGAGCTGTCCTTTCATGTGCCGTCCAAGATTATTTTAACCGACGAAAACCAGCAGATCGTCTATACCAACACGGAGCTGTCCGAAAAGGACATGGGCACCTTAATAGAAGGCTTGGGAAAGCCCTGTATCCAGCTGGAGGACGGCTCTTATCAGGCTTACTCGTATCCCCTTGGAAAATATCCGTGGCAGATCACCATCCTCTTGTCGGACAGGCACTTGAAATCAAGGATTGTTATAATCTACACTGCGGCTCTCCTTTTTTACCTTGTGGGAATTTTGATTTCGTCCTCGTCCCACTATGTGTTTTCCAAGAAACTGGTGGCTTCCATCAATCAGATGAAGGAAGTCTTCTTGGCTATCCAGCATAAGGATTTTTCGAAAAAGTATGAAAATGTATCCGATACGGAACTGGATGATCTGGGAGCTCTGCTGAACCAGACATCAGAACAGCTTGACAAGACCCTGCAAAGGGAATATATTATGGCCCTCAAACAGAAGGACAGTGAATTTAAGGCTCTTCAGGCACAGATCCAGCCTCATTTTCTGTTTAACACCTTAAACAATCTCATTGCCCTAAACCAGATGGGAGAGCGGCAGCGGCTGGAGGATTCTCTCTATGAGATGTCAGAAATGCTCCGGTATATTTTGAAAGCCCCGTCTCTGATCCCACTTGCCATGGAACTGCAGTTTTTAAAGTATTACTGCGCTCTTCAGAAACTGCGGTTCAATGACCGGCTTTCCTTTGAGATTCTTTCCAAGGCCGGGGAGGAGGAATCCATTATGATACCGAAACTTCTTCTCCAGCCCATTATTGAGAACTCGGTTCTCCACGGCATCGAACCCTGCGAACACCCGTGCCACATCAGGATTTCCATTCAGAACACAGAGGAATATCTTGTGATGCGGGTGTGGGACAACGGCGTTGGATTTGACACGGGGATTTTGTGGGGGAACAGTATTGGGCTTAACAATGTGAGGGAGCGGCTGAAATCATTTTCACCCAATGGAAAGATGGAGATTAAGAGTACCATAGGAAAGGGAACGGAAACCATTATCATGATCTTTCGGGAAGATATGGAGGACAACACATGAAAATATTAATCGCAGACGATGAATCCCTGATCCGTCAGTCGATTCGCATGTTCTTAAAAGACCTTGGAGTGGACGATGATGAGGTAGTGGAGGCGGCCAACGGGCTTTCCATGCTGGAGGCCGTAAAAGACAACCACTTTGACCTGGCCCTTGTGGATATTCGAATGCCTTCCATGGACGGCCTTATGGCCATCCGCCATGCCAGGGAATCGGCGCCTTACACGGACTTCTATGTCTTGTCCGGTTTCGACGATTTTAAATATGCCCAGGAAAGCATTCGGCTGGGAGTGAAAGACTATATTCTAAAGCCTCTGACCAGGGCTCAGCTGGGAGAAATTCTGGAGCAGACCATAGCCCGTATGGAAAAGGAGAAAGCAAAACTACTCCAAAATCTGACGTTGTGCACCATGGCTTTGTTCGGGCGTCCGGAGGAAATGATTCCCTTCCCCCAGACATGTTACCCTCTTCTGATAACGGACGATGTGCCCGACGCGCCCTTTATGGCTTCAGAACTGTTGGAGAAGGATACGGACAAACTGATGATTCTGCCCTACACCCAGCCTGAGGGAACTCTTCTTTTCCTGTTTGAGACGCCGGAATATCCGGGCTATGCTTCAGTGTATATAAAAGAAGTGGTGCAGCAATATGGCGGCTGCCATACCATTCTTGAGGGAAAAGCTTTTTCTGACAGTCTTTCCTGGAAGCAGGAGTGGGAGAGGCTTACCCTTCTTGCCGCCTGCCGTTTTCTGTTTAAGGGCCATAAGCTGTACAGAAATACCTTAAAGCCGCCGGAGCTTAAGCCGGAGCTGTCAGAACTGTGCCGTCACTGTGAGAATTGCCTTAAGGCCTCCCTGGCAGGTGATTATGCTTCCTTCTCCTTGTCCGGCCAGGCCCTGGTACAGACATTGGAGGCCGTGTGGGATGTGAATTCCTCTGTCGCAGCCAATCTGCTGGCCTTTTTGGGGGAAGCATATCACATTGCCGGCCAGCTGGACCGGGACAACCTTCCCCAAAAGCTGAAACAGGTTTCCGTGTCCATGATTCAGACCATGCCCAAGGACTTCCGTGGCGAGGAGATTCTTCAATACATTGAGAAACATTACAGAGAAGACTTGAGCCTTACGGGAATCTCCGCTTTATTCGGTTTTTCGCCCAATTATTTTTCTACCCTGTTTAAGAAAAAGACAGGATGTAATTTTGTGCAGTACCTGACGAAACTTCGGATTCGTGAGAGCAAAAGGCTTCTTTTGGAGACCCCTATGACCATTCAGGAGATCAGCGCGGCCACAGGGTATTACAGCGCCAGTTTTTTTATACGCTCCTTTAAAAAGGCCGAAGGCATGACGCCCCTTGACTATCGCAGGACCCATCTGGAGGGGCAGGGGTAGAAGGCTTTAATATTTCTTCTTTGTTCTTGAAGCCTGTTCCATAGGCATACCTGTGTCATAGTCCAGCTGCCTTGGCTCATATTCCTCGTTTTCTCTCTGCCTGGTATAACCGTCATTGTCCCAGGAAGGCTTTTTGTCTTTGCGCCAGGGACGGACTGCCCACTGATAGCCCCGGTACATGTCTCTTGTTGCATTCATGTGCTCCAGAAGCTTGTCATGAAGAAGGTTTCTTACTTCAGTGTAAGATTCGTCGTTGATCAGGTTATGTACCTCATGAGGATCTTTGGAAAGATCATAGAATTCATCGCTGTCCAGGACATGGATGGCCAGTTTGTAGCGCTCGGTTATGACTGCCCGCATCATCTGCAGCCCGCCGAAGCCGTCATGGTCAACTTCGTATCTGGTGAATTCCGTAAAGACTTCCTCATTGATCTTTTCTTCGGGATTGCGGATCTGTTTTAACATGCTCTTTCCCTCAAAGAGTTTGGGAAGGGGAAGTCCGAAATAATCCATGATAGTAGGCGCCAGATCAATATGGGAGGCCGGGGCATGGACCACCTTTCCCTTCTGTGCGCCGGCAATAATCAGGGGAATGTTGGCCACTTCCTCATAAACGGCGGCATTTTTCTGCCACAGCCTGTGGGAACCCAGCATGTCCCCGTGGTCTGAGGTGTAGATCACCAGGGCATCGGGCATGGACGTCTCGATGAGATCAAGAACACGTCCGATCTCGTAGTCCGCAAAGGAGTTGCAGCCCAAAAACAGGGACAGTTTCTCAGAAGGCTTGTTGATCTCCTCCTTGGGAGCATGAAGCATATTTCCGGCCCAAAGCCGCTGCATAAGGGGCTTGTCTTCCAGATCGTCCTCGAAACCTGGATGATCTTCGAACTTAAAACCGTCATACATGGTGTTGTAGGGTTTAGGGCAGAGGGAAGGACCATGAGGTTCGTCATAGGAGACCGACAGGAAGAAATCCTGCTCCCTGTATTCTTCCAAAAACCGGATTGCCCTGTCGGAACACCGGTGGGCATAGGTAAACTCTTCCCTCATATCCTCGTCAAAGGAGGTTTTTGAATGTCTTGATTTTCTTCGTTCCTCTTCGGTCAGTTCCTCAAGGTAACATTTCATATCATACCAATATTTAGGGTCCCAGCCTTCCGGACACCTTCCCAGTCCGAAATAATCTCCGCCGTCCAGATGCCATTTCCCCACATATCCGCAGTGAATGCCCAGATCCGTAAGGCGCTGCCCCAGAGTCTTTACGTTGTCGCCCATGGCAATGCTGTTGGTCACCATTCCGTTGGTGTGGGGAAAGGTTCCCGTAAAGACGGCGCTTCTGGCAGGACCGCAGACCGGCTGGCAGGTATAGGCGTTTTCATAGCGGATTCCCCTCTCTGCCAGTCTGTCCAGATTGGGGGTTTTCATGGCCTCATTGCCATAACAGCCCAGCATATCCTTTCTCGTGGTGTCGGTCATAATCAATATGACTTGCCGCTTCATTTCGTGTACCTCCATGTATGTATTTTTTTGTTTTATTTGTGAAATGGTTGTGCTATACTATTAAAAGTATATCAGAGATTATGCGGATTTTTCTATAGAGGATATTGTCATAAATATGGATATTCCTGCTTTTAATATTATTTGCAGCTTGTCAGTACAGCAGCCTGGACATTCCGACACAGCACCATAATATCAACCTTATTTCCGGGGAGGAGAACAACAATATGCTTCATGTATCAGGACATTTGCGCAAGGTGAGAAGGGAAGACGGCTACGAGGACTTAAGCGCCCCTCTTGTCATCAACTGCTGCGGTTTCGAAAAATTCTTTTCCAGAGACTATATAAGACAGCGCCCAAGAGGAAGAGTGGACTACCAGCTTCTCTATGTGTACAAGGGAAACGGCAGTTATAAGATCCGCCGCGATTTTGCGCCCCGTCCGGCGGGAAGCGTGATTCTCTACCGCCCCGGCGAGCCTCAGTTTTATTCTTATTTTCACAGAGACAATCCGGAGATTTACTGGATTCATTTTACAGGCAATGAGTGCCAAGGAATTCTTGCCCGGTACGGAATCGATACCTGCTATGTGGGGGAAAGTCTGCAGATAAAACAGATATTTGAGGAAATCATAAGAGAATTGCAGCTGAAAAAAGATTACTACCAATCTGTGGCGGAACATGATTTCTTAAAGCTTCTGGCCCTCATTGGCCGCATGAAAAAGCAAGGGGGAAAAACCCAGTCCTATCCTGTGATTGATGAGCTGATTCTGGCCTTGAATCAGCGGTATATGGAGCCCTGGTCTCTGAAAGCCATGGCTGAATTCTGCTGTCTGAGCCCGGACTATTTTTCCCATGTGTTTAAACAGGCGGCAGGGGCGCCGCCTATTCAGTATCTGAACCGGCTGAGAGTGGAGAAGGCCAGGGAACTTTTGATTTTTGAAGGAATAAGCGTATCGGCGGCGGCTTTTCTCACCGGGTTTCGGGATCCGCTGTATTTCAGCAGGGTGTTTAAGAGGTTTACCGGGATTTCGCCGGAGGGGTGCCGAAAGAATAAAGTTGGATTCAGTTCCATTCTTTCGCCAGCAGGAAGTCGCGGATATTGCGGTGTTGATGTGCGGTTTTAAGACGATACCCCAATCCCCCCGATGGTGACAACCGTTCCCATCCCCTCCCTGCCCCACAGCTTTACATAACCATGTTCATAAGACAGGCGGATGCGCTGGCTGATGTTTTTTAAGCCGATGTGTCTGCCTGTTTCCTCTACCTGGTCGTCGCAGAGATTCTGCCGGAGAAGGGCAAGGTTTTGGGAAGGAATTCCAGGGCCGTTGTCAATCACGGCAATGGTGAGAAATCCCTTTCGCACGTTGATGCGGATTTTGATCTTCAGCCTGTCCATCCGGGAGGGAACACAGTGGCTGATGGAGTTTTCTATGACAGGCTGCAAAAGAAGCCTGGGAATCTTTAGCTTTTCTACCTCAGGCTCCCGGTCCCAGATTACCTGAAAAGGTTCCGCTAACCGTAAGGCCTGAAGACGGATGTAGCTTTGGGTGGCATCCGCTTCCTCACGGACGGTCACCAGAGTCATAGGCGCATGTAAAGAATAGCGCAGCAGGGCGGAAAGTTCTGAGATCATGATGTTGGCTGTGACAGGCCTCTTGGTGACTTTCATTACTTCCAGGTCAATGCTCTGCAGGGTGTTGAAGAGAAAATGAGGATTCAGCTGGTACTGGAGCGCGGATAATTGAGCCGTGGACAGGGCATACTTTTTGGCATCCAGCTGTACCTTTAAGTAGGTCTGGGACATAAAGAGGCTGATAATGTTATTGATAATGCGAAAATAAGTTTCGTTGGTTCTGGCCGGCGGCTGGGGGGAAGAGAATTCTCCCTTTTCCGCTTTGTCAAACAGGTCGATGATCTGAAAAATCTGACGGCAGTCACGCCTGGTATAGACGTAAGCCAGGAAGGAAGAACCAAGAATGGTCAAAAGCCCGGCGGCAAATGTGAGCTTTAAAAGAGTGTTGCTGATATGGAATACTTCTCTTTGGGGAATGAGAGAGAGGTACTGAAACTCATACATGCCGGGAAAGGCTCCTGCGTGAAAGAAATATTCTTTTTTCAGTCCCGCCGGCGCAAGTTCCGGTGCGCAAAGATATCCTT
This sequence comes from Clostridiaceae bacterium, assembly GCA_910574345.1. Classification (GTDB taxonomy): domain Bacteria; phylum Bacillota; class Clostridia; order Lachnospirales; family Lachnospiraceae; genus UBA3402. The sequence continues at coordinate 5,798 of CAJSZV010000052.1, read as the reverse complement.
CCGGAGTCAGAAGGGTCCGGGGAAGCAGATCCCGATTGCGGTTGGAGAACAGAATCTGCCCTTCTTTATCCGTAACTAACAGAATCTGCCCCTCATAGTTGGTAATGGAGTCCAGCCAGGTGTTAAAATAATTCTGATTCAAGTTTACCGCCATGAGTTCCTGGTACTTCATGCGCTGATAGACCGTTACCGCAGTCATGAGATGAGAGTCAAATTTATTTCTCTTTACCTGACGTACTTTGAAAAAGATGCCGGCTAAATTGTGGGAAGCATCTGCTTTCCAGGTGCTGTCGGCGGCGTCTGAAAAGGATTCTCTGGTTAAGCCGTTGATAAAATAAGGGCTGTCCTGAGTGGTGAGAAACAGAGACGAGATATAGGGCTTGGCAGTCTGGAAATAATAGAGGCTCTGCATGGTCTGGCTGAAGTGGGAGGGGTCCACGTTTTCCGGGGAATCGTTTCCAAGCATGGACAGAACAGCCAGGTGAAATCTGGCATCGGAATTTACGGTGGTTTTAAAGATTTCCAAGGTGCTGGTCAGCTCTTCTATGGTCAGTTCCATCACATCCGTAACAGAGACGGATTTTTCCAGAGCATCCTCTTTCACCTGACGATTGATATAAAAAACGGACAGCACGCCGAAGATGCACACAGGGATAAGAGACAGGCTGAGAAACATGATGAATTTGGATAAGAAAAATTTGCGTCTCATAGGCTTTGACCCTGCTCCCGGAATTCCCGGGGAGTCTTTCCGCTGTATTGCTTAAATGCCCGTGTAAAATTTTTAGGGTTATCATATCCCACTTCGGCAGCTATTTCATAAGTTTTTCTGGTGACGTCGCACAGAAGGGAAGCGGCGGTCTCCATCTTGATTTCCTGTAAGAATTCGCTGAAATTCATGCCCTTTTTGCGCTTAAAGATCCGGGAAAGGTAGTTGGGACTTAAGGCGACCACGGCTGCCGCATCCTCCAGGGAAGCGTCGCGGTAATGGGTCTGCAGATATTCGGTAACCTGACTGACGATCTGGTCGTAATACCCGGCAAAGGGTTCGCTGCTCTTTTTGACGCCCGTCTTCTGGTCCAGCATTTCGCAGATGTTCTGAAAGGTCTTCACGGCTTCCTCATATTTTACAGGCTTTAACAAATATTCTTTTACTCCATAGCGGAGAGCCGTCTGGGCATATTCGAATTCGGCAAAGCCGCTTAAGAGCACCATGATCACAGACGGATAGCTGAGACTTAATTGTTCAGCCAGCTTAAGGCCGTCCATGACCGGCATACGGATATCGCTTAAAACCACGTCTACCCGGTATCTCCGGACGTAATCCAGAGCGCTTTTTCCGTCGGGAAATGTACTGCATAATTCAAATCCAAGTTCGTTCCAGGAATAGCACTGGGCAAGTCCCTCCCGGATATTTTTTTCATCATCCACAATGATCAGTTTATACATAACGCCTCTTTTCTTAAGTTAGACAAATAATGATACCTTTTCCCCGGCCGGCGTTCTTTTCGGCCTTATGAAAATATTATATCATAATGGCAGGAGATGCAAAGGAAATTTTTAGAAAAGACAAGGAGATGATTTTGTGAGACAGAATCAGGTAAAAAAGAAATGGAAGATGAGAGACGTGAGAGGGCTTTTCTATATTTCCCCATGGATAATCGGATTTGCCGCCCTCCAGCTGTATCCGTTCTTGTCGTCCCTGTATTATTCCTTTACCCAATATAACGTGCTTGGAAGCCCCAAATGGGTGGGATTGGCTAATTATGTGCGGCTCTTTACCATAGATCCGGATTTTAAAAAGTCCATTCTGGTAACTATGGAGTATGCCCTGTTTTCCGTGCCGGCAAAGCTGATCTTTGCCCTCCTCATTGCCATTGTGCTGAACATGAAGCTTAAGGGGATCAATCTGTGCCGGACCGTCTACTATATTCCGTCCATTCTGGGGGGCAGCGTGGCGGTGTCGGCCCTGTGGCGTCTCATGTTTATGTCCGACGGAATTTTAAATAAGCTGTTTGCGCTTGCGGGGCTTCCCCCTGTCAACTGGCTGGGGCAGGCGGGAACGGCCATGTTTACCATCTGTCTTCTGCAGGTATGGCAGTTCGGCTCTTCCATGGTGCTGTTTCTGGCGGCCTTGAAGCAGATCCCTGTGGATCTCCATGAGGCGGCCGAGATCGACGGGGCCAACAGGATAAAACGGTTTTTCTACATCACGCTGCCCATGATTACGCCAATCGTGTTTTTTAACCTGATCATGCAGTCCATCAATGCCCTGCAGAATTTTACATCGGCCTTTGTCATTACCAATGGGGGACCCTTAAAGTCTACTTATCTCATCGGCATGAAACTGTATACGGAAGGTTTCAGCAACTTTAAGATGGGATATGCCTCTGCCATTTCCTGGATATTGTTTGTCATTATCCTGGTATTTACCCTGCTGGTATTTAAGTCCTCTGATGCCTGGGTTTACTATGAAGACGGAGGTGATTTCTGATGAAAAAGAGAAAGAAACACAATGGGGCCGCGTACTTTTTGCTGATTGTCATCGGCGCGGTGATTACCTTCCCCTTTGTATGGATGATCTTTGCCTGCTTTAAGACCAATGGGGAAATCCTGGGTTCCACAAAACTCCTTCCCAGCCGCTTTTCTTTCGATGCATTTAAAAAGGGCTGGAACGGCGTGGGAAATATTACCTTTGCCACATATTTTAAAAATACCTTTCTTCTGGTAATCCCTACAGTGGTTCTGACGGTGATGTCCTGTTCCTTTGTGGCTTTTGGGTTTGCGCGGTTTCGGTTTCCGGGAAAGAAGATGTTCTTTGCCCTGATGATCTCTACATTGATGCTTCCAAACTCCGTGATTATCATTCCGCGGTATCTGATCTTTAATAAACTGGGGCTTTTAAATTCCTACTGGCCCTTTTATCTGCCCGCCTTATTTGCCTGTTTTCCTTTTTTCATCTTTATGATTATCCAGTTTATGAGAGGGATTCCGAGGGAACTGGACGAGGCGGCGTACATTGACGGCTGTTCTTCTTTGGGGCTGTATGTGAAGATATTGCTGCCCCTTATGAAACCGGCGCTGTTTTCCGCAGGCCTGTTTCAGTTCATGTGGACCTGGAATGATTTTTTCAATACCCTGATCTACATCAGCTCCGTGAAAAAATTTCCCGTATCTCTGGGACTTCGGGCGTCTCTTGACACGGCGGCTCAGGTTCAGTGGGATAAGGTCATGGCCATGTCTTTGATCAGTATTCTGCCGCTGATCGTCATGTTTTTTGCGGCGCAGAAATATTTCGTGGAAGGTATCAGCACCACAGGATTAAAGGGGTAGGAAGGGGGAAGAAATTATGATCAGAAAACGGATTCATTTTGAGATTGTTTCCAGGTATGACAGAGAGCAGGAACCTGCCACGGCCGCCGTGCCGTTTAAGAGGGGAGAACTGAGGAAAGAAGAGGCGGCTGTTCTTGTGGTTACAGACGGGAAAGAGCGCTGCCCTGCACAGGGAAAGCCTACGGCGTACTGGGACGACGGGTCGGTGAAATGGCTCTTAATTCATTTTTTGGCGAATCTTCCGGCCAATAAGGAAAAAGACTATGACCTGGAACTGGGCGGGGAGCCTGTGGAGCCGGAAAAAGCGCAGGAAGTCCGCGTATTGCGGGCACCGGGAGAACCGCTCCTTCTTGACAACGGCGTGATTCAGGCAAAACTGGCCGTACATGGCGCATCCTGTCTCTTTGAGCAGATTGTCACAGCAGATCACATCTATGAAAGACAGGACATCGCAGGTCCTCTGGTCACGGACAGCAAAAACCGGGAGTATGTGATTCGGTTAGACGAACAGGGCTGGGAGGTTCTGGAGGAAGGGCCTGTGCGGACCCTTGTGAGAGCGTCAGGAAAACACTGCTGTCAGGGAAAAACATGGCTGGATTTTACGGTGATCCTTACCATGTGGGCGGGGAAACCGTGGCTCAATATAGATTATCAGTTTATCAACCGGGAAAAAGATAAAAATCTTCTCAGCCGTAAGAGCATGGAGATTAACAACGAGCAGGCGGGGCTAAAATATGATAAGGATTATCCCTATGAGGAGATAAAGGCCATCCGCATAGATATCAGGCCCCATGGAGGAAGCCAAGAGCACCGTGAAGTAAGACACGGGCTCTACACCTCCAGTTTTAATTTCCATTCCAGAAAAGCGTCAGGGCAGGAGTCCTTGTCAGAGCTGATTACGGCGGACTCCATAGTCAATACGGGAAACGAGATGTTTCCGGAGGTGCTGTTCGGCATCTTTACGGCGGACTGGGACAATGGGTGCTGCGGAGTGGCGGCAGGCATTTACCAGGCATATCAAAATTTCCCAAAAGCCCTGGATTCCTCAGGTGCGGGCATTACCGTCCATCTGCTGCCGGATACGGGAAATCTTCTGAAAGTGCCTCAGGGAGCCGCCAGAACTTCCCGCTGTTATCTGTATTTCCATGAGACCGGCCTGGACGAGAGAATGCTGGTGGACCGGGCTCACCAGTTTGAGATGCCTCCCCTTCCCGTAGCGGATGTTTCCGCCTTTATGGAGTCAGGAGTGTTCGGCCAATATGTATCCGATGTTTGTCACTGTCCCACGGAGCGGTTTCTCTACCGGTATGTGGATTCCAGAGCCAAGGGCCTGGGAATGATGCATTTCGGAGACGGGCCGGAGTGGGAATATATGAAACAGGGCAGATCAAAGGGAGAGCTGATCTGGATCAATAATGAGTACGATATGCCCCATAATTTTATGATCATGCTGGCCCGGACAGGGGACAGGAGATATTATGACTATATGAAAGCATCTGCGGAGCACTGGTATGATGTGGATCTGTGCCATTACAGCGATCAGCCCAACAAACAGGGACTCTTGTACACCCACAGCGTGGACCATGTCAGCGGGCAGCCCGTGCCCAGTCATCAGTGGGTGGAGGGACTGCTGGATTATTACCATATGACCGGGAATCCCAACGGGCTGGAAGGGGCTATGACAATCGGTGAAAGCTTATTGGAGCTTATGAAACTTCCCATCTACCATACCACAGCCACAGTGGAACCCAGGGAGATGGGGTGGGCCATGCGGACCTTCCTGGCTCTTTACCGGGAAACCTATGAAGAGCGCTGGCTTGATGCCTGCAGGCCTATTGTGGAAGTTTACATCCGATGGGCGAAGGAACTGGGAACCTGGACCACGCCTTATCCCGACAACTATATGGACCGGGTGCCCTTTATGATGCATGTAGGCATTGCAGGCTTATATCAGTACTATGAGATCAAGCCGGAAAAGCGGATAAAAGATATCATTCTTATGATTGTAGATGATATCATCCGTCACTGCTATATCAAACGGCTTGACATGTTTTTCGCCAAACAGTACCCGGCTGTGCGCTTCTTAAATTTAAACGGCATGGTTCTTGAGAGCCTGGCCATTGCTTATGAGCTCACCGGCCGTAAGGAATATATAAAAAAAGGCTTTGGCATGTTTTCCTGGATTACAGAGGAGAACCAGCCGCCGATCTATGATTTCTCCAAATATAAGCAGGATGAATTCACAGTAATCTACAATTGTCCCGCAGGCCCCAAACGGTGCGCCCAGACCTTACTTCCCCTTTTGCATTACTACCGGTACTGGGCGGAACTAAATACAATAGAAAATAACAAAGTCCAGCTAAGAAATGTCAATAGGTAAAATGAAAAATGTTTAAAAAGTTTTTTTCAAGCAGTTGATGTAAAAAAGGGTAACTTTAATAAGCCCACCCCTATGGAAATTTTCAAAA
>CAJSZV010000051.1 GCA_910574345.1 Clostridiaceae bacterium | reverse complement strand
TATTGCTATAGAATAAAACAAATTTTTTGACAAAAAAATACAGGCTTTATAGGGCCTGCAAGCATCTTTTCTATTATCAAACTGTCAAACACCCGTGGTTCTTCTCCCGGATACAGGAGACCGGTATTTGTCCACGCCGCTTTTTGCAGAGGAGCTGCCAGTTGATGGGATTAAAAGCTTAGAATCATGAACACTTCTTATTGCATGTGATTGCGATAACTCGCAAAAATTTTCATCAGAAGTTGTAAAAACCGTTGGAATGAGATATTATACGAATCGGCGGCGCTTACTACACCACAGCCACACCATTTTTGAGAGAGCCTTGAAATGACGAATACGTATATAGTAAAATAAATAATAACCTCATCAGATAGCATAAAAATAGTCTGATGAGGTTATTAAAAATATTCGTTCCCAACTGAGTTATCTCAAGAATGATTAGCAAGAGAATTATATATGGGATTCACTTTCCCTACTTTGCTTTATGCAGCTTTTTATTGTCAGCAATGAAAGCAATACCTATTATTTTGCAAATAATAACAAAGAACATTTTGCTTTTGATGCTGATGAACGATTTTTGCCGGTATATCAATTATATGGTCCTGGTAGCTAGTGAACAAAAAATGATGATTATGAGACCATATCAAATGTCATCCATCAATTACGCTATTGAATATTACAACTTGTTCAAAGAAGCACAACAGAATTGTATTGATACCGCTGACAGCGAGTTTACGCCATTAAATATAGTTTGCGTATTTTCGCCGCCGGCTGAAGGTAATAAGGATGTTCAGCAAATACAAGAGGATCTTCCGCAGGAAAAGAAGATAACAAAAAAGAACCTGATAAAAAGAAACAAGCATTGACCGGTATTATCAAAGACTATAACGAACAGTATGGAACCAGTCATGACATTAACAATTTTGATGGGTATTATCAGGATGTACAACAAAGAATTAAAGACCAGAAATATACCAATGCGGATTATCCTTATAAAAACAAGATCGACTTTACCATTATTGTGGATATGCTACTGACTGGTTGTGATTCTAAGTACCTGAACACTTTGCATATCATAAACGGCGAACCATATCATAAGTAAAGGCGAAAAGGAACGGATGTTCTTGGAAATAAAAGAGAATAAGAGTTATATTTTAACCCCATGGGAGTGTGTGTTTCCATGGGGTTTTACTGTTCGTGACAATAAAGTTCTTACAACGTAGGTTTTATTGCAGAGTCTGTGTTTCTTCTGGCGGGATATATTCTATCAAATCAGTCAGATTACACTCTAATACATAACACAGGCGTTTCAGAATATCAATATCCAGACGTTGTATCTTGTTATCCCTGTAATTTCTTAATTGTGTTCTCTGCATTTCTGTGCGAAAGGATAACTGATTAAGAGAAATGTTTTTTTCTTCTAATATTTCAGCTAAGTGAATTTTTATATCGCCATAACCATCTGAACTGACAGGAAGCTGGCGTAAAGGGTTTTCTTTCTTGGGCATGGCGGCAGGATGAAAGCATACTCATTTACAACAAGGAATGGGAAAAATGTGCCGCAGATTATCCTGCAGGGGAACTGGGTGGAGCAGTGGGGCTTTGAGATTGGCTGCAGCGTGTCTGTGGAGTGTTACCAGAATAAGCTGGTTATCCTGAAGGATTAAAAAGGAAAAAATGGCGGGAGACAGGTTCTCGGCTTATTGTAATTTGCCGGAAGTCTGTGTATAATAGAAATAGATAATAGGGATTTTGAAAAATACACATTTTCCGGCAGTGATTTGTTGGAAGAAAGCAGGTGGATAAAATGGGAGACATGGAAACAAAGCAGACAAAATGGGAAGAATTAAGCATATCCAATGATTTCCTGTTTGGAAAGGTCATGCAGAATCCGGAATTGTGCAAAGAGTTATTGCAGAGGATTCTCCCGGATTTGAACATTGAACGCATTGAATATCCGGAATTACAGAAAAGTATCAACCTGGATATGGATGCCCGCAGTGTGAGGCTGGATGTGTATGTAAAAGATGAGAAAGAAGTTGTTTACGACATAGAAATGCAGGTAAGCCATACCAAGGAACTTGCTAAGAGAAGCCGGTATTATCAGAGTATGATAGACCTGCAGCTTATTGATAAAGGGCAGCTTTATGATGAGTTAAAGCGAAGCTATGTTATATTTATCTGTCCATTCGATTTATATGGGAAAGGACGGCATATTTATACCTTTGAAAATATCTGTAAAGAAGACGGCAGCATTTCCATGGGTGATGAGGCGGTAAAGATATTTCTCAATGCAAAAGGAACTCTGGATGATGTGAGTGATGAATTAAAGGCGTTCCTTGATTATGTGGCAGGGAAGAAGCCGAAGGATGCCTATGTGGAGAGATTGGAAGAAGCGGTAAAAGAGGCCAAGAAGAATAGAGAATGGAGGCATGAGTATATGACATTGTTGATGAGAGACCAGGAGAATGTGAAAAAAGGTGAGGAAATGTTGGCAAAATTAATAATACTTTTAAGTGAAGATGGCCGTTTATCAGACGTTATCAAAGTATCACAGGATAAAGAATATCGTCAGGAACTTTATGTGGAATATCATATCATTTAAAAGTAGAGCATCACAGGGCAGAAAATTTTAAAGATTTTCTGTCCTTAATAATATTACGAGATTTTTCGCATTTAGGTATGTTATGGACAGCCGTACCATAAGTAAAGGCGAAGTTTTGAGGAAGGCCAGAAAGTGCAGGAAAGCTAAGATTTAGGCGGAAAATAGAGGGTTGTCAAAAGTTGTTTTAAGATAATACTATGAAAATTTTCGCACTTAGATATGTTATGGAGAACCGATTTATATTTGATTGGACATGGAAAAGCCAGCCGACTACCCGGCTGGCCTTTCTAACTTTCATTATGCCGGAGATAGGTTGCGTTGATATTGCACAGCTCCGAGAGCCTGTCCGCCGTGAATCCCGATCTTTCCTCACCATGTTGATATGTTTGCCTAATCCTTTACCTTCCATAATGCCACCCATTTCATAAGCTATTAGCATTTGTTTTGTTCACTTTTAGACTACATCACACTTAGGGATTGCAATAGATTCTAAAAGACTATATAATGTTAGCTAATGGACTGTAAAATATGAAAGGGGACAACAGAATGGAACTCAATTATTTTAGGGACAGGCTTTTTGATTTACTGAATGACAGCGAGGGGATGGGGATTGCCGACCTGAACGCCGACGAGCGGAACAGCCTGCTTACTGTCAGGACGGAGGAAGGGAATGTATTTGAAATCGTGTGCCGACAGGCAGCAGGGAAGGAAGATGGATGGACGAGCGCAAACTGATCGTTTATAACGGGCGAGGGGCTTTCAAAAAATCACCACCGCAGATTCTTTTACAGGGGAACTGGCTGGAAAAGGCTGGCTTTTCTGCCGGGGATAAAATTACCGTGAAATTCCAGCAGAGGCAGCTTACCATCACAAAAAACGACACAAGGGCAGATTCAGGGAAATAATGTTTATCACAGCAAAATGAATTTTTTGTATAATCTATCTCCTCTAGGAAGTGATTGCTGTATAATGAAGCCATCGTTAAATCGGAAGTTTACAAATTTAAACGGGTTAGGTGAAAAATGAAAGAAAAAATGACCGTAGGGGAATTCGCAAAGCTAAAGAATATCAGTCAGGAAACACTCAGACATTATGATAGAATGGGGGTGTTAAAGCCGCAATGGACGGATGAGATGACCGGATACAGATACTATTCCATCTTTCAATATGAAACGCTTTCAACCATTTTGGAATTGAGAGATTTGGGGATGCCTCTTAAGGAAATCAAAGAATTTTTAGAAAAAAGAGATGTCGATAGGACGCTTCTGCTTTTGGAAGAGCGATATCAACAATTGTCTTTGGAAATACAAAGATTGTCAGTGATTGAAAAACGTATAGCGCATAAATTAGCCCATCTAAAGAAATACAGCGCAGTTAAGCCTTCGCAGGAATATGAAGTAAAAGCATTGCCGGAAAGACAGATTCTGTTATGGAAGCAGGAACTGAAAAATGGCATCCCAGAAGAATATGGATTTGCGGAACTAGAAGGGCAGTTAAAACAGTTTGCTCCTATTTTTGCTGAGAATCGTTATGGGATAAGGGTATCTTTGGGGGACACTATCCGTGAGTATATGTTCCTGTTTTTAGATGGCTATGAAAAAATGGAAGAACAGCAATCAGAAACGATCGTAAATATAATAAAAGAGGGAAAATATGCTTGCATTTTCTGGAAATATGAAACACAGGAATTAGAAACGTTTTTGGATGAGTTCATATGCAGGCTGATGGAAGATGGCAGAAAACCGGATGAAGATGTCGTGATGATTGCTCAAGTAGATTTATCTGTGGTAGGAGATGTGGATCAGATTCTGTATGAGATACAAGTTCCTATAAAACAGTATTGACCTTTGTGCTGCAAAAAGGTTTATAATGCTTCTTGGAATACATCTACAAGGAGCACTGTTATGGAAGAAAACAGATTATTAAAAGACAATTTACCAAGCCTTTTTATAGGATATGTATTACCGGCTGTGATTGCAATGGTACTTTCCGGGATACAGGGAATGATTGATGGCATATTTCTGGGAAACTATGCAGGAAGTAATGTAATGGCAAGCATTAACATTGCTAATCCATTTTTGCAGATAAGTATTGGCAGTGCAATGGTTGTATGCACCGGAACATTAAGCCACCTGGGACGTGCGATAGGAGAAAAGAACCTTAAAAAAGCACAGGATGTATTTAAAAGCTCGGTGATTGGTGCAGCGGTTATATCAGTTTTTCTTTTATTGAGCGGGATTTTGTTTCATAAGCAGATTGCGCTGCTTTTAGGAGCAACGGAAGTTCTTCTTTCAGATACAGCCAGATACATTCAGATTATTGCGGCATTTATCCCTGCGATTTCTTTTATGCTTATATTTGGTTTTGTAAATCGTTTGCTGGGAAAACCGCAGTTGTATTTGTACGCAACAGTGGCTTGTATGATGATGAATATCATCTTGGATTTTCTTACGATTAAACTTTTGAAAATGGGAGTTACGGGTGCGGCATTTGCAACCGGGCTATCTTATCTTGTTGGCTTTTTAATTGTAATGAAACCTTCTTTATCGAGGCAGACAACAGTCAATATTTTTTCAGGTAAATATCATTCTAAGCTGTTTATCAAAACAATTCAAAACGGTTCGTCAGAAGGGATTACCTCTATATCAGCAGCTTTAACTATGTTTTTGTTTAATCTTGCATTTATACATTATGCAGGTGAAAATGGAGTAGCAGCTTTTTCGGTAATCAATTATATCGGTAATTTTGTTACTCTCGTTATGTTCGGGGTATCGGATGGTATCGTTTCGATTGTCAGCTGTAACTATGGAGCTGGAAATATAAAAAGGATTCAGAAAACTTTTTATTCGGCGGTCATTATCAATTTTGTGGCGGGACTCTTGTGCGTAGGGGGGCTTGTGTTCGGTTCCGAAAATCTGATTGCCGTTTTCCTGAAAGATAATCAAGAGGTATTGCAAATTGCCTGCTCAGGAGCAAAGATATATGCGTTGGGTTTTCTGTTTGCGGGATTCAATATTCTTCAATCGGGGTATCACACCGCAGTAGGCAATGCACTATTCTCTTTTCTAATATCAGCAAGCAGGGGGATTATCTGTATTTTTATAGGCATACTTGTATTGCCACAATTTATGGAAATCAATGGTGTATGGGCATCGATTCCGTTTGCAGAGATAGTTACGATTGTTTTGTGTGGGATTCTTATGATAAAAAACAGAAAATTATTTTTCCACGATGAAAATCCGTTTCTTTCTCTGGCCGACATAGCTTTTGAAAAATTTCGATTGTGATTTGATGTTTTTAATGGAAATATTAGCTGTTATATTTTGTTATTAAAATTCCCGCTAACTTTTGAAAACACTAAGTTTTAGACTGCAATAAAGCGGAAGAAGGCTTGAAAACTACTCCCTGCTCTGAATGTGCTTTAAATTCTTTGGCAATAGACGAACCACTTGAGTATGCAAGATTGTATCTTGAGGGGAATATGCAGATGTGGGTAAATGCGGAGGATTCCTTAGCATTGTGGTAAGTTTAAATTCTTTATGGGGCTGACATTAATACAAGTCCAGCCCCATTATTGAGAATATAACATATTGTATCATGTGGTAATCAAAAATTATTATTTATTAAAAAAACTTATCTGGAGGTTCTGGCTCGTCTGGATTATAACTATCTATTTCCATTCGCAATCTATAAATTTCTGGATAATGATCCTGTTCCATAGCATTTTTAGAAAATTAAAGGAGGCGTTTCATTTATGCAAGAGAAAAAAGTTGATGCTGATGATACTAAAGAAAAAAGTTTTGGGTAAAGGTAAAAGAACACAAAACAGAGATTATTATTGCAACAGCAACAGGTTTTACAGTAGTTGCAAGTGTTTTCGTTTATAAAAAGGGGGTAAAAATACATCGACAAATATGCAAATCATGAACGAATCAAACGTAGTAGAAATTCCATTTTTAATAACTTTAATTGGCGCCATACGGTTGTTGGCAATGATTTTACTGCCATATGCATCAGCAAAAGGCGACTACAAAGAATATCTAAAAAATGCACCAAATGATTATTATGTCAGTGAAATATGCTATCCTCCAGATGCTTATAGAAATATAGCCTCTGGCAACATAAGAAATGTCAGTGCGTCTGACATTTCTTATTGTTTAAAAGAGTTTACATTTTATGGTTTCATAAAACTTTATGAATGAAAGATTAGCGATTGACTTTATTTTGCTCTGGCGTTAGAATCCATCCACTAAAAAAAAGGAGTTCATAAGGCATGAAGAAATTAGAACGCATCTCCGGCATATGGAAGAGATGGAAAGGAAAATGAGGTGTTTAGATAGTAAATGGTGGTGGGGAGAGCAGCAACGGAGCAATGGGCAGTATTTATATATATATACATAGGGAAGGGCGGAAAAAATAAATTTGTTTACAGTTGGAGATTGGAACCATTACCTCTGGAAAGAGTAGAAAAGGGGTCATTTTACTTCTTTTTTACTCTTTTTGGGGGACAAAATATGCTGACCTGTGGTAAGATATACGAGGAACCGAGTTTTTGGGGCCAGAGGAAAAACCTTGAAAACATAAGGAAAAACCAAGATATACCAAGATATAAGGAGATATGGAAACCATGATAAAAATTTTATTTATATGCCACGGCAGGACTGCGAAAGATAGGAAAAAATGTTGAAAAACAGGGGGTTTTCTGGGATTGGTGGGAAAAGTTCACCTTTGTTTTACTTATTTATATTCTGCTAATAAGGTGTGGGGGTGTACGGATCGGGAATTGAGAGGATTTAGAGGTGTAATAGTTGATTTTCCTGATGTGTAGCGGTAGAATGGATTGAAGGGGATTTTAAGGGGGCTGCAGGTGGTTCCCAAAAGAGCGTATTAAGGAGTGACAGGTTGAAGAGTATAATTGATATTATAAAATATATTGAAGATAATATAGAATATATTAACGGTATAGACCATATAACATTCGGATTTCTTAAAAAATCAATAATCAGCAGACCAACTGGCTTATATGTCCCACCAGACATTTATTTGGAGTGGCTGCAAGAGGAACTGTTACTGGGTAGATTAAAACAGAGTGTGGAAGAGAAGAAAATGTTAATGGAGCGACAAAAGGAACAGGCTGCATTATCAGAAGAGGACAAAAGGAAAAAATTTGAAGAATTACATAATATTAAAAGGGACAGCAAAGGCAGACTGAACAAGGGTGCAAAACTGGCAAAAAAGGATTCGTGTAATGAAACGAAAATTTACCTGATGTATGTAGCGGGGGCAACTGTGAAAGAGATTGTAGAAATTTACGGATGTTCGAAAAGCGTAGTTTACAGAGTCCTTGCAAAGTATAAATGTTAAAAATATGGTTGTTTCGAATGTGTATGGCTTCTATTTGGGAAAAATTTTTACATAATAGTAAATTGGGTGACATTAGACTGAAATATAGAAAAGGTGTGGATAGCATAGAGAGGAGTATGGTTCCTGTTTGGGAAAATATAAAGCATACTAAATTTAGTGATACATTAGGCTGAAAATAAAAAAATATGGACTGCATAGAGGCGAAGTAGTTCCCAGTTCCCAAAATTATGACATTGAAAAATGGGAAAAAATATGGACTGCATAGAGGAATGTGGTTCCCAGTTCCCAATTTTATGCCAGTATAGAGGTGAGGAAAAGCAACGGCTTCCTCACCTTTTCATTATATGGAAATTTTACGTACAGCAGAATTTGCATTATAGTGACATAATTACAGATAAATTAAGAAGGAATATACCATTCTCCTGAAGCTTATAGTAATATGGACTCTGGCAACATAAGAAATGTCAGTGCGACTGGCAGATTAAACTATATCAAACAATATAGGCATGAAACAAATGTCAGCATATTTGAAAGATTGAGATTACAATATTAACAAAATATATAACTTATAAGAAATGTCAGTGCGTCTGGCATTTTTTTATTGTTTAAAAGAGTTTACATTTTATGGTTTCATAAAACTTTATGAATGAAAGATTAGCGATTGACTTTATCTTACCCTGGCGTTAGAATCCATCCACCAAAAAGAAAGGAGTTCATAAGTTATGAAGAAAAAACAAATAAGAAAGTATCTCCGACATGCTGAAGATTATATGGAAGAGATTGAAGTGAAAATGAGGTGTTTGGACAGTACACTGTTTTTCGTTTCATTAGGTATGGAGTACTTTCATCAGACAGAGAACTGTTTTGAAGGAAACACCGTACAATTCATCAATGACTATTTAAAAGCTGTAAGGAATGTTGAGATTGCAGGGCTGCATGAGGCATTGGAAAAACTGAAAAATGTATGAATAAGAAAAGGTACACCAATAGAAACAGGTGTACCTTATCTCATAGTGTCAATTAGATTTTGCAGTGCAACTAATTGCTGTCTGGTCAGTTTGGAAGTGTCAAGTGCCACGCTCTCTCTGGGATAGCTGATTCCTAAAAGATAATCAGCGGACACACGGTAAAGGTCAGCGAGTTTCATCAGAATTTCCAGTGAGGGTGTAACTTCTCCCAGTTCATATGCAGAGACAGCAGAGGAAGACACACCGATATGTTTGGCAATCTGTGCCTGTGAAAGTTTGTTCTTTTTACGCGCAAGAGCCAGCTTTTCAGCTAATCCATATATCATCAGAAATCTCCTTTTAGCATATCATATAACAAAAACAGACAGTTAAAATGTATATATACATTTTAAGTTGATAGTCAGGATAAAAGATGGTATAATGGGAATTAAATCAATACATTTACGAAAAGGAGTACAGCATGGATATTAAGGATATTACAAAAGAACAGTTGGAGACATTGATATTGATTAGGAGTTTAGAGGAATTTGTTACAGACGAGCATGAGAATCTTTCAAGCCTTAGTGAAGTAATCTGGACTCTGGAAGAAAGTTTATCCAATGAGGAACATAAACAGCTTGTGACAGGTATCTGCAAGCTGACAGAAACAGGATATATTCTGTCAGATGGAACAGAGGAACATATAAAAGCTGACAGGATACCAGAAGTTGAGGGTATCACCCCTAAAGGACAGTCTGCCCTTAATGAATGGGAGAAAGAGATAAGGGGGAGCATTGACAGGGGGAATAAACAGGATATTGTGATTGTCAAAAATTATAATTTCCTATGTGGGCTTAAAATCAATGTCAGCCTTTTGAATATTTCAAACAGTTTATTCAGTGCTTTAGATTTTGGAAACAGAATAAAGGAGATGTTACATATATGATAAACAAAAAATTGTTTAAATCAGCAGCTGTCATAACAGCGGTCATGTTATCCGTAAGCGGATGTGCAGGTGGTTGCAGTAAGCAGGCAGAGCCGGTCATAGCAGATTCAGCAGCAGAAACACCAGAGCCAGAGGAAAGTATAGAGACTAAAGAGCCGACACCCTCTCCTGCTGTTGAACCTGCAGAGGAAAGTATAGATGATACAGTTTCATCTGAAAGTGAGGATAATAAAGAAACTGAAGGAGATACAATAAGTGAGGAAGATATACAAAGTGAAGAAGCAGAGCCGGACCTGGGTTACACAATAACTCCAATAGATGAAGTTACAATGTACGCAGCAACAAATTGTAATCTGCGTAGTGGCCCAGGTACAGAATATGATATAGTAGGCAGTTTATCATATGCACAGGAGATAACAGTCAACGGAAAAGTTGAGTCAGACGGAAGCACATGGTATGTAATCAAAACAGATAACAGTGATAATCTACAAATGGTAAGTGGCAGTTTACTCTCCACAACAAAGCCACAGCCTCAACAGTCAACAAGCCAGCCATCTTCTGGAAATACAAATAACACTTCAACACAACAACCCTCTGGCGAAACCCAACAACCAAGCGGCGGAGGCCAGCCATCCAGCGGTGGTAATGGTGGTTTAGTAACAGACGATGGAGCACCTGCATGGGGGGTAGGTGCATATACCCCACCTGGAAGTTGGGATCCAAACGCGGGCGGTCTAAACTAATTATTATTCAAATAACCCAACAGAGCCAAGACCCTCAAAAGTTTTGGCTCTGTATAAAAAACTTACTCGTATAAGAATATCAAATAGCGTCATTAGTAATCCAATGTTCAACATTCAGTTTTCTTTTGCACGCATATGTGTATATTAAAGACTTCACCAACAGGTGAGGTCTTTTTTATGTTTTCAAATAAAGGTGAATGTATAAACATACAGCCATCAAAAAAAATAAGCAGTTCAAACTTTGTTTCAAATGTTTCAACTTTTAAAACAGAAATAAGATACATATAAATCAGACCTGCTAAAAATGGATATGTGATACATAAATCAATACAGTATATAAAAATCCATATTCATGAATGAGTTTAAAAGACCTGTCAAAATTTCTTCTTTAGAAATATTTAGGGGAATGTTCTTAGCGAACCTTTTTAGATTTAAAAGACTGGCAGTGCAAAATAATGAAATATATCACGCTGCCGGTGTTTTTCGAGTTCGTTGGGCGACCACATGAGAACTCTCCAGGTCGCCAACGAAAGAATAGTAGATTTCAATTTTCTGTATGCGGTGGCCGCTGCTTTTATCGCCTTCATGGACAATGATCTTCTCAACCAGTTCATGAAGCATTCCGGGGGTCAGTTTTTCAAAGGAAGTATATTTCCTGGCAAGTCCCACAAAGCTGTTGATATTGACCACTTTGGAATCCTGCTCTGCGATCTGGTTCCTTATGTCCAGGGCCTCCGCTTTCAAGGTATGCTGTTCATTTTCGTAATCCCTGGAAAAAATTATGTAGCGCTCGTCTGACAGTTTCCCGGAGAAATTATCTTCATACAGCTTTTTGATGATTCCGTCCAGTTCCACAATCCGGTGTTCCTTAGTCACAAGTTCCTTCTGCAAAGTCTTGACATCTTCCTGCTGTTTGGAAAGCGTCCGATTCATAATGAGCCTGACAAATTCCTTTTCCTGCTCCGTGGCAAGTTTTGTAATCTGCCGCAGGTTTTCAAGAACCAGTTCCTCCAACACGGGTTGGCGGATATAGTGGGCGCTACAGCACTTCTCGACACTCCGTTTCCGATAACTTCCGCAAATATATCGTGGGTCTTTGCCAGAAGTATTACTCCCGGTTGAGAAGTGCAGAGGAGAGCCGCAATCCGCACAGTAGAGCATACCGGAGAAAAGTCCAGGCTCATGGTCATTAGTACGCCGCCTCCGGTGTTGGGAAAGCCTCTGGACGGTTTCCCATACTTCCTCGGTGATGATTGCCTCATGGGTATCTTTGAAAACCATTTGTTGATCTTCCGGGGTTGGGTAACGTTTCTTGAATTTATAAGACTTGGAAAATGTTTTAAAGTTTACCGTATGTCCCAGATATTCTTTGTGTTTTAAAATCATGGTGATTGTCGTTGCGCTCCATACGCATTCCGCATGAGGAAGATATCTGCGGGTTTTTCCAGTTCTCCGGTATTCAATGGTTCCGGGAGTGGGAATGTTCCTACGAGTCAGTTCGCTGGCAATCCGTCCAACACCTAGCCCTTCCACACGTAAGTCAAAGATCAACTTTACTACCGGGGCCGTTTCTTCATCAACCATAAGTTTTCCACCCTCACCTTTGATATAGCCATATGGGGCGTGGGAGGAAACCCGTTCTCCTGACATTCCCTTCATCCGTTTGACCGCCCGCTGCTTTTTGGAGCAGTCACGGGCATACCATTCATTAAATAAGTTACGGAAGGGAGTAAGGTCATTCTCACCTTTCTGGGAATCTACTCCGTCATTGACCGCCACAAAATGAATATCATACTCGGCAAACATAATCTCTGTGTACATTCCCACCTGAAGATAATCACGCCCAAACCTTGACATATCCTTGATGATTACCCGCTTGATTTCACCGGATTTAATGCCCTCAATCATTTTCTTAAAACTGGGACGTTCAAAACTTGTACCGGAATAACCATCGTCCACGAAAAATTGGGTGTTGATATAGCCGTTTTCCCTGGCATAGTTCAGAAGAATTTTTTTCTGGTTCTGGATACTGTTGCTGTCCCCATCGTTGGCATCGTCTACGGATAACCGGCAGTACAGGGCTGTCATGGCTTCTGGAGCCAACACGTTGCGGATAGAATACAAAGTATTTATGGCTGTTCTGTTTGTATCTTTTATCGTCGTCTGTAACATCATAACCTCCATTCCGACGAACTTTAAAAGACACGGGTTCGTGGTTCCATTATACCGTATCCCATCCGTCTTGTGAAGCGATTTATCAATTTAAAGCGCTAATATTTTCTTTTTGGGGACACAACATCAACATCACGCTCAGCGATATGCTGTAATTTATCAAAAATGGTTTCTTTGGCGGCTGTATTGAAGAAAGAGGATACCACATAGGTTGTGCCTTTGACTTTCTTCTCCATGACTGTTGCGGGCTTATTATCCGCCATTTCATCACACCTTTCTATGGCAAGAGGAAAATGCCACACTGGGATAACCAGCGCAGCGCCTCATTGTTCTTATTTTTCGTACCGTATTGTCTGGAACAGCGGGACTGTCCATCGGCTCGCCCCCGATACGTGGGAGTATTCAGGCCGGTTCGTGGCTGTCAGCCGGGTGACTGCCGAACCGCCGCATACCGCCGATAGGTGGGTACACCATATTCGCAGTAAGTTTCGGTGAGAGGCACGGTTCCTCCCGCTGGTGGTCTTGGCGCTTTCCAGCCTGCCGGGGCTGGTTATCAAGCCGTCAAATGGTCGCTCTGGCCCTTTGATGTCATCGTGTTGACGGACGCTCTGGCCGTCCGCAGGGGGTCTTGGCGTTTGCGCTTGCGGCGCTCACACACAGCGTTTGGAAATCCTGAATACTGATATGAACGGCTGTCCGTTATTTGTCAAAGAACAAAATTGAAAAAAGGGAGTTTTCCCTTTCACTGTTAAGGACAAAAACCAGGCAAAAGTTGCTATCAGACCACCAGTTTTTTTCGGATTTTTTTCAGTGCGGCCCTGGCAGAGCGCATGACGGTAGACTTGTTGCTGCCTTCCATTTCCGCAATCTCCATGTAAGTATAGCCATAGGCAAAATGGAGAAGGAAACGTCGCCGCTGCTTGGGGCTAAACTCTTCCAAAACGTCCCGGATTTCTTTTAGGGTTCGCATACGCTCATAAGTCTGCTCAAGCGGTTCCGTGGACACTTCAAAGAGCAGGCAGGTATCCCAGGAGCGGCAGTCACGGTGGCGGGAATCCGCTTTCCGCTGGCGTTCCATCTCCCGGTCATACTCCGCAAATACCTGGAAAACCTCATAGGATACCTCCACCACCAAAGGGGTTCCCGCTGCGTCAAAGATCGTAACATGAAACATGAATCCCCTCCTTATGCGGCGCCGTCCATATGAATCAGGATTCCTTTAGGCAAAGGAAATTCTTCTTTACGTTCTGGGACAACACAGGCATGACCGCACGGGCAGGGAGCGGGGCGTTCCTCCGCAACGATAAGGACTGTTTCACCAGGGCGCAGCTTAATGACACGAACTAATTTCTCCATATACAAAAACCTCCAATATTTTTATTGAGGGCTTGTCCCTCAATAATCGGAGATTCCAGAAGGCAAAAATTAACGGGGTATGGGAAATTTCTTGAAAATGTTTTGGTCTGGAAAGAGAAGGGGCAGCAATCCATAGCTGGACGCTGCCTCCTTGAAGTCATAGGGTTATCTCATTAAGTAAATGCGGAGCTGTTTAAAAGCCCGCTGTATTAAATTCGTTACCGCCGCCGGACTACAGCCAAACATGACGGCAATCTCCTGGCATTGATATCCCTCCCAGAAACGAAGCCGTATCGCCTGCCGCTGGCGGTCAGTGAGGCGGCGCAGTCCAGTCGCTAATTCCTCATTCTGAACCAGGTCGGTAAAGTCCCGGATTCCGCACAGTATAGTAAAATCTTCTTCCGTGTCTATGTAATGTTCCAGAAACGTTAATTCCTCGCTCATGCTTTCCAGAGATTTGCAGTGATACCGATACTTCCGGTCAGAGTTGTCTAACAAGCGATCTTCTGCCTTTAATATTTCAATCCAATATTCTTCAGTCATTGCCGGTTACTCCTTTCATCAATTTTTTGAAGTGAAAATTGATGAAGGGCGGCCCACGGCACTGGTGAATAGCGGGAGAATCCGACAAAAATCGACAAATAAAAACGCCAGGATATTGATTAGCGATCCTGACGTTGTACTCTTGTGTTCGGTATAAGGTTTGATAACGGTGTTTATATAGGCTTAATCGTGCCTGTTTTGGGATAGGGAATCCCCCTGAAAAGTATATGCTTTTTTTGGTTTATTACCTGGTTTTACTGATTGTTTATGGAGATAAACATTGCCCGCCATGATTTCCTCCGACAGCAAATCATAGGCGGCGCACAATTAAGCCCTGCTACGAGAAGCCGTTTTTTTTATCTGGCTTCCACTTCCCATAGGGGGCTATATCATATTCTTATTCAAAATAGGCATAATATTACCTTTTTTAGAGAACCTATAAGGTAATATGAAACCATGAACCGGTAAGATAGAATAGATACGAGGTGACTAATTATGCCGGTTGACAAGATAAAATATTTGGGCGCTTGTATCCGCACCGCAAGAAAACATTGTGGGCTGACCCAGCAGGAACTGGCGGATCAGTCTGGTGTATCCGTGAAAACCATCAGGAATATTGAAACAGGGAAGATGAATCCCTCCTATGAGATTCTTTTTCCCATTATCAACCGCCTGGGGCTGTCCACAAGTGATTTATTTAATTTATCCCCAGACGAGCAGGAGGAAGAAATCCAGCGCTTCATTGGAAAGTTCAGGGCCTGCAACCGGACAAACCAGCTTATCCTTCTGGGGACTTTGGATTATCTGGCAGAGCAGTTATTGGCTGTCCAGAATAAATCTAATTTAAAACGTTTGGAGTAAATCAACTTTTTTTAAAACAAAAAAGAATCGGTCAGACAAAAAACCATGTCGCCCGATTCTTTTTCAAGTTAGGTTAAAATATATTTTAATCTCTCAGGTTCGGATTCTTTACCGTTAATAGAAATATAAGTGATAAAACTAATGAAATCCTATGTTTCCTTTTTTTATAAAGAAACTGCCGCAGGTTTTTATTAGGCGGCAGTTCTTCTTCCTATGGAATCAATTTGACTACTTTCTGCATATAGCTTAATTATCTCCCGTTCGTTTTACCATTTCTTCCATAATTGAAGTGATTTTTTTATACAGATCTACTTCTCGTTTGGTTTCTGTTGTTTTGGGGTCATAGATAAGTGAACTCTGATAGCGAACAAATGCTAGTACATTCCCATCAGCAAAATCATGAACCGGCTCCAACGGCGAGTACCATGATTCTGGTTCACCTCTATCAAGCCTTTCTCCTCCATAACAGACATATTTTTTATCTTCCTCAGATATAACTCCTTTACTTTGAAGAAAATCTAAAAATTCGTCATATTTTTCCTGGGATATATTTTGGGGATTCCAGTTGGAGGAAAGGTACTCATAGTCTTTGTCCTCCAACTTTCCGTTCGGTTCCGTTGCTGTAGACGAAATACTGCTTGTATCTGAAAATGTTACTCCCTTCGTGCGGTGATAGAAAAGGTAGCGTTCCAATTCACTCATGTAAATTCCGGCATTTTGTTTCAATCCCACATTTTCCAGATTAGAAGCCCAGTTTTCATAATACTGTTTAAAATCCATGGCTGTGTTTACATCCTGGTGACTGCCAAGTGCCATAAGTGGTATCCCGCTGCTTGCCTTTACGCTTTTGTCCCCCTGCTGTGCCAGGTGAACACGTAACGCAGTCATTTCCGCAGGCGTGGCATTTTCTGCGTTCACATCGTTTAAATGAATTTTCTGGGTAAAAGTTTTTCCTTGGATATCTTTTCCCTCGACATACATCACCGGATCGTCATCTGTGGAACTTTCGTCATACTTCATGTGAAGTTCCTGCCCCGAAACAGGGCTGAACTCACTATGTAAATAGCCCATTTTTAACGTACCATGATAATTGCCGCTGGGAGTAGATGATGACTTTCCACTTATCTCGCTTTGACCAAAAACATTTCTCATATTATTTCTGGACGTAGTTCCAACCGGATATCTTGCCGTGGGAAAGCCTGTGCCTTGTAAACCTAATACACTCATTTTTTCTCCTCAATCTGTTTTTTTGATTTATGCTTTTAATTGTTCCAATATCTCTAAGAATTTTCTGTAATCCTGAAAATGCTGCGATTTATTTACATCAACATCGGTAGCCGCTTTTGAATACTCATATAAATTTTTATACGAATCCAGTCCTCCAACTTCCAACATAGTTCCCAGTCCTCCTAAACTTCCAAACGCATGGTTTTTTCTGTCAGAAACGTCATCGCATTTTGTTAAAACACCTTCCGGTTTTGTTGGATTGATCTTGCTTTCATCTAATGGTGTAATGCCTAAATAGATAGCGGTAGCCCTTCCTTTAGAAATAATACCGGCTTCCACCAGTTCACCCATGAGCGCAATCGAATCTTCTTTTGACATATTTGTGGAATTATATTTCTTTTTCAGGTTTTCCAGTTCTTCATCAGAAAGTTTATCTTTTTTTGAACCCTCCACCCATTTCTCTGCCTGCTGTTGAAAGTAAGAAGGGTGATAGGCTACTTCTTTTTTTGTAACTGCGTACACGGGATATCCATTTACCATCTGAATTGTCATAATCGTGTTACTCCTTACATCTCAGTCTATGGTTCTTCTGTCAGTCAGAACCATTTATGCTCCCTTAAATATAAGTCCAAGCATATACTGTTGTTTAACTATTTTCTTGTAACATACGCTCAAATATAGCCGTAATTTTACGGTACAGTCCTTTCGTTTCTTCATTAAACGATAATGGGTTAGAATATACCAGAGATCCCTGACTGCGTGTAAAGGCTAACACATTCCCGTCAATGAAATTATCCACAACAGGTTCCTCAGAATAATATGCACCTACCATGCTGTCCACTTGTTTTACAACTGTGCCATTATATCCAATTCTCCTTTTCTCATCATCTGATATAACATCTTTGCTTTGGAGATAATCCAAAAAAGAATTGTAGTCATCTAAGGTCATATTTCTGGGATTGAACTTTAATGCAAGCTGCTTATAATCATCATCACTAAGTCCATTGATTTTCAGAGCAAAAGCCGCAGGGCTATTCTGGTTAATTGGTTCTTTACTTTTTTTAGCCGTATTCAGTTTTGAAGCAAAACTGCCGGCTTTGGAAAATATGGTTTCTGTTTTTCTAGTGCCAGACCAATTAAAGGAATTGTCCACACTATTTATATTCATATGTTCACCTCTCTAATCTTTCTTGATTTTATATTTTTAAGAAATAATCAGAAACTGTAGAGAATTATTATTTCACCTCCTTTTAACTCGAACTCTCTAGTCTGTTCATTTCGTAAAAATCAACTTTCCTATAATAATTTTCTTAATTCCTCCACATCTTTTTCGGGTAATTTTCCGTCTCCAATGAAGGCAGCTACAAAACGACTAAACGAATTGCCATAGCAATCTGCCACTAACTTCTTTGTCCAGTTATGAATATGCTGTTCTTTTGTACATAAAGCATAGTAATAATTGCAAGATGTACCTTTCTCTGCCCCAACCAGTTCCATTTTTTGTAGACCCAAAAGAAACGTGTTCAGTGTTTGGACTTTCCACGCTTTTCCCCATTCACTGGTTGCAATATCCATAATCTCTCTGAATGTCATGGGGGCTTTTGCTGCCCACAATAGTTCCATGATCTGTTCCTCTGTTTTTGTCAAACCATAATTTTTTTTCATTTTATCATTCTCCTTTCCCAATATTAATGTGGGCAGGACATATAAGTTGCTGTACTCAATAATTCTCCCACTTTCTTATCCGAACATTTTGAACATTTAAGTGCCGAATATGTTTCAACTATACAACCACCATTACCATCTTTTTCGTGATATGTCATCTTTATAGGAATGGAATAATCATGCTCACAAATCTTTCTATCGTTTTTGTTCACATGACAAAAATCGTAAACAGTTCCATCATCCGCAATTGCAAAGCAATCTGATAATAATTTTTCCGGTAAAAAAGATTCATCCAAAGTAGACATATTTACGCCAATCGCTTTATCATTTTCATTTGTAATCGTAGACGGTGGCTCATATGCAAAAACAGTAACTCCACCAGCCATACAAATAAAGGCAGCCATAATTACAGATAAAATTGTTTTACTTGTTTTATTTCTTTTTATTTCCAAAATTCTCCTTTTATACAGTTTCTTTTTCCTGAAATTCGCAAACCCAACCCCAAATTGCTCTTTATCTAAAGACACATTTTCTACAATAAGTCTTAATAATAAATTTCCATATTTGCTACGTTCTTCTTCCCCCTTCCCTTCCATCACCACACTGTCACAATACATCTCACTAATACAGGAAAGTTCAGCAACCAATAAGTATACAAATGGATTAAACCAGTGAATTGCTATAACAAGCAAACCCACTAATTTTATCAATATATCATTGTGTTTAATATGTACCAATTCATGGGTAATCATATATTCACATAGTTCATCGTCCATCTGACAATCTTTATCCCAGATTGGAAACAATACTGTGGGGGATAGCACCCCGATTGTAATTGGTGATTCACAGTATTCAGAACAGATAAGTTTTACGTCCTTTTTAATATTCAACATTGCTTTCTTCCTGGAAAAGAATTCCCGCATTTTCCATTCGGTTGATCCTTCCAAATCAACAAAACATATTTGCTTCATTTTTCGGTATTGTATAATTTGTTTCCATATGATGAAAGAAGAAATCAATGCAATAAATAACACAGTCAAATAAATGGACTGAACTTTTGGCGACAACAATATTGAATCACGATTTGCGACAATAATGTAATCGCTATTCATTTCCAGTGGTTCATGTTGACTAGCTATTTCCCGTATAAATGAAAAATTATCATAAAAAAATCCCCACACATAATATTTGCATAATGGAAATGGAATCAGGTAAAACATCAATGCTATTTTTAATAGATTATACCTCCATTCCAGTGAAAAGTAACGTTTTGACAATGGATAGAGCAATAAATAGAAAACAAAAACAACCGTCCCTGATAATGACATAACAAAAAACATATTTTTAAATATGATAATGAGAAGGTTCTTAAGCATGATTTAAGGCCTCCTTTACAGGCTCTTTTAAAATTTAACCAGTTGTCTGCCGCTATAACAGTTTCCGTAGTTCTTCAATATCTTCCTTTGACATTTTTTTCGTTGTCGGAAAGATTCCATATAAGCGGCTTGGCTCATTAAGATAGTTCTTTATCTGTTCTTTTTTCCAGTTATCAATAAATTCCCCCTTTGTACACGCCGCACAATATATGTGGATAGCAATCGTTTCATCTATAATGATAGCACCTGCTTTTTGTAAATCAACCAAGCAAGATTTCAGCTTTCGTGTCTTCCAATTTTTACCCCACTTGGATTTAACAAGAGTTATGATTTCCTCATAAGAAAGCGGTTTGTCCATTGACCACAGCAATTCCATAAGTTGCAGTGATAAACGATTCAAACCATACTTTTTAAACAAGAACCTCACCTCCTCGTCCCTTACCAATACAATGCTATCATCACTCGGCATAGTGTATGTATTAATATATGCTTGTTTGTTATTAGTTTTTTCTAGTAACCACTAACATTTTCATAATACCTTAATCTGGAAATTTTGTCAATATATTGTTTGTGCATTTATTAGTATTTTCTAATAAGTCATTTGCAAGCAATGGAAAGCGATATTCTTTTAGCCCCAACACTCCGTGTTGACTGGTCTAAAAGCCTATCGCTTTCCTCGCTTGTTGGGGAGTTCCCCAAACCCCCGGCAGAGTGCTGGCGCACCTCTGTCCGAACACCACATAAATGTGGTGGCTACGCTACGCTTGAAAAGCAAAAGAGAGCGCTTTGCGCTAAAAAAGCGAGTGGAAAATGTGCATAACTGGCTTATCCTTAAGATATTTTTATCCCCATCTTTTTGAAACTGCCCGTATCCTTGGTGTTTAAACACAAAAAGATGAGGATAAAAATTCATCTCAGACCACAAATCCTTGCCAGCTCGTCCTCATTGTCTGTCCAAAGGGGTTCTTCCTCAGGCATACC
>CAJSZV010000050.1 GCA_910574345.1 Clostridiaceae bacterium | reverse complement strand
TGCAGAATGCACTTTAGAAGTACGACGACTTCTTGATCCTATCCTGGCTAAAGTATAGCAGGCTTTTGGGGAAATTCCCAAAAGCCTAATTGAAGTTTGTCTATATTTTTCACGATTTAGTTATACCACTCTTACCCCCTATTTTCAAGCATAAAATACAGGGCATAGCAATCACCACACCCTGCATTTCTTATCGTTCTAATGACTTTTCTATTTTGTATTTCTGTCCTTTCAAGTTTTGTACTTCCTTGTCCGTTTCGTAAAGGTCTGTATCTGCTACGATTTTAGCGCACAGCCGTATCATAACTTTCTTTTCATATCTGTCATATCCTATCAATCCTCGCTTTCCTATCGGCTCATGTCAAAGGTGTTCCACGGTATTTTTTGTTAAGAACAAAAATCTATTTACGACAATCTATATTCTAACATTGACATCAATACGGATTCGTATTAAAATATAATACGAATCCGTATTGAAAAAAGGAGAACCAAATGAAAGATTACAGAAAAGAAGTATACCAGCTTATGCTAACAACCAATAAATGTATAGGTGTTTATTACAAAATCGCAAAAGAAATGGGGGTAAAAGAAAATACATTATTGCTATTAGATATATTAAGTGACCAAAAGCAGCATTCTCAAAAACAGATATGTGATGATTGGCATATTCCCAGAACAACACTTAACACAATTATAAAAGAATGTATCAATGACGGATATATCATTCTTTTATCACAAAAACAATCGAAAGAGAAGTTAATTTCTCTTACTGATAATGGAAAGAATTTTGCACATAAAGTTACACATAAAATGCAAAAAGCAGAACAATACGCTATGGAAAAAATTCAGAAAGAATTTTCAACAGATTTTATTACCGTTTTTGAAAAATATGTACAATACTTAGAACAAGAACATAAAGAAGAATGAAAAACTTCAATATGACATTAAATAAGCACATCATTTTAAGGGAACTTCATAAATCAGACCGAGAAAAATTAGAAAGCCTTATATGTGAAGAATGGAACTATGAAAAATACTGCTGCCCTCAAGTGGCTGCTAAATTTGTAAGAGTTTACTTGAATAGCTGTTTAGCCGAACAGACATATACACAAGCGGCCATTATTGATAATGTTCCCGTTGGAATTGTCATGGTAAAAAATTTAAAAGTACATAAATGTCCGTTGGCTATAAGATTGCAGTTACTCTTGTCTACTATCTCTCTTTATCTTTCAAAAGAGGACAGAAAACATACATTTACAATCTTATCTATTGTTTCAGTTATGTCAAACCCTAAACAGTATTGAGAATTTCAGATATGATATTCTAAACGGAGATTTAATTGTATGGAAAGAGATAGTCCCCACTTTTTCATCATTTAATAAACGGACAAAACTTTTTTACATTATACGCTGATGTGAAAGAGGATTATCCTGCTTTTGATATGGAGTATAAACGGACAACAAAAAAATATGCAGATGCAAACACGATTGTACCACAAGTAACATTACCTAAAAATATATTCAATGTATCGTGTATACCGTGGCTGCACTATAAGCATTTTTCTTCAAACTCCAATAATGAGAATGATAAAATTATTAAGATGATTACATTGGGAAAATATGCTGAATTAAATGAAAAATTTTTAATACCGCTTACAATACAGGTATCACACACTATTGTAGATGGCTGCCACATTTCATTGTTTTATAATAAATTGCAGGAAAAACTAAATTCAGTTAAGGAGAACAGTCTATGAAATCAATTATTAGCTTTGATTTGGATATGACGTTACTAAATCCTAAGACGCACAAAATTCCGAATAGTGCCATGGAAGCGATTAACAGACTTCGTAAAAGCTACTATATTGTCATTGCTACTGGACGTGATATGGATAACTATTTCAGTCGCCAGTTTCGGGATATTATTCAGGCAAATTCCATTATCCATAGTAACGGAGCAAAGATTACAGCAGGAAGTGAAGTAA
Source organism: Clostridiaceae bacterium (assembly GCA_910574345.1). Classification (GTDB taxonomy): domain Bacteria; phylum Bacillota; class Clostridia; order Lachnospirales; family Lachnospiraceae; genus UBA3402. Next base: position 19,250 of record CAJSZV010000050.1, on the reverse strand, counting down.
TCTATGAAACTTATATGTCAAACAGTTTAGTTAAAGCGGTTTTGAAATTTGCAGAACGGGAAAATTTATCTGTAGGAGCAACTTTGGGAGATTATGATTACTATACCCATACAGAACAGGTTATTGAACGTGACAGGAAGATTTGGGGAGAGTTAAAAAGACAATATAATGACCCGTGGAAACTGTTGGATAAAAAAATATATACTTTGGCTTATGTCGGAGAAGCGAAAGGCGCAAGAAAAATAGAACAGGAATTTCCCGAACTGAAATGTCCCTTATGCGAGGATATAAAAGGGGCTGATATAGTGGAAAAACGAAATTCTAAAGCCAAAGGGTTACAATTTTTATGCAATTATTGGGAAACAGATATTAAAAATACATATGCTTTTGGTGACAGCATGAATGATTATGAAATTTTGAAAGCCGCTGGTACTGGAATTGCAATGGGAAACGCTGTTTCAGAGTTAAAGGAAATAGCTGATTATGTAACAACAGGAATTGATGATGACGGTATCTTAAAAGCGTGTGAACATTTTCATTTGATTTAAAATTAAAATAATTTTTTACAAGAACAGGAGATAATATGATATGCAAATACAAAATGAATATTACGAGGAACAAAGTATCAAAAACAAAAAATTCCAAAATACTGTAATAGAAAATTGTAAATTTACAGACTGTACTTTTGAAAACTGCACACTTGAAAGTTGTCAAATAAAAAACTGCTTTTTTGTAAATTGTAAATTTCAAAATTGCAGTATTATAAGTTTGACCTCTAAACATTCAGAAATCAAAAATGCTGCTTTTAAAAAATGTAATCTGATTGGTGTGCATTGGAATGAACTACTTCCCACCGGAAAATATGCACACTGTATTGATTGTTTAAAAGACTGCTATTTAAAGTATAATACATTCGCAGAAATGAGTTTCATAAAATTCGATTTTTCAACCAACATAATACAAGAATGTATGTTTGAAGAATGCAATTTGCAGGAAAGCAGTTTTAAAGATTGTCGATTAGAAGCCACAGAAATATATAGATGTGATATTCGTAAAGCTGATTTTAGAGGTGCAATGGGATATATAATAGATATATCCTCAAACAAATTAAAGCAGGCAAAGTTTTCTTTCCCGGAAGTAGTCAATCTGTTAAATACATTAGAAATAAAAATTGACTAACATACTATTTTTTAGCAAAACAAGTGATATTAGCATACTTAATTAAGAAATGACAGACTAAAATTTACATTCATTATCAATATTACGAAAGGATAAAAATGTGGGGAAAATTATAGTGCTGACACAGGGTATTTCAAGACGGGGAGAAAGTAAACCTTATCCGCCCTGAATACAGCACCCTTGTATTCCTTGCTTCTAATCCCGGCATTGTTCTCACAAAGACACATATTTTTGAAGCTGTTTGGAACATGGATAGAGATAGCTGCCATTCAAGCGTTTCCAATGTTATTTGCAACTTGCGGAGAAAGATAGAGCCGGACAGCAAACACCCAACCTAAATTAAAACCGTGTTAGGTGTCGGCTATAAATTTGACGGATAAGCACCTGGAAATAATGATTGATACGCTGTCATTCCCCGGTGTCTTTTTCTGCCCTTGTGGACGCTTAGAAGCCCTTTTCCGGGTTATATATGGGATTTTGTCTGTAATACAAAAGCCCCGGAAATGCCCTTAAAACGCCTTATACGCCCGCCCAAACTTCCGCATTACTCTTTGCACAGCCTGTCACTCTCATTGCGAATCTGATAATAGCTTTTCTTGTTGGAAACATACTTGCGGTGTGTTGTGAAATCAACCGCACAAAGCAGGCTAAGTATCCAGCGCCTTGGCGCATTGCTGCGCTAGTGTACTGACACATTTACATTTTGTCAAATGACTTGCCTGAATTTCCATCTGCCATGTTGTCAGCGGTCAACGATGCCACCGCATCGCCTCCCTCCTCCGCCTTGCAGGCTGAAAATTCATTCTCCGTCATTTAACTGAAAGTAAATGTGTCAGAACACTAGGTTTCCAGATACTCACCCCGAAACCGGACTTACAACTCGTCGCTGTATCCGGCTTCCCCCTTGTTTTATCAATCTGCGTTGTGAATCATTTCATGACAGCCAGGACATACAATCATAGTTTTGCAGTTTATCTTCTTCATGAAAATATTCCATGGCTGGCTGTCGTCCAGTTCGCTTAGTGCCCGGACTTGATGCATTACCACGTCCGGCGTTCTCTTGCCGCACCACTCACAGGTTTGTGCTTTCAGCCTGTCCACTAACGAGGGATTGGTCTTGATTTTTGCTGGCTTATGTATTGTGTCTACCTTTGCCTTCTGCGGAAAGTCATTCCGGGCAAGGCTGCCTTTCCAAATTATGCGTACTCGTTCCCTGCCTTTCCAGTCCGTATAACGCACTCCGAAATCCTTATCAATGTGATATTTTTCTATGATCTTTCTTTTCGTGGTTCGGTACTTGCAGGCAAAAGTTTTGTACATACTATATTCCATAATATATCGGAACTTGTGGAGCTTGGAGCGGTTGTTGGCAATAGAATAATAATTACAGATTCCCCGGACTTCCCCATTGTATTGGTTGAGGATATAGATGTCCTTTCGGTTTGTTAATTCTCCCCGGTGGGTGAGCTTCCAGATTTCTTTTCCGTTCACTTTTCTGATTTCCATAGCTCCCAGTTGCAGCAGTTTCTTTTTAACCAGCTCTGTTGGAACTTCCAGTACGATATGCCCGTTGTAATTTCTGGCATAACAGCCACGCTTGGTTTTCCTTTGCAGGTTGCTTGGTTTTCTTGCACGAATGTCGTAGCCCAGAAATCTGGCTTTATCCGTTGCTATCGTTACCAGCGTTTTTTCTTCTGACAATTCCAATTTTAACTTTTCCGCAAGGTATTTTCCTATGTCCTGTTTCATTTGCTCGGCGTCTGCCTTGGAGCCGATAACCCCTATGAGGAAATCATCGGCGTACCTTGTGTACTGCAAACGCCGGGAGCTGGTGTCCATAGCGTCGGAACGGGGCATTGCATGATAAATTTTATCAAACTCTTTTAATTCTGCTATCAGCGTCCGCCGTGCTTCCTGATTTTGGGCTTTGGAGATTTTCTCCACAAGTCTATGGCGCTTATCTCCCGTTCTGGCATTGCTTTTCGAAACTGCCCGCTTCCTGCCTTTTTCAAAACCAACCTTGTATTCTTTCATGTTTTTATCGAACCGGTCTAAGTAGATGTTAGCAAGAATCGGACTGATAATACCGCCTTGGACTACACCGCTGTATGTTTCATGGAATGTATTATTTTCCATATATCCGGCATTTTATTACCTCAAGCTAAAAGAGAATTTTTATAACAGCGGAACCATGGTCATCCTGGAGAGTATGCAGGACGGCCTTCTGTACTCCAATCTCCTGCTGAAGATGTATTTGATGTCGCTGAAAAGCAGCGGCATACTCCTGCTGAATGACTATCTGCCCCATACCGTGCAGACCATAGCCACCTTTACCCGGCATCAGGCAGGAACGGTGGAGCGGGCTTTAAAGATATTCCAGGAGTTTGGGCTTGTGGAAATACTAACGGACGGGGCCTATTACATGAGCGACATCCAGCTGCTGATCGGCCAGTCGTCCAGCGAGGGGGAGCGGAAGAAAAAGGAGCGCATGAGGCTGAAACGCCAGAACCTGCTCCCGTCCGGGGAAACGGACATTTGTCCGTCCAATGGCCGGGTGGACAAATGTCCGCCTATATTAGAGTATAGAGATAAAGAGATTAGAGATAAGAGAATAGTGATTATTCCACACCAAGGGATCCAGATCTGATTGTGAATAGTCTCCACCAGTTCCCTTAATGGCACCGGTGGTTCGCAGAACAGATCCACCCTTACTTTTGCTTGGCTACCCCCACTCAAAGGGGGATTTTGTGTCGATGATGCGCTTCAGCGCAGGCGTAAGCCCTTGTCATTGACACGGAAGCCCCACTTTGAGTAACATGGTACATGGCAAAAGGTAAGCGGCTCTCCATTCATGCATTGGTGGATCTCAAAAGCGTACTGATGGCTCCCTGGGCGTGAAATATTCAAATAGAGAGGGAGATATGACACACGCCTATGAGAGATACCGGAATGTATTTCTATCTTCTGCAGAACTGGCAGAACTCCAAACGGAACTCCCCCCTCTGGGAACAGTACATTGAGCGGCTGTCCGAGTATATGGAATCCAGTGGAAAAGGATATAAAAACCATGCCGCCACAATCCGGCGCTGGGCGAACGCCGACAAAAAGAAAGAGGAACCGCCTGTCCGGAACCGGGTTTACGGCGTAGAGGAGAAACCATATGATAGAGATTACCGCAGAAGTCCGGGCGGCCATTGACAGAGCCGCCGGGGATATGGAGCTTGCCGGGGACGAATACATAGGCTGACGGGCTTATCCACTGTAAGAAATGCCATGGCACCGCCAGACCGTTGTGCCGAGGTTCGGAGGCTCCGGCTATTTCATGCCCCCTGCCTATGCCCCTGCCAGCAGAAGGCACAGGAGGAATGGAAAGCCATGGAGGAACAGGGGGAACGCGGAGCGTGTCAAACGCCGGAAGGCGCAGGGGCTTCAGGACAGATACCTTTATGATTACACTTTCGCCAATTATAACAGTCAGAATCCCGTTATGGAGAAAGCGCACGCTTATGTGGAGCATTGGAAGGAAGCATACCGGGACAATACCGGCCTTCTGCTCTTTGGTGACGTGGGAACCGGGAAATCCTTTTTTGCTGGCTGTATCGCCAATGCCCTGCTTGACCGTGACGTGCCGGTTCTGATGACAAATTTCCCGTCTATCCTGAACCGGCTGACCGGCGTGTTTGCCGAGGACAGGGCGGCCTTTATCGCCAGCCTGGACGATTACAGCCTGCTTGTCATTGACGATTTAGGCGTGGAAAGGAATACCGAGTATGCCATGGAGCAGATGTTTACCGTCATTGACAGCCGGTATCGGAGCAAGAAGCCGCTGATCGTCACGACAAACCTGAAACTGGAAGAAATCAAGAACCCGCCAGACCTTGCCCGCGAAGGATTTATGGCCACATACTGGAACGGTGCGCACCGGTTCTCTTTTCCGGTAAGAACTTCCGGGAGGAAGGAGCCAGGGAGACCAAAGCAGCGGCGAAAGAGATTGTGAGTAAGGGATAACAAAGTTTGATTGCATGAAAAGGAGGATTTATGGGAAGCACGAAAATCAAAGAGGACACTACCACCACAACACCGGCTAAGGACGCTCCCGCACTGGTGAAGAAGATTGGCCAGACTACCTACATTGTGCGGGTTCATTTCAGCAAGACCAGCAAGGAAACCATGAGCGACAAAATCAAGCGTATGCTGAAAAATGAGATACAGCAGATGTAAAAAAGCGATAACGGAAACAGGCCGGGATTCAGAAATGCGCTGGCTCCCGGCTTGTAAAATCAGGAGGTTTATGGTAGTATGGAGATACGAAAACAGAAGGGAAAGCAGGTGGGAAGATTTACAGTGACGGAACAGATCGACCAGAAACATCAGGAAGATTTACAGAGGCTAAGAGGCTTTCGCCTGCTTGATGATGATTTCCTCACAAAGTGTTTTGAGGGAGATACGGCAAGCATAGAACTGGTATTGCAGATTGTGCTGGAAAAGCCGGATTTAAAAGTACTGGACGTTCGCACCCAGGTATTTGTGGAGAACCTGCTGAACCGTTCGGTGAGGCTGGATATCCTGGCTACGGACGGCACAGGGGCAAAACTGAATGTGGAGGTACAGCGCTCCGACAAAGGAGCCGGGAGAAAAAGAGCCAGGTACAACAGCAGCATGATGGACGCAAACCTTTTGAAGAAAGGCGAGGACTTCGACAAGCTGCCGGAAACGTGGGTAATCTTTATTACAGAGAATGATGTAATGGGAAAAAGGCTGCCGCTCTATTCGGTTGAGCGGTGCTTTTTAGGAACCGGGGAAAGATTTGAGGACGGTTCGCACATACTGTATGTAAATGGCGCTTACCGCAGCGATACGCCAATCGGGAAGTTAATGCATGACTTCTCCTGCACAGACGCAGCGGATATGTACTATGGGACACTGGCGGACAGGGTGAGATTTTTCAAAGAGAGCAAGGAGGGAATCGAGATTATGTGCCATGCTATGGAAGATATGAGGAATCAGACATTGAAAGAGGGAATGAAAGAAGTTGCGCTCCGTATGTTGGCGGCTGGCAAATATGCTTTAGAGGAAATCGTTAATATTTCAGGACTTTCTCTTGAGGAAGTCAAACAACTGAAAGCTGATAGAAGCGCATAGGCAGAGTTATAGAGCCGGGAATCTAAAAAACAGGTTCCTGGCTCTATTTTTTTGCCCTGAAATGTAAATTTTTTGTGAATATGATTAAAAAGTCCTTTACAAAACGTCTCTGGCAAGACTTTAAAAAGTATTTTAATTTCCTACGGGGCCAGGCTTGCCCCCTTTGACATCGCCGCCGTCCGGGAAATGATGGCCTATGACGAACTGGGGCTTGAGAGGCTGGGGGACGAAAAGGGCGGTCTTTCTGCCGCCTATGGTGTCAAGCTCTATTTCGTCGGTTTCCATAAGCTCCCGCAGCTCCTTAATGTCGAATGGGGATAACCTCGCGCCGCAAGAAATAAGTATTCTTTTCGCCGTTTTGCCTGTTGCTACTTGTCAAGGACGTATTCATCATTTTTGATCACTTTTTCTTGGTCTGCCCTGTTTTCCATGCTCTAAGTCGTGGAGAATGACACGTTTTAGCTTATCCTCTACGCTTTGGGTACTCGTATCAGAAAAATGTACCTCGACTAAATATCTTGTTTTAGCAATCTTTTGTTGTAAACAGGGCGTTAATCGCCCTGTGGTGTTGGTCTGAATGTTGTCGCTCATGTTCCTTTTGCTTTTGGGCGTAAAAAAGACGCATGGTTTACAATTTACTGTTCCATGCGCCTTTACGCTGTTTTATTGATATTAAATTATTTCTCTGATTATGCTAACTGCATAACCTCGGCTTCTAATTCTTTTACATCACTTTCAAGCAAATCAGGAAAACAATCAGATACTTCATCAATTCTTATTTTTCCTAATTTCAAAAGTCTGCGTGCATTTTCTTTTGTTGTTTTCCTAACCGCTTCCCTTGCCGCTTCATTTCTCATATCTTCCATAATTTTACACATGGTAGCAACTCCTTTCTCGGCTTGCTTAAAATATCGTGCCCTTTTAGCAAGCGTTTCATAGTTCATATCATCGGGGTTAGTGCACGCAAAATCATGCATTAGCTTACCAACTTCATCATTGCCCCTATATTTCCCATTAACATATATGATATGCGAACCATCACCAAACAATTCATTTCCTTCGTTGAATTCCACATACCGTTGTATATGATATATGGCTTGGTTTTTTCCCATAACATCATTCTCTGTAATAAAAATAACATAACTGTCGGGAATATCTTCTGTATCATCTCCAGATTTTAATATATGTGCATCTAATAAACTACTGTTGTGCCTTGCCCTTTTTGCGCCTGCTCCTACATCTGACCTTTGAATTTCTACGTCAAACTCTTTCTTAGTGCTATCTATTGCATGAACATCTAAAATAGCAGAACGCCCCTGCAAATTCTTCAACGGCTCTTGTGTCCTAATCGATTTGATTTTTATATCTTCTTGCCCTAAAACAATCCGTAGTATCAGTTCCACACCCTCAAAATTATCTGCAAGGCAGACAGTCATAAAATCATCGTCCATATATCGGAGTGCTTTCAGACGTTCTAAGTCCTGTTGATGTGTCTGCTCTGTTGTACTCAAAATATCACCTTCTTTCGCCATTTTTATTATACATCAGAGAATATCTTTTGAAAACTGAATTTTTCGTGAAATTTTCCTACTTCAATTCCCGTCTTCCGTCGAAGTACTAGGAATGTTCCGGAGTTTTTGCTCCGCCCCTTTCAGCATTGTTCCCCTCAATACTTTAAAAACGCCTATATTTACAAGAAAAATCTTTGCCCTTTCAGGGCCTTTTTTTATTGAAAAAATTTTTGGGATATGTTATAATAATAGTACTTTATAGCACTCTGTCATGGGGGCGATTATGGCATACTATTTAAGAAGAGAAAAGAAGAAAAAAGGAACTTATTTACAGATGTACGAATCCCACTGGGATAAAGAAAAGAAACAGCCTCGTTCTAAAAGTGTCATGGCTTTTGGTTAGGGGAGTATTCTAAGCGAACCTTTTTAGATTTAAAAGACTGGCAGTGCGAAATAAAGAAATATGTCACGCTGCCGGTGTTTTTCGAGTTCGTTGGGCGACCACATGAGAACTCTCCAGGTCGCCAACGAAAGAATAGTAGATTTCGATTTTCTGTATGCGGTGGCCGCTGCTTTTATCGCCTTCATGGACGATGATCTTCTCAACCAGTTCATGAAGCATTCCGGGGGTCAGTTTCTCAAAGGAAGTGTATTTCCTGGCCAGTTCGACAAAGCTGTTGATATTGACCACCTTGGAATCCTGCTCGGCAATCTGGCTTCTTATGCTCTCAACCTCCGCTTTCAGGGTGTGCTGTTCATTTTCGTAATCCCTGGAAAAAATCATGTAGCGCTCGTCTGACAGTTTCCCGGAAAAATTATCTTCATACAGTTTTTTGATGATTCCGTCCAATTCCACAATCCGGTGTTCTTTAGCGGCAAGTTCTTTTTGCAGGGTTTTTATATCGTCCTGCTGTTTGGAAAGTGTCCGGTTCATAATGAGCCTTACAAATTCCTTTTCCTGCTCCGTGGCAAGTGTTACGATCTGCCGCAGGTTCTCAAGAACCAGTGCCTCCAACACGGGCTGGCGGATATAGTGGGCGGTGCAGCATTTCTCAACACTCCGTTTCCGGTAGCTTCCGCAAATATACCGGGGGTCTTTGCCGGAAGTGTTGCTTCCGGTTGAGAAGTGGAGGGGAGAGCCGCAATCCGCACAATAGAGCATACCGGAAAAAAGTCCGGGTTCATGGTCTTTGGAGCGCCGCCTGCGGTGTTGGGAAAGCCTCTGGACAGTTTCCCATACTTCCTCGGTGATGATCGCCTCATGGGTGTTTTTGAAAACCATTTGCTGCTCTTCCGGGGTGGGGTAGCGCTTTTTGAACTTGTAGGACTTGGAAAATGTTTTAAAATTTACCGTATGTCCCAGGTACTCCTTGTGCTTTAAGATTACGGTAATTGACGCTGCGCTCCATACACATTCCGCATGGGGGAGATACCTCCTGGTATTTCCCGTCCTCCGATATTCAATAGTTCCAGGGGTTGGAATGTTCCGGCGGGTCAGCTCGCTGGCGATCCGGCCAACGCCCAGCCCCTCCACACGCAAGTCAAAAATCAACTTTACCACCGGGGCTGTTTCTTCATCAACCAGAAGTTTTCCATCCTTGCTTTTGATATAGCCGTATGGAGCATGAGAGGCAATCCGTTCCCCTGACATTCCCTTCATCCGCTTGACTGCCCGCTGCTTTTTGGAGCAGTCACGGGCATACCATTCGTTAAATAAATTGCGGAAGGGCGTAAGGTCGTTTTCTCCTTTTTGGGAATCCACGCCGTCATTGACAGCGATAAAGTGAATGTCATACTCGGCAAACATGATTTCCGTGTACATTCCCACCTGAAGATAGTCACGTCCAAATCTTGACATATCCTTGATGATTACCCGCTTGATTTCACCGGATTTAATGCCCTCAATCATTTTTTTGAAACTTGGGCGTTCAAAACTTGTACCAGAGTAACCATCGTCTATCTAATAGCCCATTTTGATACAATTTTATTTTCCCTATACTTTTTTATTTTGCCTTCAAAGGGGGTTCAAATGTAAAAACCGCCTCTAAAAATAAGAAAACACCCCACATTCCTGTGAAGTGCAATCTGTATTTCCTATTTGGTTTTTGCTGGAACTTCCATCCCGTTTTTAAAGGTGAACCGCACATCGTCCTTGCTGTAGACCGTCACGAAATCTACCATGGCGTACCAAGCTCCCTCATCAAAATAATCCACCTGCTCCGGCAGTCCCCGCAGCACATCCATGAAGTTCTCCATCATTTTCCGCTGTGCCTGTTTCTCCGTGATGGCCGCCTGCACTTCCTCCTGCCGTGCTTTCGCCGTTTCAAACCGTTCCACCAGGGCATCATAACGTTTTGCGTATTCTCCCTGGTTCTGTGCGATGCGGGCATTTTCCCCAATGCATTTTTGTATCAGTTCCGCCGCCACGTTCATCTCCCCGTTAAGCTGCCGTGCCTCCGCCTCCAGTTCCCCGGTTTCAAATGCCGTGTCCCTGATTTCCTCAAAGCCTGCAAGGATGCAGGTCTTCTCCCGGTTGATGGTATTCAGCGCCTTTATGAAAAGCTGCCGGACGGTTTCCTCATCCAGGTGCGGCGTGGTGCATTTCTCCCCACCGTCAAATTTATGGTTGCACTGCCAGACCACCTTCCGGTATTTATCGTTGGAATGCCAGACCTTGGAGCCGTACCAGCTCCCGCAGTCCCCACAGCGGATTTTGCTGGAGAAAATGCTCACGCAGCTATTCCGGCCGTTCCCTTTTCCCCGTGACTGCATCAGCACCTGTACGTTGTCGAAAACGGTGGGCGGTATGATGGCTTCGTGATTACCCTCCACATAATACTGCGGAACCTCTCCCTCGTTCTTCTTTTTCTTTTTCGAGAGGAAATCCACCGTATAAACCTTCTGCAGGAGTGCATCGCCCTTGTACTTTTCGTTTGCTTGTGTCAAGCCCTGCATAAAAATATTCAAAATAATTACGATCAATCTTCTGGATGATTTTCCCCAATAATATTTCCACTGGAATCATAAATTCCATCATCTAAAACCTGGTGTGCCGCCGCATAATCTTCTTGTGTCGGCATCGGCAAAAGTGCAATGACCTGATCAATAATAGCGTCTGACGCATTTTCAAGTATTTCTCTTACATCTGTCGGGGTTAAACTTTTGACAAATTCTATAGAAATAGTTTCTGGAACAGCAATCATAACATCTCCTCCTCATAATTTTGTATCGTTTGCCTGTTTGCTAATACTGCCAGATTATGCAATGCATTAACTGCTTTCAAGTCTCTAAGCGATAATCTACCCGTTCCTTCGCACTGCGTATTATCCGGCACCAACAATTCCTTATCCGCCAGGACATATGATGTTTTTGGCAGCCCGCTCTGTTGTAGATCTTTAATTTTATAAGCATATGGATATTTTTTAGAATCCTCATACTTTTCCACACTGCTGATTTTTAATAAAACAACTTTTGTCTTTCCGTTCTCATATGACAAAACAACTGCCGGCCTTCTTTTACGCTCATTTTTTTCCTCATAGGGATAGTCAATATATATCACTGAACCTGCTCCTAAAATACTAATAGGAATTTTTATTTTTTGCTCCATAATTGCACCCCCCCCTTTGTCAAATACAATATTTTACACCTCCACAAATTATTGTCTCCAAATTGTGCCCATGTCTTTCCTGATCACAAACGCTCCATAAAAAGCAGGCTCAAATATAAGATGCCTTTTTAAACCCGCTTTACCATCAATGGATATCTAACATGATATTTCTAAAAGAACTATAGGGACTCTGCTCTATAACATCAATCTTTCCAAAATTTGATTTTTCGTTATCCAGCTTCGTCAAAATGTCTTTGTTAAACTCTTTATATTTTTCATCGCCAAGCAATTCAAGACACTTTCTTACTATTTGTTGATATTTATCCTGAATCAACGATTTTGTTTCATTTGTAATGTCTCTAATATAGTCAATATTTGCAGTAAAGAGTGTGGATTCCAGTACTTGCCCAAAATACTTTTCAACTGAATTTGGAATATATCCCTCCTCATGTAAAATTCCGGCCATCTCTGACATTATATCATTAAATGGCATTTCGATATAATACTGTTCATATGTAATGACATTATAAAACAATTGGCTGCCGAAATTTATTGGAGTTACAAGTGCTTCATATCCCTTTACAGCGGGAATTATTCTCAAATTTAACCCAATCATACGAATGACATTTTCCAACATAAAAATATCTTCCATTTCGTATAACGAATCCAGAGAATTACATTTAAATGGAACAGCACTTATTACTTTCACATATTGTCCGTCAATTTGTCCAAGAAATATCTTTTTTATCTTATGGTTAAGTATATGTCGGCACCCATGGCGTCTATATTTGATACATTTTTTATCCTTTAGGTCAGCTGCCCTTATGCCTTCATAACATACTACTTCATTGACAATGAAGTACAACTCCTTGTTCCGAAGTTCGTCAAAATTTATAATACATTCTTCATAGTCAGGCTTTCCCCACTGAAAATAATTGCCAATTTTTATTAATCCTAATATATTCTTATATTTGTTGTAAATCTCTTCTGAACGATAATCAAGCGACACTGCAATCTGATAAAGCGCCAAAATAGTATCGCCAATCCTGTCATCATATTCAGCAAGCAAGCTATCAATAGCATCTGTCGCTGCCAGCTTCAATGCTTGCAAAAGCATTTTAGAAAAAATTTCAGAATAATTCTCATTGATAGAATTTCTGTTTAACTTCAATACTTCATCAGAATTTGCATCAAGTAAATTAATTTCCCATTCCATATATTTCATAATTGGATCGTTAACAAAAAAAGAAGCAGAAAATGTCTGTTCTTTAACGAATGTGTTACGATAGAATATTGCGCCGCCATAAGGTCTCGCCACATTAGTAATATCCCTATATACATGAAAGGCTTCATCTTTTGGATGCCTCTCTATAAGATGCATGCTGCTAATTATATGACATTTCAATTCCGGAACAAATTTCTTTACTTCGATAAACCCACTCCGTATCTCAACATTGTTCCCCATCCCTTTCTTGCTGAATAATGGCTCATATTCAAGTAATATACACTTCGTTCTGTCCCCAGGCTGCTCATATTTTATCACTGTTGGTATATAATCCGATTTCTTAATATGCTTCATTCTCAAGATGTCAATATCCCGATTTTGATTTTCATATTCATCGTAAATCATGTTCATTACAGGATAACTTAGTTCTTTTCTGCTACAATGATAGTTTGGGCAATCTAATTCCGCAGCAGAAAGCTTTTCTCCATTTATAACAAAACGCAATTCAGTTCCTTGCGCAAAAGGTTCATTGAAATCTTCCACTGTAATGTATCCCTCTGATTTTTCTGCACTCTGAAATACAATTTTTTTTGCAGGCTCATCAGCAGTTTTCGTAATCATCTCAAACTGGTCTGCTAACAAAAATATTGATTGCAGCCCTATGCCAAATGCGCCGGATGGACGCAGCCACACAGGCATTTTTGAAATCAGTTCCTTTCTTTTAGAACCTGCAGCATTTGAGACAGTTGCTATCTTCTTAATATCATCTGTAGATACCCCTATCCCCTTATCACGAATTTTTACGCTTACATGACTATTATCAATAATCGCAATATCACCAGTGATTTTATAAGCATCCCATTTTATTGTTTCAAGTTGATGTAACACAGACTTATCATCGCCGCTCAATATCCCTTCGCTGAAAATCCTAAGCAGCGTGGCATCAACAGAATTCTGGATAATTTCTCGAATACAGACAAACTTATTGTCATATATCTTACTCCCTTGCAGCAACTCAAACATTCGTTTACCCGAAACTTCATATTTCATATTTGAGAATGGCAGCCATTTTGTATTCCCATGCAAAAGCAACTCACATTTGGCGATCCTTGGCGCATTCCCAAAATCATCTGGCGCTATTTCACTCCAATGCAACGCTATATAATCACAGGCTTCCTGCATCCAATCCATCCATTTACGCATAACTCGATAAACTTCAATATCATCTGTATCTGCACTAACTTCAATGATATTTTTGTCAACAAGAAAATGTCGGACAGATTTATGTTTTTCTAAATGCACCTTTGAAAGATGTGGGAATGGAGTGGATGCTTTCATCATTATTTCATCAAATCTGTCCGTATCCAAATCTAACAAATCTCCTAAGCACAGCATAGCACTTATAAATCTTGGATGAAAATAGTCGCCAAACAGGCCATTCTCTTTCCATTGTAATTTTTCAATATCACTGATTTTTTTCTGGTGCGTCTCACAAATATCGGCTAAAATCCTCTGACACCGACTATGAAGAGTGTTCTCCAGAAAACTGTCATCCCTAACCGCATTTGCACTTCGCACAGCATGCTCAGAACGGTATACATCTTCAATGAAAAGAATCACATCATTATATACATCTATAGATGTTTCATAATCTTTTGCCTCGACGACTCCACCGAATCTTTGAAGCCGTTTTGCAGTTTCATATAAATCAGATGTTGGGTCATTTGCATATTTAGCTAAAGCGTCCTTGAAATTTGAATGTTGAAAATAACTATGAATTTCTTCATATTCCAAGGCCATTCCTATATCATGCTTATAAAAGCTAAGCAGCATTATAAGAATATCCGAATAAGATAATTTATTAATTCTATCCTCCCCCAGAAGATTTCCAATATATGTGGCAATCGCTTGCGAATGCGAGCCATCGTGTTTACTGAAATGCGGAAAATAATTGTTCACAGTTTTCAGCTTGGATTCTGTCTCATTCTTTATAATTTTCCATTGGCTGTACATATTCTCCTTTTCGGTTCCAACTGAAAGCTGACGCAGCCTCTCTTCAAATACCATAACTTTTCCACCTCTGCTATAAAATTCTTTTTTTGGCAATTGTACACATAATTAAATTGTGCAATACCAATACATCGAATATTAATGAGCTGAAACATTAGCTTGCCTACAATACCATCATCAAACATCTTTATCTGAATATCCGTTCCACTAATGCTATATGTCCTGTGTGTCACGGCATTTACAATAATTTCCTGTCTCACAAATTTCGGATATTCCTCTTCTGTGACAAATAGCCCATCCTTTCCAAGGTAAGTCTTTTCTTTTATCTGTATGTCAAGATCGGTAATGGAATCCATATGATACTGCATTTTGAATATTCTTAAGATACATAATAGATTTCTCCCTGCTATTTTTCTATAAAATATATTCCTTAATCATTACAGACTACAAAAGCTGAAAAATACGCAATAATCTATCATAATAATATAGACGGTTTCTTAACTGCTCTTTGCTTTTTTTCAAAATACCAAGTCCCTGTAATATCTCTATATATTTTGCTGCGGTATTATAAGCTATCCCCAACCCCTTTGCTGCCTGCTCAATGTTTATCACTGGATTTTCTTCTACAAAAGCATATAAATGCCCCAATGTTCCTGTCGTTTTTTTGTAAGAATGGATTTTTTCCATTTCCATTTGTCTCAGCCTATTCGCTGCTTTTATCTGCCCAAGCGCATTTTCTGCTGATAGGGCAATGCCATTTACAAAAAAACGAATCCATTCCGAAAATTCCCCAAAATGCTGCATCCCGATAAACTGCCGGAAGCATTCATCCTGCCCTCTTAGTAAAACGTCTGACACCGGCAAAAATGGATGGCATATAATGTCCTCATTCATCAGCATCGACAGAACAAGAATTCTCCCAACTCTTCCATTTCCGCATTCAAATGGATGGATGGTTTCAAACTGATAGTAAGCCATTGCAGCTTTTACCAAAGCATCCATCTCTGTCTCCATTTGAATAAACCTCTCCACATCTTCAAGCAACCACGATATTTGTTCCGGCGGCGGCGGATTATACTCTGCACTGGCAGATGTATATTGTGGGTGCATGAAAAATGCAGACTCCCGAATCCTGCCACACCGATTTCTGGTTATCCCTTCCATAACAGTTTTGTGTATTTTGCACAAAGCCTTTATTGTAACCGGTTCTTTCTTCAGGTTTCCCACTGCACGGTAATAATTTCCTGCAGCCAAATCTTCTTCTGTCCGTTTTAAAGGCAGGAACAAGCCCTCTATATCGGCTTTGATCCCATCAATTGCACACGACTTCTGCGCTTCATAAAATAAACCCAACCGCAAAAAAGACTCTATGTCAGGCTGACTCCTGACAGTACCCTCCAAAATTCCAAGCAATCGGTGCGTCCGGGTCAAAAGATGAACCAGTTCTACATCCATCTTAAAATCACTGACTATAGATGTCAATTTGTTTGGGAAAAAACTCCAATATTTTCTCCCATTTTCTTTGTTTAAAATTTGATAAAATTCTCCACTAATCCTTCTCATTACTTTATTCAAAAAGTGATATCCTTTGAAAATAGGAAATTAACTCTCTCCTTTTATTTCAAATTATATCACTTTTTTGAATTTATACAAGTTATATCACCCACAACACTTTCGTTTGCTTGTGTCAAGACATACATAAAAAAATTATTTTTCTTTTTCGTCTACAATGCACTATTCGACTTCCTTATCAAAGTAATCTTCATACTCTTCCAGAATCTCCATAAGAGCCTCATGCCCCTGGTTACATATGCGGTCTACATTCGTCTCACTGGCAATCTCCGTATTCCCTATGGACACACCTAAAAGCCGCAGGGCATCAAGAACAACCCGTTCATAATGGTAATGCAATTCTCTCTGGTATAAAAGCCGTACATGACTGTTGCCACTACAGGCAGCACGGCGTCTCGCCGTGTCTGCCAACAGGCTTAACGATACCAGCAAGCCGCAGGCCCTGTCCTGCCTGTCAGCCTCCATCGTATCCGCAAACGCTAAGTTCATTCCTTGTCCCTCCTGGTTCTATTCCCTAAAGTTCCAGACAATCTCCAGATCATTCTCCCCGCTGACACGGATTTCCCTGATCAGTTCTGTCAGCAGTTCCCTTGTCAGCTCACCCACACAGGCATACCGCCCTAAATCCATTTTCTCTGCGGAATCTGCCGCCTTTTGCAGTTCCACCCGCTTTGCACTCAGTTCCATGTACGAAGCTGTCATATCATCATGCTGTCTGGCCGCTTCTGCTTTACGGGTGAGGTATTCCTGCCGCGTAATGCGCCCTTCCGCATAATCTTCAAATGCGTCTGCCTGTTTTGCCTTGCACCGGCTTATCGCTGTCTGGCATTCCTGAATCTGTTTTTCCAGCGCATCAGGGAGGTTTTCATTTTCATGTTCCGCTTCCGCTTCCAGAAGCAGCCTGACCCGGCTTTGTATCGAAGCTGTCAATGCCGTTTCCAAATCCTGCTCATCCACATGTACCCGCCTGCACAGGGCATCCGGCACGGTTTTTCTGGTAGGGCAGCAAAAATACGGCTCCTTACAAATTACACGTTCCAATGTCCGGCCGCATACGGCACACTTTAGCAGTCCCCTGAACCGCTGGTTTGGTTTTGCAGGCGTTTTCTTCCTTTTACAGCTTTTTAAAACTTTTTGCGCCTGCGCGTATGTTTCTTCTGTCACGATGGCCTCATGGGTATTCTTTGCCACGATCCATTCCTCTTTGGGAACCTTTACCGTCTGCTTTTTGGAAACATCTACTGTTGTACGCTTCCTGCTGATTAAACACCCCGTATAGCGCTCATCGGAAATAATGCGCCTGACATTCTCCCTTGTCCAATAGGAAATGTCACCAGACACTTTCCATCCACGCAGCCCGTCCGTGTGGTTTTCCCTCCGGTAAACAAGCGGGGAAGGAATCCCCTCCGCATTTAGCCTGAGCGCTATCTGTGTAGGCGTTATCCCGTCCACGGCCATCTGGAAGATACGCCGCACAACATCAGCCGCTTTCCCGTCAACTTCCAGTTTGTTCTTTTGGGTTGCCGACCGTTTATAGCCATAAAAGGCAATCGCGCACAGGTATTCACCCTTTTTCATTTTAGCCTGCTGCACACAGCGTATTTTTTCCGATATGTCACGGCTATACATTTCATATACCATTGCTTTTAGGGACACATCCAGGCTGACGGAGCTTCCTATGCTGTTTTTACTGTCATAGTTCTCATTGACGGCGATAAAGCGGACACCCAGGAAGGGGAATATCTGGTCAAGGTAATCGCCCACATCAAGCAGGTTCCTCCCAAACCGTGAAAAATCCTTTACAATGATGCACTGGATCGGGTTCCCGGCCATGGAAAGCATTTTCTGGATGCCGGGGCGGTCAAAAGCTGACGTTAGATAACGATACTTTTGAAAACACTGGAAAATCAAGGTTTTTCGAGCGACGGACAAGCAGGGTATTGTACTAAAAACTGAATGCGACGCAGAAGCGGCGTTTCTTACTCTCTACATGGGAGAACAGGAACGCCGCTTTTTTCATGCCCTTTGTTACGCAGTAGGGGCAGAAAAAGCCTTGCTACAAGCGGTTTTCCGGGCGCGTATCTGGCGCGGAAAGGGATTTATACCTTATCCCCCGAAACCGCGCTTCTACTGCGTAACAAATCCAAAGCAAAGGAGCTATGAACTATGGCAGTTTTCAGAGTGGAACGGAACAAGGGCTACACCGTAATGAGCAACCACCACCTACGCAACAAGGAGCTTTCCCTAAAGGCAAAGGGGCTGTTGTCGCAAATGCTGTCACTCCCCGAAGATTGGGACTACACCTTGAAAGGCTTATCCCTTATCAACCGGGAGAAGATAGACGCTATCCGCGAAGCCATTAAGGAGCTTGAACGCGCCGGGTATATCGTTCGGTCAAGGGAGCGCGACGAGAAAGGACGCTTGCGGGGCGCGGACTATGTGATATTCGAGCAGCCGCAGCCGCCTACGCCGGATTTACCTACATTGGAAAATCCAACATTGGATAATCCAACGCAGGAAAAACCAACATTGGAAAAACCTACGTTGGAAAATCCAATGCAATTAAATAAAGATATACAAAGAACTGACTTACCAAAAAAAGAAAAAATAATTACTGATGAACAAAGTACCCATTCCATTCCTATCCTTTCCCCTAACCCCTCTCCTTGCAGAGAAGCGGCTACTCCGCCGGAACGGAAAGGAACGGAAGCGACAGCACAGAGCGCAGTTGATATATACCGGGAAATCATTAAGGACAATATCGACTACCACATTCTCAAACAGGACATGAAGTTTGACAGTGACAGGCTTGACGAGATTGTAGACCTCATGCTTGAAACCGTATGCACCGCCAGAAAGCGGGTGCGGATTGCGGGGGACGACTACCCGGCAGAGCTTGTTGATTATTCTAAAGCTTGGGAGCCACTAATTTAAAGCTTGAGAGCCACCCGAATCCAGTGTATTTAAAAGCTTGAGAGCCACCACTATATATTGTGGTCAGCCA
>CAJSZV010000049.1 GCA_910574345.1 Clostridiaceae bacterium | reverse complement strand
TAAATATAGGCGTTTTTAAAGTATTGAGGGGAACAATGCTGAAAGGGGCGGAGCAAAAACTCCGGAACATTCCTAGTACTTCGACGGAAGACGGGTCAAAATATCTGTCTTAGTACCTATTTGACATCCTGAGTCCAATATATCCCTTATCAGCCTCTACTATGGTGCAAAGCAGTTACATTCTATGATCATTTTACTATCCTATGCTTACCAGGATAATTTTAACTACACCTTTTACAAATATAAAATTCTTAAAATATCAATTCTTACTACTAAGCCAATCTGGCATTATGCGATTAAACCTTCATCCTCTAAGGCAATATCATATGTTTTCTTTACTTCTATATTCTACCACATATTTATGAATCGCACAAGTTAGATAATTATAATGATATTCTATTGACAAAAATTATTTTATAATTATACTATAATTATGGAAAGCATAAAATTTGAATGGGATGAAACCAAAAATCGTACTAACCAAAAGAAGCATGGCATATCATTTCACGAAGCCAAAACTGTTTTTTATGATTCAGAAGCAAGGGTAATTGATGATCCGGAACATTCAGAGGAGGAAGATCGTTTTATTATTTTAGGGCTTAGTAAAAAAGCTAATCTCCTGATTGTCTGCCATTGCTATCGCGATTCTGATTCAATCATCCGCATTATATCAGCCAGAAAAGCAACTCCCAGAGAATCCCAGCAATACTATAGTTTTTAAAGAGGTGGCCATATGAAAGACGAATATGATTTTTCAAATTCCCGTAAGAATCCTTATGCCAAACGGTTAAAAAAACAAATTACCATTAAGATTGATGAAGATGTTTTAGAATATTTCAAGCTTCAGTCAGAAGATTCCGGTATTCCCTATCAAACCCTTATCAATTTTTATCTTTCCGATTGTGTGGCACAAAAAAAACAGCTTCAACTGACCTGGAAGTAAAAGTCGGATGTTCCGTACAAACAAAAAGCCTCTTTAGGATTCCCATATCCCAAAGAGGCTTTTCATTCCTTTTTAACTCACCTTCCGCAGCCCATCACCTTCCCCATAAACCTGCACCAAATCCCCCACCTTCTGAATCTCCATATTCAGAAGATGAAGCAGATTCGCAAAGTTCCCGATCCGGTTCTGCCTGAAAGCATACTCCATCTCAAACGCCCGGATATAAGAATCCGCCCTGCAAAACAGCACAAACATATCCCGGTCGCTTAAAAACATCCTCACCTTTCTCCGGCACACATAGCTGTCCTTCTTACAGTACCGCCCGCCATTGGCGTTTCTCACGGAAACTCCGGCTCCATTCTGAATCTCCACATACCAGGGATAATTCCGCTTATTCCCCTTCTGGTCCACATCATACCGCGCAATCTGAAGCTTTGTCACAATGCTGTACCCCTTCTCATCCGGCTCCCCGAAAATCTTATCCTGGGAAAATCCAAAATCAAGCAGATGACAGGACAAAGCCGAATAGATGTACCTGGCCTCCTCCGGGCTGATGTTGGCGTAAACGCTCACCGTCTTCTCTCCCGTACCGCTGCTGTAATCCAGCATATTCAACCGGATCAGGGACCGCTCACCCATTTCCGCCTTCTCCCCAGACGCATGGATATGGGCCGGAAATAATTCAGACGCAGGCTTTAAGCTGTCCCACAATTCCAGCAATGTCTTATCCGTCTTACACACCGCGATCTGGCCGGATATCTCCTGTGACCAGTCTTTCTTCTCATTTTTCGCCATAAAATCCTCCTGTTATATCTAACACTCTCTGGCAATCTCTTCTACACCTTTTCAGCTGATTTTCCGCCACATGCACCTCTAAGCCCCGTCCGGCTGTCCCAATGTACTCCACTACGGAATCCCCATTCTACGCTCCCTGTCAGGTTTCCAAAATGGATTCAAATGTATCTCCACTAACGCAGATACCGCAAAAGCAGAGCCGCCAGCTTCTGGGGCATGGTCCCAAGATTTGAGATATTTAAAAAACTGTCCCCATAAATATCCTCAATCACCTCCCGGTCATCTCCAATCGCCGCTGAAAACAGCGTGACCCCCATTTTGTGAAGCTCCTGCTTCGCCATTCTTAAATCTTCTTTTGCCGTCTCTCCACCATAGTTGACCGCATAGGGGCTTCCGTCCGAAATCAGGGTTAAGATTTTCACCTCTTCCTCCCGCCCCGCCAAATGTTTCCCCACAAACCGCAGGGCAAGGCCGTCCCGGTTGCATTGACAATGCTTCATGCCCTGAATCCTCAAATGGTCCTTCCCATCCACGGAATCAAATTCAGCAAAGGAATACATGGCCACTCCTTCCCGGAAGCCGCCATGAAAAAGCACGCTGCAGGTAGAATGTCCGTAAACCGTAATGGGAATGGACAGAGACCTGCAGAACTCATAAATAACCAGAGCCGCCTTCCTGGCCTGCCCGATTCGGTTATCAACTATCATGGAACCGGAATTGTCCACCAGGACACCAAAGGCAACGGAAAATCCCTCCTCCGGCAAAATCCGCTTTTCAAAGATTTTCCCATCCTGCCGGTAAAGGTTCCCTCTGCTTAACCGTTTCCCCATGTAAAGGCCGGACATGACTCCCCCTTCCTTTCGGATCAAAATTTCCTCCACCATCTGTCTTAAACGGCCGGCGGTCTTTTTTATTTCCAATTCGATCTCCCTATATCCCGCCTCCATTCTTGACGTAATCTCCAATTCCCGGTAAATTTTGACCGGAACGCCTTTGTGGATTCCCTCAGGAGACAGATCCTTTGCCTCATCTTCCAAACGCTTCTTTAACTTTACCTCCGCCTGTTTTCCATAAACCTCCTCTGCCGCCTTATTCTGGATTTCCAAAAAATCTCCCCCGATCTCTCCGGTTCTTACGGCGCCGTCTTCCTGCCCAAGCAGGCCAATCACCTCTCCTTCAAATTCATCACAATCCTCTCCCTGGCCCTGAACAGCCAGCTGCCCAACCCGAAGAAGAACGATGTGGGAAGGAGCCTTGGTGCGGCCATCCTTGTCCTCATCCTTCTCACCTTGCTCCTCCTTTTCTTCTTTCTGGAAACTTTCTTCTCCAGTCTCCGACTCATTGTCCCTGGAAGCCTGTTCCTGGGAACCGTTTTCCTCTCCCCCATTGCTCCTCCAGCCTTTCTCACTCCGGGACTCCTCCTTCCCGCTTTCCTCCTTCTCTCTGTTTCCCGCCTTCTCTTCTTTACCACCCCGACTCTCCTTTCCTTCCGGTTCGGTCTGGCTCTCCTGCTTTTCCTTTTCTGCCTGGCCCTCCTTCTCCTGGCCACTTCCTTCCTGCCCGGAAGTTTCCTCAGAATCCAGACTGCCATCCCAGCCCTCTATGGTTTTCGGCCTTCCACAGCCTCCGTCATACCCGCCTGATAAACAGCTTGGATTCAAGTTTTCCTTCAGGTATTCTCTGGCCTTTTTCTCCTGTTCCTCTGGCGACAACTTCAAAAAATCCCTGCCCAAATCCGTCCTGGCTGTCTGAATTGCCTTCTTAATATATTTCCATATCTTAAGCAGCAATTCATTGGCAACAACATACCGGATATCCGCATCATCACTTCCCACCGCTTCATCAATCCGGCTGCGGCAGGCTTCCAGGCAGGACCGGTACTGTCTGTCATACGCCTTCTCCTCCTCTGTCTCACCGCTTCTCGCATACCGGAGGAGCAAGTCTATCATCATATCCAGGCCATTGTTCTTTTCCGTCTTCCGTTCCGAAGCCGTTGGAATCCGCCCCAGAAGAACCGCTGTATTTCTCTGAATAGACGTCCGGACGCTTCCCGGATACCGCTGGCACATTTTTCCCTCAATGTACACGTCCTCCAACAGGTTGTTGAGATGAGCCGCTGTCATGGCAATGACCGACACCGCCGCCTTGTCCCTCCGTCTGATAAACTGCTTCAGCTCCTCCGCCGCCCGCTTTTCCGCCGGGGTCTGCCCCTCTGGCGGCTTTGGAAAAATGCGCCCCTGAGAAAAACCGTTTGTATAGATTGTCCTCCGGTCAAAATCCGAATAACGGATATGGCCGCACTCATGGGCCACCAGTCCCTCATGGCTTGCCAGTTTTCCCTTTCGGTGCAGAAACTGCTCCGTTATGATGTTGGCCGTGTTTAAAAATATGGTATTTCCGTCTGTGAGGGCAATCCTGGAATCCTCCTCCTTTGTATAGGCAAGAACCAGGCCCACGGCCTGGTTCCCTCCCAACACTCTCGCAAATTTCCTTAAAGAATCATGGTAGGCTTTTGACAGAAACAATTCCTCATCCGTCATCTGCTCCCTGATCTTTTTGACTTCCTTCCGCTTACGTTGTACTCCATTCATAGCTTCTCCCTTCTGTACCGGCTTTCCAGCATGTCAAATTTCTCACATACACAAAAGCTTGCCATTGTGGGTTCCGGCACCCTGTCTGCCATGACCATGCAGCCGTTTCTATGGATATAAACATCACTCCCTGCCTACGCAGCCTTCGCTCCTCCTGCTCCACTCTCCACCTCAAACTTGGTGAGTATCTGGGTCTTATAAATCTCCTCTCGCTCTTCCGCCTCCGGCGCTGCCTTGGCAACCACCGTCCTTTTTGCCGCGCCGCAGATATCCTTCTGCACAAGAGAAGCCCATACCCAGTCCTCAAACTCCCGGTATCCGCACACACCTCCCGTGATCATCTCCGTCCGGCAGTATTTCTGAATTTCGCATACCGTCTCCGCCATTTTCTCCAGGGTATCCTTATCCATGCCTGCCACCCGCTTCAGGACGCGCTCCACCATGCCCTTTGCCGTCAGGGGTTCACAGTAGTGGATCATCCGCATTCTGGACAGCACCGACTCATTGAATCCCCGGCAGCCCTTATAGCCCATGTTGGTGGTGAGAAGAATCACCGTCTCCGGGTTCCTTCTCACCACCTCCCCGCTTGTAAGGGGTAATGGCGGCCCCGTCATCCAAAAGCCCGTTCAGCTTCACCAGGGTTCCCGGCTTTGTGATGACCGAAGGCTCCTGAATCTCAATGACCGAAGGTCTCCTGCAGGCGGTGACAATGCTGGATTCCACCATGACATAATCCTTCTCCCCCTGTCCGTTCTGAAAACCGATCTGATACATGGCCGACAAAACCCTCTGAAACGCCTCCTCCTGGCTGATCTCCTCCTCATAACTGCCGCAAACACACGCAAGGGCGGAAGCCGGGTCCATGATCATGTCCTCAAAGGTAGGCAGCTCCACAGCCGGTCTGGCCTCTTTCCTCCCGATGTTGGGAATCATGGTGGACACCAGGTCCGTCTCATCCGTCCCCTCGCCGCAGGTGAAGAAATAGTAGGGCATTCCCAAAAGCTGGGCCACCATTTTGGCATTGGTGGTCTTGCCTGTGCCGGACTCCCCGGCGCTCATAAACACCCGCATAGGCGTATGCAGCACTGCTTCCACGATCTCCGACACCTCCGCCGGAACCTGGTAATGGTCCGGCAGGGAGGGAACCTGCTGTTTCTCATTTTCGGTTAAAGAAAAATTTCGGTTATATCTGGATTTCAATTCCCCCACAGTTCCCAAAGTTTCTATCTCTCCCTTCACCTTCAGGACCTGAAACGCTCCGAAATCCTCTCTGGTGGGTTTATAGGAACCTTTCTTAAAACGCGACATGGGCACCAGTGGCACATTTCCCGAAGCGATCTCGTCATTGTGGAAGGGGATTCCCATTTCTTTCAGAGTATCCCGGTTTTCCAGCCTCCGGTACAGGTTGTCACAGCATAAAAAAGCGCACTCCATGGCAAGGTCCATGTCCGGAAATCCCTTTGCCTTCTCCTTCACAAAGGTCTGAAAGCTGCCCTCAAACTCCCCGTCATAGACTGGCCCCAGGATCACGCTGGCATAAGCCAGAAGTAAAAACAGCTCCTTCCCGCTGGCCCCGTTCTCGCCAATCCTGGGATACGGGGACATGGTCTTTTCTTTTTTGACAGAAGCCCTCCAGCTTCCCTTTTTCGGGTCATAGAGGAAAATCCGTATCTCATCCCCTGCTCCTGAAGAATCCACGATCTCCGCATAATACCGGCAGATCTGCCCCTTTTCCGTCTCCACTCCCAGAGCCCCTTTGCGCTCTCCGTTTATGATGTCAGCCGCCAGAAGCATTCCCCGGAGGGTGACACTGTTTAAGGTGGACCGCCTTCCCCGTGTCATTTTGTTGTGGACCGACAGACAGCCTTCCTCCGTGGAATCCTTTTTTCCTCTCTTCAGCACTTCCGCGTCAAAAGGGGCCGGCAGGGAACGGGTAAATGTCCAGTTCTCCAAAATCTTCGTCTTTCCCATAGGTTCGTTTCTCCTTCTTTTTTCATTCATTCTCTGAAATCAAAATTCCCTCTGTTTCTTCTGTTGTCAAATCATGCCAACTTCATTGCCTTACTCAAACATCTGCCCTCCCTAAGCCGCCGGAGGGACTGCCTCCAGCCGCTGCCGCTCCATTTCCTTTTGCAGCCGCAGAGCCAGAAGGGTATTCCTCTTTCCGGCGTCTGTGTTGGAGATTGCTATGGCAAGCGCCTGCCTGCTCCCCACCAAATGGACTCTTATCTTCGCCCTGGTGACTCCGGTATAATACACATTCCGCTTCAGCATAGGATAAAAACACTTCAAAACCGGGATAATCACAACCGGATACTCGCCGCCCTGGCTTTTATGAATACTGGTGGCATAGGCGTGGTCAAGCACTGCCAGCTCCTCCTCCTGGTATTTCCTCTCCACTTCCCCAAAACAAACGCTCATCTCCCTGCCTCCGTCCGGCTGTATGGCGATTCCCGTCACCAGCCCGATGTCGCCGTTGGAGATCTCCTCCGTGTTCTGGGTCTGCATGACCTTGTCTCCCGTCCGGTAGGTTATGGAACCGCAGCGCCATTCCCCCTTATCCAGAGTCCCCGGATTGGCAATCTCCTGCAGCCTCCGGTTGAGGGCGTTGACCCCTGCCTCCGTGTTGACCCTGAGAGGCGAAAGCACCTGGACCATATCCCCATTTCCCCCAAAGTTTCTAAGTTCCTTCTCATAAAGGCCGGCGATGATCTGCGCCGCCTCCTTGTCGTCCTCCGCCTTATGGAACTGAAAATCCTCCCCAAACAGCAGGGCTCTCTGGTTCCGGTTGATCAAATCCGCATTTAAGATAATCCGGGAATCCTTGGCCTGCCTGAAGAACACGTCTAAGACGGTAAAAGGAATCACCCCGGAATCAATCATCTCCTTGAACACGCTCCCCGGCCCCACAGACGGAAGCTGGTCCACGTCTCCCACCAGCACAAGCCTTGCCCCGCTTTTTATCCTGGAAAACAGGATTCCCGCAAGCCACATGTCCGCCATGGTAAATTCGTCCGCAATCACCAGGTCTTCCTCCAGGGCCTCATCATCTGGAAGGGCCTCATCCTCCCCGGTCAGATACAGCGCCTTGTGAATGGTGAGGGCCGGGTAGCCCGTACTCTCCGAAAGCCGTTTCCTGGCCCGTCCCGTTGGAGCGCACAGAAGGACCTGCTTTTCCGGCTCCTTCCTCTCAAATAATTTCAGGATCACACCAAGAACCGTTGTTTTTCCTTTTCCAGGACCGCCTGTGATTATGGACACCTGGGACCGAAATACCATGCGCACCGCTTCCTTCTGCTTCTCAGCCAGCACAATGCCAAGCTCCGCCTGGACCTCCTCCAGCTCCCGTTCCACGTCAAATCCATGTTTGCTCTCCCTTAAAAGCCGCGCCAGGTTCCTGGCCGCCGTCTGCTCTGCCTCCCGGTTCCTGCTGAGGAAAATGGCGTTTCCGTCTGCCTGCAGGGCTCTCTCTTTCAGAACCATTTCATTTCCGGCCCGGATAACGGCAGAGCGTTCCACCCTTCCCCGTCCGAAGCCCTTGTTTAAGAGTTGCTCCGCTTTTTGGATCACCGTCCCGCTGTCCAGATACAGATGTCCTTCCTTCTGGGCCTCCTCCAGCACATACCAGACCGCCGCCTTCACCCGCTCCGGCGCCTCCGGGGCAAACCCGGCGCTGGCCCTTGCGATTGGGTCAACGGTGAGAAAGCCAAACCCTTTGATCTCACAGAGCCGGTATGGATTCCGCCTGATTAAGCTGACCGCCTCCAGGCCAAAATGCTCCTTGATTTTCTCCGCCTTTTTCGGCGTCACCCTGTAGGGGGCAAGACAGGCCATTAACTCCCGAATCTCCCCGCTGGCTCCGTATGATTCCCGGATTGTTTCCAGCTTGGCTTCCGTAATTCCCTTAATCTCCAGCAGCCGCTCCGGCTCCCGGTCAAGAACCCCAAAGGTATTCTCCCCGAACCGGTTCACAATGGTTTCCGCCAGTACCGGCCCGATCCCTTTTACCATGGAAGACAGGTAACTGCTGATCCCCTGTCTAGTCTTTGGAAGAAGGACGCGAAATCCTTCCACCTTCAGCTGCTTTCCGAACCGTTCCCTGTCCTCCCATGTTCCTTCCAGCTCTATGTCCACATGCTCCAGGCCGGGAAGCTCCATTCCCACTGCCGTAAAGGAGACCCAGTTCCCCTTGTCTGCCTTGATTGCCGGCGCGGGGATCTTATTGCGTTCCCTTGTCCGGTAAACTGCCACTGTATACCCATTTCCCGGGTTCTTATAGTTCTGCCGCTCATGCTGGCATACAATCATGTTTCTGTCCTCCGTTCTTCCTATTGTTTAAAGCACCCATGTGAGATACAGATACTTCCCCTGGTCCTGTACCATAAATCCTTCATCGCCAAGGAGCTGAACAAGGGTCTCCCGGTCAGCTTTAGAAAATCCCGGAATTATCCCGGCTCTTCGGTAGCCTTTCCCAGTATGGAAGTTGCAGATCCCGTCTTTCCGTATCCAGAATTCACCCACATCTTTCTTCATCAGTTTCATGGCTACTGCCATGATTTTATCCTTTCCCTCCTCCTCATACCAGGCAGCCGTCCAGCCGCCCTTTTCCATATCCTGTGGCTGTTTCTCATCCTCTGATTCGGTTTCTGTTATTTCCGGCTCCGTCTCCTTCACACGGTCAAAGGGAGTCCCTTCCCCATCAAATGGATTCCCATTCAAGAATCCTGGATCAGACTCATAGGGAGGCTCTGCCTGCCTTTCTCCACAGGTTTCCCCATTTCCCCGGACCAGCTTAATCCTCCACTTTTCCTTCACAAAAACGTGGTAGACAGCAAGCGGGACTGCAAGGGCTGCTCCCTGCACCAAAATCCCAAGGATCATAGGAGCCACCAGCTGGATCACCACCATGCCAAAGGCTCCTGCCAAGATCATGGTTCCGGTCTTTCTGATTTTCTCTATACTCATAACATTCTCCTTTTTCGTTTTATCTTTTTTCACTTCTGCAATTTAAAATAAGGCTGGCAGAACAGATCTCTCCATTCTGCCAGCCCATAAACCTGCTGTTGAGCCTTCCCCTTTATGCCATCTCATTAATGGAAGGGAAGCCCTTCATCCTCAATCCCGTCCGGAATGCTCATAAAGCCGTCCCCATAGGCAGACGCTGCCCTGGCTGCTGTGTTCCCGGCTGCTCCAGACCTTCCTGCCGCTCCAGTCCCCGAAGCCGCCCCTCTGGCAGCACTCCGGCTGGCAGCCGTTCTCTGTCCGGCGGCTGTACTTCTGGCTCCCGCCTGTGCATTCCCGGTTCCTCCTGTCTGGCCGGTCCCCTGGGCAGCTACTGCTCTGGACGTCTGGCCTGCTGCTCCTGCCGTTCCTGCTCTGGACGCCTGAGCTGCCGCCGAAGTGGTTCCCGTTCTTCCCGTCTGGCCTGCCGCCCGGCCCGCTCTGGCTGCCTGCCCTGTCCCTGCCGCCGCACTTCGGCCCGCCTGCCGGGACATTCCTGCACCAGATGTCTGGCCCGCTCCCTGGGCAGGTCTGGCTGCTGCCGTCTGGCCTCCAGCCCCAGCCGCTCCTGCCGCCTCTGCCGGTAAGTCCGGTCCTTCCTCTCGCTTTCCGTCCGCAAACTCAATGTTGTCCACATACAGGGAATTTCCATACACCTTTTCCCCGTTGCGGTTGGTGTAATTGTTGTTCCTCATTTTCCCGTTAATGGCAATGCGGATTCCCTTGTAAAGATGTCTCTCCGCAAATTCCGCCCGCTTGTCAAACGCAACACAAGGGAAGAAATCAGCCGATTCCCCGCCCTCCTCTGCTTTGTAATTCCGGTCCACCGCAAGGACAAACTTTGCTATGGCCATCTGGCTGTCCTGGGAATAGCGGATCTCCGGGTCCTTAGTGATTCTTCCTACAAATGTGCATAAATTCATTCTTTTTTCTCCTCTCATAATGAAAATGGTTTCTTTCCGAATATCTTTTCTCCTTCTCCTGGAAACAGCTCCATAAACAATTCTGCATACCGCTTATAACCATCAGCACTCAATACCGCCTCCAGAGAAAGCTCTGACCAGATCAGAAGTTCCTCCTCCGGCACATGGTATGGCCCCTGTTTAAACTTCCCGTTGCTCCAATAAGGTTGGCAGGGTTTCATCATCTGCTTTAACTGGGAAATGCTCTCCGCTTCGCAGATAATACGGCTCTTTTTCTGTGCCATTCCCAGAACCAGATAAAACAGGATACCGTTTTCCGCTTCACAAGACGCCTTTCTCTTTACCTCCAAAAGCGCCTGTACAATGGCTTTCTTAAGTTCCTCCGTCTTCCTTTCATCCTCCAAAACCAGTCGTTTCCCATGACGGTACACCGCCTCCAAAAGAAGCCTCTCCGCAAAATACATGGTCCATTTCCTGCTCCCTTCTCCGTTTTAAATGTCCCCACCAGTAATCATCAATCCCCTTATAGTTTCCGTTCCAGGTTCCATCCGGCCCGCAGTCCCACCGTTTCTGGATACAGCGCAGTTCCAGCCTGTGGCAGATCTCATAGAGTTTTCGGCACCCTTCCTGTATCTGGTCCCGCTTGGCTCTCTTATGGGGACAGGACAAAAAGTCCTCATGGATTCCCGTTTCCCAATCCACATCCCCACATTTCCCGCAGACCGTTTCCTTGTAATCTCCCTGGCAGGAAACCGTCATAAGCTTGTCCATGTCATAATACTCATGAACCTCCTCAAGACCATTTTCCTTCAACTCCGCAAGGGTTCTTTCCAGCTCTTTATACTGGTTCACCCCAGGCACTCCAAGAAAACTGAAACCGGACATGGCATAGGCGGCGGACGCTTTCAGGATTCCTTCCGTCACCCGCACCACCTTTCCATAAGGGTCCCCGAAAAAACCAACCGGACTCTTACTGCCTGTGCCCTGAGCTTTATTGGTGCTGCTGAACCACAAGTACTTCCTTCCATCATAAGGAGAATCCAGCCGAATCTGAAAACCGGTTATATTCCCGCCGATACTCCGGACCGGGCATAAAATCCCATGATTCCGTCCATAAAAGGCAGCGTCCCAGTTTCCCCGGCTGTTGACAAAAAAGCCTGGGATTCCCTTAAGAGAGTGTCCTTCCTTCAACAGTCTCCGGGCAATCCCTTCCGTGCCGGAAATAGGCGTACTCCGAAACTGAAATTCCTCAATCTGCTCCCCCAAAAAGCCCCGGTCCAGCAGATTCCTTCTGTGGGATTTTGTCAGGGGCAGAAGATTCAGAAGACTTTCATACACCCGGCTCCTTGCTTCAAAATCCGGTTCCTCCTGCTCTCCCCTGTCATAAACTATAGGCGGTCTATTGGTTCTGTGAGACGCTGCGTCATATCCCGCTCTCCCAAGAGACTCCAAAATCTCCCGGTAAGCCCTCTTGTAGCGGTCTTCCCCATAAATGCCTTTTATTTCTGCATACAAGGTCAGCATATTGCCCTGGGAACCACAATTAAAACAGCGGTATGTATTGCAGGGATTCCCGTCTTTTAAGACACGGAAATTCATCTTCCCCCGCCTGTCTCCGCAAAACGGACAGATAACATTGAAAGAATTTCCTTCCGTCAGCCGTTCTATCCCCAAAAGGTCTGCCACTTCTGAAATATCGAATTTCGGTTCATACACCCTTCGGCTTTTCCTCCTTCATGTGCAGCTGTCAGTAACCTCCTATGCCGCCATTGCTGCTTCCAGCAGAATCCTGGCTCCGATTCGCAGTTCTTCGTTGCGCCCCCGATAGGAGTTGACAAACCATTTCAGGTTCTGGATACCGTCCTCTCCGCTCCTGGCGATCTCTCCCAGGGTCTTCCCCCGGTAAAACCCGCAGCTGCAGATCACGTTGCTGGCCTCCTCCACCGTCATGCCTTCCAGACTTTTAGCCGTATTTCCAGGCGGCTGTATCGAACCGGCTCCATTCATTTGGTTTGCCGCATATGACCTGCTGGCTCCATTGGTCATGCCTGCCGCATTAGACGCTCCGGCTCCATTGGCCATGCCTGACGCATTAGACACTCCGGCTCCATTGGCCATACCTGCCGCCCTAGACACTCCGGCTCCATTGGCCATACCTGCCGCCCTAGACACTCCGGCTCCATTGGCCATACCTGCTGCATTAGACACTCCGGTTCCTGCCGCATTCGGAAGACTTGCTGTATTCGCCCGATTCCCATGGTCAGTTACATTTTTCCCATTGACTGCACCTGTCACATTCCGCACATCTCCACGATCCGCAACATCTTTCTGAACACTCTGGCTGCCTCTCTGGGTATTCCTCCCGCCTTTGACGTTGGACTCTGCACTTACAGGACTGGTTCTTCCCACATCCGCCATTTTTCCTGCACTCTCCGGTAACGTCACCATAGTCCCCTGCTCCGGTCCTATGGGAGACGGATTCACAGCATAACCTGCCGGTTCTTCTTCCACATCCGTTTCTTCCGCCACATATCCCGCAGTCATTTCCCCGGTTTGTTCTTCCGCCATTCCTTCTCCATTCTGAAAATCATTGTCCTCCTCCTGCAAGCCGGCTGCCGCCTCATCTTCCACATTCCTCGGCTCCTGGCCAAACATGACTCCATTTTCTACACATTCCCCCGGTTCCCGGAAACCGCCTTCCGGCTCCCGAAATGCCGCCGGCTCCATGTCTTCTCCCTGGGGATACCCGTTCTCCTCCCCATAGCTCCACGCACCGTCTAAAGTCCCGTCTGTTTCTTCCTGTCCTACCTCAGAGACTGGGGCCACATTCCTCATATCCGGGTCGTCCCCGCCCTGATTGATACAGAACTTATTGAGCAGATAATATTTCAGACAATACGTCCACCCGCTTCCTTTCGCCTTTTCCGGCATTTGGTGAAAGCCAATGGCATGGGCCGTTACCTGGAACTGATCCTCCGGATTCTCCCCATTGGTCCACTGAAGCGTCAGATCCGCCTCATAAATCCACATCTGATACAGAGGAATAAACTCCACAAACATGGGATTCCCCCGCTCATCCTTTTTGGTGGCTGCCTCCGATATGATGTCAAAATTAACCCCGTACTCATTCATAGCAGGAGTCAAATACCGGAAAATATCATCAATCTTGATAAAGTCATAGCTCACTTCCTCACTGTACGCCTGCTTCACAAGAGACGGAATCCTTGCCCGAATCCGCACCATTTTTTCCTGAAGCGTCAGAATTTTGTTCTCCATATCACGTTCCTCCTTGTATTTTGAAACCGGCTCCGGCCCTCCCTGTCTCCATTCAGGCCGTCAGAACCCATTCCCATTGCGACCCCCGACTTATAAACCTTCTTCCTCTGCATATGCCTGGTATTTCAAGACAATCTGCCATGCCCTCTCCCTGATCGTCTGTGCCAGACACTCCACCTTCCTCATATCCGGCTCCCTAAAAAGCGCCAGAGCCAGCTGCCGTCTCGTGTCTGCCTCATTTACCACACTGTTTAATTCCCGGAACAGGGACGAAACCTCATTCTTTCGGAAATATCCTCCCATGCCGTTAAAAACAGCCTCTTTCATATAGGTCTCCGCTTTTTCCCGAATCTCCCTCAAAAGCTCCCCATATCCCTTCTTATAGGTACTCTTAAGCACCTCCACTCCAACCTGGTCCAGATTCCGTTTCAGCCGCTTTAACAGCACCTCCAGTTCAATCCGTAAAAACACCTGCTCACCGGCAGTCAAACAATCCCTCCTTTCCGCTCCTATCCCGCCTTCTCCCGTTTAATGTAGAAACTCCGGGACACATTGGTCTTTGCGTACTCCCGGCAGATATCCGGGTACAGAATCCCCATGGCCTCCATACCCTCCTTGTTAATGGAAGTCGTCACCCGTTTGGTGTATCCGGCCTGATACCGCACATCCCCCAGAACCAGGACGCCCTTCTCCGCCCCCTGCAGCGCCTCCTGCACCGGGGCATAGGCGCGTTTCATCAGCCCTTCCATCTCCTTAGACTGCCTGTCCAGCTCCGATTTCCGTTTCTTCAAATCCAGGTATTCCGTCACACACCCGGAAAGCTCCTGCGGCAGCTCCACCACCTTTGAGTCCTTTACGCCCAGCCGTTCCCGGATACTCCGAAGCACCAGCTGTATGGGCTCCGTGTACTCCGGCGGCCTTCTCTCCCTCACGCAATGGTTCCAGAACCAGTCCTCCTGCTCGATCAGTTCCTCCTCCAGGTCAACATCACGGACCATGCTCCGCATGATGAAGGTGTTCTCATTGTTCCCGTAAAGGCATAAGAAAATGACGCCCTTCACATTGGTTACCGCCATATAGTGGCGCCCCTGCAGCTCATAATGCCTGGGAATCCCGTTGTCCTCCCATTCCTCCATATGGAAGGAAAAAGACGTCTTGCACTCAATGATGTAGATCTCCCCGTTAATCTCCACAAAAAAATCCACATTTGCCAGCATAAAAGGATACAGGGGGTGGCGGAACATTTTCCGAACCGCATAAGGCTTAAGCCCCGTCTTTTTCATAAAGATCTGCACCACCAGCTCCTCCAGCCGTTTCCCGATCTCCTTGGCCACCCAGCCGTCCTCCTCAGACTCTGTGCCTTTGCCGGAAACCTTTTCCTCATATAAATCCCTGGCTGTCTTCCACGGCGAAATGCCAAACACCGCCGCTGTGTCACTGCCGCCGATTCCCTGATAACGGTATTCTTTCCACTCCTTTTCCGTCAGCTTTGTGATGTCCTCCACCACCACTTCCGGCTCATAGCTTCGGTTTGCCATGTCCTTTTGCCTCCTTTCCGGCAGAATCAGGCCGCCGCGCCTGTTTCAATCCTGCGAACAGCCACAGCATTTCCCGACTCTGCCTTTTATTTCTCTCTGCCCCAAAATAACATTCAATCCTTTAATACCGGACTTCCCCAGGAATGTCATACTCCTTAAAGGGAAACGCAAGGCACCGCGACACCTTTTCCTCCAGATCCGTCAGCGCCCGGACTCCCGCCCCTTCACTCTGGGCCAAAAATATGCACTCACAGATTCCGCAGTACACCTCATATCCGTTGCAGCCTCCAAACCCGTGGCCTGCCTTGAAAAGCTCCGCCGTCCTGGCCGTCAGCCCCACTCCGATTCCCGCCTTTTTCATCACCCTTGCCATCACATTGGCCGGGTAGGTCAGATACTCCGAAAACAGCCCGGAAAGCCCTTGCACCGCCTCCCGGTATCTGGCAAACACCTGGCTTAAATTCCGTGAAAAATCCGCAAGGCTGGCTCCGCCGGAATGCTCCAGCCGCAGCGCGTCCCCAAGGACCAGAGGCTTTCTCGCCTTCCCCATAAGCAGGGAATAAAAGATGTTTGCCCCGCTGACTCCTACATCTGAGGAATGCACCTTGATCTGGGCCGACAGCTCCGGGTCTGCCGCCTGTCCATACTGCAAAAGCACGTCCCGGTAAGTGTCCAGAAGCTGCCTGTCCTGAATCTCCCAGGAAGCCGCTGCCATCCAGTGGTCAAAATATCCCGAAAGAAACCGGACCTTTTCATACTGCTCCTCCATATGGATTGCCGAAGCCTCAAACAGCTCCGGCATGGGCAGAACGGCGTAATCGCTCTTGTCCCCGCCATGGACCGCCCTGGCCTTTCCCTCATGAATCCGCACCAAAGCATTTCCCCTGGTCACTTCCAGACAGTCATTTAACACCCTGGCAAGCTTCTCCCTGCTTAAATCCTGAAGGGCATACCCGGAAATGCGGGCACGGTTCTCCAAGGTCTTAATGGCCGTTGCGCCTAAGGGATAATGTTCCTCCCCCACCTTTAAAAGAAGCCCCGTGTTGGCCCTGGTATCCTGTAAGATATCCGCCCCTTCCCTCTCTGCTTCAATCTCCTGACAGAGTTTAGGGGATTCCGTCAGAGAAAATACCTGGATCTCATTGGTGGGAAACACTCTCCAACACCCGCGCTCCTCAATTCCGTCTAAAAAATCCAGGAAATCCTCCTTCTCCGGAAAAGACGCTGAAAAATCATCCTGATAATTCATGCCATGCCCTCCGCTTAAAAGTCCACCAGCACTGCAACTACATGGCCTGCCTGGACAACGAACTCATATCCGTCCTCATACATTTCCATAATCTCCTGTAAAGACAATCCGTCCCTTCCCGGGTTCTCCCATTTTGCTTCCCGCTTCATTCTTTTTCCCTTCCTTTCTTTGGTTTCATATGGTATTGAAAGGACATATCCCAGAGTTTGAAATATGTCCAAAGCACCCTTCTTTCTAGTCAAAAATCATCTTGTAATCATCTGTCGCAATACACAGTTTCCCTTCCTTGTGGTCATAAAAATAGACACTGTCCGACAGTGCCGTCTCTTTTTGAACTTCCTCCTGATTCATTTCCTGAACGATCTCCCTCCACTCCTGTATGGTTTTTGTGCTTCCACAGGAAGGAACGATCATCACCTCATTGATACTGCTTGGGACCACAAGGACGTCATCCCTCCATATCCTGGCGATCCGTTCCAAAAGGCCGTCATACAGGATCACGGAAGCCCCATAAAATCCATACTGATTGGTGAGAACAAAGGCGGATACTCCCCTCTGGAAATGTTCCGTCAGATACCCTTCCATATCCCTCATGGACGCTTCCTCTCCCTCTTTATTCCCTCCGACTGCGTCCTCCGCTGTCAGAAGCAGGGGCTCCCCAAGCCTTGGGGTATTCTCTCTGGCAATCTGAAGGATCTCCTCCTTGCTCACCTTCCACACCTCCAGGTCATGGCTGCTGATCACACGGTAATTGGTATCCCCTCCCGGCGTCTCCACAAGGTAGAATACCATTGCCATGTCCAGATACGGCTCCCAGGGAATATGCTTCAAAGCCTCCTCATTTCCTTCCTTTCGTTCCAGGGCATAGACAATCCGCTCCTTCATCGTTTCAAACCATTGGCCAATCAGCAATTCCTTCCCCAGCATGCTCCGCTTCTCCAGGTATTTTTCCACCAGGCACTGGACCGCTTCCTCCAGACCGGTTCCCGTCTTAAGCCGTTTTACCTTCCCCGGCTCCAGATTCAGAAGAATCCCTGTGCGTTCCCCCTTTTTTACAATGCCTATCTGGGTTTTATCGGCAGCGTTCCATTCTGGCTTGTCAACCTCTGTCACCTGGTACTCCTCTCCCATACGTTCCTGGATTTTTTCCAGCAGTTCCTGCAGCCATTTCTCTGATCCCATTTCTTCTCTCCCTTCTTGTGAATGCAAAAAAATAAGGCACCAGAAATTCATAAAAATTTCTGATACCTTACTTAACGGCAGACTTTCTGCCCGGTTTGCACATATGTAGACTTTCGCCTGAAATTTAAACTTCCGGATCTCTTACCGGAACAAAAACATTTGGTGTGGTTCTTGTGAACGCACAGAAATCAATGTCACGTTCATTGTAACACTATATATTGTGTTTGTCAATTTTATTTTTCCATATATAGTATTTCCGATTTATTTTTTCATGTCTTGGGATAACATGTTTTCTCTGCATTCTGCCTTTTTACCGCAATGTAGCCTTTTGCCAAACCAGTTAATTGTACAATCTCTCTTTGATTTAGATCACAAATCTCCTTTAATATTTGAAGAATCTCCCCCTGCATGGGCTGAATATCAATAATCCTGCTCTCATACTCTTTAATTGCCAATTCATCATACATAGGAGGCTTCCCCTCTTCTAGTAAAATCTTATTCATTTGGCGAAAATTGGCTACCATTTTTTTATTTACAATATTGCCCTCATTTACTGTAATATATTTCTCTATTTTCAGATATATATCAAATAATTGTTTAGCGATTTCATCATATATTTTTTGAAATTCCAAACGAATCTCTTTCAGACTGCAGACATTGTTACATATTTTGCATGAAGCCGAATCATAAATATCTGTAAAAAATATTGCCTCCATCCTTATTTTATTAATAGTTTCCCGTTCCTGATCAATTGATTGTATAATCGATGATACATCCGATGAATTATATCCTTCCGGTGTAACAGGAAGATTGATATATCTCTGATATATCGTTTTGGGAATAATTGTATTTAGTCCACTTATAGCTGCCCCTAAATGCTCTCTTTCCTGTTCTATATTACTTAAATTGTCCTCATAACGCTGATTTCTTCTCTCCTGTCGAATTGTAATTGTCACACCAACCAATGTCATTACTCCGCCTAAATAGCTGCCTGCAAACATAAACCAGTCTTTCGTTGAAATATCATCAGCATTAATATTAATACCAAAATATGCTCCTAATGCCAACCCTATATGAAAACAGAATATAAGAAAAAAGGGGGCAAAAAGTATAATCAGAAACCAATATTTTGATAACTTCTTTTTCATTTCAGCACCTCGTCACAAACGCATGTTCTTTTTTTAGCATATCACACACTATCCTTTTATGTCAACATCCTCAAAAAACATTTTTCTATTTTCCTCTCATAAACCAAAAAGCCGGCTATCTCTAACCGACCTTTTCACTATAAAACATCTTTTGTTCTTAAATATTCCCCAATCCACTTACTAAAAGTCTCTGCTCTTTCTATTTGCGCCTCGGCCTCATCTTTTGAGGCAACATAAAAATCAAGATAATCCGCATTCTCTCTTTTCTCTGAAGCCAACCTGATTATTTTCGATGTTTCTCTTGGAAAAATTCCCTCTTTTACATAATTCTGATTAAAATGCGCAATCACTCCACTATGCTTGCTGCTGTCAAAACCATCTAAAGCATTCACTGCACGCATTCCATGGAAAATGGAATAGTATGCGCGATTAAGTGCATTTTTGTACCTGCCAGCTTCATACATGATTTTTGCGTCCTCTAATGCTTCATGGCAGCAATCAAAGCGATATTTCGATAAGTCTATTATGCGGCGCTCCATAACATAATACCGTCCTTCTTCATATTTTTATAAAACGGAAGTACATCTTCCCACTCCCTGAAATTATCATAATCAATAAGGAGAACAGACAAGACCTTGTTATACTCTAATTCCAAATCAACCGTAAGATCGATCATTTTGTCATGCATATCTTCCGTATATTTCCTGACAATTACCGCTATATCAACATCCGATTCCTCTGTCTGTGTTCCTCTCGCAACAGAACCATATAAGATAATCCCCTCCAATACATTACCAAAAATCGTCTGAAAACCTGGAATCATCCTCTCGAATACTTCTTGTAAATTTTCCATGCCAAGTCCTCCAATCGCTGTTTGCTATATAGGTTTAAATTCTTATTTTCCTGCATTGTTCCACTATATTTTTACAAATAATATCAATATTATCGGCAAACAATGTTGCTTCTGAGATTCCTAAAAACTCCAGTTTTTTACGAATCTCAGATTTTCCTTCTTTCTTAATAACGAATACTTTTTTAATCTGTTCGTCCTTCTTATCAATAGGTTTTATTATTTTGTTAAAACAAAAATCCGTATCCCCATATTCGGTTATTTGGTTCGGAAAAAGTATATAAGACCCTTGCTGTAGTTTCTGCCTCTCAATTTGCTCTATCGCATTTACGAAAATCAGTTTTTCGCAACACCCCTTTATCCAAGCTCCTCCGTACTCATTGCTTCTATCAACCAATTGTCCCCTTTGCTCATTAAAATAAGGTTGATTAATAACTGCCCTAAAAAATAATGAAAGGGGATTGGACGTTGTAAATGCAAACTTATATGTTTCTGCTATCGCATTGATAACTGGGTAATTAGTCTTATCACTATCGTTATATTCAAAGGCAAATACTTCCCCATCTATGTTATCATCAAAAGAAGCAAAATATAAGGCAACAAGCGGATTCGATGTTACATCCAATAATCTTGTAGGTATCCCATAATGCTGTAGTAATGATAATAAATCAATTGGAAGCAAATCTGACCTGAAAATATGTGGTAATTGATATTTCGCCATTTCTATTAGATTGCGTTCTTGATTTAAAATAGAAATATCACACGAAAACTTCCTTCCCCTTCCAATAGCTGGGAGCAACTCATATGCTTCACTCGATTGTCCTCTAAAAACTAATGCCTTATGGTGAGTTGACTCCCACCCCTTATTATAATCCTCTATTTCTTCTTGCAATACAAATGATTCCTTTATAAATTCCTCTATTGTCTCAATTTCTTTTGTCATACACCATTCCCCAATTATATGTCCACTATTATGCTAAATTTAGACAGTAACAAAAACTTTAAACTCTAAAAATTATATTTCTCAAGAATTTTTATTATATTTTCGCAAGTTTCAATTACATTCTTTCCCGCAAGATACTTTTTATAATTTTTCTTCTGATTCTCTTTATCTCCATTATCAACAACAGACCACACCACTTCTCTTCTAGGAATTGTCAGAAGAAAAGAAATAGGAAATGAAACCCCGCCCTGCTGTTCTGTTATTTCTACAACCTCTTTAGAATGTTTCAAACTATTATTTACATATCTAAAAGCTGATAACAGCCCCTTTTCTCCTTCCTCCACTTCTACTCTTTCAGCATAATCCAATATGCTATGCAAACAGTTTCCCACACATAAGAATAATTCATTTTTGTCTTTGTCTGTAACAGTTGACTTTTTTAATACTATATGAATTTCCTTTTGCATTCTTCCAAAGGACTCTTTCATAGCATATAAAAAATTGTTCATGATAGTCCCTTTCAATTGTATTTTTTACTACCAATTAATAGTATTTTCTATCTATATTCTACAAAAAAAGAATCCTATTTGCAACCATTTTAGATATGTATAGAAAAATGCAAGAATCACCATGATATACAGACCAATTAGTCCTCATCCCTGCCTATTTTTTCTGGCACCCTTCCACTTATCTTCTCATACACTATCCAAAACTTCCCCCTATCATACCCCTCCGAACTAACAAACATCACTCTCCCCCTCTCTTTCCTCTGCACCACACTCCTCCCCTCCCCAGAAACCCGCACATAAAATCCCTTCCCCCGCTTCCCTTCAATCAGCCCCTCAATCTCCTCAAAATAAATCCTGCAGGACTCATACTCCCCATCCCGAAACGGCTGCACCGCCACAAAACAGTCACCCTGAACCTCCAAAAAACAGTTCACAAGCGGCATAATCCGCCTCTGAATCTCCCGATACACCACCCAGACCGCTGCCATAGCGCCAGCAGCTATCCCCACAACAGCCACTCCCCAAATCCTCCAGCGCCCAGACCCAATCAACAACAGCCCCACAGACGCCAAAATCCCCAATAACGGAAAAAGAAGGAGCAGCCGCTCCTTCCAGTCCATTCTCCTGTACATCATTTCCTCAGACGGTTCCAGCCTCATTCCTTATCTTCCTCCCCTGTCAAAATGTAAAATGCCTCCACCATATAACCGCACCACAGCCATTCATCGGCAAATCCTCAACCCCCTTAAATTCTCTCACGATTCCCCTTTCACGCCGCCCTCCCTCTCCGGTTCCCATTCCAGTTCTCCATCACCTTCTCACACTCCCTGATCGTCTCCTCACACAGATAGTCCGAAAAATACCCGATATGGGTCTCCTCATACGGAAGGTTCAGCCGCCCCGAAAGCCACACATACACCCCGTCCCTGCTCATGCACCCTGCCGTTACAATCCGGTCAATGGCCCTGTGGGCGCGAATCCTCTTGTTCCTAAGCTCCGAATCCGCCAGCGTCCCCTTTGGCTTTTTCGTCCCCTCATGGACCCCCACATAAGCCCCACAGGCCGGATAGCCGCTGCACACATACAAAAGGCTCCCCGTCACAATGGTATTCTCCCCATACACATACTCCGCCGGCCGCAATACCGACACCCTGCCGCAATAAGGGCAAACCGGAACCCTGGCCCCTTTCGGCTCTTTCTTCCGCCCATATCCACTCTTATATCCTCTAATCCTCTCACGATTTCTCCTGTTCTTCATTCCACACTACCCCTTTCTTCTATAAAAAATAGCCATACCTCTCTGGCAGCCTCTTCCCATACCACCCAGTCCCGCCACGACAGCCTCCTCTTAGTTTCCTAATTCCATTGTAAAAAATCCCTATTTCAAATTTCAAGTGATTATTCTAAAACTTGGGAGCCACTAATTTAAAGCTTGAGAGCCACCTGAAATCTGTTCTTATTTTAATGCTTGGGAGCCGCCTATAGATACAAGATATAGTTGTAGTCAAAG
>CAJSZV010000048.1 GCA_910574345.1 Clostridiaceae bacterium | reverse complement strand
GCAGTATTACTATATCTTGTGTCTGAGGTGGCTCTCAAGGAAGAAATTTCCGGGTGGCTCTGAAGCGGGAAACTGGTGGCTCCCAAAGGGGATAATATTCATCATGCTCGCCGTCCACAAATTTCGGTTTTTTCTCCAGATATTTGCAGAAGGTCTCCTGAATGGCATCCTGGGTATCCTGTTCACTGCCGAGTATCACAATGCAGATCCGGTACAGCATCTCGCTGTGTTTCCTTACTGCCGCTTCCAGGTCCATATCTTTCCATCTCCTTCCTGTTCCACATCCATCGCTCAAAATACCCGGCCCCGGAAGAATTCCCGTTACCGTTCGCAGGACGGGGAAAACTGGATAACAGCAGACGTCAAGCTTGCTTGTAAGTCCGTTGTTATCCGGTTTTCCACATCGGTCGGACACCCGATGCTTCTTGTCCGGCATAAGACGGCCAAGAAGATGTCCCTGCGAACTACATCCGTGCCCGAAAATCTTTTCGGGTATTCTTCGACTGGATGCTGTTATACTTATGACACGCAATCAGAAGACGAAAGGTGACCTTTTTGCAAAATTTTTTAAGACATGCCAGTTTTTTATGAATGAAATGCAGGAAATAAAGGTTTTATTTAAGAAAAACTGCCCTCTCCTAACAAGGGTTTTCTCCTTATCAAAAGAGGGCAGGCAATGGCTCAGGCCACTTTTACAATACAAATCTGGGTTGCTTTCAGTCCGCTGCCGGAAGAACTTCCCCATACCTGAATGAACTGGCCGGATGCCAGGTCCGCCGCTGTTGCTGCTGACATTTCAGATCTGGCCCCTCCATCGTAAATTATTTTTATAGCAAACAGGGTATTTTCATCGTATGTAACTGCAATCTTGTTAAACTCAGAATCATCCCCGCTGCCAGGAGACACTACGATATCACCTCCATTATCTGATTTTTCTGTAATGGCCTCTACCACGGTAAGCTGCCCATCCTTCAGCTCTTTGATATCCCCTTCCAGATTGGGAGTACTGTCCACCCATTCTGCAGATGTGCCAGACGTACTTTGACTTTGTGCTTCCGGCTGTTCTTTCTGTGTGCTGTCTGTTCCCTGGCTGCTGCTTTCACCGGATTGCTGTTCTGGTGATGCTTCCGGTGACTCCGGTTCATTCCCGGTGTCGGTTCCTTCCGCATCCGCTTCCGGTTCCGGAGCAGAAGCATCGTCCTCTGTATCATCCTCCGGGATCGGCTCGCCCTGAACCACCTGTGGTTCCTGGGTATCTGATGCCTCCTCCGTCTTTCCGCAGGCACATACCGCAAGGCTCAGGATGCACAGCACCCCTGCCAATAAGATCATTTTTCCTGTTTTCTTTTTCATGTTGCTCTCCTCTCATATAAAATTCAATCCACAGTTTATCCAGTATTTCTGCGGATTTTTGTCCATTCTATCAGAGTAGTCTCTAAAAAGCCTCTAAAACATCTTAAAAAAGAATGAACTTAATTTATTATTGCTCCACTGACCGATTTTGAGAAGACGTTTGTTTTCGGCCTTCCCAAAATCGGTCAATAGCAGTAAAATTGACAGAAGAAGATAAATCAGAAACCATGGTGCAGGGACGTGGTCATTACTCCAATTTTGAAAGGGAAAAAATATGACAGGTATCTATTTAAGCGGTACGGGAAACACAGAACATTGTATCAAAAAGCTGCTTTTTTTACTGGATAAAACTGCGCAGGCAGTTCCGATGGAGCAGAAAGACGCGGTACATTTATTATCACAGCATGACTTTATTGTTTTTGCATATCCTGTTCAGTTTTCAAACGTTCCCATCATGGTAAAAGATTTTATCAAAAGCCATCCGGATCTTTGGAAGGGTAAAAAAATACTCTGCGTTGCCACTATGGGATTGTTCAGCGGAGACGGCGCAGGCTGCTCGGCACGGCTGCTCAAAAAGTATGGTGCAGAAATCGTTGGCGGTTTCCATATCCGTATGCCTGATTCTGTCTGCGATGTAAAGCTGCTGAAAAAATCCTTTCAGGAGAACCGGGAAATCATCCGGAAAGCAGACAGAAAGATTGAGAAATGTGCAGAGGAAATCAGGAAAGGCAGGTATCCCAAAAACGGCCTGCATCTTTATAACCGAATCGCCGGATTACTCTGCCAGCGTTTGTGGTACTACGGCAAAACCAAAAGTTACTCGGATCAATTAAAAATCAGTAATGCCTGTACAGGCTGTGGGCTTTGTACCCGGCTCTGCCCGACAGACAACCTTACCCTGAAAAACGGAAAAGCGGCTGCCGGAAAACACTGTACCATGTGTTACCGGTGCATCAGTTCCTGTCCGGCAAAGGCGATCATATTACTGGGGCGCACAGTCATTGAGCAGTGCCGCTATGATAAATATATCCAAAACGAGAAAAAGAACGAGCCTTTAAAATGAAATGAAACATAAAGCAAAGGGAGCAACAAATCAATGAAAATCGAAACATGCAAAAAAGAATCCTTTGTTGTAATCGGAAAAGAAGGGGCGACAACGGACGGAGCCGGCTTTATTCAGAAGTTATGGGATGAGGCGAATTCCCATTTTGGAGAAATCGCGCATCTGGCAAAGAAAGAGGAAGATGGGAACATCAGCGGAATATGGGGCGCAATGTCTGACTTTTCCCGTTCCTTCCAGCCATGGGAAGGCTTTCAGAAAGGACTTTACCTTGCAGGGGTGGAGTGTAATGAGGATGCAGAGGCTCCCGATGGCTGGACAAAATGGGTGATACCCGGCTATGAGTATATTTATATGGAACGTGA
Organism: Clostridiaceae bacterium; assembly: GCA_910574345.1. Taxonomy (GTDB): domain Bacteria; phylum Bacillota; class Clostridia; order Lachnospirales; family Lachnospiraceae; genus UBA3402. The sequence continues at coordinate 23,227 of CAJSZV010000048.1, read as the reverse complement.
AAATGATAATACCTTTTCAGAAGTAATCCAATATCTGAAGGACAAAGGTATTGCTCTGGCTGGTGCCGTCCATGATTTTACCTGTCCAAAGACCGGGAAAGGGTATATATTTTTTCCCATAAGGAAGCTGTAAAAAAGAGAATTTGAGGAGGAAAACAGAATGAAATCTATCTGCGGAATTGATTGTACGAACTGTGAATTATGCAGCACTTGTAACGGATGTGCAGCAACAGAAGGACAGCCTTTTGGGGCAGAATGCCTTGTTGCACAGTGCTGTAAAAAAGGGAAAACAGCGTTAAGCGAATTAAAAGAAAAGCTGATTGCGGCCTTTAATGGGCTGCAGATTCCGGATATGGAAGAAGTCACAGAGCTGAATGCGCTGAAAGGTTCCTTTGCCAACATTGAATATACCCTTCCGAACGGCCAGACCGTAAAGTTTTGGGATGATAACAGGATTTATTTAGGGAATCAGCTTCATAAAAAGGACAGCGACAGATGTTATGGAATTATCGCTGATGAGAAATATCTCATGGTGTCTGAGTACAGCGGCTATGGAACTGATGCGGAAATAATTGTATTCAAACGTTGGAATAAAATAGAGAAAAGCGGAATTATTGAAAGAGTATAATATAAATGATTTCTGCAATTTACAATAAATAAAGCATTAGAAAATTCATAGATAAGCCAATATCCCAAGAAAATATTATAAACAATGGAATGAAAGCGTCTTCTTCAAAAAACAGGCCGCCATGGAACTACACTGTTGTTAACTCTTGGGAGAAAGGACTGTCTTGGTAATGGAGGCGCACCGACAGAAGTTGGAGGAAACATGTATATAGACAAACAGTTAAAATTGAATGTAAACGGTGTGCCGCAGTTTGTTTCGATACGTGCAGAAAAGGAAAAGGCTCCTTTGCTGATCTATCTGCATGGTGGCCCCGGAGACGCTGCGTTTCCCTTGGTAATGACGTACAATAAAATGTTAGAACAGCAGTTCACGGTTGTTATATGGGAGCAGCGTGGTGCGGGAAAGTCCTATTATAAATTTGACGGGCCCGTTACGATTGACATTTTTGTCAATGACCTCTACACACTTGTGGATTATTTGCTGCCCCGGTTTCATCAAAGTTCGGTGTATTTGGTCGGTCATTCATGGGGGAGCATTCTGGGGCTGCGCTTTGTCCAGGCATACCCGGAATTAGTGCATACTTATATCGGCTGTGGGCAAGTCGTCAATATGAAAAAATCCAGCAAATCAGCCTATGAATATGCTCTGGCACATGCTGATAAAAAGGACTTGGAAAAACTCAGGAGGATTGATTGCTCCTATCAAACGGACAGTTGGCTGAATGACCTGCTTTTTGTGACCAGGCAGGTTGTTAAACACAAGGGTTCCCTCTATGGAAGAACAAATTATAATAATTTAGCCATTCCCTTTTTGCTCTCTCGATATTACACACTCGCCGATTTGATTCGGCACCAGAGGGGCAGTCTGCAAGCCATACAATATTTGTGGCAGGAAGTCATGCAAACAAACTTTGAAGCCCAAACACAATATGGCGCTCCAATCATATTTATCGAGGGAAGATATGACAACCATGTGTCCTCTGCTCTTGCAAAGGAATACTTCGACCGGATTGAAACAGAAAAACAGTTTTACTGGTTTGAGGAATCCTGTCACTTTCCTCAATGGAGCGAAAGCGACAGGTTTAATAAGCTAATTTGCAATTTGCTTACATAATAGATAATAATTTAGTGCGTCTTAATGCTATCAGGTAAAGACAACAAATCGAGGGTTGCAGAAGGGAAATTACAACATGGAAATAATAGCATATGAAATGAAATATGTAAAAGATGATATTGAAAAAAGCAATATCTTGTGTATTCCTTTTGAGCAAAAGTATTTTCAACAATACATGAAAATATATAATACTTGCTTTTATGAAATGCGAAAATTTCTTGCTATTGAGCCGTATAATTTTTTGAATGATTATAAACAAGTTCGTGAAAAAAGTAAGGATATTTTCTTGCTTGTAAGTGGGGAAGAAATTATTGGTTCTATTGCCTGTTATGGAAACGAAATAGACGATTTGATCGTCAATAAGGAATTTCAAAACAGGGGATATGGAAAACAACTTTTATTATGGGGAATGAACCATATTCGCCAAACCAGTAATGAGCCTATTTTGTTACATGTTGCTAAATGGAATGATAAAGCTTTCATGCTGTATAAAAAAGTAGGATTTGTTCTTACAAATACCGTGAGAGTACGTTAAATTTATTTTTGCATTATCCATGCAACAAAACGGACGCATCACCGTTTAGAAGATACGCCCGTTTTGCTTTCCCATATATGGCAGCCGCCCTAATTTAATTTCGCCAGATTTTCATTCATCTTTTTCAGGATAGAATCCTTTTGGTCTGATGTTACGGTCTTATCTTTTACGGCCTGGTCTAAAAGTTTTGTTACATCCTCAATATCCTTTTTATAGTTTTCTGCTGTCAATTCCTCAGCGCTCTTTGCCAGATCCGGCCTCATAACGATTGTGGGATTGAAGGCAACGATGGTAGTTTCTGTGGATACGGTAAAAGCGCCTTTGTAAATGACAAATTCACCTTTGCCGTTATCTGCTTTCAGTTTGTCCAGGTCCGCTTCCATGGCCTTGACATCGGCATGGTCTGCGCCCATGTATTTTTTAATCTGGTTGATGGATTCCTCGTATTCTTCCGGGGTATAAAGCTCAAAAAGCCCTCCCAAAGTAAGATCCTCCGCCGGGTTCTGAACTTCCTGGGTCCAAACCGTGGATATCTGCGGGGCAGACGCTGCTCCATAGGCAGTCTGTCCGGCAGCCATAAGCATAAGACACATGATTCCTGAAGCTGTAAGGTTTCTCTTTGTATGATGGAACATGGTATAAATCCTTTCTTTTTATTAGTTTATCTTCACAGGTGCGCACCTTTTGAAAAAACAGACTACTATGATAGTCTGTCTAACCAATAGACTATCATAGTAGTCCAAGTGCGTCAACGAATATTTTCTGACAAATCTCTTAAGAATTCCGATTACAGCCCGCTTTTTTAATTGGGATAGAAATTTACCACCATAAAAGTAAGCATTACATCCTGCTCATTGATATAGGTGTGCTTGACAGACGAGTCAAAAACAAGAGCGTCACCGCTGTTTAGCGTATAATTTCCCATCTCTGTGCGCAGCGTTTCCCGGCTCGTTTCGCTGAAATGGATATGTATGTCAAAGGTGGTATTTCCTATCCGCTTCACAAGATCGGGCTTCACATCCAGAAGGGCGGTGGTGTGGCTGGTCTTGCTGGTGTCTTTGTTCATAGACTCTCCTTTGCAAAAGCCATTGAAAGAATACATGATGTGTTCCTTGTATGCTTTTGTTCAGCAACAATACAGTATTCATCAACACATTCTGAAAGTATACGCACAATTATACCGATTGGGCTATATGCTATGAATGGGCTTTGGTATTGCCCTGCATATTGCACCGTTGCTAATCAAATCAGAGAGTTCCGTATTGACCGTATAAAGGAAATAATAGAGGAAAAACCATATCCTAAAGGGAAATTTCCTGTTCCTGCGTCCATTCAAGAATATCTCGAAAGGTTAGAAATCGGAAATGATTACCACATAAAGATTCAGCTAACCGATATAGGTGTTAAACGCTGCGAAACTGAATTTTTACTGGCAAGGGGATTAAAAACATTCCCAACAGGCGGCGGTATCATCGACATGGAAATACGTCATGCAACCTTGGATTGGGTTGCCGATTATTTCCTGCCATTTGGAATCAATGCAACTGTCTTAGAACCACCAGAACTTGTGGAGCTAATGAAACAAAAGATATACGAATTACATCAGCATTATTGTAGGTAAGCTTCCCTATAACCCTATTATACTTATCGGTTCAATTATATTATCAGCCACATCCAGTGGTTATTCATTGACATCAACAGGCTACTATCAAAAAATGTATAAAGAAAGCCTTGTCAAAAGCGGCACTCATAAAACAGCATAGGATTGTTTTCGGGAAACGGCGTAGCTTCGGCTATGCCGTTTCTCCGTTTTTCAGATCATTGAGCAGGGAGTACTTCCACAAGGCCATAGGAAATATCAATCTGCTGTCGGAGAATTTTCCGTTGGCATTATCTTTGTGAACATGCTTTATGGAATAGAATTCACTACATCAAGGATTTCTTCCGCAGAAAGGTCATCTGGAGAAACCCCAATATACACATCCTCATAAGCAAAATGAAAGATTCCATTGTCGTCTTTTGTTTCTAAATATTCTCGCAAATCCTCAAAAGAGTAAATAGGTTTATTTGTCCTTGGCTCATAGTCCATAATGAGAACAACAAAACTTGAACCAAATAGGCTTGGGTCTGCAACTGCAACTCCGCCATCATCGTTAGCGGGAGCCGTTGTTATTTCATCATTGCCTGTTGTATAAGTTACCCGAAGTAAGTGATATTTTGTTCCGTTTTTCATAGTTGTTTCATATAGACTGGCCTTGCCAAAATGATAGCCACCGGGCAAATCAGCAGGCAAATGATTTCCTAATCCCGGTATTCCGTAGGCGGTATTCTCATCAACGCTTTCTATGGTCACATCTAAAACATCTCGAATATCCTCGGTGACCGGATATACAGCCATACTTTCAATTACCGGGTCAACACCCTCCGGATGTTCCCCTGGAGTAACAATGCCGCCGGGAATGTTCGGGCCACCGCTCGGTTCCCTCAAAATGCCCGGTAGTGTCAGTGCTGTTGCTGTGATAATCAGGCCAGCACAAGCTGCCATAGCCCCCCATTTGACCGCTTTATTGTATCGGGCCCGCTTATATGCTTTCGCATCTTGCACAGCCTCGTCGTTAATCGCTCCAACAGCATCCAAAATATTTTCAACTTTCATTACAAAAATTCCTCTCTTTCCAACCGGTTTAGAAGATTTTTCCGTTGCCTGTGTAACATCATTTTTACTTTGCTTTGTGAAAACCCAAATCTTTGAGCAATCTCGCTAATCGGGTCAAAATACCAATACCTGCAGATGAAAACCCGGCGTTCCATAGGAGATAGCGACATAACGAAACTGTCAATTAGCTGTACCAATTCTGCGGCCTCCACCTCATGCTCTACGTTTTGGTTAGAGGGAATACAGTCAGACAGTTCGTCAAGTACCAGCACGATCTCACCGCCGCCTCGCTTTTTTGCAGTACGTCCACGCCATTTGTCAATAGATATTCTCCGTGTAATTTTACCTAAAAATGTTGAGAGGATAGACGGACGGTGGGGCGGAATGCTGTTCCATGCGTCAAGGTAAGTATCATTTACACTTTCGTCTGCGTCCTCTATATTTCCGAGGATGCCATAAGCGATGGAATAGCAGTAATTTCCGTACTTTTTAGATGTTTCTGATATTGCATTTTCAGAGCGCGCCCAATAAAGGTTGACAATGCTGTCATCTTCCATTTCCATACCTCCTTTGTCCCCAGATAGAGTTCTTCATCTATCTACTCGAAAAATAATCGTTTAGGTCACAGTCATTTTGAAAAAGTTTAGAAAAACGAACAACGGCCTTACATCCCGAAGCACAGTCGCCCCATGTTAGCGTTTGTAGAACGAACAGGGTACAGGACATATAAACAGCCAGAGGCTGTCGCAAGTTGACAGCCCCTGGTTATGGAATAAATATGTGATTCGCTCAAAGCAATCGAAACGTGTTTTTATGATAATCAATGACCCCATCGCGCTTCATATAGGACAGCTCTCGTGAAAGCGTGCTGCGTTCCACGTTAAGATATTCAGCCATAGCGTTTCTATTCATTGGAATGGCGAATGTCCTTTTTTGTTGTTCGCGGGACATCCGCCATAAATGTTCTCTATACCACAGCTATTAACAGCCCTTTTAGGCGGCGGTGTCGCGCTGCTGGTACTTTCGCCATTAAAAAAGCTTAACTGACGCAGAGCGTGGGTATTATGAAAAGCAAAAACAGCCACGGCGATACCTCCTTAGATACCGCCGTTAGGCTGCCTTAATCAAAATTTAGACTTTTCTCTCTCGTCCATGCCCTCAAACTGCACTTGATTTTCGTCAATTGTGATTGTGATTAGATCGGTACTATATTCATCAGCCAAAGAAACCATTTTCGTTACGACATCGCGCTCGGTCAGCGTCAGCAAATCATCCAGCGGGGTTTCATTCCAAAAGGCTTCTATGGCACTGACGATACCGCCGATCGCGTAATCACGCTCGCCAATCGTCAAGCGATCTTTGTCTGCGATGTGATAGGAAAACTGATACCACAAATTACACCAGGCGCCATAGCCCCCGTCTTCCGTATCTTTTGAAAGGATGGTTCCAGCAAACCACGGATCTTCCTCCGGGCGTCCGGTATTCAGGCTTTGTATCATACGGAAATTTTCTTCACCAGAAAGCGTCCTCGTCAACGTCACAAAAGCACGTTCCTCCGCCGAGAGTTCCACCCGGTAATCATTTCGTGCGGCATCCTCCCCAATCCGATCCCATCCGTCAAGGTTTTCGTTAGCCCATTCCAGCAAGGCAGCATTAAAATCAGCCACGGTCATCTGTTGGTAATCGGGGGTTTTGAGAGCCAATAGTGAGGCATACTCCTCGCTTGTGCCATATCCGTACTGGCGCGGCTCTTGTTCATTGAAGCCGGGATCATCGGTACTGGCGGGCAGGGTATCTACATAGCCAGAAAGCGGCATAAACCAAAATTGAATGGAAAGTTGCAGACATTTAAGGCTGTGCGCCTGGGCAAGGCCCTCAATTTTTGATTGAAGCGCCGCCGTCTGATCTCCCTGGAGTTCTTCCAAAGACATTCCCTGTAAAAGCGCTGGCATGGCATTTACAACGCCGAGCCGCGCATCGTTGTACTCCCGGACGGTCAGCGTGTCTGCATCCAGTATCGTCATCGTGAGTTGATATTCCAGTGTCGCGTTGTCTGATGCCACATAATTTGTCGTTGCATAGCCGCCGAAGTCTCTTTCCTGCCATCTTTCAGCAATAAGCGGTTCTAACACATTAAACAGGAATGAGGCGGCTTCATTGTTGTCTTTCAAATCATAAAGCGTTTGGTCCTGTGAAAAACGCTCCAGAAGCTCTCTATATTCGACTGTATCAATCAATTCAAAAATCTGTGTCCGAAACTCGGAAACGGTCATATCCTCATAACCGTCAAGCTGTAACGCAAACAGCTTGTTATATTCTTCGTTGGTAAAGCCAGTATTAGGAACAGGGCTTAACCGATTATTTCCTGCTGCGGCAGAAGTGGCAAAAGCAATCGCGACTCCAGCAACCAAAACAACCGCAACACATGTGGCAATCAACGATGTTTTCTTGATTTTCATAATAGCGGTCACTCTTTCTTCAATGGCGTTTTTGCTAAAGCTGTTACATAGCGGGGTCAGACCGCTTTTTGTTTCCTCCATACTGATAAGTATCCGCGCATAAATCGACTTGTTTCCCGTTCCAAAAAGCCGAACAACCGCATCATCACAGGAAAGTTCAATATCACAGTTTGCCAGGATATACATAGCCCATACCAACGGATTAAACCAGTGGATGCAGAGTGCCACAACCAAAACCAGCTTCGTGAAAGCGTCAAAACGCCGGATATGAACATACTCATGGGCCAAAACGTATGGAAGCGATTTTGTATCATTCCAGTCTGTACCCTTTGGCATCAAAATCACAGGCCGGAGAAAGCCGTAGGTGAGAGGGGCGCAAATCCGGCTGGACTGCCTAATGGCGATTTGACGCTTTATTTTATGTGTAATGAGCCAGCTTTTTACAAAATCATTCTCCACAGGCAGAGAGGTCTGAAACTCCCGACGGCATCGGATATACGAAATTGCAAAAAACAGGAAACAGATAAGTGCGCCAACAGCCCAAATGACTGTCCATATGGGAATGGAGCTTCCCGTTTCATTGATACCGGCTGTACTTGGGAGCATTGTCATAGCCTGGGTTGGAGTGACCGGGATAAAATTTGCAACAGGGGGCTGCTGTACCGCTTGCATAGCGGATGTTCTATGACCTATGACCGAATAAACGCTAAACATGGACGGTAAAGATACTGGGATCAACAAGCGCAATAGCGCAACCCCCCATAGTGCCAAAAAGGTCTTTTTCGGCAGTCTGTTAATTGCCAGCGCACGGATGACAACAATCGCTAAAATTAAAATGGCACCGGAAAAACTCATTTGCAGTAAGCTCATAGTTACCTCCTCATTCTAAATCGCCAACAATCTGTTTCAACTTTTCGATCTGTTCAGCAGAAAGTTTCTTCCTGCCGAGCAGAGCCGCAAATAGCTTATCAGCAGAACCGTCATAGACTTTATTGATCAGTTCGTTGGTTTCTGCCTCTTGGACGGACTCTTTCGGGATCAAGGCGCGGCACATAAAGCCCGGCTCGGAGCGTTCAATCGCCCCTTTTTTGATGCACCGCTTTATGAGAGTATAGGTCGTGTTTACATTCCAGCCCAACTGCCCGGTCAGTTGTTTAGCAATCTGCTTTGCCGGAATGTCCCCCTCTTTCCAGAGCACCTCCATTACTTTCAATTCAGAGTCAAAAAGTTTTACAGCCATCAAACAGGAACTCCTTTCATAAGACACCAGTAGTATTTTTAAAATTAAACTACCACAGTCTTAATGCTTTGTCAATACTACTCGTGTCTTAAATTTTCCGAATATAAAATAGTCGGTAGTGTAAAATACCAGGCGCAAAAGAGAGCCCAAGGGAATGACGCAGCTGCGTCCTCACTTTTTGTTGCGTGTGCAACAGGAAATTTGAGCAAATTTTACTATAATGAAAGTTGAAAAGCAAAGGAAAAGACGGTGGTAAAGGTGAACACAGTTTTTACTTATTGGTTTTACGGTTTAGCAGCGGTTTTACTCATTCTTTCCTTTGTGAAAGACACGAGTAAAACACTGTTGTCCGATCAGGATAAAAAGGCAATTTATGAAAATGTGGACAAGCTATAACAATACTGATCAACCATATCCGGCGGTTATTCATTGACATCAACAGACTACTGCGATAGTATATAGGTAATGTACGATAAAGAACACACACAATGAATATGAGGTGAACACGGGTATGGAAAAGACACTGTTTGATTCAGAACGAAAAGTAATGGAAGTAATCTGGAAAGAAGGAGAAGTGACAGCCAAACAGATTTCCCTGACCCTACGTGATACCGTCGGCTGGAATAAGAATACCACCTACACGGTCATTAAAAAATGTATCCAGAAGGGCTTTATTGAACGCCTGGAACCGAATTTTGTCTGCAGGGCTCTCCTTTCCAAAGAACAGGCAGTTCAGGATGATACCAGGGAATTTGTAAACCGTGTCTTTGACGGGTCCGTCCCCCTGCTTTTTTCGGCGCTGTTATCCCAGAGAACCCTGTCAAAAAAGGAACTGGAGGAATTAAAGCAAATGATCAATGAAATGGAGTGAGCCTATGAACCTGCTGCAGATGAGCCTTTCGGCTTCCGTTCTGATTCTGATGGCTGTGGCCTTTCGGAAGTTCTTTTCTGACAGAATACCCGGAACCTTTTTTTCGCTGCTCTGGCTGCTTGCCTGGTGGAAGCTGATGATTCCCATACCGGCGGGTTTTCCTGTGCCTGCGGCGCATCCGTTAAGCGGAAAAATGCCGGATATCACCGCGGCTTTACCCCTTTCGGCGGGAACCTGGCAGACAGCCGGGGCCGGGCCGGACTTCGGATGGAATCTTCTTAAAATCCTGTGGCTTTGCGGCGCTGTGGCTGTCAGCCTGTATATTGCTTACCTTCATGCCGCCAGTATGAAGAAATACCGCACAGCAATTCCCCTTAAGGAATCTTCCTGGATTCCCATGTGGCTGGAGCAGAAGCGTTCCTTCCGCAGAATTACCGTCTGGGTTTCGGACGAGATTGATTCCCCCTTAACCTATGGTATCTTTTTTCCGGTGATCCTGCTTCCAAAACAGACCGACTGGGCGGACAATGAGAGCATGAATCTGATCCTGGAACATGAAGCGGCCCACATCCGGCATCTGGATGCACTGAAAAAGCTGTGCCTAACCATATCCTGTGTCTGCCACTGGTTTAACCCTCTGGTATGGCTCATGGCTGCCCTGGCCTGCCGGGATATGGAGCTGGCCTGTGATGAAGCCGTAGTCCGGGCCGTGGGAGGAGAAAACCGAAAGCTTTATGCTGACTTACTGGTAGAACTAGAAGCAAAGAGAGCCGGAATCAATCTTCTGACTTCCGGTTTTGGGCAAAGTCTTATGAAAGAATGTGTCCTTCATATAATGAAAATGAATAGGAAAGAAAAAGTTTCCCTCACAGGAATCCTCTTTTCCCTTGCCATGGTCATAAGCTATATCACCGTTTATGGCGCAATGCCCTCCGGCACTTTTTCTCTGAACTTCCGGAAGGATGACCCGACCCTTGGAGGCATCTTTGAACTGTACTCCGTGGAAGAATACCAAAGGGTCGTAGATGCTGTAAAAGCAGACAGGGGCGAGAAAGACCCGGACGCCGTAGCCATGGAACGGGATCTGAACCGCCTGAAAGCTGACAATGGGAAAGGAGAATATGTCATTTATAAAGGGGTATTTCTTATGGAAACAGAAACGGTTATGGTCTCCTTTAACCCAACCATTGTCATGCGGCCGGAACTTGTGAACCGGAATGTGCCTCTGACTGCCGAAACCTACCGGAATGATATGGCAGAGGTGGCAGAGATTTTGGACGATGCAATAGCAGACGGATTTCTCACAGAAGCGCAGAAGAAACGGGTGATGGATAAAATGGAGGAGAATCTGGCTGGGATAAAATCAGCCCCAGTGCCTTGAAAAGGAATGGTGAAAAATATGAGCAGAATCCTACTTTTGGAAGATGATTTGAGCCTGGTAAACGGGCTGTCTTTTGCTTTTAAAAAATGGGGTTTTTCACTGGATGTGGCAAGGACGCTGCTGGAGGCGGAGCATCTGTGGGAGGACGGAACATACGACCTTCTGGTTTTGGATGTGGCGCTGCCTGACGGTTCCGGTTTTGCGTTCTGCAAAAAAGTCCGGCGGGTTTCCAAGGTGCCCATTATCTTTCTGACGGCTTCCGATGAAGAAATGAACATTATCATGGGACTTGATATAGGTGGCGATGACTATATCACAAAACCCTTCAAGCTGGGTGTTCTGGAGTCAAGGATCAATGCGCTTCTTCGGCGGGCAAAAGATTTCGGGGCGGCGGACACGGAGCTTGTGTCAAATAATATCCGTATCTGCCTGCTTAAAGGACAGGCTTTCAAAAACGGGGAGCTTCTGGATCTGACGGCGGCGGAATACAGGCTTTTGTGCCTTTTTATGCAGAACCCAAACGTGGTGCTGCCCAGGGAACGGATCTTGGAAAAGCTGTGGGACTGCGAAGGCAGCTTTATCGACAGCGGTTCCCTTACCGTCTATATGCGCAGGCTGAGAATGAAGGTTGAGGATGATCCGGGCGAACCCCGGATGCTTTTAACCGTCCGGGGCATGGGCTACAAATGGAACGTAACGGGGTAAATTTTTATGAAAGTATTTAGGATCTTGGCAAACCGGGAGATCAGGCATCTTTTCCTTCTGATCTCCCTTATTATGGCATTCTTTCTTCTGCTGGCGGAGCTTTGCTTCCTGTTTCTTTATCAGCGGTTTTCACCGTGGATTGCACTGCTTACCTTGGCGGTGGCGATCGCTTTGTGGACTTCCTGCTGCCGGTATTTTATCCGCCAGGACAGGATCATGGAACATGCGGTGTCGCAGATCGATTCCTTTCTTTCCGGGAATGCGCGCGCCCGCATCGAATGTGACGAGGAAGGGGAGCTGTATCGGCTGTTTCACTGTGTAAATTCGCTGGCAACGGTGTTAAACGCCCATGCCGCAAATGAACTGCAGGAAAAGGAATTCTTGAAGAATACCATATCCGACATTTCCCATCAGCTCAAAACGCCGCTGGCAGCCCTGAACATTTATAACGGCCTGATGCAGGAGGAGGCAAAGGACTGGCCTGCCATGGAAGAATTTGCCGCCCTGTCGGAGCAGGAGCTTGACCGGATTGAAGCCCTGGTGAAAAACCTGCTGACAATCGCAAGGATGGACGCCGGTTCCATCTCTCTTGAAAAGACTTCGGAAAACCTGGCGGAGATGATGCGGAATATTCAGCTGCATTTTGCCTACAGGGCCAAACAGGAACAGAAACAAATCGTTCTGTCCGGCCCCAATCAGGTGTCCCTTTTCTGTGACCGCGACTGGCTGATGGAAGCCATTGATAATCTTGTGAAGAATGCCCTGGACCATACGCAAAAGGGAGATACGGTGCGGATGGAGTGGCGGGCTCTCCCCAACCTTGTCCAGGTTTGCGTAAGAGACAACGGCAGCGGCATTCACCCGGAGGATTTGCACCATATTTTCAAGCGGTTTTACCGCAGCCGCTTTTCCAAAGACCGGCAGGGCATCGGGCTGGGCCTTCCTCTTGCCAAGATGATTATTGAAGCCCACAGCGGAACCATCGAGGTGGACAGCACACCAGGCGCAGGTACCGTATTTACCATAAATTTTCTGATTCCTACAAAATTGTAATCTTACAGTAGCCTTACAGTAATATTCATGTGCTAATCTCTCAGGTATAGGAGGTATTTACACAATGAATTTATTAGAAGTCAGTAACATCTGCAAGACCTACGGCAGCGGGGATGCTGCTGTGAAGGCTCTGAGGGACGTCAGCTTTTCCGTTCCAAAGGGCGAATATGTGGCGATTGTGGGAGAATCCGGTTCCGGCAAGAGTACGCTCCTTAACATGATCGGCGCCCTGGATACCCCCACATCGGGGAAGGTAACGATTGACGGCAGGGATATTTTTTCCATGGACGAGCGCAGGCTTACCGTTTTCCGGCGCAGGAATATCGGTTTTATCTTTCAGGCATTCAACCTTGTGCCGGAGCTTACGGTGGAGCAGAATATCATTTTCCCCATGCTGCTTGATTATCAGAAGCCGGACAAAACGTATCTGGAGGAACTTCTCGCGGTGCTGAATCTAAAGGAACGCCGGAATCATCTGCCCAGCCAGTTATCTGGAGGACAGCAGCAGAGAGCCGCCATCGGGCGGGCGCTGATCGCGAGACCGTCTCTGATTCTTGCCGATGAACCCACGGGAAATTTGGATACGCAAAACAGCAGCGAGGTAATCGCCCTTCTTAAAGAAGCGTCCCGTAAATACAAGCAGACCATCATCATGATTACCCATAACCGCGGTATCGCACAGACCGCCGACCGGGTTTTGCAGGTATCGGACGGGGAACTGACTGATCTGGGAAGGGCAGGGGATGTCCGGGGGACGTCTGCCATGATCGGACCGGAATGGAAAGGAGGCCGGAAATGAAAAGTTATCTCAGCCTTATTCCAATTTCTGCAAAGGTACACAGGCGAAGGAACCGTATGACGATTTTGTGCATTGTGTTTGCAGTGTTCCTTGTGACTGCCATTTTCAGTGTGGCGGACATGGTGACCCAAGGAGAACATATTGCCATGATAAATAAACACGGAAACTGGCATATCAGTCTCTCTAATGTCTCGCGGGATACGGCACAGGGAATCCGGGTACGCCCGGATGTGACTGCGGCAGGTTTTTCCTCGGTGTTTAACTTTGATGGGGAACAGCCCTACTACGTCAATGAAAAAAAGGCGGTTTTGTACGGTACGGAAGAAGCCTGTATAAAGCAGATTTCAAACGGCATTACCGAAGGCGATTTTCCGCAAAAGGACGACCAGGTCATGTTAAGCCCCAATGCCGCCGGCGCCCTTAAGGTATGGCCCGGCGACGAAATAACCGTGCATACGCCTGCTGGTGACAGGGTTTTTACGGTATCCGGTCTTGGCACGGATGACAAGGGTTATTATGAGGGCCAGACTTATCTGGTAGGTGTCTATATGACGCAGGGAGCTTTTTCGTCCCTCATGGAGCAAAACAAAATTGCGGACAATGACACAACCCTTTACGTGCGGTTTCAGAGCTCGGCAAAAGCAGCAAAGGCAAAAAAGGAGCTTGCGGCGCAATATGGGCTGCCGGAGGAGAGTATTTCTGAAAACACCGGCGTTATGGGCACAGCAGGCTACAGCAAAAGTAAATCCATGAACGGCTTCTATCAGATTGCTGCCATCCTGTTCGTATTAGTGCTGCTGGCAGGCACACTGATGATTTCCGGCAGCATGAACAGCAATCTTGCCCAAAGGACCCAGTTCTTTGGTATGATGCGCTGTATTGGCGCAAGCCGCCGGCAGATTATCCGGTTTGTACGTCTGGAAGCGCTGAACTGGTGCAAACGGGCGGTGCCAATGGGAATGCTGCTTGGAACCCTTGCAAGCTGGGGTGTCTGCGGGATGCTCCGCTACGGCATAGGCGGTGAATGGGATACTATGCCGGTGTTCAAAGTAAGTTCTGTGGGCCTTATCTGCGGAGCCATGGTAGGAATCATAACCGTTCTCCTGTCGGCAGAGTCCCCGGCCAGACGGGCGGCAAAAGTTTCCCCTGTATCTGCGGTTTCAGGCAATGCAGAAAATACGCCGGCAGTCCGCCGGGCCGCAAGAACAGGCTTTCTAAAAATCGAATCCTCTCTGGGTATCCATCATGCGGTGGCGGCCAGAAAAGGATGGTTTTTCATGACGGCGTCCTTTGCGCTCGGTATTATTTTGCTGCTTTCTTTTTCGGTGCTTTTGGACTTTGCAAAGCTGCTGATGCCTTCCCAGTCCGTTACGACCGCAGATCTGGCGCTGAACGGGTATGCCAATGCAAGGATACTGGATCGTGAACTGGTTGACGAAATCAGGAAAATGGAAGGGGTCTCCAATGTCTATGGATGTAACTACAGAGACAATATTCCGGCAGTGTCCTTGAGGGAGGGAATCGATCATGTCAATGTGGTATCCTATGACGAGACTCTGCTGGAGTACGCAAAAGAAAGCGTTGTCCAGGGGGATTTGTCAGAAATTTACGGAAACAGTAACAAAGCGGCAACGGTTTTTAATAAGAATAACCCGTTAAAGATGGGCGATATCGTTAAGATAGGCGGCACAGAGATCGAGATTTCCTGTATCCTGTCCCAGGGGCTGTTTGGCGACAGCCAGATTTTAATCTGTTCCCAGGAGACCTATGACCGATTGATGGGACCGGAAAAGTATTGCTTGATCGGTGTGCAGCTTGGGAGAAATGCCACGGAGGAAACCGTGGCACGGATCAGAGACTTTGAAAACAGCCAGGTGATTGTCAGCGACCTGAGGGAGTCCAATCAGCAGAACAATACCACTTATCTGGCAACACGGATGATCACTTATGGGTTCCTTACGATTATCGGAATCATTACCTTGTTTAATATCGTTAACAGTATTTCCATGAGTGTGTCTGCGAGGACAAAGCAGTACGGGGCAATGCGGGCCGTGGGTATGGATGGAGAGCAGCTTACCCGGATGATTGCCGCAGAGGCTTTCACCTATGCTGTTTCCGGCCTGATTGCCGGTTTCGGAATCGGGATTCCCCTGAGCCGTTTTCTGTATATTGGACTGATTACCCGCCATTTGGGAGTGGAGTGGCGGCTGTCTGGAGCACTAATTGGAATCGTGATTGTTTTTGTTGTTTTCTCTGCTCTGATCGCAGTATACGCTCCGGCCAAAAGGATATGCAATATGGCGATTACCGTCACAATCAATGAATTATGATTGAATGCTGATTCCTGTCCGGTACTGATACTCCGAAATATTTAGCATTCCATCATCCAGTATCTGATTGCCCAGATACTGGATACCGCCGTTCTCTAATCATCTGACTGTAAGCTCATGGGTTATGACCGCATCATCGCACAGAATCATCTGGCATACTGCATCCACAGTCAGGGTAAATGTTCCATCTTCATTTTCTCTAATCTGTGTCACATCGGGAACAGAAGTACTGAAGAAACTGGGGTGCGTAATTTCCGCACCCCATTCTCTCCCATCGGTAGACTTGACGCCCTTCATCAAACACAGCCCACTGCCGAAGTTCTTCCCTGCCTTCCCTGGCGCCGGACAGTGAAAAATCCTCTGGTTCTTTTCCTCCACAGGCACACAAAAACCCTGTCATCACTATGATAATAGTCTGGATATATATTTCCATGGAAATCCTTCCTTTATTTCATATCGTATACGCCGGGAATCTCCAGCTCCTTTTTCTCTATGGAATTGGATAAATAACGGAATGTTCCATCATCAAAGGGCTGGACGGTTATGATGTTGGTAAACGCACAGTCGAGTTATAATCCGGCCATACCCCATCTACAAAGAGGGTCAGCGTTCCGTCCGGGTTCTCCTTATCCCCCACCACTTCCCCAAAAGGCGGATACGGGCTGGAAAAGATCATTTCATACGGATAGCTGTCTGTGTCTGCGCGGTAACCGCATATCTCCCTTATCCGTTCCTTTGTGACTGGAAAATACGTGGTCATGATCCGTTCATATACCTCTGCAGGTATCTCCCCGTTTTCCGGCCGCAGAATCTCTCCCGTATCCATGCGGTACAGGTCCTCAAACAGACATGGCATCAGGATATCCTCCACGTTGCTGCTGTCCCAGTCCGTTACAAGGACATTGTAATTGACATAGCTAAGTCCGTCCAGATATTTTTCTGTCAACTCCCTGCACCGGTCAGAAAGCGGGGCTGCGCGCCAGAACTGGCGCAGGCTGGAATGATAGAGCTGTACCGTATAGGCGTAAATGAAATATCCCTTTTCTGTCAGTTTTATCTCCGCAATATCACTGACAGCAGTTGATATGATTTCCGGTACGCCCCTTCCCTCCATCCGATCTGTACAGAAAAGGTCTGCAGGTTTCCTCTCCTGTGTATAAATGTATAAGCACCTATAACTGGCTATGGAATTCCTCTCATGTCTGATTATCTCATATATGATTAAAAGACCAATTAAATTCTACTTAGGAATCTTGTGGAATTGTTAGAGAGTTGTATATTTCTAAATCTTTTTGTCCAATTCCCTCTCTAATTCGCTGGTAACGTTGTAGCTTATTATCAATTTGTATGAGTATGTCAGAAAGTGTACTTATCTGTTCGGTTATTCTCTGCTTATGTTTAAGTAGCATTTCTTCGCGTTCTGCAAGAGTAGAGTTTCCTTTTGCCATTAGTTCTGCATATTTTTGTATGTCTTTTAAGGGCATATTAGTAGATTTTACTTTGGTAAGAAACTGTATCCATTGAATATCAAAATCACTATAAAGCCGATAATTATTGCTATCACGTTTAATGTTTATTATAAGTTGCTGTTTTTCGTAAAAACGTAATGTGTATTCGCTTAAGCCTGTAATTTGAGTAACTTCTTTCATAGAGTAATATTTTTCCAAAAAATCACGCCTTTCTTATCTCATGGTATTTAAAATAATGCTTGCCTTAGAGTATGCTCTAAGGTTTATAATAAACCAAATTTTAAAAAAGAAAAGAGGTAAACTGATGAAAGTATTAGCAATAAACGGAAGTTCAAGAAAAAATGGTAATACTTCCACCATACTTAATATTGTGTTGGAAGAAATAAATAAGCAGGGGATTGAAACAGAGCTTTTAGAAATAGGCAATCAGATTATTTCTCCTTGTCGTGGTTGTTTTGCTTGTAAAAATAAAGGTAACTGCATTTTTGATGATGATTTGTTTTGTGAATATTTTTCTAAGATGAAAAAAGCAGACGGTATACTTTTAGGTTCTCCTGTTTATTCTGCTGATGTATCAGCAAACATGAAAGCCTTCTTAGAAAGGGCAGGTGTGGTTGTAGCAAGTAATCCGGGATTATTGAAGCATAAAGTGGGTGCCGCTGTTTCAGCAGTGCGCCGCGCTGGAGGAATGTCAACTGTTGATACAATGAACCATTTTTTCTTGAATAAAGAAATTTTTGTTGTTGGTTCTATTTATTGGAATATGGTTTACGGTAAAGATATTGGAGATGTTTTGAATGATATAGAGGGCATCAATAATATGAAAAATTTAGGACAAAATATGGCGTGGTTACTTAATCTTATTTCACAAGAAAACAAAGTTAGACAAAATGATTAGTGGAGAAAAGGGTGTCCAGTTCATGAATCTTTAGCTTTTCGCACAGGTCATCCATCACGGACTGAAAATTCTTTTTGCTTTCGGTGCGGATATCCACACTATAATTGAGATACTCCGGGGAAGAACCGCTTTTGCCGTTCCCTGCCCCGCGAGGCCCAGGACATGGCCCCCGGTATAACCCAGGAAATTGCTCTCTGTGATTCCCACCAGGGTAAACTCCGCCGTATAATCATAAGCATCCACCACAATCCCATGGCGCAGTTCCGAAAAACTTTACCGCAGAAAAATTCTGCCGCCTCTGTTCTCTCCGCAGGTGTGCGGCCACCCTCGCATTTAATTCTTTCAGGTCAAAGTGTTTCACAATGTAATCGTCCCCGCCTGCCTGAAATCCCAGAATCTGATCCGCAGATTCCACATGGGCGGTCAGGAAAAGAATCGGGCAGCGCACATGTTCCCGGATACTCCTGCAGACGGAAAGGCCGTCCATCCCCGGCATGTTGATATCCAGCAGGATCAGATCCGGTTGCTCCTGGGCTTTCCGGACCGCTTCCTGACCGTTGCAGGCAGTCAGAATCTCATACTCTGTTGTAAAATAACTTTCCATAATATCCACAATTCCCTGTTCATCATCCACAATCAATAATTTCTGTTTCATGCTCTGACTTCCTTCCCACATAGTTTTTCATATCATATCACATAAATCTCAAAGAAATCCCAAGAATCATAGAAAGATATTTGTATTGTAACCAAATAAAACGTTCTGAAATTCCCCTTTACCGCAAAAAGGACGGCCATCACAAACGATTGCCGCCCTGCAATTATTTTCCTGTCCTATATCTGCTTCAAACCATTCAGGCAGAGCATTCCTTCCGTATCTCCGCTTTATTCCATCTTTTCCGGCCACTTTAACCCTTCTGTTTCCCTTAATAATCCCATATGAAACAGCACCTGCACGCAGTCCGCATATCCCTGGATATATGCCCTTCTCTCCTGAACAGACGCAAAGTCCTCCAGGCAGTCTTTCATTTTTTCCGCCTGATTCTGCTGCTCTGCAGATAAGGTTTTTAGAAATTCTTCCCATTCCAGATCGGTTTCTTTCCAGACAGCCAGCGCCTCTTCATACTCCGGCGTGCGGATATAACTTTCCCTGTTCACATTCTCCCAGTTTAAGTTGCCCAGGAACTCAGCCATTTTCACCCACATATCATTTGGCATTTCCATTTCTCCTAGTATAATAATGGTGTAGTCAAGAATGACTACTGGTTAATAGTTACAAAGTCCAATCTAATAAATCTATATAGATATAACGGAAGGAGGAGTTCCCCCTCCATCAGAAGTTATAAGGCAACATTTTTTACCTTGTCTGAGGTTTCCTTAATGCACCAGACAAAATATAGAGGTATAATCACTGAGGCAGGATCATTGGCGTTTTCTCCTTGGGAACTGGCCTTACGGCTAGTGAAACCTCTTAGAAAGTCTGTCAGTCCATTCGGTGGTGATTTATGTTTTCGCTGGTTGGGAAGCCTCAGGCTATACCTGTATAAGCCGCTAGGTTGTGTATCCGCCTTCTGGAAATGGATACCTGCCAGAAAGGATAAAACCATGCAATACCAAAAAGTACTTCAGATGCCTGAAAGCATCCCCTATCTCTCTGTCGGGCTTGATGTCGGGGCAGACTTCACCTGGATGTCCATCCTGCTCCCCAATGGCATTCTCTCCGGGAAACCATTTAAGATCATCCACTCTGATCCTAAGTCCAGGGAGCTTGCTGTCACAAAAATAAAGGAAGCACAAGAGATGTATTCCCTTGAAAGCCGCTGCTTCCTTGAGTCCACCGGGATCTACCACATCCCGCTCCTGTACTTCCTTCGTGATAAGGGGTTTGACTGCTCCGTCATTAATCCTATCATCACTAAGAATAGCACAAATATGAACGTAAGGAAACTACATAATGATAAATTTGATTCAAAAAAAGCGGCTAAAGTCGGTCTGGACGCCTCCCTTAAGACTTCCATTGTCCCCGATGATGCTGTCATTGACCTGCGAAATCTCGTGCGTGACTACTATTATTTCAAGGATCTACAGTCTGCCATTGTACTGAAATTGAATGCAGAGCTCAAAGTATCATTCCCCGCATACCTGCATGTGTTCAACAAGGTCACAACGCAGACATCCTTAAAGCTCCTGGAAGCTTACCCACTTGCAGCGGACATGCTTACCGCTCCAAAAGACGAGCTTGTCAGAACCATCCGGCAAACAGCACGTTTTGGTGATAAATATGCCCTTTCCAAATATGATGCCATATGTTCCGCTGCAAAGGATGCCGCTGTTTTCGGACGTGCCCTTCAAAGCAATGCGCTCCGGATCCGGCTGTATATCAAAACCTACCGGGAATATCAGGAGCATCTGGACCGCCTACTTGAGGAACTGCATAAGGCTGTTGGAAAGCTGGAAGGGACACCGGTCTATGACCGCATCCTCCTACTCCAGTCCCTGCGCGGCGTCGGTTTCCTCAGTGCGGTTGTACTCATTGCTGAAATGGGCTCCTTTGACCTGTTTTCTTCCCCCAAAAAACTTTATGCTTACTTCGGCTTGGATCCTGCCGTAAAACAGTCCGGCAAGTTTCATGGTGATAAAGTCCACATGTCCAAGAGAGGTTCCAGCCTTGCCAGACGTATCCTGCATATGGTAGCACTCAATAACCTTAAGATAGATAAAGGGACGAAAACACCGGTAAATCCGGTTATCCACAGCTACTATGCCGACAAATGCAAAAGCAAGAAAAAAAACGTGGCTGTGGGGGCTGTCATGCATAAAATCTGCAACATCATTTTTGCTATGCTCCGGGATAATAAAACGTTTGAAATCATCACTCCTCAGGAACACTGTGATCGGTATCTGGCAGCACATCCAGACAAGGCCCAGAACGTAGCTTAACAAGTTCTTATGAATTATTAAAATTCCCACCTGGGTGGGCTTATTAAAGTTACCCTTTTTTACTTCAACTACTTGAAAAAAACTTTTTTAACATTTTTCATTTTACCTATTGACATTTCTTAGCTGGACTTTCTCATTCTTAATTTCAATTCCTGCATTTCCCGTATATTCCTATCTTCTAAAGCACATTATATATGTTATAGAAGAACCTTCTCAACCATAATCGCTTAATTATTGAAACTATAGCAGATAAAATTAAGCCATTATACTTGGAGGTGAACGGATGGACGACCTATTAAAACAGATTGGAAACCGGATACTTCATCGCAGGAAGCAGCTGCGCATGACACAGGAAGAACTGTCTGAAAAGGCAGGTATCACCCCTCAGACCGTTTCTTCCGCAGAACTTGGCAAAAAGGCGCTGCGCCCGGAAAATATCATCCGGGTCTGTTCCGCACTGGATATCAGCACCGATTACCTGCTTCTCGGAGAAGTGAATGCCAGCGACCACTGGACCCTGATTTCCAGAATCTCAAATCTGCATCCCGCACAATACCGTCATCTCGAAGATATTATCAACAGCTTTATCTCCGCCTTGGAGGTGCGTGAAACACAAAAAAGTAAATAGTTCTCCCCATGTTAATCAATTACTCCGAAATGCTGACATGGTATCTGCAATCAGTGCTCGTGTTGCCTGATCCATCTCTTTTGGCGGATATTCTCCATCTGGTTTCTTCTCCGGCTTGAAAGCGCCCTGTTTCCATATAGTTTCACTTTTTATCTCTGTTTTATCCTCTGTCTGCCTGACATTTTCCTTACGGCCAAGAATCTCCGCAACGATTTATTCGATTGCCGCCCTGTCTATAGTCTGGGGAATGGTAATATCCGATGTTTCGGGGCAGTTGATATAGTGGAGGACCGCATTCACAAGAAACTGTGCTTTGCTGCGCGGCCCCTGTTTTTCCAGCAGACGAATCACGGCGTCATGGGCCGGATCATTTTCATTGAATTTGATACAGAACCGCTCCCTGTCTTTCTTTCCACCCATAAGCTCACCTGCCTGCCGTTTCCATCTTATAGAGGAATTCATACCCCCTTGCATTGGCATTGATATCCTCCACAAATAAAGCATTTCCCACCTTCCCGGGTGCTTCAATCTGCCGGCGCAGAAGAATGGCGCCGCCGCCCACAAATACCACTATGCCGGACATCAGATCCAACATACGCTCCCGCAGGCTGTTTGCCAGGTCATTTACAAAATCCTGCGCCAGCTTTTCTACAAGGGAGGAGACTTTCGGGGCATAGGTGCTCTCACCGTCCTTTAAGATACCGTCAATATCCGTTTCTTCCAGCAGGATGTCAAATTCCGAGTTGGCTTTCATCCGAATCCGGTTATAGAGCAGGATCACTCCGTTTTCCAGGGAATCGCAGATACTCAGATCCGCCCGACCGGAACGCATCATCAGGTAGTCTGCTGTAAAACCGCCGATATCTACGATAAGCACCCTTGGCTTGTCCAGCAGCCTGTCCATCATGGTCACGGCCGCCGCAAAAGCCTGGGGATAGCAGCGCACATCTTCAATATAGATGGTATACGGGTTGTCACGGTATTGGAAGTTTATAATGCCCCTGTTGGAAAAATACCGTATAAAGGACTGATTCTGTGCCCCATAATGTGCTGGCGGAAGCCCCACGGCCAGAGACACATGCACCACTTCCTCCCCATACCTCTCCTTTAAATGGAGTTCCTCTGCGATACCGAATAAGGTCAGGATAAAAAAGCGGTCATCCTCTGTCTTATCCCTTTTATAAGGAATCCTCTGGTTTGACAACGTGTAAAACTTCCCCTGGTATTCCAGGATGTCGCTGCCGAATGGTCTGGTAATGCTCTCCATTAGCCCGGACACAAAGGGCCTGCTGTGGATTGTCTTCATTTGTTTGTTTCCGTGGTCAATTGCAATTAACATAGTTTTTCATCTCCTTTTTTATTTTATACTTATCCTTTACGCATGGATTACGCATTTTTCAACAGAAACAATCTTTTTGGATGAATATTATCCCCTTTGGGAGCCACCAGTTTCCCGCTTCAGAGCCACCCGGAAATTTCTTCCTTGAGAGCCACCTCAGACACAAGATATAGTAATACTGCCCCT
>CAJSZV010000047.1 GCA_910574345.1 Clostridiaceae bacterium | reverse complement strand
AACTATATCTTGTATCTATAGGCGGCTCCCAAGCATTAAAATAAGAACAGATTTCAGGTGGCTCTCAAGCTTTAAATTAGTGGCTCCCAAGTTTTAGAATAATCAGTTCTGCGGGTAAGGCAAGTTCGATTTCCCGCGCAAGCTGTGCGTTTTTTGCTTTCTCGATTTTCTCTACGGCGTTCCACAAAACTGCCCTGTCAGAGAAAGCGGCGGGGGCGTGGTCGGGCAGTAAAATCTCGGTGTGGATGACACCGCCCTTGCGGGTGTAGTCGTGGGTTTCCCCGTCAAAGTTGTTTGTGATTTTCTCCCCCGCCCGATAAGCGGCGGCGGCAACGGCGGATTTGCCCTTGCCGCGTGATATGATTTTGATACTGCAATGGTAAATCGCCATGCGCCGCGCTCCTTTCTGCGGGTAACTCCCGCCGTTTCCTTTTGTGCCGACAGGCACAAAACGCCGTCTGCAAGACCGCACATACCACATTCATGTGGTATATAAGTGCGCCCTTGCTAAAAGCAAGGGTAGGGGCAAAAGCCCGTTACCCTTGCGCCGCGCCCCCGTTCATGCTCCCGCCTGCGCCGCCCTCGTGGGCTGTGTGGGCGGTTTTGGCGGCGGGGCGGGTGTTTCCCTGTGCCGCTGTTTCCGCGCCCTCTGTGGCGGCTCTGGTGGCGTTCTGGGCGGTCATTTCGTCCAACAGTCTGCGCCCATGCTCGGCGGCTACGGTCTTTTCAAGGAAAGTCTTGAATTGTTCCTCGGTCAATGGTATGCTGTCGGGGATAAGGCTTTCAAAAAGCCCCATGCGGCGGCAGAGGCGTTTTGTCCTGTCCTTGCGCTCCTGTGCCTTTTGCTCCTGCACAAGCTGTCTGCGCCTGTTTTCAAGCTGTCGGATTTCTTCCTCAATCCCCGCGATTTTTTCCAGTTTGGTCTTTGGCATATCTGAAATGCTCCTTTCGTTTTTTGGTGTGGAATGGATAGGATAGGAATGGAATGGATTTTTACAGACAATCGGTTTCCCGTTTTATTCCTGCCTGTCGGCAAGTATCATTTTGAGTAACTTGTCGCGGAATGTTTCTGTGCCGCTGTGGTTGAAAAACAGTTCCGCAACAATGGTCTGCCCGTTCCTCTGTGTTGTGATAATGCCGTCTGGCTTTCTGGTCGGCGGGGTGGGCGTTCCTCTCGTTTCCGTCATTCGGTCAACTCCTTTCTTCGGGCGCGAAAAAGGGATTTCCCGTAATTGGAAAATCCCTTTCTGCTGTCGGTTATTCTGTTTTACTGGGCGGCGGCTTGCGCCTTTTTCCTCGCCCGATATTCCCGCGCCTTGACACGGTCATACTCCCGTTGCTTTTCAAGGTTTCTGGCGCGGTAGGCTCTGGAATATTCCCTGTGGTATGCGCGGCTCTTTTCCTTTTGGGCTTCTTCGATTTCCTCCCGCATTTGCTTGATTTTCTGCTCGGTCGGCTCGGCAAGCTGTGTCACTTCGTTTTCAAATTTGCCGATATAATTGAAGTATATCCCGATATGCTGAATGGCGTTTTTTGCCCTTTTCTTGTCGCGCTCATGCACTTCGATTTTGCTGATAAACTCATTGAGAATGGCGGGGGTAAGTTCGGTAAAATCGGCGTATCGTTCTGTCAGCTTCACAAACCTCTGCGCCCGTCCGCCCGCGTTCTCAAAAGCGGATAACTGACTTTGGATTTCTTCAAGTTCCGCTTTCAGCGTGTAGTATTCTTCCGAATACCTCCGCGACATCTGCTCATAGCGGTCTTGCGGGATAGTGCCTAAAGCGTTGTCCTCATAGAGTTTATCCAGTACCTTTTCAATCTGTTCAAGCCGTGTCGTGATTTGGGGGATGCGTTTCTGCTGTTTCTTCGTTTTGTCGGTCTGCTGCATGGCAAGGCTCTTTTTCACTAAGGCTTCAAACTCCGCCCTGTTGCTGATGGAGTATTCCGCGATTTTCTTCAGCACGTCCGCCACGGTCTGCAAGAGTAAATCCGCGTCCATGATGTGCGGGGAATGGCACTTCGGGTTTTTGGCTTTTCCCTTGTGGTACTCACTGCAATAGGCAACGTGCCGCTTGCCGCCGTTCCTGTAATCTATGCGTATGTGCATTTTTGCGCCGCAGTCCTTACAGAAAAGCAAGCCCGACAAAGGGTGGATTTCCCCGTCACCGTTGGGGCGTTTGACAGGGGCATTTTCCAAAATCCGCTGTACGTTTTCAAAGTCGGCGCGGTCAATGATTGGCTCATGCACGTTTTCCGTAATGTGCCACTGGCTTCTGTCTACATAGTGGTTTCGCTTGTCGCGGAAATGCTTGGTCGTTTTGAAGTTCACCACGTCGCCGCAATACTCCTGCCGCGTGAGGATATGGGTTAAGGTGGCTTTGTTCCATTTGTAGCGGTTATCTTCATTGAGTGTCTTGTTTTTACAGGTTCCCCGCCCTCGGTCTTTCATGTAGAAAGTGGGGGTTGGGATTTGCCCGTTTTTCAGAAATACGGCGATTTGGTTTCGGTTCTTCCCGTCCAGGAACAGGCGGAAAATAAGGCGGACAACTTTCGCGGCTTCTTCGTCAACAATCCAAAAATCTTTGTTGTCGGGGGCTTTGATATAGCCGTATGGGGCTTCGGTGGCAATCGGCTTTCCGCTCATGCCTTTGGTCTTAATGCCCGTTTTCACTTTCTTGCTGATGTCCTTTGCGTACCACTCTGACATGATATTGATGAACGGCGCAAACTCCAACGTGTCGGGGTTCTCGCTGTCGATACCGTTGTTGACTGCGATAAAGCGCACGTTGTTCCTGCGGAAAATCTCCATAGCGTTTCCGACTTGGAGATAGTCGCGCCCCCAACGGGTTAAGTCTTTCATAATACAGACGCCAATTTTGCCGTTTTCCACGTCGTCCATCATGCGGGAGTAGGCGGAGCGGTCAAAAAACCTGCCGCTTTCGTCATCGTCAATGTAGTGTCGGATATTGGTTAATTTTAACTGTCTGGCATAGCTTTCCAGAAATTTCTTCTGGTTCTGTATGCTGTTGCTTTCGCCGCCGTCCCTGTCCTCGTCCCCTACGGAAAGCCGGGAGTACAGGGCTGTGATTTTACTGTAATCGTTCATGTGCGTTCCCTCCTGCGTCAATGTATGTAGTGATTACAGTTAAAATTATGCACTCCACCTTGCAGAACCGTACTCCATGCCATGCCGGAACTTCTTGGCGTTCTTGGCTTTGAAATACACTATAAGGCGGAGCGCAATGCCGCAGCCTGCCCCTATCAGCAAATCCTTTGGGTGAAAACTCGGTAACGGATTGGAAAATAAATCCTCCATCCCCGCCATGACCGCCATCATCTTTGCGGAAGCGTCCTGCCCCGGCGATACCCGCCACAGCCACGCTATTTTGTCACAGAAATACCCGGCAAGCGCATAGGGGAGGTTCATAAGGATAAGTTTCTTTTTGTCAATATTCCCCGTCTTTGCCTTTAGCTTTTCGGGAATTGATTTTAAGTCTTTGGCAATGCCCTCTACGATTTTACTCATAATGACTGCCCCCTGTCCTTTAAGTGTTCCCTTGCCCTCTCCCGGTTCTTGCCCTTGCCTAACTGCTCCCGGAACTCCGCCAGCTTCTCCTTTACAGAGATGCGGTTATGCTTTTTCTCATTAACTTTTACAAACTCCTTAAATGCCTGCGTTATTACGTCGGCATCTTTGCCCTTGAATAATACGATGTGCTTCGGCGGCTTTTCCGTCTTGTCCTTCTTCACAGCAAACTGCACATTATATTTCTTTGCCACTCTCTCAAAGGACTTGATATTGTTATCCGTCACCTCAATGCTCGAAGCACCCATACCCTGACCGACCAGCTCTTTCACTGATATTTTCCCATGCGGCATCTGCTTTCCCTGTTTCCGGTGTTCCAGATACATCTTCATAGCCTTTTTCAGCACGTCGGCAGTCAGCCGGGAAGATTTAAACACAAGGGCAATCGTTTTTTGTGTCACTTCCTCCTGCATGGTTTTCCTCCTTCTTTTTTTTGCTGTACCCCCGTCAAGGTGGGACGTACAGTCTGTGAATCAGATATTTCATAATCTCTCCTTTCCGCTTCTGGACAAAAAGTCCAAAAGCTGTTTCTATCCTATAAGCACCCGGAACGGATACAGGATTCGTATTCTTCTAGTCCTACGCTTGCATCTTCCCCATAAGACAGCTTTATGTCACAGAAATCATGCAGTGTGCCGGATAACAGGAAATCTTTATAAAGCCTTGCAAAATCATCGGAGAACTTTTCTATGATGCGTGTAAAATCATCGTTCTCACCATATTCATAATAAATCTGCTTCCCGCCAGTGCTGCCCAGCATATCCGTAAGCTGGTAACTAAGCTCCCCGGTCTGCTTGACGGAAATCTGTATCAGGTTGTAGTCATTCCTCAGCTTAAAATAGGAACTGTGAAACTTTGATGATACTGTAATGTTGGGATTCGCCCCCAACTCCGCACAGACCGCCACCAGCCTTTTAAATAGCTCCGCTGTTGCCTTTTTCTGAAATTCTCTTTTTTTCATTACATCCTCCATCCTGCTTCTGGACAAAAAGTCCAAAAGTTTTATAAACGCAAAAAGGGCAGCTACAAACCGCTGTTTACGGTCTATAACTGCCCTTACGCTGTCTGCCATATTTAGTTACCTGTACCGGATCACCGGACATTGTTTTGTCTTTTTCCCTACTTTTCTGCGTTCCAGAGCGAAAACCATATCCCCGGTACGCTCAAAATATCCTATGTCCTTCTTCCAGCTCATGCCGCATTTACAATGCTGCAAGCCGATAAACTGCTGTTTCATCTTCCTTCCGCAGTTCGGGCATACTTTTTTGCTCCTGCCCTTTTTCTTGGTTTTCGGCTTATCTGCATCTTCTTTCTTTTTCTCTTTCCTTTCCGGAAGTCCATTCTCCGCAATCCTCGCTTCATAACGTGGCAGACGGTAAAGATACAGGCGGTATACTTCATCAAAGGAAGCCTTTTCTGCTATTCCCTTTACCCTCTGATAGATTTGCCCCGCAATTTTTTCACTGTCCTCTCCTTCCGGCAGCTTATCATGCTCCCTGTAATAATCACAGGTCTTTTCAAACATACAGTCTGCTATTTTAGCTTTCTGCTTCTGCTTTAAGTCTTTATATGTCCTGTCTGCCCTTTTCAGGCGCTTCCTGTTTCCCAAACACACCACTCCTGCCTTTATCCTGATATGGTCTATTTTAACAGAAAACGCCCCGGAATTGTAAAAAATATCTGCCGCCTAACCGAAAGCATCTTCACACCGGGAAATGAAATATTTCTTCTTTTCCAAGATTTCCTCCTGCCTGTCTTTGGAAAGCGTCTGGAATATCTCATCATAGTCAAGCTCCGCAAGCGGCGTACCCAAAACAGGCGTTAAAACCTCATGTTCATACCATATCCGCCAGAGTTCCTCAAACAGCTCCAGACAATCCGAAAATGCCATTGCCGAATCAAACCCCTCGCCCTCACTGAACCATTGCAGACGGACAAAGCCGAACCTCCCGGCATCCGCCACCATCACATCCATCAGCTCATACAGCTCTGCGAACGCATCCGCCACCTTCCGGCACTTCGCCCGCTGTTCTTCCGTAATATATATTTCTGCCATAGCACACCCTCCTGATCCACTTCTGGACAAAAAGTCCAAAAGCTATTTATTCTCTTTTAAACAGTAAATCGTGCAGAGGTCAGCATATAATACGCCCTCCCCGCATTGTATCGTGTCAAACAAAAGGCACTGGAACAGCACGTCACGCACACCCTCAAGGCTTGCAATCCCCTGTTCTGTTTCTGAAAAGCCTGTGCCGAGAATATCCATATCCGCCGATGCCGCCCGCCTTGCCGAGATACAGTGCGTGTAAAGTCCGAGGATATATTTATCCGACATAGGGAAAGCGAATGTTTCCTGCCCGTCATATGTCACCCTGTATTTATCCTGTTCCCCTTCCGGCAGTTCAAAGAAGCACTGCACTGTTTCCAGATAAGTATGCCCGTCAAAATCCGGCTTTATTTTCTTTCCGTACCTGCGGATTGTGGAAAAGAGGGTATTCCGGTCAATAAAGGAACGGGTACGCTTAAAAGCCGGTTTCCTGCCTTTGATGTCCATGTAAACATTATTCCCTGTCCCCTTCCCGGCAAACCTGCCATAATCGCCAATCCGCAGCAGATAGGACAGCGCCTCCAGCAGCTTTTCTTTTGACGCAATCTCCTGATAAGGAGAACTACTAAACTCTATCCTCACAAATCTTAATGGGCAGCTCCCCTTTGCAATCTCCCGTTCCATTACCCGGTCAATATCCCTCATGGATTCCATTTATCCATCTCCTTCCGCTTTGGGCTGGAACATCCCTTTTTCTTCCCAACCGCCGCCATACATATCATGCTGCACCAACTGCTGGTAATAGTGGTTCATGGTGTTAGGCGCATTGTAGAGGGCAGTCACCATGTACGCCCTGATGTTGGCTATCTTGGTTGTGGTATCCCTCATGCACCCAATAACATACTCCAAATGGGAGCTGTTCAGCTTCAGGAACTTTGATTTTACAAGCTCATAAGGGTAATCTTCCCCGTTGACCTTTACCGCCTTACGCTTCACGCACACAATCTCGCAGATAACCTCATACAGTTCCTCATACAGCCCCTTATCCTGCCAGTCCCCATATTTCATGTGATGCTCGTATTCAATATTGTCACGAATAATTTCCATGTAGGCAGTAGCATTATCCATCACATCAATCATACCATTATCCAGCTTGCCCGGTTCCTGTTTTTCAGTTTCTCTATCCGATTGATTGATAGGATTGGTATAACTCAAATCAGTATAATTAGTATTGTTATAATTAGGGTTCGATTCCCGAACTTCCGCAAGTTCGGTTTCCGAACCTCTTGAAGTTTGATTTCCGAACTCCTGCAAGTTCGGTTTCCGAATCTCTTGAAGTTCGATTTCCGAACTTCTTGAAGTTTGATTATCGAACCTCTTGAAGTTCGGTTTCCGAACTTCTGCAAAACTGTCAGCATTATCAGGCTTTTCCGGCTCTCTGCCCGGTTCTTTTCCGGCATCCAGTGCCGCAAAATTCTTCACATAGATAATGTCCGGCTTGCCCAGTCCCTGCCTTTTCTTTTCGATCAGACCGATGCCCTTTTTGCTGTCAAGCTCCGCAATCACCTTTGCGCATTTTTCCCTTGCGCATCCCAAATCCTCCATTATGTTATCCAGCGTGTAATGGATATACACCCTGTTTTCTTCGTCAAGCCAGCCATTCTTGATTGACAATGCCAGCCTGTCAAGCATCAGACCATAAAGGAGCTTTGCATCGCTGGACAACTCTTTAAACCTTGCGTCTTTTATCAGCAGCCTCGGAACCCGGTAAAAGGAAAACTGTTCCGCTTCGATGCCATAATAATAGTCAAATTTTATCGTGCCATCCACGCTGATGCACCTCCCCTCTATTGTCTTTTCTTCCATTCATCCAATAGCTGAATGATGATGCCCTCTATTTCCTCACTGCTGCAGTCCTCCGCAAAATATTCGCTGATTTTATCCGCTTTGAGTGTCACTTTCCGTTCCTTCGGCTTTTCCTCCGTCAGTATCAGGCGCACCATTGCAAGGGTAAGCTCCCCTGTCTTGCCGTATTCCTTGATTTTTGCCGACTGAACCATGCTGACGTTACAGCCTTTTTCCTCAATAGTAACCTGTACCCACTGCTGCGCTTCTTCCGCCAGAAAGGAAATATCCACGCCCTGTGAGAATCCGAGCTTTTTATTATCCACCATAGCAAGTAATCCGTCAGACAGCCGGGAGAGCCAGATATACCGCTGAACCTTTTTTGCGTTCTCCCCGGCGGCTTCGCCCACTTCATCAAGGGTGTTCTTCCCTGACTTCTTCCCCTGATGCTTCATGGCTTCGTATTTCATCTTATAGGCTCTCGCCTTTTCGCTTGGCAAGATGTCCTCCCGCTGGATATTGGAATCCACCATGATAATTGTAGCTTCATCATCGGTGTAATTACGGACAATCACAGGCATCTCCGTCTTTCCGGCAAGCTCCGAGCCACGTTTGCGGCGGTGTCCGGCTATGATTTCATAGCCGCCGCCCGCCCTCGGTCTTGCAATCCCCGGCACAAGCACCCCATACTGACGAATACTCTCTGTTGTTTCCTCCATCTTCTCATCATCTTCCACCCGGAACGGGTGGTCTTTGAATGTATAAAGCTCCGCCAGCGGCGCATTGACAATCTGCTCCGCCCCGCTTCCCTGTGCGGCACTCCCGCCGAATAAATCATCAAATTTTTCCAGCGTAATCTTTGCTGCGCTCCCCGATTTTGCGTTACTGCCCATCTGCAAGCACCTCCTTTGTCAGAGAATCATAGGCTGACGCCACTTTTCCCTTTGGATCATGCTTATAAATGCTGATGCCCTCCGCTGAAATCTCCGCCGCCCGGACGGAAATGGGAATAACATTGGCAAATATCCTCACCCGGCTTCCATAGGCTTCCTTCAGCATGGAGCTGATGTCCTTTGCGTAATTCGTCCGGCTGTCCACCATTGTAAGCAGAATCCCCTCAATTTCCAGTTTCGGGTTAATCTGCCGCTTTACTTTGCCGACCGTCTTGATAAGCTGCTGTAAGCCTTTGACGGGCAGATACGCCGCCTGTACGGGTATCAAAATGCTGTCGGCGCTGGCAAAGGCATTTATGGTAATCATGCCGAGGGAAGGCATACAGTCAATTAAGATATAATCGTAGCTCTCCCTGACTATCTCTATGTATGACCGGAGTACCGTTTCCCGGCTCATGACATTTACAAGGGAAACTTCCAGACCGGAAAGCTCAATGTTCCCCGGCATTAAGTCTATCCCTTCCTCATGGTGGAGGATACCTTCTCCCGGCTCTACTTCCTCGTCATTGATTAAATTCCCCATAATGGTTGCAAGCGTGACTTCCAGACTGTCCGGCTCTGTAAAGCCTAAACTTGCGGTCAGACTACCCTGTGCGTCCGCATCAATCAGAAGCACCTTCTTTCCCTGTTTTGCCAGCCCGATTCCTAAATTGCTTGTGGTGGTGGTCTTGCCCACACCGCCTTTCTGGTTTGCGATTGCGATTATTTTACACATGATAATTCTCCTTTGCTTCTACTAATTTTCTTTTACGTTGCTTTTCCTGACTTCCACATAAGTCCTGTAATATTTCTTTGTCCCTTTGTTTGGGAACATATCGGAAAACTCCGTCACCTCGATTTTCGGGTTACGCTGTAAAATCTTCCCGAACCACTTAATATCGTTCTTCGTTCCCATAAGCCTGACTTTTAACATCAATCCCGTCCTCCAAGCATGGCGTACAAGTTGTGGTCATATGTTACATATTCCGGATAACGAATCTGTACCGCCTGCCAAAAATAAGGCGCATAGGCACAGCAGAACAGTTCTTCCACTGTGTACCGTCTGCACTCGTCCACCTGTTCCTCCGCATCATCATAGTCAAGGACACTCGGCGTACCATTGCAGTAAAGGTTAAACGCCATCCTGACTACTTTTAAGCTCCCGCTGGTCTGCCAGCCTTCGTGCAGGCACTCCGTTTTTACACAGCCTGTCTTAAAGTTATAAATGCTGTTGATATTTCTTCTTGTGTCATCGCTGATACCAAGACAATATACAAGCGCTTTGTGGTACACGTCCTGATACCTGACCTCTTTCAATTTTTCATAGTAGAATTTTTCATGTGCATCACTGATAAAAATAATCGCTTTCTCTGCTCCTAACGCTGTACTACTCATGTTCATTTCCTCCATTTCTTATTTTGTTTTTTGACCATAACAAAAGGACACTTCCCTAAAATTTTCTTTTAGAAAAATGTCCTTATCGTACAAAATATTAACTTGAACTGACACGAGTTTAATTTAAAATCATTTATTTTAACCCGTTAAGAGAGTTTATTTTGTCGTACTCTTGTCGTACCATACTGTCTTTAAGTCCGCAAACCCTTGATTTTACTGGTCTTTTCCGCCAAGCGTTTTCATTGTCGGAAAAGGCAAACGACTTACTTCATTATTCTTCATAACCGCTTATCTCCGCTTTTTTCTCACAATTCAACACTTCATTATGATGTGTTATTCTACCAGTAAAACTTCAAATTTGATGTAAATTTGTTGTAAACCACACAATTTGCTGTACTCATTTATCCGTTTCGGACTCTTTCCTAAAATACATCAAGATTGCGTGATAAATTTTGTATTGCTTCCTGTTTCTTCATGTCAGTGACTTCGGCATATATGTCCATCGTTGTTTCAATATTAGCGTGTCCCATAATCGCCTGTATCACTTTCACATTTGTTTCCTTCTCGCAGAACCTTGTACAAAAGGTATGCCTTAAATGGTGGCATGAGAAGTGAGGTATTATGACCGGCTGCCTTTTTTCTTTTTTAGCATTTAACACTTCCTCTGCATTGTACGATTCGTATATCCGCTTGATTGCCCTGTTTACAGCTTGCGGATTATGAAGATTACCAAAGCGGTTGCTGAAAATAAAGCCTGTCATTCCGTCAACCACCGTAGTATTGAACCCTTCTTCCTTCTGTTCGCTGTATTCCTCTTGGAACGCTTCATATACTGCGTCCATCATGGGAATCGTGCGGATACCCGCTTCTGTTTTCGGGAGGGATACTCCAAACTCACATTTTGTAGTATCATTTCGCCGGGGATAATAAGTAACGCTATGGTTTATGCTGATTATCCTTTTCGCAAAATCTATGTCCTCCCACCTCAAGCCGATTGCTTCACCAATCCTGCACCCTGTTCCTAATAATACTGTAAAGAACGGTGTCCAATGGCAATATACCGGGCTTTTGGCTGTGTAGTCCATAAAGGCTCTCTGCTGATCCAGTGTGAGGGCATGGCGTACACCATGATTTTTCCCCGGCTTCTTCTTGATTTGAGCCATCACACCATCGCTCGGATTGTTTCTGATGATGTCATCCCGCACTGCAAGCTGAAATGTTGGGTGGAGGACGGTATGGATTGTTTCAAGGGTGTTAATCTGCATCCCCCTGTCATTTAACAGGTGATAATAGAAATACAACACATCTGAATACTTTATCGTTCCAATCTTCCGTTTCCCGAACTCATCCCTTACAAATCGGTCATACATATAGGTGTAATTTGTGTAGGTTGTCCGCCTTAACTCTGTTTTAGTTGTGATATACCTGTCAAAAACAAAATTCAAATCGGCGTTTCCTGCCGCATATACATCCAGACCGTCAAGCTGGTCTTTCATCAGCCGCTTTTCTTTTTCCCTAAGCTCTACCAAATCATTTGCATATATATACCGCCTTTTCCCATAAGGATCGGTATAGGTATACATATATGATTTATCCTTGCGCTGGATTTCTCCTTTCCGTAAAGCCCTACCTCTATGGTCTTTTCTTGCTTTTGCCATCTCTGCTCCTTTCTTTCAAAAGGAAAGAGATATTTCGTACTGCTACTTTCTTTCTTCCATTGAGTATTGGATTTCAACACCCTTTTGTAGCACCTGCGTTATGGTCATGTCATGTTTGGCAGCATAGTCTTTCAGCTTCTCATACTCGGCATCGTCAACCCGAAGGCTTAACGACCTCAGCTTAGGCGAGTCGGTCTTTGGACGTCCCGTTCTCGGCATTTACTATGCACCTCCTTCACAACTAATACCATTATAATTCCCGTTCTACGAAAAGTCAAGAACTTTTTGTAGAACGATTATTTATCACGAAACCCTCTTTACCTTAATCACTCACTTACTCTAAAAGACTCCAGATACTGCTCGAAAATATCACAGTTTACCAATACTAATTTGTCTACCTTATAGATTGCGTTTGCCTGTTTTGCAAGCTCCTGAAACTTTGTCAAACCCATGCTGTAAATTTCTGCACCTTCCTTATATCTGACAAATTTCTTTCTGTCTACTTTTTTTACCATAAATTCCTCCAATCATTGCACAGCTTCATCTGCTAATAAACAGGCAGAATACGCTTCTTCCCATTTATTAGCAGATAAAAACTGCAATACAGGTGGCGGCTCATTACGCCGCCCACATCGGTCTTGCACCGTCATTTCATTGACCGGACTGCGGCTTTCCCGCAGCCCGGAAGTATCATTATCACAGATATGCTTCATCGCCCCATGTAACTGCTACATATTTTGCCCGATCTCACTCGCTCCTTACCTTTGCTTCAATGTCCTGCTTCGACATTTCCTCACGTTTCACCCTGTTATAAATCAGGGCAGGTACGTCATGGCGCATCTGCTTAGTGGCTCTGCATATCCTCACGTCCTGTATGCAATACAGTATTCAATTATCAAGGTACACCGCTGTAAATCTGTCAGCTATGGAAAAGGGCAGCGAACCGCCCTTTATACCGCTTCAAACGCCAGTATCTTTGTGATTAGCTTTGTTTCAAGCCTTCGGCGCAGTGTTTCATCGACACAATAATGAAGCCGCCCTCCCTCGTCATACATCTTCCGGGTGGACAGAGTAATTATGTATCCTTCATAATGCTTCAGGACTGTGTTGATTGCCAGTACATCGCCTTCTGATGCTGCCTTAATGATATGGAAAGGCAACAAATTCTTTTCTTCTCTGTTCTTACATCTCTGTTTCATCTGCTTTTCCCTCCATAATCTTCCTTAAAATCTCAAGTGAGCGTGTCCGGTGTTCATGGACTGTGCTGCGGACAAGGTTCATCTCCCTTGCTATATCCGCATCGCTCATTTCCAGAAAATACGAAAGCAGTATTACATTCCGCTTCCTCTCCGAAAGTGTCTGTAACGCTTCCGCAATCAGGGTGTCTTTCACCTCAATGTCATATCCATGCACTGTAAAATGGCTGTTTTCCACTCCGTATTCATCCATAACAAACAACTGGTTCAGCTCCTTTTCAGACAGTTCAGAAAACATGGCTTCATGTTCCCTGCGGTAATCCATGTGCCTGTAATAATTGATTGCTTCGCCTTTCAGCGACATCTGGCACAGGCGGTCAAAACGATGCCTGATCGTCATTTCATCATGGTGAGAAGGTTTCTTCATGCGAGTTCACCTCCTCCCCCGCTGTGACGTGACAAAGGCATACGCCTTTTCCCTTTCCGTTGTATCTGCCAAATGGCGGTAGGCTGATGTTCGGGTGGGAGTAAAAATTTTTGTATATAAAAAACGCCCGGACAGGCAAAATGCCCGCTGGACGTTATTCATATCTGTTATTCTGTTTTCTCCACACGCTACGGGAGTGTATAGTTCACTTGTCAGGGTAGATTCTTCTCTACTGCCAGTAAAACACCTTATAAAAGAACCTTCCCACGCCAATAGCCGGACAGGTTCACTAAGCCAAAAAAATATCCCTCAGACCGTTCAGAACACATAAATTCCCCTAAACGTACCCAAAGGATAAAATTTCACGCAAAAAACCTCTGGATACTGCGTTTTTTTATATGCAATATCCAAAGTCTTTTATTCTTATGTGTGTATTATGCCCCTCTTATAAAGTGATTTATTAGTGCATTTTCAAAGCGAAATGTGCAATATACACTATACATGGAGGTGCATATATGGCAAGAAAAAAGAAAATTGACAAGGAAATGGGATTCCGTCTGAAGAAGGCTAGAACCGACCAGAAGCTGACCTATGAAGAACTGGCTGAAAAATCCGGCGTTTCCTCCCGCTATATCAAGGAAATTGAAAATCATGGAAATGTGCCAAGCCTTGAAAAGCTAGGGCAGCTTATACGAGCCTTACATATTTCCGCCGATCCGTTTTTTTATCCAGCCGCCCCGTCAGACAACCTCGACTACCAGCGGCTGTTGGTTTATCTGTCACAATGTACAGAGGAACAGATTACAACAATCCTCGCTATTGTGGAAGCCTATCTTCGGACATACAAATCTCCCAAAGAATAGAATATTCCCAATATCTGAATTTTCTCATGAATATTTCTGGATAATTCTGAACCATGCAAAAAAGGTGGCTCGCCTTCTCTCCTGCCAGCCACCTCTTTGTTTATCTGCTGAATATTTTAAGAAGTTCCTTTATACGCATACGCCTTTTTACGATGCCCAGTCCATCAAGAACCTGTATGCTGTCCACAAACCCCTGATAATACGCCCGCTGTTCCTCCTTGTAATGGGCATGATCCACCGTATCCATATAGTCCTCTAAAAACTCCCTGTCCTCCTTTGACAGCTTGGAAAGATATGCTTCAAATGCCTTCTGCTTCTTTTTCAGTTCCCGGCTGGCTGCTTTTGCTTCCTCTGTCTGGACGGAATACTCCCTGTCCTCTGTTTCGCTGCGCAGCTCCTCAAAAACACCTGCCAATGTTTCAAAAACTTCATTCATGTTTGTTTCCACCTTTCTCTGCTAAAAATAATATTGCATTTTACAGGCAGTATTATCAATCCCTAACTTTCCTTTCACAAGATAATCTCTCCGCACTTCATCTTTAGAAGTATATTATCAACAATATTTCGTAAAATCAATAATAAAGGACTTCATCTTTAGAAAGTTGGTGGTAGGATATTAAAATCTATTGGAACAAAGAAAGCAACTCCAAAAACCTAATCGGTCAAAGGGTTATGGAACTGCGGACGGAAAGAAAGCTATCCCAGAAAGCTCTTGCCGAACAGCTCCAGCTTGCCGGATATGAATTTAGCGACCTGACTGTTTTACGGATTGAAAAGGGAACAAGGTTTGTCCCGGATTATGAAGTGGTAGCTCTGGCAGAGTTCTTCCATGTATCCTGTGAATACCTCTTAGGTGTACAGGACAAAAAATAAGCAGCAATCTGTTGTTGTATCACAGACTGCTGCTTAAATTTTTGTTAAACCGATAGCCAATGCCCCATACGGTCTGTATGTAAAGCGGCTTGCCCGGATTATCCTCTATTTTCTCCCTTATATGGCGGATATGGCTCATAACAATATTGTAATCGCCGGAATATGGTTCCTGCCAGACAATATCATAAATCTGCTCTTTGCTGAATACACGCCCCCTATTTTTAGCAAGTAACAAAAGTATTTCAAATTCTATTTTTGTCAGAGCAACTTCATTTCCTTTTAAAAGCACCTGATACCTCTCTGGAATAATTGTCAGTCCTTCAAAAGATAATCGCTCTGAATCTGCTCTTTCACAAGGCACTTGGTTTACTTGGTATCCACTTTCAGACAACAGATGCACCAACTTTCTATACAGTTCCTCATCTGTATTGTCTAAATGGAGGAAAAACACCTCACCCAACGTATCACCCCCAACACTCATTATAGGTGTTTTATGCCCTACATAATAATAAATTAACAATTAACTTGTTATCTTCTAAACTGGCTGAAACACCACCCTTCATTTTTTCTGAAAGTAATTTCACGATATATAACCCCAATCCTGAATTAGATTGACTGCGTGATAAATCGGCTGTATAAAACTTTTCAAACAGCTTTTCAATCTCTAGCTCATCTCTATATCCTTCCTCTATCAAATTTTGAAATCTAACCTCTACCATATCTGTATTTACGATTTCAACCTCAAATTTCTTTATACCATATCGTATTGCATTCGAAGTCAAATTCGTAATAATACGTCTGAGCATAATTTCATCTGCCATTACATAAGTTGCTGTATTTAAAGACCGGACATTCGGAATGATTCCTTTCTCTTCAAATTGTTCTGTGAAAGACAGTACAGTATCCGCTAATATATTATCCAGATTTACTTTAATCAAGACTGGAGCATTACTCTCATCTTCCAAAAGCGAAATACTATAAAAGTCATTGATAAGTGTTTGTAAATACTTGCCTCTTGATATGGAAATTTCTAAATACTCTTTTTGCTCATCCGTTAAACAAGTCTTCTGCAACAGTTGTAAATATCCTGTCATAGATGTAAGTGGTGTTCGCAAATCATGAGAAATATTTGAAATGGATTCCTTTAAATGTTTTTCCTTTTTTAAAATTGAAGATTTAATATCCCTTTGATAAGCCTGATGACGGTTAATCTCAGCGGCAAGTTCTGTT
Source organism: Clostridiaceae bacterium (assembly GCA_910574345.1). Taxonomy (GTDB): domain Bacteria; phylum Bacillota; class Clostridia; order Lachnospirales; family Lachnospiraceae; genus UBA3402. The sequence continues at coordinate 10,786 of CAJSZV010000047.1, read as the reverse complement.
AAATCCTTATCTATAAAAGCAACCTCTATTAGTTTTTCTACACCTGTGGAACATTCTTGTAATTGCTCTCGTACACAGCGTATTTCTCTTTTCAGGAGAAAAAGGGAAATAGCAAGACCAATACACAAAACAACTAATATAATAATGATTGACATACTATCCCCCCACTTTTTATTATTTTATTTCCGTATTAGAGAAAAAGTAACCACTTAAAGTAATCGAAATAAAAATTGTAATGCAGGACGATAGAAATACAATCAATATAGTAGATATCGAAAGGTTATCGTTTACAATATACTTTAGCTGTGACAATGTGGAATACTCAAATAATCTCCCCACCAAATCAATCTTTTTTCCAATCGTGCTGTCTATAACTGAAAAAAGTATGGGAAAAGCAAAGCATACACATATTGTTTTGGGAATATCCTTACATAAAAAGGCAAAGCATACATAAATACTTGCTGTTCCTATATTTAAAACAATTCCCAAAAAAGAAACACGAAGAAGGTATAAAACCTCCTGCATATTAAATAAATCTCCCCACCCAAATTTTATCGTGTGAATCAGGCACACTGTAACCGGATATAATAACATGATAAAACCTGCGCTAATACAAAATACAAACGCTTTAGAAAAAATAATGTCTAAACGTCTATGCCCTTTAGATAGCTCCGCCTGTATTGTTCTATTAGAAAAATCTGAACCGATATAAAACCCCGAAAAAGCAGCAATCACAAATAACATAAAAATATCCTGAAAAGCATTTGCAAAGCTATCTCTGCCCCTTACTGGATTTCCCGGCTCTGTTAATAAATTTATCTCCGAATACGCACTGAAAGCAGAAATTGCCATCACAACCATAACTAAAACAATAATTATTTTCTGCCGTCTAAGTTTAAAAAGTTCTGTCTTTATTAAGTTAAACATTTCCCATTCCCCCTATGGTATTGATAAAATAGTCTTCCAGATTATCCCCTGCTAATCCTATATTTTTAATAGACAGTTTCTGTTCATTTAAGGCAAGAATCACCTTTTGCATATCATCAATATAATCATATAATTGTATTGACTGATCTGGCATAACTTTATAATTCCTTGTATTCAAAACACGTTCCAGTGCCATTGCCGCCCTTGAAACATCATCCACAAGTATAAATATATGTTTTTTACAACATTCGTCTAACCGCTCTTTTGAAATTTCTTTTATAATTTTTCCATGATGAAGAAAAATATAATTTGTTGCAAGCTGATAAAGCTCACTCAAAATATGACTTGATACCAATATGGTTAATTGTTTCTCATAGGCAAGTTTTTTTAGTAGTTCTCGGATTTCTACCATACTGACCGGATCTAATCCGTTTGTCGGCTCGTCAAGCATTAAAAATTCCGGCTCCCCCAATAATGTAGCTGCAATCCCTAACCGCTGTTTCATACCTAATGAAAAGTTCTGTACCTTTTTCTTTCCAGTATCATGAAGTCCCACAATTTTCAGACAATCTTCAACTACATTTTTATTCGGTATACCCTGTGCAATCCTCATAGCTTCTAAATTATCACGAGCTGTCATATATGGGTAAAGAGCTGGATATTCTATCATGCACCCCATACGCTTTCTTTGTTTTTCCAATTCTTTTTTCTGTGTTTTCCCAAATAATATAATATCTCCGCTGTCCGGCAAAGACAATCCGGAAACCAATCGCATAAACGTAGTCTTGCCAGCTCCGTTTTGACCGATAAACCCATAGATACGCCCTTTTTGAATCGTTATATCTACATGGTCAAGTGCTACCATATTCGCATATTTTTTTGTAAGCCCTATCGTCTGTAAAATATAATCATTCACTTTTTCGTTCCCTCCTTTTCTTTGATAGCATAATTATAAATGCCAAATCTAAAGAAAACCTTACGAAAACTTATCATAAAGCTAAGTATTATTTTGCCAGACGGTAGCCTAATCCCCATAATGTTTCTATATATTCCTCATTGGGATTTACCTTTTTCAACTTGTGTCGCAAGCGGCTGATATGGACATTTAAAGTATTGTCATCAATGGTATATTCTTCATTCCATATACTTTCAAATAAATTTGCTTTTGAAAAAACCTTTTGCGGTTGTAATAAGAATAGTTCCAATATTTTCATTTCTGTTGCTGTCAAAGTAATTTCCTGTCCGTCCACATACACTTGCTTTGCAGCCTTATCAAACTCTATATCTTTAAACACTAATTTTTGACTTTGATCAACTACATTCAACTGATTCCGGCGCAAATTTGCTTCTATTCTGGCAATCACCTCATCAATATCAAATGGTTTCGTTATATAATCATCTGCGCCAAGTCGAAGCAAATCTATCTTACTTTGTGTGGTTTCCTTTGCTGATATAACAAGCACAGGAATATTCGAGAATGTCCTTAATTCTTTCAGCAAGGCATCTCCACTTTTATATGGCAACATAATATCCAACAACACCATTTCAAATTCTTCATTTTTTAACATCTCCAGTCCATGTATTCCTGTATAAGCTGATTTTGATAAATAGCCATTACTTCTTAATGACTGACACAGCAAATGGTTAATTTCTTTGTCATCCTCTATAACTAATATGTTATTATTTGCCATAATTATTTTTCCTTTCCAACGCATCTGCGTTTATCAACGGGCTTTTCCGCATTTCTAGGTATCAACCACATTCTTCCAACCTTCATTAAATCAGGTACTCTTTCCTCAGAGCACAATTTTTGTATTCTTCGTTCAGATATTCCCCATTTTTTCGATGCTTCCTGCACAGTCATATACTCAAACACTATTACCCCTCCCTTTAGCCTTACTTTATATAGTATAGTCGTTCAAACGAATAATGTCAAGAAAAAATCAAAATATCGACACACCCTCCGGGAGTGTCGAAAGACAAGAATAGCAAGCACTGCCCATGTCCGGACACATGGGCGAAATTCCCCATACTTCCCTACCGTCCGTATGATGAAATTTCCATAGGGAAGTATCCCTAACCCTCTTTGGTTTTCTTTGCGTTTTTCTCCGCAAGTCCTTGACCTTCCCCCGCAGATTTGCTACAATAACACATGGATAATTCTATCCAAAACAACTGAACAGACACGAAACCAGACTGTTGTAAACCGGACAAGTTACAGCAGTTTTTTTATGCCCAAATTTAGAAAGGACGATGTAAAAATGGCAAACAGGACACGCACCAACCGGAATGAATTTCACTTGAATGACAAGGAGCAGTACATCCTTGACGAGAAGTTTAAGCTGTCCGGCATGAAAAGCAAATCGGCTTTTATCCGGAAGCTGATTCTATACGGATATGTCTATGACGTGGATTACAGTTTTTTACGGGAATACAATACGGAGCTTGGACGGATCAGTTCAAGTCTGAACCAGATTGCGAAAAGAATTAACAGCACAAATCACATCTATCAGGAAGATATGGACGAAGTAAAGGAGTTGATGAAACAGGTATGGCAATCACAAAAATCCATGCTATCACAGCAACCGTTGATAAAGCGGTAGCCTACATATGCAACCCGGACAAAACAGACGGAAGCATCTACATTTCTTCTTACGCCTGTGCGCCGGAAACCGCAGCAATTGACTTCAAATATACCTTAGACCACTGTCGGGAAAACAGCCCCAATAAAGCCTATCATCTGATACAGGCTTTTGCTCCCGGTGAGGTCAGCTTTGACGAAGCGCACCAGATCGGGAAGGAACTTGCGGACAAGGTTTTAGAGGGGAAATATTCTTATGTTGTCACTACCCACATTGATAAAGGTCACGTCCATAACCATATCATTTTCTGTGCCGCAGACAACATAGAACATGACAAATACCACGACTGTAAGCAGACTTATTACCGCATCAGAAAATTGAGTGACGAGCTGTGCAGCGAGCATAATCTTTCCGTCATTATCCCCGGTGGGGAGCGTGGGAAAAAATACAACGAATGGCAGGCGGACAAGAACAGCGCCGCATGGAAAACAGAGATAAGGAAAGACATCAACGCCGCCATAAAATCATCCTCAACTTACGAAGAATTTCTGCTCCTGATGCGGGCAAAAGGCTATGAGATAAAAGGAGAAACTTTTGGGGAAGATGCCCTCAAATTTATCTCCTTCCGTCCACTCGGCAAAGACCGTTTTGTGCGTGGCAGCATCAAGTCACTCGGAAAGGAATACACAAAGGAGCGCATCAAAGAACGGATTGAACTGAAACGGGAACGGAAGGCAGTTATCCCGAAAAGGGATTACGCAAATAAGAGATTGATTGACACCTCTGATGAGAAATTCCAGAACAGTCCGGGGCTGCAGAGGTGGGCGGCGGTAGAGAATTTAAAGATTGCGGCACAGGCATATAATGAAGCTGGCTCTATAAAAGAACTGGAACAGAAAATCGCCACCACAGCCGCCACCGGGAAGGAAGCAAAGCAGACTGTCCGCAAGCTGGAGAACCGCATCAAAGACCTTGCGGAAATCATCAAATATGCGGAGCAGTACAAGGCAAATAAAGCGTATCATACCGCCTATAAGAAGTCCAAAAATCCCGACGCTTATTTCCGTAAGCATGAGAGCCAGATCATCCTTTATGGCGGCGCAAGGCGTATGCTGGAGCAGACGGGCATCCCCTTAAAAGGCTTGAACATCGACAAGCTGAAAGCGGAGTATCAGGAGCTGACCGCACAGAAAAAAGAACTGACCGCCACATACAAAAACTGTGAAAAAGAGCTAAAATCTCTGAACCGGAAACTGGAGAACCTGAACCAGTATTTAGGGCGCACAGAACCGCCAAAAAACGCACAGGAACAACCAGACCGGGATAATAACCCTGCCCGGTAATATCCAGCCCCGAAAAGGCTTTAAAAGCAAAAAAAGCATCGTGGACAGTGTGCATAACTCCCCATTCCGCTATGGACAACACTGTTTGCAGGATGTGGAAAAGCAAAAGCAGCTTTCCCACATCCTGCAAACAGTGTTGCCCACAGCTCCATAAGACAGGGAGTTATACACACTGCCCACAATGCCGAAGGCGGCGGAATCCCACCCATTTCTTCCTACCTTGTTATAAAAAACAAAAAAATTCCTTGCAGACAAGACCATATTCCTGTAATATAGTCTACAAATCCGCAAAAAAATAGGAGCGCCGAAGCACCCCCATTTCCTAAACCCTCTTGCAAAATTCGCAGTGTTGGTTTATAATCATCTTAGAAGCCGGAGGATTCTAGCATGTCCGACGGTTGTTCAATCGGAAACAATAATCAGTTTAAAAAACAAACGGATTACAGGCTATCCCCTATTGGCAGTAGAGGATAGCCTTTTCCGTTACTTGCGGTTGTGTTTATTGTCTATGTATGTCAAGGCTGCAAAAATCACCAGCACCAACGTAAGCACTTCTAACGTATTCATACCGACCTCCTTTCCGTTTCCAGAAAGGACAACCGCAGACTATCCCTACTCGCTCTAATCTGACTAAGAGAATTATAGCACGTTATGTCGAATAATGCTATAAAAGATTTGCGTTAATCACTCCGCCGCTTCCAATGCCACCTCTGCAAATTCCGCATCGCTCATGGCTTCCAGTTTCCCCAAGACCTGTCCGGCAAGCTCCATCATATCGCTGTCCTGTATGTGGGGGATCACGTTCTGTATGTCTGCAATCATGCCCGTCCTGTCCTGCCCCTCAAACACACACATCAAATTGATTTCTTCCACTGTAAATTTATCCATTAGCTCCCTCTCCTTTTCTATGAATTTCCATATAATCAAACTCCAGTTGGTTACTGCATATTCCGCTACAAATATAGCCGCTTTGAAATGGCACTCTTTCGTTTGCTTTTTTCTCCATGCCAATATAATTTACTCTTGGGCTGAGCCACAACATTTCCACCCGGTTCTGCTTAAACAGTCGAAATCTTTCTTTATGGTCAAATATGCCCTGAAAGTTAATAAGCATTGCAAACGGTTTTCCAATCTCATACAGCCTTTCCAATACCCTGCCTTTTTGACTGTATGGGGGATTGCTGATAATGTAGTCACATTCTGGCACTTCCATTAAGAAGAAATCCTGTCCCATTTTTATATGACTATAAATGACTAAAAAGCCATGCTCCGACAACACTTTCACAAACTGGCTGTTCTCCATATCAAAAGGACACCATACTGTTGTATTTACCTTCAGCCGCTTCATAATCGGATATACCGCATTGGGAGGTGTCAGATATTCATCATTTTTATTGAACTTATATTGTATCTGTGCCATGCTCTTATATCTCCCTCTCTGATTTTTTCTCCGTCCACTTTTCCGGAGCTTCCTTCTCTGCCTTATCCCTCTGCTCGATGACCGCCTTTTTCTCCGCCAGCTTTTCCTTTATGGAAATTCTGCCTGTCTGCTTTTCCTCTTTCGGCTTCTCATTGTTCAGGACGTTATCAATCATGTTATAGTTACATTCTTCCAGTTCCTCAATCTTTGCAAGCGGCTTGTATTCCGCCAGCTTATCTAACAGCTCCTTCGCCTTCCTTGCGGTCTGTACGCCCTCACTGTCATCAAGCTCCGTCCCTTTCCCGATAATATCCGTCATGCCTTCCCGGATACTGTCTGAAATGAGCGCATTAAGGAAATCATTCAGATACCCGGTATTCCCGTTCCTGATGTCCTCTGTGATATTCGCTATCTGCGCTTCCCTGTCCTCCACTGTATGATTGTACTGGTAAGTATCAAAATCATAAGATAGCTGGTCTATCTCCACAGCAAGGAAAGCCGCCTGCCACTTCTCCAGAGAACCCCTGACTTCTATATCCGGCAGCTTGTCGATCAGCTCCGCAATGACCTCCACCGCCTTCGGATTGTCCGTAATATCCGGCACATAGTCCAGAATCTCCAAATCCGCAACTCTGCCCGAAACAATATCCATCTGCGTGTCCTCATAGCTTTCTGTCCCCTCTGTATGGATATTGATGCCAATGCTTGGGATACCGTTCATCCTCTCCGGCGGTATCCGGTTGAAAATGGCGATTGCTTCCGGGACGTCTGCTATCCCCTCATGGTACTCTCCGAAATTGTGGAATTCCCCGCACTCCGCCACTGTAAGGGTGACAACCGTCTGTTTTTCCTCCTGTGCCTGCTCTGCGGCTTTCTCCTGCAGGGCGGCTCGTTTTTCCTCAAGATAAGCTTCCACACCCGGAAGATACTCCCCAAGCGTCCCGGTCTTGCCCTCTGTAATGGGATTAATGTCTACCTTAACGCCGCCGATTGTAAAACCGTCCTCGTTGAAGACATTGAACAGGGTATCTTCGTTTTCCCCGCCCCGGTACTCCACAGCCACGTCAAGGTCAGATACAGGTTCTTCCAAACCTCTGCATCTGCTCCCTGTAACCGCCATATCCACAAGCTCTATATCCATTCCATACTCGTCAATTTTGGACTGTAAATAAGCATAAACACTCATTTCTATATCTTCCTGTGTCTGCCCGTTGACAGGGTTAAATAATTCCTCAGTTCTGGCTTTAAAATCGGCTATCACTTTGCTTTCCGCCGCTTCCGGCACTTCGGTTCTGATACGTTCCTCAAGATGCTCTTTTTCCGCCTGTTCTGCCTTTTCTATCAATCCGTCATAATCAATCGGTATCAGTTCATCGTCAGTGCGGATACTGCCCTCCAGACTGCTCCTGTGCGCCGGCTCTTTCAAATCCGTCACAATCTCGTCAAGCGCCTGTCTGATTGTTATGTCCGGATTGTCATATACGCCCCCGTCCAGTTCCCGGTAGTCCATATCATAAATGGTGTAATCATACCCCTCAGTGGCTTCCTGAATACTGATATAACGGTCTGCCAGACGGAAGGCAAGCTCTGTTTCTGCCCTGTCTGCTTCTTTGGCATTGGCATCTATGTACGGATTTCCCCACTCCGTAAACGGTACATCTTCCACGATATGCTTCTGGCTGGCTGTGGGCATGAGGTGTTCCATTTTCCCCTGTTCATAGAGGGCATCAAACCTGTCCATATAGAGGGAGATATCGTCAAGACCGCTGCTCTTTAGCTGGTACTCAAACCGCTGTTTCACAAAATCCTTTATTTCCTTCGGTGACATTTCCCGGTGAACCCGTACCTTGTCAAAGCCGACCTCGTGATTTAAAGCCTGCAAATCCTCCATGAAACGGCTGCTTTCCACCGCCGCCTTGCTGTGCGTAAAATCCAATGACAGACAGTTTTCATGGTTTCTGACGTGGATCAGGTCAAATTCGCTGCCATTGACATGGAAGCCGAAAGTTGCCCTCGCCATATCCGGCTTGTCCTCCGTTTCCTTTCCCCGGTACTCTGTGAATTTCGCCATTGCTTCCGGAAGGCTCTCAAAACGCTCCAGCCTGCTTTTTTCCGGGCTGTTCTCCGCCCAAGTGGATAAATCCTCAATGACATAATAGGAAACTTTGTCATTGTCCGGCTCTGCCATTGTATTTTCTGCCGCTGCTTCTGCCGGGATTTCCGCTGTTTCCTCCCTGACTGCATCTTTTCCTGTGCTGATTTCCTCCGATACCGAAAGCTCCTTTGTAAACTCCGGTATCTCCCTGTAACCAACGGAATCCACATAATGGCTTGTGTTCTCCCCGTCCTGATGCAGCACCACCACATCACTTACGGAAAGGGAATGCCCGGTAAAGTCTGCCGGGTGGTCTATGTTGAATTTCGTGTAAATATCTTCAAGGCTCATGCCCTCCGTAAGCTCCCCGGTATAGACAAGGGTGTAATTCTCTCTGGAAACCGGGATACCCTTTCTCTCAAGATAATCCATATTCATAAAGTGAATATCCCTCGTTTCCTCTGAATCTTTAAGCTGGTAGATGCCAAACTTGCTCTCATTGCCATACAAAAGTTGTGCTTCCCGGTTAGGCTCACTGTCCTCTAATTCCTGCTTCATGGACTGGTATTCCTTATAAGCGTTCCAATCGCCTTTTTCCACGCCGAACAGCCCGTCATGCTCCTGCAATGCCGCCCTGTCCTCTACAATCGTTTCTGAACCGTCTGCGTGGAGCTGGTACACCGAAACATCTTCCCCGAACAGCTCCGAAGCCATATCCTTTGTCAGAGGAAGCATTTCATCCCATGAATACCCATATTCGTGCATTTCCGACAGCCCTACCATTCCGTCCGGGAGAGCGTCAATTTCTTCCCGTGCCACCCTGATTGTTTCCCAAAGCAGAGCCGAATCGTCTTTCTGCTCCGCAATGGAATGTGCAAGGGAAGTGGTCTTATACATATCATCCAGCTTATACGCATGGTTCATAATCAAATTGCGCTCATCGCTGTCATATACCGACCTGTGAAATTCCATGCGGTTAATGAGCTGCTCCGCCTGTACCGTTGCCGGAAGCTCCGAAGCGGTATGCACTTCCCATGCACTCATATCCACATCAAAATCATAAAACTGCGGATACCCGTCATTCAAACCGCCGCTTCTCATAATCGGTACAAACTCAAAACCTTTTTCTTCCAGATAATCCGTAACGCTTCCATTCCATTCATCTTCTTCAAGAAATGGTATGTCATATAAAGCATTCTGCACTTCCGACTGCATATTTATGATTTTAATGGTTTCATATTCCCCGCTGTCCGGCGTGGAAATCCTCACAACCACATCGCCATATTCAATCGGAACATTCGCCTTTTCCCGTTCTTCCTGCAACGCCTTATAATCGGTTATCTCATGGGTATCCATATCATAGGCATAGTCTAAATGGTATTCCTCTACTTCCTCGCTCCGTTCATTGGCAAGCAGCGTTACCCATGCACCGGCTCTTTCAAGGTAGGCTTCCACATTCTGCCTGTCATCGTCTTTCATGGCAGACAGTAGATTAAATATTTCCGTCCTCTCCACGCCCTTAACATTCAAAAGGTCATATTCGGAACGGTCTGTATTTGACACAAGCAGGATAATGTCCTCCTGTGACTGTTCTGCAGCACGTTCCTTTTCAATCTCCAGAAGCTGCGCTTCAATCCCCTTTATCAGTTCCGAGGAAGTCCGGCGTATGGTGTCGAGGGAAGATTTCAGCTCCGGCATCTCTTTTCCGCTGCTCCACCCGGCGATATAACCGAAAGAATAATCAGACGTGTCAATCCCGAAATGCTGGCATACGGTGTAAGCGATGCTTTCGGCTTCCACCTCTTTCGTTTCCCGGTCTTTATAAACTGCATTCTCCGTATCCTGCTCCGCTTCCCTTGCATGGAGCTTTGCGTGCGCCACTTCATGGACTCCGGTCTTTGCGGTTTGCGCTTCGCTCATGCCCTCTTTAATGGCGATAGGGCGGCTTAAATCAATAAAATATCCTTTTCTGTCACCCTCCATTTCCTCATATCGGATTGGGACAGGGGAAACTCTCTCCAATGCTTCCATAAAATCCTGATAACGCTCCACATTCCCATGCAGTTCATTCACGCCAAGTCCGGGAAGCTCTTTCCCGTCCGTCTGCGAATAATCAAACACTGTCACCACACGAAAGGCGGGTATCTTTATCTCCACTTCCTCCATGACGGGCATCCCGTCCCGGTCAAGCACAGGCTCATTCGTTACCGGATCAATCTTCTCCTGTTCCTCTTTGATTTTATAAGGCGCAGGCGCAAGGATACGGATACCCCTCTCGCCCTTATTTACATGGCGTTCAAAATTCCTCTGCCATGCCTTGTACCCATATGCTTTGTTCATAGTTATCCTCCTTAATCTTAGTTTTTATATCAAATTCGGGCATTTAATGTATGGTTTACTCGGATAACTTTTTTGCTGC
>CAJSZV010000046.1 GCA_910574345.1 Clostridiaceae bacterium | reverse complement strand
TAACTTCTGATGGAAGGGGAACCCTCCTTCAGTTATTCATCAGATATGACCTTGTAACTTATTAACTTTATAGCTCTTGTGGCTATATCATTATTATACTAGGAGGCTGCTTATGGTAAATACAATGGATTTCAGGACGAAAAGCCTGCTGCTTGAAACAGAACATGTGGGAGCTCAGGAATTCTGGCCTGTTGCGCTGGATATCGGTTACTCATCTGTGAAAGGCTTTTCACCGAACATGCTCTGTGCCTTTCCCTCTTACGCGAAGAACCTGGGAAAGAATCCGACTCTTTACGGGGAGCAGGATAAGAATGAGATTTTATATCGGGACGGGGAAACCGGGGAGATCTGGAGGGTAGGCAGGAGCGCCCAGAAAATGGTGGGAGACCGGGATACCAGTGACTCCCAGATGGAGCTTTTTGGCAGGGACCGGTACTTTTCCCAGATGTTCAAGATCCTGATACGGACAGGTCTGGCTTTATGTACCATGGACAATCCTTCCGGAGCCTATAATAAGAAGCCAATTCTGGTCCAGACAGGACTACCCCCGGCTTATCTGGAGGAAGACCGGAACGATATGGTCAATGCCATCGCAGGCAGACATCGTTTTGCCATCAAGACCGGGAGCCAGAAGCACTATGTAAATCTGGAACTGGAGGTTCTGGCAAAGAACGTGGATGTGATGAGCCAGCCGGAAGGAACCCTGATGAGCATTGTCACAGACGATCAGGCAGGGAGCATAGCCGGGGCGAAGCGGTATTTCCATTCCAATGTGATGATTTTGGATGCCGGGTTTGGGACTTTAGATCCCTTTGACATCCGCAACCGGACCATCCATTCCAGGGAGACCTTCAGCGAGTTTGGCATGAGGGAGGTGCTTTCCAGGACAAGCCGGAAGATTAAGGAGCGCATTGGTTTCAACATTCGTCCCACTGCCCTGCAGAATTCCCTGGAGACCGGAACGGTGACCGTGAAAAAGCGGAACGGAATCCAGGTCTCCTCCAGGGAGGAAGGGTTTGCCGATCTTTTGGAGGAAGCGTCCAGGGAAGTATGCAGGGAGGCGGTGGAGAAGCTTATGAATACTTATTCCGGTATGTTTGCCTATGATTACCTGATACTGACCGGGGGAACCAGCGCGGCGTGGGAGCCCTATATCCGGGAATATTTCAAAGACATGGACCGGCTGTCCGTTGTCATGGGAAATGAGAACTGCCCGGATACGGACGTGATCTTCTGCAATGTAAGGGGATATTATATGTACCTGATCAATTCCATCCGCAGGCGGTTAAGAAAGCAGGGAGGTCAATGATCTTAAGGATTTACAAAACCCATGACCATGACCTGATGGGCCTTCACCAGACTGGAACTTTGGATATCGCGAGGGCGGCCAAAGCGGCGGTGATTGCTTATTATAAGGGAGAACGGTTCCGGTTCGACCTTAAGCCAGGGAAGTATCCGGACAGTAAAGGAATGCCGTCCGTGGCCAGCTTCCAGATTGAATTTGATGATGAGCTGGATGAGGCGCCGGGAATCCTAAATTGGCTGGATACCTTTGAGGACGGCTACCGGAACTGTTGTATCAAGTCGATTCTCCGGTTTTATCTGGCTAACCCCTGTATCTTTCTGTTTCGGAAGGACGGGTGGCAGCCGGGATTTTTGCGGGAGAAGGAGAAGGAAGTAAGCATGGTCCGGAAACCGGTGAAAGGGAAACGTGGAGTGGGTTTGGCTCAGGAGAAGAAAAAGGCCGCCGCCCTTCCTTTCGGTGGTGGTTGTGGGAATCGTCCCGGTTTTTCTGGTTCTGATCAGGGAGAGAGCAGGGGAATTACCGTTTCCGGGCAGAAGGAAAAAGGCAGTTATAAAGTGCCTGTAAACATGCAGAAGCTACAAGAGAGAAGGGAACCGGAAAAAGAGGAAGAGTTTGACGCATTTGAAGCTTTATTTGAATTGAGGAAAGGAAATTGAACATGTTTGATAGAAGGGAAGAGTTTGATAAGATTGAGGAGTTGCTGAATCAGGTGCGTATCCAGTGCAACCGCGCCATGATTCCGTTTATCTGGGTAGCCGTTGTTTCGGATGACGGGAAGCAGACCGGATACCGGGTGGCTATTGATGAAAACCAGAAAAGGAATCCTGGAGATAAGAAGTATGCATGCAGCGCCCTGGTGCCAGGCAGTATGGAGGTTTCCCTTGCGGATGATAAGATTAAGGATATCGTCAAGGTATTGAACGGGTTTAAGGTGGTACCCAAGGAACCTTTGCCACAGGTCAGCCCGGAGGATTTTTCTTATGGCAGCCGAATTGGAGAAGGGGGCGGATATGAACGGGATGAGGAGGGCGTTTACATAGGCATGCGGGAGGAGGAGGAATCTGGGGATGGTTCTTTTATCGCCATTGACTTTCAGCCCAATGGAGACCTTCCGGTGATTGATGAGGATTTTTCGTGACAGACGGTGCAGTTCAAAAAGATGTTCGGTGCTTCCCTGAAATTGGGGAAGCATTTTTTCTTATGTCCGGGAAATTCTCTCCATAATTGCCGTGAGATGTTTCTGGCATGAGAAGTAAGGAACTGTCCCGAAATATTGCAGATTATTTTAGGACAGTTCCTAAGCCAGCAAAGAAAGGAGAAAGCGATGGATAAACGTATGGTGAAAGCGGTTTCCGGTTTCCTGGCCGGTATGCTCTGTGTCTCTGCTTTTGGCATGAACACATTTGCCGAGTGGAGGGGAGATTTTGATGTGAGGGACATAAACTCCGGTTATGCGATAGCCGGAGTCCGGGACAGCGGGGTAAAGGGCGGTCAGGTGGTTATTCCGGATGAGATTGATGGGATACCGGTGACACAGCTGGGCGCCAAGGATAAGACAAGCACGTTCCTTGGACAGAATGGGATTACAAGGCTTGTGATTGGGAAAAACGTAAGAGGGGCCACCACGACCGCGTTTTACGGGGCGGAGGATTTAAAAGAGATTGAGATCAGCCCGGAAAATAAGGGAACCCTGGCCTTTGATAAGGATGAGGGTGTTTTAAGGGCAATGTCTGGAGGGAATGGTATTTTGGTGAAATATCTTTCCGGAAATGAGAGGAAAAGTTACCGGGTGCCTGATGGGATAAGCAGAATTTTCAACATGGACCATGGGAGGTTTGATACCCTGGATTTAAACCAGGTAACCTCTGTGGAGCATATTTCTTTTGCGGACACGGAGATTGACACCCTGGTGGTGGGAAATGCCGCTGTGCGCACGTCCCCGGATATTTTGTATGGCGCTTCTGTGGGAAAGTTTGACACGGCAGGGAGTACGCTGTATGGCAGTGACGGGAAGGCGCTGTGGCAGGAAGGGAGGCTGATTAAGGTGTCCGCGGGGGCGGATTTTCCTGACGGGTATTTTGAACGGTTCGATTCTATCAGTCCCTATGCGTTCCAATCCATTGCCCAGTACCAGAACCTGAAGGCAAAGGTTCCTGAGAAACTGACCAGGGATGTGGTGTTCAGCTTTTATCATCAGAACGCGGCTGTGTTTATGGTCAACGGCCAGGTCAGCTTCTGCTACAATTATAACCTGGGTGTGCCCACCAGTGTGGGGAATCCGGTGGATTATTCCCAGGACATGGATGGGGAAAAGTATGAGAAGGTAAAAGCGCTGATGTATGTGGGAGTGCCTTATGACGGAACCGGTTTGTTTGAGAAGGTGTTTGGAATGGAGTACAAGGAGGTTTCTTCCGATTCCCAGGTTATGGAACATGGGGATGCGGCTTTAAACGCGGTGTCGGCTGTTCTGTATGAGACGCTGGACGGCATATTCCCTGATGAAATTCGTGGTGTGGGATATGGAATGTTTACAGAGGAGAAGGTGAAGGAGTATCTTTCCGGTCTGAGAGAGGCGGTGGAAGGTTATCCACAATATCAGTTCACGCCTAAGTTTTCTGTCAATGGCGGGGCGCTGTCCTTTCATCGGGTAGGAAACGGATATGAGAGTGACGGGTTTACTGTGGATACCGTGGACGGGAACGGAAGTGCCAATGCTTCCTATAAGTATACCCTTCATATTACGACACCAGGAATAAGGGTGAAGGATACGGACGAAAAGAGTTTTGAGACCGGTTCTGAGGTGATCTTGATTTCGGAGACCGTTCCGTCTGAGATCTCCGTGTCCTACCAGGAGCCGTCATTGAAGTTTTATAAACGGACTTCCAGCGGAGTGCAGGATGTCCTGTGTTCCACTGTGAAGGAAAGCCAGGGAACGCTGGAGGCTGCCATCCTGGTACATGACCTGGTTATTTCCAAGCAGGATATTACAACCGGGAAGGAACTGCCAGGGGCGGAACTGATTTTGGTAAGAAACGGGAAGGAGATTGACCGGTGGATTTCAGGAGAAACGCCTCATGGCATAGAGAATCCGGAAGATGGGAATTATGTACTGACCGAGGTGACTGCCCCGGAGGGATATGAACTGGCGGAGAGCATTACCTTTGAGGTGAAAGACGGGGAGACAGTTGGTGGGAAGGTGGTTATGTATGACCGGCCGGTTCCCAAAGAAGTTTCTATCTCCAAACAGGATATGGCCACAGGACGGGAACTGCCGGGGGCAGAGCTTACCTTATCAAAGGACGGAAGTGTGGTGGAGCAGTGGATTTCGGGGGATGTTCCTCATATCCTTAGGGGGCTTTTGGATGGTGTCTATGTGTTGACAGAGGTGACGGCTCCGAAAGGGTATGAGATTGCGGAAAGTATTACGTTTGAGGTTGTGGGTGGGGAAGTGGCAGGAGGCACTGTTGTTATGAAGGACAGGACAAAGGCGGCTACGCCCTCCAATGCGATTCCAGCCACGCCTTCTGATGCAACCCCGGCTACGCCTTCTGACGCAACCCCAGCCACACCCTCTGACGCGGTTCCTTCCCAGCCGGAAAAGCCTGATAAGCCAGATGTGCCAGCCGTTGAGGAGAAGCCGTCAAAACCGGAAAATCCTTCCGGTGGTGGCGGACAGAGTTCAGGTGGTGGAAGCGGAGGCGGACACCGAAGAATTACCGGAAGCAGTACCTTCGGGCCAGGGGTGCCCAAACCGGAAGCGGTGAATATGGAAGTTTCCAAGCCGGTGGAGCCGTTTCTCGCAAAGATTCCGGAGCCGGAGAAGGACTATGTTCTTCCTAAGACGGGAGACCGGTCGGTGGCGTCTATGGCTGCCCTGGTATCATTTTTATTGCTGATTGTGTTGGTAAGGAAAAGGAGAAAAAATAGTTTTATCTGAATTCAGAAGTATAAATAAAAGCCTTTCCAAAGATTTTCTTTGGCGGGGCTTTTATTATTCCGGAAATCAGAAAAATTTATTCCTTTAGAATTGATATTATTCCCTAAATGGGATATACTGTTTAGGAAAGTGAGGTGCGTTCTTATGTATATGACCGTAAAACAGGCCGCAGAAAAATGGAAGATTTCTGACAGGAGAGTTCGTATATTATGTTCAGAGAGTAAAATACCAGGGGTAACCCGTGAAGGACGCAGCTGGATGATTCCGGCAGACGCGAAAAAACCAGAGGATGGGAGATTTAAGACAGCAGAAAGTTTACTGACAGCTATAGACAGAAAGAAAGAGGAGTTGGATTTGCGGCGCCCGTTGACAGAGGGAGAAGTGGAACGCTTGACGGAAGAGTTTGCCATTGAGTACACTTATAATTCCAATGCAATTGAGGGAAATACCCTGACACTGCAGGAAACGGATCTGGTTTTGCGTGGCCTGACCATTGACAGGAAACCCCTAAAAGACCATCTGGAGGTGGTCGGACATAAAGAGGCTTTTGATTTTGTACGGGATTTGGTAAAAAAGCAGGCGCCTTTATCGGAAAGTATCATAAAACAGATCCATTATCTGGTATTGGCAGATAAACGGGAAGACCGGGGGGTTTACAGAAGAGTTCCTGTCAAAATTTTAGGTGCCCGGCATGAACCCGTACAGCCGTATTTGATTCAGCCTGGGATAGAGCAGCTTTTGGAAGATTATAGAGCCAGTGAAGAACATATCATTCCCAGATTAGCATGGTTTCATATCAAATTTGAGGGAATCCATCCTTTTATTGACGGAAATGGGAGAACCGGACGATTGCTTGTAAATCTGGAATTGATGAAAGCGGGGTATCCGCCTATTGATATTAAGTTTTCAGATCGGATATCCTATTATAACGCATTTGATGAATATCACGTAAAGCATAATCTTGGCGCGATGGAAAAATTGTTTGCAAGTTATGTGAATGCAAGGTTAGACAGTTATTTAGAAATGTTAGGAAGCTAAATATATAAAAAAGATTAGTGGAAGAAAAAATGAGAGATGATTGAGAACTTTTAGTGTATAAAAAAATAATGATTATATTTGCAGGAGGTTTTGAACTTTTATGGTCAATACATTTCCAAAAGACATAATGGATTGTATGAAAGAGTGTATTCTGTCTATTTTTTGGCCTAAAAAAGACATAATGGATTTTTTTAAGAAAGCGGGATGTACTCAAACGGAATTGCTATCTGAAAGTGAATATAAGGAACTCCATAGATCAGAAATCGTAGAAAGAGTTTTCATAAATCTGGAGAAGCGGAAGGATTCAGGCATAGGCCAGCTCCGCAGTATGTTAAAACAGTTGACAGAATGGGATTACTTCAATCCATACTATTTTAAGACGATAAATAAGTTGAAAGAGGATGAAGCAAGACGAAATATTATACGCTTAAAGCAGCTTCAAGAAATTAGGGATTATAAGATAAAACAGGAAAGACAACGCTTGGAGGAACTGGAAAAAGCGCGGCAGGATAAAATGATTAATACAAATGAATTAAAAGATATTTTCCTAAATTTATTCAATGGGAGGGACCAGGATGGGAAAGAGATAAATAACCAAAGACGAGGCTATCTATTTGAAGAGTTCTTGCGTAAACTGTTTTTAAATGAGAAAATAGAGGTTACGGAACCATTTAAAATTGATGGCGAGCAAATAGATGGCTCAATCAAGTATGATGGCGAACATTACATAATTGAGGCTAAATGGCACGATAAATGGAGTGCTTCTAATGAACTATACCAGTTTGCTATGAAAGTTGAAGGCAAGATGTATGGAAGGGGGATATTCATATCTATAAATGGTTTTTCACCCGATTCGGTACAAGCATTGACAACGGGCAAAGCATTGAAAACTATTTTAGTAGACGGAGGTGATTTGGTTTTGGTTACAGAAGGTTTGTATACACTGAGGGAAATGCTTGACAACAAAATTAAAGCAGCTCAGACTATGGGAAGAATATATGCCAATCCAACTGATTTATCAAATAAAAATACTTAAATATAGCCTAATGAAATATAGGGAGAATATATGCTTATGAAAATGAACTCAGAAGCTTACAAAATTGGATTGACAATACAGATTTTGGTTTAACCACCAGAGGAGCAGTGACGACAGATTTAGTCTCAGCCAATAATACATGCTATCAAATTAATACAGTATCAGACGGCATTGCAAAGGAATACCCTTTTTATTCTATAGAATTAAAGAAAATTTCCAAAAATTTGTTTCGTAATTATACATATGGAACAGTCGCATTAAATAGTGCAGCATTTGGTGAACTGTATATCATTATTCATCACATTATAAAAGAACCTGTAAATATAGCTATATGGCAGGAAATCCATCCTCGCATTGCAGCAATTTCTCAAGAACTTTATTGTGATGGATATTATGATTCTGCGGCGGAAAAAGCAGTAAAAGAAGTAGAAAGCAGGTTAAGGGAACTTTTCCAACAGTTAAAGCCCAATGCGGCACTGCCTGCTAAGGTTGGTGATATTATCGGCGCATTGCTAACAGAAAATGGGGCATATCATTTTGCCGATTTGTCTACTGCCAGTGGAAGAGACTTTCGCAGAGGAATACAAGCCTTATTTGAGGGAATCTTTGCCGCATATAGAAATCCATCTGCACACGCAAACCTTCCTTGTACAAAACGAGAGGCTATTGAACAAATCGTGTTAGCGAGCCAACTCATGTATATGTTAGACAAGTAAAGATTGTTTGGGAAATCTTTTACATGGAATTAGTAATGGAAACAACAGAAATTGAGATATTGATATGCTGCATTAGGGGATATATAGAATGAAACAAAAAAATTTTTACGCCGCCTTTCAGGTGATTTATAAATTCATAAAAGATGGCCTTGGTCTTTCTCAGAAAGAAGAACTTTATCGTCTCATGTTCAGAAATGCATATCTGCTGGCCGGAGATGATCTATATGATAATGATACAATACGAAAAGTGACAACCGGAAACTGTACCATACATCGCAAGGCCGTTAAGGTTCTGTGTACAAATAAGGGATTTGAAGCCTTTAGGATGAATATAGAAAAGATTTTTCTTCCCAAGGTATTGGATAGAGGAGAACTTATATCAGAATTACAGTCATTATTGAACGGGGATTCTGCTGTGCCGAATCATATTAAAAAGAGTATTGGCGACAGCGTGACCATTGATTCTGATTATCAGATATCTCGGGTTATTGCGGCGATACTGATTTGTCTTGACCATTCTGATTACCTATGCAATAAGGGAAAGGGAACCTTTATTGATGTGGATTTTATGCAGCTGGTATCAGACAGACCTGCTCCTGGATATCCAATCTTTATTTCCGATTCTCCGGATACAGCTGTGGAAAAGCTGATTGGCCGCGAGGATGACATGAAAGAATTGTATACAGAGATCGTGGAGAATAAAGGAAATTTGATGATTTCTGCTGTTGGCGGTTTGGGAAAAACAGAACTTGTCAAAAAGTTTTTAAAGCAATTACAGGATATAGAGTCTGGTGTGACTGGAATTGAGGAGATTGCCTGGATTCCATATAATAACCAGGACTTTTGTTTGTCTGTAAAACAGGCATTACATTTGCAATGTGACTTAGATGAAGTCTGGCAAGAGCTTCAAAATAAGGCGACAAAATACGGCAAAAGGCTGCTTTTAGTGATAGACAATATTGAACATAGTGAAGGTGATGAATGTTTAAGAAAACTCGGCTTTTTACAATGCCGTCTCCTTGTTACAAGCAGACAGAAGAAATTACCGGGATTTGGAAAAGTATTGTATTTGCAGCCACTGAAAATGGAGGGATGTCGTAATCTCTTTTACACACATTATCAGTTTTCCGAAAGAGATAATGAGGTAGTAAATGACATTATTACCCTTACTGCAAAATTGACCATTATGATTGTTTTTATAGCTAAGGTTGCTTATATGGAAGGGATGTCTCTGCATGAGCTATATGCCAAGCTGGTTGAGAAAGGGTTCAAGCTAAGTGATGAGGATGTATCCTGTGAGCATGAAAAATTACACAATGATGAGACGATCATCCGGCAGATGTGTATCCTGTTTTCCATTGTCAGTTACAGTTACAATGATAAAGTATTGCTTACTTATATTTCTGTAATTCCCAACCTGCAGTTTGACTTTTCAAAAGCGAGAAAATGGTTCCGAATAAAGAAAAACAGTAATTTATTGAAACTTTTTACCATGGGAATTTTGGAACATACAATCAAAGAGAGAAGACATATCTATTGGATGCATTCGGTTATTGCTGCGGCAATCAGGGAACAGCAGAAGGACAAACTGTATGATATGGTTTCCGCATTTGTCCATGAATTGTCTGAGGAGTTGGAAATTGGTGAATATTGGGGGAAGGGCTATACAAAACTTGATTTGATACCATTTTCGTGGTCTGTAGCGGATTTGTTTGAGGAACACTGGAGAAATGAGGATGATTCTGTCTTTTTGCTTCGCCTATATTATGTCTGTTTTGAGGCAAGTAATTTCTCTCTGTGCAGGAGACTGATTGAAAAAGTAATAGAAATTGATAAAGATATTCAAGATCCTGATATGTTAATCAGAGATTATAAGAATTACAGCGAATTATGGCTGAGGCTGGATAATATAACAAAGGCTATTAAGAATTTAAAAATTGCCCAGGAATATATGGAGCAGATTGATCCAGATCATCAGAGGAAAAGGGAATGGGCATATTTATGGCACCAATATGGAAATATCTATTACCATGAAGGTGAGGCAAATACAGCCCTTGATTATTATACAAACGCATTGGAAATAGACTTAACGATTCCCAATCTTCCGCTTAGAGAACTTTCTACAGATTATTCCAGCATTGCAGCAGTTTATCAGATGTTTGGCGATTTACCATCAGCTTATGATATGCTAAAAAAGGCTATAGAGATTGATGAGAGAGAAGAAGACTCCGAATCGATTATGAATGACTATTATATGGCTGGGATATGTACCGATTTTGTTGCGGATGGCTACGAGGAATACAGTGAAGAAGCGGAAGCCTGTTATAAAAAAGTGATTGCCTTTAGAGAAAAATACTTTACGAGAGAAAGTAATGATTTAGCGGATGTTTACTTGGAATATTCCAATTTTCTTTATCAAATTGGTAAAAATGAGGAATCATCTTTTTATTGCAATAAAGCATATGACATTTACCTTTATCTCTATGGTGAGGATAGTTATCATATACTTCAATGTTTAAGCAATAAGGCACTTGTGCTTGCGGAGACCGGAAGAACTGATGACGCTTTAAGTTTATATAAAGATATCATTGGAAAGATAGAAGTTATAGAGAATATTCCCTTGAATGATTTGTGTACAGATTATCAAAATTATGCGGATTTGTTAGAACACTCAGAAATGTATGAAGAGAGTATAGGATATTACCAGGAATGTATTTCTTTAATAGAGAGACATTATACAGAAGATAGCCCAAAACTTGTACAGCCATATCTGGGCATGGCAAACTGTTATATGGGAATGGAGGAATACGAAGTAGCGATTTCATATTTGAAAAAGTTAGAGGAATTTGCCCAGGAGGATCGGTTGCTGCTTCGGATCATGTATCACAAACTTGGAACCTGCTCTGCCTTCCTGAAAAAATACGATGATGCTGTGCAATACTTTCAGGACGCTCTTGCCCTCTGTGACGGAAACGGGGAATTGGATCGGGGATATGTTTACGTTGATTTGAGTACAACTTATCATGTTATGGGAATGGATGATAAAGCTTTCTTTTATGGTAATTTGGCAAGAGAATTTGAAGAAGGATTTTGTGATGAAGGATTATCTTCTTATGTTCACACTTTAGACACATTTTTAGAGTAAAAACAGAACATTTCACATCACAGCCAAAAGAATAAGTGATTGCTATAATTTAAGTACAGTCAAGGGTACTTGGATTATGGCAGGATGAAAATGCTCATGGCATTCATAGTCCAAGAGAAAATCCTGGACTGTGGGTGCCCTTTTTGTTTGGTGGCTTCTGGCCGGAAGCAATCTCAGCATGAAACAGAATGAAAACCAAATTTTTATGTGCAGGCAGAAGCTGAGGACTGCATGTACAACGATCCAACATAACATGGAAAGTGGGGAAGGAAAAATGAAAATATTTTTAGTGATTATGCGGCAAATATGCCCAGTGTGGCAATGCATGGTTAAAATTCTACTTGGAGGATGGGATGGTTTATTGGCGGCATTGGCCTTATTTATGGCGGCAGAGTATGTAACTGAAATATTAGTTGTAATCTTAAACAGGAAAGTATCCAGAGAGATTGGGTTTCTTGGATTTGCCAAAAAAATTACTATGCTTTTATTGGTAGCGGTGGGAAATGTGATAGATACATTGATGTTTCAAAAAGAGGGAGTGATTCGTACAGCAGTAGTTTTATTCTATCTTTCCTATGAGGGAGTTTTAATTTTACAAAATGCAGTAATAATTGGTCTCCCTGTTCCACAAGAATTAATAGATGTGCTGAAATGGATGAAGGACAAGGTAATGGGAGAGTAAGATTTAGTTTATAGCCGATCCTGTCACAATGTATTTTTTCCAGAAGGTATCCAATATCATAATTGACTGGAAGGATAGAGGAATGCTGAGAAAATGTAAAGCGCATATACGGTATTCTTAAAAAAGAGGCCTTCACAAAGGAGAAGAAACATGAACAGGACAAAAAAAGTGATAGCGATTGTAATCATGGCGGTTATCATGACGATTGCGGCTGCCACAAGGATTACCTGGGCAGACGTGACAGAAACGGAGGAAGTTTCCGCAGAGTCTGTGCAGGAGATATCCGGCACAGTGGAACAGGAAGCAGAAGGACAGGAAAGCGTGGCTGGGCAGGAGGCAACCAAAGATGAATCGGGCGGTTTGGGAAGTCCAAGTGACGCGGTTCACGATTTCGAAAATACTCAGGCCGATTCCGAAAAGGAAAACCATACGTTTGAGATCTCCGACAAAGAAGTGGATGATATGGAAGATGTCATCTTTGATGTTGTGGATGACACGAAGCCGGATCTATCCACAGAAGAGGCGCCAGCAGGGAATGTTGTGATTGCGGTTACGGAAGAGGATGTTGTCCTGATTCCGGATAAGGAGGAAGAAAAGGTCAGCATAACCGTAGAGCCGATACAAACAGAACCAGCAAAGCCGGAAGAATCCCAGGTTATTGTGGAATCACAGGAGGCAGAGGTTATAAGGCCGGAAGTACCGGAAACTGTGAAGACGGAAGCAGGAACACCAACGCTTTCCAAAGATATGGCCGTGATTCCGGAAAAAGAGGTTACGGCTGTGGAAATTGGGAAGGTTGAGGAACCAGCCGGTACCCATAAAGAGGTTACCGTGATTCCGGCAGCTTCAGCCGCTGTAATCCAGGAAGTTCCCAATGTGATAACAGAATCTCCTGCGGATACGAAGGAGCCTCCGAAGAAGCCGGAGCAGCCCGAACCAGAACAGCGCCCTTCCCGTCATCCATCTGGAGGAAATCATCACAAGCTATCTGTTATCCAGCCGGTTCAGGGGCCCAAAGTTTCGGAAAATCCATCGACTGAGACGGTAACCGCTGTTGTTCCCAACATCATTCTGGTGCCGGAAAAGACCAGTATCCCTACTGCGGACGGCCTGCCGAAAACGGGAGATACCATTTCTTTATATGGAATCCTCTGTCTTCTCAGCGGGATTGGTATTCTGATCGTTCTTGTATCTGGCCATAAAGAAGCTTCAGAGGCTCCTTTTTCAGAAGTTCCTTTACAAATGAATCCTATATCGTCCATTTGTAAAAGCATGGGGACGGTTTCTGACCGAAAAGCGGCTTATAAAAAGAAACGGTCAGATGGCTTGGGAAATGATAACAGATATCCCACGCCAATCCGAAAAATATATAAGAGGATTGGACAGGGAAAGCATGATGTGGATGGCCGAATGCCTGAAACAGCTCTTTTATTAAGAAGTTTGTAACTGACCTTGCAGCACAGCAGAAAATTTTTATATCTGCCTGAGGCAATCTGGGAAAAAGTATAGCGGGGCGCCTAAGCCTCCTATAATAAGGTTCAGATACGCGCTTTATGAATCCCCATTCTTCACTACAGCAGTGTTGGGTGGGGATTTTTTATTTCTCAAAAAAGTACCAAAAAGCATATCCGCAGAATCGGTCTCTCCAATTTTTTCTTCCATAATTATGGCAGGAAGTATCAATCCGAATATCTGCATAAGGAGGAGAAAGGTGATGAAGCGGATTTTAATGCTCCTATCAATTTGCCTGTCCATGGAATTTATATTTCCTGTATATGGGCAGGAACTGGACAATGCTGTTAATCAGGAAACAGTTGAGAATGTGACATCTGAAAGAAAGGACCCGGCAGAGCTGTCGGCTGCTGAGATTGTGTATTCACTCTATGCCTATGTTCCAGACCGAACCATTGCGGAGGCCGCAAAGGATGAGGCCATGATTCTAACCGGTGAGTCAACAGCCACGGAACTTTACGGATACATTAAGATCGGCCAATATAGAGGGGAACGGGTTTATGAGCATTGTGAGATTTGGGCCCTGCTTGGAGAAACGAATTTCAGTGCCATAAAGACAGAGGACGGCTATATAATGTTAATGCCCTATAGTGAACTTCCGGACAGAGACAAAGCTGTTCGGAATAAACAATGTCTTGACAGGCTCTATAATCGGATCAGGGATATCCGGGAAACTACTGACAGTATGGGACAGAAAGAAAAATCTGACTATATTATTCATTATTTGAAAACGCATTTGAAAGCATACGAACATGACGCTCCCGACCATATCGCCACATGGTTCCAGGCCGGATTAGCGGACTGTGGGATTTACAGCGGTTTGTATTACCTGATTGGAATTAACTGCGGCCTGGACGTGGAAGTTGTCAACGGGACAGTCCAGGAAATTCCCCATGGGTGGAATCAGATTCGATTGGATGGGGAATGGAGGCATGTGGATCTCGCCTATGGCCGATTTTATTATTCTGATTTGGAAGCGGAATGTTTTGGTTATAAAGTCCAAGGAAGCAGGTGAAACGCCTGCTTTTTCTTTGCCCAGCATATCCGAAACGTACCCTTGAGGTATTTTGGGGGTTCCCTGAAATTCCCTCCCCATAATTGTCTTATCATGAACAGGAGGGATCAAAGGATGGCAAAAGAGTATCAAGTGCAAAATTGGGAACAGCAGAGAGCCGCGGATGAGAAAGCCAGGCAGGAGGCAAAGGAGCGTTATGTAAAAGAGGCAAGGCGCCTCTACCGGGATATGACGGCGGAGCAGGCGGTTAAGGAATTAAAGAAACTGGAGCGCGGAACAGGAATTTTCGGCTGGCTTCGGAACCGGTGGGATGGCTTTTGGAACATGGTTAAGACCGTCATGTATTCTATTCTTTTGGGACGCCAGGCAGCGGAACGGAGGATTTTATCGGGCAACCGGGAGGAATCGCTCAAACTGCAGGGAGAGGAGGCAAAAAAGGAGGCGAAAATTTCTGTCCTGGAGGAGAAAATAAAGGAATGGGAGACGAAGGAACCGGGAGAAAAGAAATCAGATGGAAAGGAAAGAGAAACAGAAAATGTGCCAGGACCAAATCAGGAATCCACAGAACACCAGGAACCGGAGCCGGGAAATGGGCATACTTCTGCGTCAAATGATTTAGAGAAAGAGACAGAGGCAGAATCGGAGAGGGGAAATGAGGAGTCAAACCGAAAAAGGCCTGGAGATTTCTCACGTCTTGGGATTCAATGTGGACAGGTCACGGAATGCTACCAGAAGGGCCTGGCAGCATTTCTGGAAGACCAGATGGGGATTGGGGAGGGAAACATCCGTGTGACCAATGGTAGCAAAAACAGTATCCAAATTTCCCTATGGCCTTCCGATGAGGAGAAGCCCAGGTTCTGCGTGGAGATTAACCCAAACGGTTCCGTTTATTATCCGTCAGGCACCCTGGGAGAAGACAAAATAAGCAGGGCCTTTCAGGGGGCACTGTTAAAATCCGCCCTGTATTATACGGCTAAGGTTTATGACTGCGCAAAGGATCAGGAGCTGTCCCGATATGGGTTTGAACCTGGCAGGATTTCCATAAAGCCTGGCACTGTGCCATCGGTGGAAATGATCGAAAAGCTGTTGGACAAAGAGACCGCCTATGTGTTCGGCCATAAAATCGAATGCAGGCAGGGAAAGGAAGAGGTTATTGTCCGGATTGATGGGAAGCGAATTTCTCTTGAGACAGGACAGGCCGTGGGGGAAGCGGTTCAAGGTGCCATGAAAGAGAAGATTTTTGCTGATTATAAGAAAATCCCAGAGTTCTCCAAAAGGATGAATCGGTTTGTGTCAAAGGAGGGGAGCCCTTTTTATGACCTGGCGCAGCCTCAAACGTATTCCTGTGAGGAGATTACCGGTATGGTACAAAAAGTGGTTCAGGACAGAACCACGGACGGTTCCCTTGAAATGAGCCGCACGGCCAGTTTGTGTGGACATCTCATAACGCTGCAAACGGAACAGGTCTCTTCCCACCCGGAACACAAGGATTATCGGCGCATTCTTTCTGCCCGGATAGATGGCAGGACTGTGTATCAGGCAGCAAGGTTTGAGCAGACAGAGAATGTCCGGGAATTAAGGGAGATTCTCCAAAGGAAATATATGGAGGCAGGCACCGCCCTGTGGAATTCCTTGTGCATGACCCTGGATGGGGAGAGGAAACTGCGGTTCAGTGAAAAAACGAAACAGATCCATGAAGCGCTGGCAGGCAGAGCAGGACAGATTACGGATTTAGACCCACGAAGCGGCCAGAGGCCAGACCCAATGACTTCGTGTATCCGGGAAGGTGATGTCCAAACGGTGAAAGAACTGCTTCTTTTGGGGCATGAGGAAGAAATAGAACAATCATGTAAGCATATGGGGTCGGAGCCCCTGACCACTGAGATGGCTTGGCTTTTGGAACTATATGGATTGACTGACGGCAGGGAAAATTCACAGGAAGAAAAAGAAGTGTCCGCCTCTTTGGAACAAGATAGGCCGGATAATTTTAGGGAGCATGATCCTGAAAAGGAAAAATAAGTATTTTGGCTGGCTAAGGCCTAATTTTTTTTAGATAGAATCCATAATTAAAACGAAGCAGGGAAGGGGAAGGATTAGCATGGGCTGCTTCCTCTTTTCTACACAATGAAAAAGCAGGGAGGGAGATTTGATGAATACCATAGAGAATCAGACAGAAGAGACAGTTATTGTTCAGGAAACTTTGCCTGAGCAGGATTTGATGGAATCCCTTATGGAGCAGGCCCAAAAGAGGCTGGAGGCAATTGGTTCTGTAGGCATGGAGCACATCCTTGAGGCGTTTAGAGACCGGGATGAAAAGGGACGCCGTATGACCAGCGTTGAAATCCGGGAGGATCATTGGGATGTGGGGGAAGGAGGGATTCTTTTTGGCAGGCAGAAGGCATTTTCCATGGCCATAGAGGTACAGTTGGAAAAAAGCGGTGGCTATACAATGGTGATACTTCAGTTTGATGATCCGGCTTCTTCTGATATGGAACGGTTTTGGACGGTGTTTACGGATTATGGGAAGTCAGAGGTAAAAAGGGAAGGCTTTGATCTTGAAGTTCCTGTCATTACCCTGACGGCAGTGCCCCTGACGCTAGGGGGAAGTTATGGGATGGTCGCAACTGACCCCATCTATTATACCCTTCAGCCTTCCTGCCCTTCCGAAACGGTTTGCAGCCAGATCCGGCTTTTATATCTGCCGGAGTCCGTGATTTTTCTTAAGGACGGCAGTTTCCGGACAGAAGAGGCGATAGCACAAGTGAAAAGTGAACTGGCTGGAAAAAGGCTGGCAGAGGAGGCTTGGTATAAAAAAGAAATGGAGAAGGAAGCGTTCAAAAAGAGGAGAGAGCAGGAGGCAGCGCAGTACCTGGAAGGCAGAAGGAATCCCCACAGTTTCCGTTCCTCTAAGCAGATCGGACATGGAGAATAACGTAGGGGCGGTTTTATGAGATGGTTTCGGAAGAGGGTTCGGCTCAATTACTGGTAACATTAGTCAATCCGGCCCCATAATTGGTTTGAAACTTATATCAGAAATGGAGAGGGAAGCTTAAGAGGAAAAATCGGAGGAAGGAAACATATGACTTTGGGAAAAGCGGCGGCAGGGGTGGTCCACACCGGAGAGGGCATTTACAACATTGGCTTTCATGGAAATGACGCGGTTCAGTTTCCGGCCCGTGATTTAATGGACTTATTGGAACGATGGATTGATTTTTGCGCCGAGCATGAAATCCAGACCAACAGCGTTGACTATGTGGAACAGGCCGGGCAGCTGTCAAAAATGAAGGATTCTTTGTAGGATAAGAGAAAATCAAAAGGCTTAAGCGAAATAACAGACGGGATCGGTTGCGGTTCCGTCTTTTTTATGCACACGGGCACCCAGAGGGAATATGTCAGCTAGAGCTGACGGGTGCCCGGCGCACGAGTAGGAAAGGTTTTCCTTACTTGATTGTACATAGGCACTCCAAAGAAGATTGTCAGCCAAGCTGATGAGTGTTTGGCGCATACGCAGGAGGGGAAGATTCCCCTGCTCTATTAAACATGTCTATGGAATGGATGTACGGAATCAGACATCATGTGGAGTATGTGACAAACAGAAAAGTGTTCTTTGCTAGGTGGATTGTCCTTCATAATTAATCCGAATACAGATACCAGGAAACGGAGGAACAACTGATGTTAAATTGTAAACGGAATTGGGTCAGGATTGCTGACCAGGAGGAAGAAAATTTCTGCCACATTCATGCCTGGCAGACGGACAGTGAGAAAGGCGGGGGAAAGACCATTGCCATTGTGGATCTGCTTACCGGAAGGGTGATCTATTTGGACCAGGCGGCCAGGAATGACCCCATGGTTCAAAAAAGAATTCATTCCATTACGGACAAGGCAGGAAAGGCCCATCCCTGTTCCGTAGAACGTCTGGAGTCCATTCTTCGCAGTGTGGTCGATTATGAGAGTGAGGAGGGACCGGAAAACGGAAGATTCAACCTTGAGGCCATGGGATTTACTGAGGAGGAGATGATATTTTTTGGCTTCCCTCCTTCCATAGACGGGGAGGAAGGGTAGGAAAGAATAGAATGCTGGAGATGAAGCATGATTTTTTTGTGACAGACAATGACTGTATGCAGTGCTGTAAGGAGTTGGGAAAGCAGGCATGGCTGTTTATCCAGGCGCTTCCTATCGGAACCCCGACAGACGATGATGAGGAATTATCCGGGGAAGAAAATCAGAAATTCATGGTAGTGGCAGATATGGTTGACGTTTCTGGAATGACCAGAGACAACATAGAGGCGGCCATCTATGGATTTTACGCAAGCATTTCTGAGATGGAAGAGCTTTATGAGGCAGATATTTCAGAATTAATGCAGCTGGTAGCGGAGTGCCTATTTGAAAATGTTCATGACTGGACAGGGTATGAATATGCCAGCGGCCCCATGCTGTGGAACCAGGCGGAACAGACGATTCAGGGTTTCATGGACAGAAACGGAAGATGGGAGGAGTAGACAGACATGAAATATTCCAGAACAGGGGATTTCCCCTGCCACAAAATGTTCCATATCCTTCAGGCACTGAATGAGGCTCCTGAAGATTACCGGGCCTACGCCAGTCATGTGGACAGTATTTATCCCATAACCGGGGTGTCTGCAGGAGTCATAGATGATGCCATTAGCTTTTCATCCATAGAGACTTATGGAAAAATACCCTGGACAATTTGTACGGTAACGGAACTGCGTCACCAGATAAAGCGACTGTTTGAGGAGGATAAGCAGCTGGACCCTTATATGGATGCATGTCTGGAGGCAGCGGAAGACGCAGACCCGGAGCTGGAACTGCAGATGACGGAACCCTGCTGGATTCAGGGCTGGGCGGTTGATGATACCTGCCGCCATTTCTATCTGATTGCCGGGGAAGCGTGGGGCTGGACCTAGATCAGACCCTAAACAGGAGGAAAAAGATTGGGAAATACACGGATCATGTTAAAGGTAAAGGCAATGGAACATGCGCTTTCTTTATCCGTATTCTCCAGAGACTACCGGTCGCCTTCCGGTTTTTATTTACATGAGAACGAGCTGATCGAACTGGAACAGAAACGATACACGGTTGTCAGGAATACGAATTCTTATCTCACATTAAGACTTTATCCGGGGCCTGATGGGAAAGAAGTGCTGAAGCTGGAGTTTTTGTGGATGAAGGAGGAGGAAGACGGCAGGCTTTCCGGTAAAGACGTGGAATTTCAGGTTTCCTATAAGATGTTTAAAGATTCCATTGGGAAAAGCTATGCGCACATGGGTGAGGACCAAAAAATGTTATCTCTCATGAAATGGAGAAGGCCGCCGCTGGAATTTTGCTGCCAAAAGAATCTGAAGGAAGCAGTGAATAACCCTCATATCCGCAGGAAGTTAGGGCATTTCCTTGGGAAAAACTTTTTGTGGCCGCGAAGCAAGACCATTTACTTCTGTGATGATTTCGAGCCGTACAGTTTTGGATTTTCCGAAGAAACTGTTAATGGATGCGGAATGTACGGGGCGGTTATCCTCCATGGAAGAGAGAATATGAAAAAGGCTTACTACAGTATCCATACATGATACATCAGAAAGGATTTCCCAAGTGGAGATCCTTTTTATTTGCACGAAGCAATGAGCTAAGGTCAAGCGGTAGTGCTGTACGCCAGTGACACCCGATTAGCACCGACCGAAGCGGAGCGTAGACCTGCCCATGGGGTTGTTGACTTGTGTATAGGCCTGACAGCAAACGATTCTTCGTTATACGGAAATTTCTCTTACCATACTTACCCTGAACAATCATAAGGCATTTGGAGAGAATGCGGAAAGGACAGGAATGTTTCAGGTAAAAGACCCACGGCTGCGGACCGTGGAGGAGGTTGTCAGCGCAAACACCGGCATGACGGCGGAATCGCTCTTATGTGACCGGAAAGATTACCGGTTAGATGGGTTGGACACGGCTGCTGCCATGTTGAAAGAGGCCATTAGAAAAGGGAAGATCATTTACATAGCGGGAGATTATGATGTGGATGGAATCTCAGCCACCGCAATTCTGGCTCTGGCTTTAAAAGCCTTAAAAGCGAACATGGTCTTACGGCTGCCAAGGCGCTTTACAGAAGGGTATGGACTCAAAAGGGAAATGGTTGACCGGTTTAAGAATGGGCAGTTTTTGATCACGGTTGACAACGGGATCTCTGCCATGGAGGCGGTCAGGCGGGCCAGGGAAAAGGGGATGGAGGTGATTGTCACGGACCATCATCTTCCGGTGGTTGATGAAGAAACGGGGGAAGTATTATACCCACAGGCTAATCTGATTATTGATCCCAACGCGGTGCCTTCCAGCGCTGATTTTGTGGGATACTGCGGCGCGGGTATTGCCTTTAAGCTGGCAGTGGAGCTGTTGGGAACGAGACACTCTTTGATTCCCAGGCTTTTATCCTTTGCGGCGATTGCTACGGTAGCGGATTCAGTGCCCTTGATTGGTGAGAACCGGAGGATTGTGAAAGAAGGGCTGAAGGTTATGGTTACTAAGGAAGGAACCACTCAGGGCCTGTATGCCCTTTTGTGTACGTTAGGCATGGAAGAGTATGTGACAGCGGAAACTGTGGGCTTTAAATTGGCGCCAGTACTTAACGCGCCGGGACGCTTAAGGGATAGCGGTTCCGTGGAAGTATTAAAACTAATGCTTTATGACGGTCCATACTCTGAGGCCAAGTGCATGGCGGAACGATTAGTAGAAGACAATCGGGAGAGGAAAGAATTGTCTGATAGGTGGACGGAGCGTGTCCGGGAGACCATCATAAAGAGAAATATGTGCGGCCATATTCCCATTGTTGTCTATGAGCCGGATATTCCGGAGGGAGTTATTGGAATTGTTGCCGGACGTGTGGCGGAGACTTTTTTGTCTCCCTGTATCCTGTTTGGACAGTCTGCGGAGACAGGAGTTCTAAAGGGTTCGGGACGCTCTTATGGAGGTATCCACTTAAAAAACCTTCTGGATAAGAACCAGAGTTATTTGATTCAATATGGCGGCCATGGGGCGGCGGTAGGGGTGTCTATGGAACGGGAAAACCTGGAGCCGTTCCGGTTATCCCTGATAAAAGCCTTATCCGGAAAGGAATGTGGGAAAGAACAAGGGGACCTGTATGACTTGAAGATTCAAGAGGATGACATCGGACAGGTGATGGAGGATATCATAGCTTTCGGACCCTATGGGGAAGGGAATCCGGCTCCGGTATTTTTGCTGGAGAATCTGACCTTATCCCCAGTGGGGCAGACATTTTACCGGTATCTGCAGGACGGAAAGGGAGTGAAGCTGTTATCACCGCAGCTGGAGGCAGTGTCTTTCGGTGGGGGAAAGGAATACCAGAGAATGGGGGCTCCCAGGCATGTGACACTGTTGGGTATTTTGACCACCAACTATTTTATGGGTAAGGTCAGGAATCAGATGGAGATCCGAAAAATGGTTCCCTGCAAAGCCAAGAGGAGCCAGTCCCCCCTTTTGTATGCCCTGGAGGCTGAGGCGAAGGGGAGATACATCGGGAGAAGTCAAACAAGGAAGGAGATTTGCGG
This sequence comes from Clostridiaceae bacterium, assembly GCA_910574345.1. GTDB lineage: Bacteria > Bacillota > Clostridia > Lachnospirales > Lachnospiraceae > UBA3402. Next base: position 6,608 of record CAJSZV010000046.1, on the reverse strand, counting down.
ATGAGAGAAGAAAAAAACAACCGAAAATACGCGGGACAGGTGGTGGACATCCCAAGGAGTAATTACCGGCTGTCCTTTATCGACCGGCTGAAGAAAATGACGGATGAGGAAGGAGACCCATTCCTCAATATCTTTTCTAACCGGTCCATTTACTTGATATCGCTGTTCAGCTATGAGAAGAAGCAGTCCCTGGTGGCAAACCTTCCTTTAAGGGATATGCCGCTGTTAAAGAAGCGCACGGACTGCGCCCAGGAGGCAATCTTTAGGGCCGCCAATTACCAGTCAGAGGCCTTTAGTCAACCTGCGGGGGATGGGGCTGCCAGTTCGATTCCGGCTGCGTTCACGCCACTTAAAATGGGAAACCTGGCGGGAAAAACTCCTGGTGATCTTCTTTTAGAGGCACAGCAGGCAGGAAAAGCGGCGGAGATGGCGGCAACCCTGGAACGGCAGGCGGATTTTCTCAGAGGGAAACTGGAAAGATATCCTAAAAACCAGGCACAGATTGACGCTATAGAGGAGGCTTTGGGATATTTTGATCTGGGATGCCTGGAGGAATATAAACCGAAGGGGGAAACAGCTGGCTTAGGGGAAGCGCAGGCCGGTGGTAAACCGATTGTGATTTATAATCCGCCTATGAAACATCAGAAAGTACAGAATACAGCGGGCAAACATGCCTGTTATTCGGTGAGCATTACCTGTTCGCCGGCAAAGAACTACCCATACCGGCTTGAGATCATGAACTGTTATGCCCCTCTGGGACATGGCAGAAACGGTATGCTACCGATCCTGATGGACCAGGCGGAGGAGATCCGGAAGGAGTCCATAGACCTGACAGAAGGAGAGTGGCTTTATATCATGGACTGCCTGGATGAGAACCGGAAAGAAGCGAAAGCGCTGTGGTATGGGGAACTTCGGAATCAGGATGAAAATAACCGCTGGAACGGAAATGGAGGTTAAGCCGCAGAATGCCCTGGCGGGAGAGTGCTGGGGCTTTTCATCTTTCACATGGAAAACGGGTTCTATTTGAACCTGTAGCTGCTTGATTTTTTTATTTCTATCACATATAATAAAATCATAAAGGAAAGGGAATACCAAGGAATGGACCAACACAATATACAGCAATTGGAGTACAATACCCCATATGATGATATATGGAGAACCATTGTGGACAGACTGCCACATTTGCTGATACCTTTGATCAACGAAGTGTTCCACGAACAGTACCCGGCAGATGAACCAGTAACGGCGCTTCAAAATGAGCATATGGACAGTGTTGCGGATAAGGTGATTTCAGATACCTATATCCGAATTCGGGACAAATACTACCATTTGGAATGCCAAAGTAATCCGGATGGAACAATGGCAATCCGGATGATTGAATATGATTTTCTGGTGGCATTAAAGCATGCCCGGAAAAACGGATTTGAATATACCATCAATTATCCTGAGTCCTGTGTAATTTATCTCCGCCATAGGGAATCGACTCCGGATTTCCTGACGGTACATGTGAATTTTCCTGATGGGAAAAGAATTGATTACCGAACGCCTATTATCAAAGCGCAGAGCTATGGACTCGATGAGATCTTTGTAAAGCGGTTATTGTGCCTGCTGCCATATTACATCATGAAATATGAAAAGGCGCTACATGAGATCAATGAGGATGATGAAAAACTTGGAGAACTGTTAAAGGAGTACCAGTGGATTTACAGCCATCTTATAGAGCTGCAAAGGGAAGGGAGCCTTACTCAGTACGATGTATCCGAGTTAAGGCTGCTTATGGAAATGCTGCTCGATTATATTGCGGCAAAGGAAGAGAAAATCAGGAAAGGAGTGACGGATATGGGTGGAAGAGTGCTTGTATTTCCTCATGATAAGGTATATGATGAAGGGAAGGCTGTGGGAAAATCCCAGGGAAAGTTGGAAGCGAAAAAGGAATTTGCTTTCGAGTTGTTTGGAGATGGTATGTCCTGTGAAAAAATTGCGAAATATATTAACGAATCGGTTGATATGGTGAAGCAATTGGAAAAAGAGTGGAAGAGTCAGCTTGATAAGAAAGCTGTTAGTGTTTAAATAGCAGGATGAGCATTTTGAGCAGGAAGATGGCCAATAATCAGGCTGTTTTCCTGCTTTTATTGTAAACAGGCAGAAAAATATTGGGATAAATGATGATATAAAGATTATCAGTAGATATAGGGTTTATTCCGGATTTGATGTAATTACAATAGATATAGACAGAGTAATAACGGGATGTTAGTGATTATAAAAAGTTAAAGGGGTGGTGGGACATTGAAAAGCAAGCCTCTTGTTATGGATCATTTTTCTATGGTTCATACCTCATTTATAGTGGATTTTCGATTTGCCAATAACATAACCATTTTGACGGGCGATTCCGGTACAGGAAAAACGCTGGTATTTTCATTCATCAGAGAATGCATGGCTGTTAATCCCAAACTCCTTTGTATCAATTATCTTGACTATCAGAGTGATATCAGGGATATGATAAGCAGGGCTGACGGTAAACTGGTGGTTATTGATAATGCGGATATTTTGTTAGATGATGATACGAGAAAATATATTTCATTGGATGATAAGAATCAGTACCTGATTATTGGAAGAAATCCGAAGAATCTTTTTGCAACAAAGGAAAATTTATTTGAATTGGTAAGGAAAAGGGTGGGAGAACAGACGGAGTTTACGATTAAGGAGTATTTATAGTACAATTTAATTTGGTCTACTAAAGTTGTAATGAGGGAGTGATTGATATGGGTGGAAGAGTGCTTGTTTTTCCTCATGATAAGGTATATGATGAAGGGATTGCTGTAGGAAAATCTCAGGGAAGGCTGGAAGCGAAAAAAGAATTTGCTTTCGAGTTATTTGGAGATGGCATGTCCTGTGAAAAAATCGCGAAATATATTAACGAACCGGTTGATACGGTGAAACAATTGGAAAAAGAGTGGAAGAGTCAGCATGATAAGAGAACGATATGATCGAAACCGGGAGAAGGCAGGCTAGAGACCTGTGCTCCCGGCTTTTATGTTTAACCAGGCATAAGAAATATTGTTTGTAACAGGAGGGGCGAAATGAGAATGTATGGATATCTGAGAGAACCTTATGTATGCAATTCAACAAAAAATGTTTATAAAGTAATGATACATGAAATAGACAAGGTTGGTGTCTATACTTATTACTACACGGACAGAGATGCTGTGTTTAGTTCCTATGATTCCTTCAGTGAAAATTTGGAAACCGCTCTCGAAGAATTTGAAGGTGAACTTGATGACCGGGGATGGATTATGATTGAGGACCCTTTGCCATACTGTCAGCATGACAGCGTTTTACCAATTAGAATGAAAGGACGTGAGACCGGACATCCTCAATGGGGTAGTTATGAAATATTCTCAGAAGGGCAGTGGATAGAGTATGATCCAACCAACGATACCCTTTAGGCCATTTTCCATGTCTTATAGTGTGGAAAAGCGTGGGGATGCTAAAGAGCCAATATATTTTCTTCGGTAGTCTAAAATAGTTTGTCTCTTTGTCAAGCTAGTATAGCGTGGCAGAAAATTCCAAAAAGAAATTGATAATAAAAGAATAGAAATTAAAAGTAAGCATTTGGGGAAAATATTGCTTTATTTTTGGAATTAAGTTTGAGATGTAACTTGGAAAAGCCATTATCTTTCGATTTCTATCCAATTTGACAAAACCAATGGATGTTGCGAAAAATCCAATAGGTTATCTATCCCATATATATCAAAAATAGTAATAAAACCGGGTAGCAGGTATAAGCCTGTACCCCGGTTTCTCATGTCTAATATACAAAAAACTTATTGGTTTATTTTTCTTGGAAAAAATTCAGCCATGAGTCTGTTTCTATAAGATTCGTCTTCCGAGGCTTTTTTTAAATCATCCAGACGATTGTTGTCCATCAAAAATCTGACAAGAGAAAAAGCATTGTCAACGCCTCTGTTTTCAATTTTATCAAGAACTTCACACATTTTTACATTGCCTCCTTCCATATCAGGGCTGTATGCGTCTTTGAAACGGTTATCTTTTGTCATGACCGACATCAGCTGCAACAATTCATGGACATGTTTAATGGTGGTATCAGGGGCGACATAGCTTCGATTTTTACGCATTTGTATAAAATAATCCGCCACAATGCGAAAATCGCTTTGAAACATTGCCGCCTGCGTATCTGTTAAATATGCAATTTGAAATAAATTCATCTTATAATCATTTACATACGGCTTCAATTCTTCTGGTATGGAAATGCAGTCATATAGGGTTGCGGGTATTTTCCACTGTTTCTCGTATCCAAAATAAAGAACTAAAGTAATGACTGGATAACGGGGAGCTTTATCTGTCAGAAGCTGGGCGCGATAGGCAGCACCGTCATACCCAAATAACCGGAGAGGCATATCGGTATCAATGCCAGTCTGGTTTTCCAGTCCATAAAAGGCAATCCGAACCAGCCCTTGACGCCAGTACTTTGCCACATCCCGTTCCTGAGCATGTAGTTTTCCGTCCGTTTTATAACTGGAATATGGACTTTCTTCTTCCAGATCATTCTCTCCCACCAAGTGTTTTCCATTAAAGAGAAGTACATTGACGATATCAGCAAAGACATCGTTATAGGCTTCCAGTGTTTTCTCAGCAATATCTTTTTCGGCCATAAAAATTCCCTTCTATATAAAGGATATCCGTCTCAATATTCATCGATTCCCCTCTGGCAAGGAGAACATCCCTCACTGAATGGTAACATATCCTTATATCTGTTACTTTTATTATACAATACTGTTTGTTGGTTGCAAGTAAAAAATTAATAAATATATTTTTTATCTGTTTTCTACCCATAAGCCCCTGTCCTTCAACTTCCGTAGCGGCACACACCAGGGCATATTACGGAACACTGCCTGCTGCCCCTGTTCTCCAACCTTCGTGACACCGGGAGCCATGACCCAAGCGGAGAGTCCGTTGGGGTCATAGGTGCGGACCTCACAGCCCGGCTGGCCTGTAGTGCTTATGGCGTGGGTGGAGAAGGCTTTGTAGATCTTCTCATAGAGAAACTCCTGAATCAAAGGCATATTCTGGATCTCCGCAATCAGAAAGCACCCTTTGTCTGCTTCAAATCCTTCCATACTGTCTGCCGGAAATCCCCACCGGATGTGGTTTCTGGCCGCAAATTTACGGAAATCCCCAACAAAGGCACTGTCCATAAAAAACAGATAGGCCGCGTTTTCTGTAATGCTTGGATGTTCCAGGCCATAGTACAGCTTTCTCCCAATCTCAAGTTCTTCTTTAGAAAACTGCGATTTCAGATATTCCGTAAGCAGGAAGGCGAGAGCTCCTATATCATATTTATGGAGCGCGATGGTTCTTGTTTCCATCCGATTTCCCCCATGTCCCAGCCGGTGTCTTAGCTCCAGGTGTTCCTGCTGCCGGTCTTTAAGATACCGCTGATCAAAGACCTTTGTTTTATAGGGCACGCCCATGGATGTAAGGCCGGCCATAAGAAAAGCTGTCTGCGGCTCATCATGGGTTTCATGAAAGAGGTAAGAATCCGCTGTTCCACTCTGGAATCGTTTTTCCCATTTTTCAGGGTGCCGGTAATGCCGTAGGGCTTTTGTTAAATTACTGGTGTCAAGGGCATATCGGGAGCAGGCCGCAAAAGCGCAAAATCCTGCGTCCTCCCGTCTGTTAATCGGCCAGTGCCAGACAGCATGGTCTTTTAGCAGGACTTCCTCACGGTTCCAATAAGCCTGTTGTTCCGCCTTACTGAGCAGTTCTGTGTTGGTCTGTGCCAATAGGCAGGTCTCAAGTTCCTCCAGGGCATGGCGGTCACTGAACACAAATTCCGGGATATCCATGCCGTGTTTCCGGTAAAGCCGGCAGTAAGTTTCCATGGTGGCAAAAAGGGATGAGGCCGACCGCATGCCGGTTACCTGTCCGTGAAACAGGGAGGAACGGTCGTCTAAGGAAAGGACAACGCATTGAAGGTTCAGCAGGCCGCAGTGTACGTCCTCCCGTTTGAAATAACCGCATTTTTCAACCAGACATTCCGGAATGACCGTATCCCTGGCATAAATAAAATCTCCATGAACCACATCTCGGTTGACTCCGCAGGCAAAATAGACAGAATCATTGCAGACAATAAACCGGCCATAAAGCCCATACATTGCCACCAGATCCGGAAATTCCCGGATTATAGGGTTTTTAAAAATGCTGTCCCGGATTTTGGAATCCAGTTCTTTTCCGTTTTCTGGCGCCTGCTTTTGATGTTTTTTTTCTTTCTTTTCTGTTATCACTTTTTTATCCTTTTCTCTAGCTTTTTTCTTTTCATTTTACCAGTATCCATAAGAATCTCAAAAATTTTGAAAGCTGCGGATAAGCATATTTTATATTTTCCGGGATTTTCGATATTCCTTCCATAATTGATAGGTATAAGCAAGATAAAAGTTTGTGTTTGCGGAGGTGAAAAGATGAATGTGATTATTCTAAAGCTTGGGAGCCACTAATTTAAAGCTTGAGAGCCACCCGAATCCAGTGTATTTAAAAGCTTGAGAGCCACCACTATATATTGTGGTCAGCCAAATATATTGCTTAATATA
>CAJSZV010000045.1 GCA_910574345.1 Clostridiaceae bacterium | reverse complement strand
ATGCAGAATGCACTTTAGAAGTACGACGACTTCTTGATCCTATCCTGGCTAAAGTATAGCAGGCTTTTGGGGAAATTCCCAAAAGCCTAATTGAAGATGAGAAAGGGGTCCTCTATGATACATGAATTTTCACGAACGGAACTTTTGATCGGGGAAGACGGACTGAAAAGGCTTGAGCGCACATGGATTCTGATATTCGGCATAGGCGGCGTGGGAGGACACTGTGCCGAGGCTTTGGCACGAAGCGGGATCGGGCATATGATCCTGGTAGATCCTGATCACATATCCCTCACCAATATAAACCGTCAGGCCATTGCTTACCACAGTACCTTAGGACGCCTAAAGACCCATGTCATGAAAGAGCGGATTCTGGACATTAATCCTCAGGCCAAGGTGGAAACCAGGGAGACCTTTGTTCTGCCGGAAAATCTGGAGGAACTCTTTTCGGGCCTCCCTGTGAAACCGGATTATATCATAGACGCCATTGATACGGTGTCCGCAAAACTGGCCATCGCCCAGTATGCTTACCACAACCGGATTCCTCTGATCTCCTCCATGGGAACAGGCAACAAGCTTCACCCGGAATTATTTGAGACGGCGGATATCCGTGAGACTTCTGTGTGTCCTCTGTGCAAAGTCATGCGCAGGGAATTGAAGCGGAAGGGGATTCCTTCCCTGAAAGTACTCTATTCCAGAGAGATTCCGAAAAAACCAGCAGAGACAAAAGAGGAAACCGGCAGACGGGCCACGCCTGCCAGCATTGCTTTCGTTCCGCCGGCAGCAGGGCTCATGATAGCCGGGGAAGCAATTCGGGATATTCTGGGAATATCCTGAGTCTGCTGCCTCTCCCATCGGAAATCGTATATGGAAATCACACTTAAAAAAGCAGACTCATCCAGAAGAAAATCTCCTGATTCTTATTTGAAAGCTTCCGGCTGTTTTTAAGAGACCGTCTGCAAAAACAAAAAAGAGGAAATTACACATGAAAACCAGATCAGCCTTCAACTGGCCATATTTTATAAAACACATAGCTATCATCGCCGTTCCCGTAGCCCTGCAGAACCTTCTGACCACCACAGGAAGCATGGTAGATACCATGATGCTGGCCTCCTTAGGCGAGAAGACCGTGGGAGCCGTAGGACTTTGTGCCCAGTTTTCCAGTCTCATGTTTGCCGGGTACTGGGGATTCGTAGGCGGCGGCATGCTGTTCTTCTCCCAATACTGGGGCGCCGGGGATGAGGACGGAATCACCCGCTCCTACGGTCTGACTCTCACCTTCATGATGACCGTGGCCTTTCTCTTTGCAGCCCTGGCCCTGACGCGTCCGGAATTTGTCATGAACGTTTACACGGACAAGACGGAGATTCAAAGCATCGGCATTACTTATTTAAAGATCGTGGGCTTTGCCTACCCTCTCCAGATTCTTGCCATGGCCATGAGCGCCCTTTTGCGGTCCATCGAACAGGTAAGGGTTCCCCTCTACGGCGGCATTGCCTCTGTAATCGCCAACTGCGTCTTCAACTATCTGCTGATCTTCGGCAAATTCGGTTTTCCCCGTATGGGAGCTCCGGGCGCAGCTTTGGGAACGGTTCTGGCAGGAATCGTGAATCTGACGGTGCTTCTCGCCTTTATCATAAAGAAAAAGATTCCCTTTGTCCTGGCGTTTTCCCGGCACTTTCAGTGGAACCGCCTCTTTGTGGCCCAATACCTTAAGAAATGTTTTCCTATTCTCTGCAATGAGGTACTCATCGGAGTGGGCAATATGATGGTGAATATTGTTCTGGGCCACCAGAGCGAACAGGCCATCGCCGCAGTAGCCGTCTTTCGAACCCTGGAAGGCCTTGTCATCGCCTTTTTCAGCGGCTTTTCCAACGCAGCTTCTGTCCTGGTAGGCAAAGAAGTGGGGGCCGGCCGCCATGAGACCGCTTATGAGAGGGCATGGCGGCTGGTATACCTGTGCAGCGGCCTTATCGGAACCGCCTGCCTTGTGCTCATTGCCATCCATAATCCTCTGCTCCACGCCATGGGTCTTCATGATGAATCCTACCAAATCGGCACGGGTATGCTTCTCATCTACAGCTGTGCAGCCATTATCCGCATGGGCAACTGGGTCCAGAACGACACCTACCGCTCCGCCGGGGATGCAGCCTTCGGCTCCATTATGGAGATCACCTTCATGTACCTTATGGTGCTTCCCCTTGTCTACGGCGCCAACTACGGATTTGGCGCTCCCTTCCTTCTGGTATTTGCCCTGTGCTATGCCGATGAGCCTATCCGCTACTTTATTATGCAGCGCCACATGTACTCCGCCAAGTGGATTAAGCCCGTGTCCGAGGCCGGGCTGGCTTCCATAGAAGAATTCCGCAAAAACCATGGGGTAAAGGATCGCAAAACTCTTTCCTGAAAAGCCCTTAACCAGCCGTTCCGTCATAAAAAACAGGAGGAAACCGAGAGTCCTTTTCCCGGTTTCCTCCTGCTTTTTCACTGCCTATTTTGACTGATAACTCTTGCTGAAAGAATGGGCCACATCAATGTCCGTCATGACGCCTTTCGAATATTGAAAGCAGATGCTGTAATCCCCGTTTCTTAAGTAATGGAACCGGTAATCTCCTTCATCGTCGTCCAGTTCCAGTTCCGGATAAAGTTCTTTCAGTTCATCTTCCGTCTTTCCAATAGGGTTAACGCCGTTTATGGTAATATTTAAGTCCTTATTAGCATCATCCAATGCATAGAATCCCAATTCCTCAATTATGCAAAAGGCCACTAATTGTTTCTCCTTGCTGTCGTTTACCAGAGTCAGCATGGCATAGGTAACATCATCCTTATCCAGAAAAATGGAAGATGTCCAGGACCTGTCCGGAAGTTCAAAAATCATTTTCCCCAGATCATTTGTGGAAAATCCGTCCTCCTTCAAGGAGCTGGGCGTAGACTCCCCCACTACCACGGAGACACCGTCTATGAGCACTTCCGGCGGTGTGCCGGGATCCTTCGAACAGCCTGCCAAAAAGAGAAAACTTCCCACCAATCCATAGAGAAACAACTGTTTAAAAAATTTCATATCACATTTCCTCCCTGCTCTTAAAAGCGATTTTTGCCGGCCGGACAACACATCCGGCCGCTTCCTATTATATGGACAAGATCGGCGTTAGTCAACAACAAAATCAAAGCTGCTCCCCCCGATTCCAAGGAATGTAAAAAACAGATACTCCTTATCCTTGGTCAGCTTCACATTGCTCTCATACTGCCACCACTTCTTGTCATACTCATGCTGAATCCACACAGTTCTGCTCCTTTTCTCCTGAACAGGCAGATAAACCGTGGTGTCGCCCGGATATTCTCTGACTACGGAATATACCTGCTCTGCAGCCTTTTTGTCCGTCTCCCCTAATTCCAGCCACTCATGTTCTCCCTTAAAGACCGTCAGGCCGCTGCCTCCCTCCCTGCAGGGCCAGGAAAGGATGATGCCGTCATATTCCAGAAGTTCAAAACGCTGTGCCTTCGCCTCTTCCCCGTCGAATACGGCATAGGAACGGATGTATAAGCCGTCATTTTCAATCCCGAAATCCAAAATTCCGCAGCTGCCATAAGTATGATCATAGCCTTTCTCATAATCTTCCCGGCTTCTGTAGGAGATCAGCACCGCCTTATTCCCCCATCCTTCCGAATACTTCCTGAAAAATCCGGCGGCAAACGGATACGCTGCCTCCATAGCCGTCAAATCCTGATCCATGCAGTCCGCAATCTGTATGGTAAAAGAATACATTTGCAGCATATTCTCAAAACTTCCGGCTTCATAAGGTTCGCTCATCAGATTGTACTTATGGCAGGAGGGGACACACGCCTCCCCGTCCTTGATTTCCTCATATTCCATAAGGATATCATAAACCTCATATCCCAGCACCTGTTGAAAATACTCTTTTGCTTCCTTCCTGACGGTCTCATATTCATAATCATCTCTCCCCTCCGGCTCTGCCTCCTCGCCGCTTATATGAACCCGGAAGGTCTTATCTTCATGCTTCATGACAACCAGCACATATCCGTTTGCCCGGCGCATGGCACCTCCCCCGTTACTGTATTCCATACAGACCTGAACATCCAAAATATCAGGAGTAATCCCGTATTTTTCTTCCACATATCGGACCCCATTCTGTCTTCCCGTCTCCTGAATCTCTTTCATGCGGCGCTTTTCTTCTTTCGAATAACCGCAGGCACACAAAACCATGGACAGGAAAATGCATGTCAAAACCAACAGCTTCCCATGAAAGCAGGAATGCCCCATCCCTCTCTTCCCCCCTCCTCCAAAGGAAACGGCATAGCAGGGGCTACGCCGTTCTCAAAACAATCATCAATACTTCCATATAGACTTATCCCGCCTGAAATACAGGCAGACGCCAATCCCTGCAAAAGCAAGGACAAAGAATAAGAATGCCGCGCCGGAACCCTTCCCATACCCGAACAGTCTCACCAGAGCACTGTCCTTCGTCTGCAGGGCCATAACCGGTTCAAAGACCTGGTCCACCAGGAATCCTCCCAGAAAATATCCCACCGGGATGGTGAAAAACTGGAGGGAATTCCGCACAGAGTACACCCGTCCCTGCATGTCCTCCGGCACGTGAAGACGGAGGATGGCATCCAGATTGGTGCTCATGAGAGGGATGGCAATCCAGCCTAAGAATCCTCCGAGACACCATAGAAAGGGAGTTCTCCCCAAGGCAAGAAGGAAATTCTCCGTGCTCATGGAGAACAGCAGACAGTTGCAGATCACCCGTGTCCGGCTCTTTGGCTCCTTCATAAGAGAGGCCAGAATACTGCCTGTAAAAGTTGTAATGCCTATAACTGTGTTGACCAGTCCCAAAACCCGTTCGCTTCCGCCCTCTCTCGAAAGAATCATGGCCGGAAACGCCGCGTTATAGACAGAGGCCACCAGGTTGATAGCAGCTAAAAACAGGATCAAATGAAAAATCCCCTGCTCCTTTTTCAGATATGCCAGGCCTTTTTTAGCAGAGGTAAGAAGCTTCTCTCCTGCTTTCTTCTCCTCCTGATTCTCCGGAATCCGAATCACAAAAGCCAATGTAAAAAAGGCACTGCAGAAGGTAAAGAGATCGAAGGCCACAATGGCTCCCATACCACCTACTCCCATAACGGCTGTGGCGAGAACCGGAGTCATGATGGAGTTGAGAGAAGAAGAAACATATTTCAGTCCTCCCACCTTCTGGTAGTATTGTTTCGGCAGCACTCTGGTGGTAGCCACCTCCGATGCCGGCTGCTGGAGCGTGTTCATGAGTCCGTTGACGGCATTGATCACATAGAGATGCCAGATCTCAAGGCGCCCCCTTCCCAGCAGCATCAGCATAATCACAGTGGTCAGAGCTGCCGCAGAGTCACAGATCAGCATGGTGGCTTTCTTGTTCCACCGGTCGCTTAGGGCCCCTGCAAAGATGCTGAATATAACATAGGGGGCGTAAGAGCTGACCATCAAAAGGGCGGTCATCAGGGCAGAGCCCTTCTGGGAATAAGACCAGATCACCAGGGCATAGCTGGTCATGGCGCTGCCCAGGCCCGAAAAAGACTGGGTGACCCAGAGCAGCAGAAAGGTTTTCATTTCCTGTATAATTTTTATAATGTGTTTCATAGACTTTGCTCCTTTTCTTTCAGATTCATTGAACGAAATTCGCAAAGCCTTCGAGCAGCCTGTCTACTCCATGCAATCCTGCTCTAAAAGACTTTGCATGGAGCAGCTGCAATGCACAGACGCATGGTAAGGTCCTCCTTCAAAATTAAGTTTAGGTTTTATTCTATCATAAAAGCGGCGGAAATCCAATATATTGTGTTCACTTTTCACTATACAACTGACTTTTTTCTTCCAATTCCTTAAATTTGGCACATCTTTTTTCAAGATAGCTATGGTATTGGGTTACCGAACAATATAGTTTCTCTGCTTTGGAACAGATTTCACTCCCATGTTTGTTTATAAAGTTAAGCTGCCCATAAAGCAGATTGCGATAAGACTCCTCCTCTTTTGATATATCAAATTCCAATATTGCATTTGGAGGAACCGGGATCATATTGTTAAGATTGATAGCTCCAAGTTTACCTTGTTCTATTTTTATAAAATCCAGGGAATTTTTCATATGAAGATGTTTGGATTTAGGGGAAGCTAAGGGAGCAAAATACAGAAATTGATGGATGCTAAAAACAATTCCTATGTACGGTCTGCGCTGGTTTTTGTTATATTTTACATTCACAGGATCCGTCTCTCTGAGAAATTCTATGTAATTCTCAGATATCTTGTACAGCTTCAGCTTTTTCAGCCGGATCACCTCCCAGACGTAAACGGGGAGGCAGACAATTCCGCCTCCGCCTTCACACTCTTTTCATTCTCCACTTATCGGCAGGAGCTCGCCGCTCTTTTCATTCTCCACTTATCGGCAGGAGCTCGCCGCTCTTTTCATTCTCCACTTATCGGCAGGAGCTCGCCGCTCTTTGAACAGAATTTCTGTTCATTTTTATTATATACAATATATCTGAGTAAGGCAATCCCCAATTTTAATTTTCTGCGCTTTCATAAATTTGCCGAAGGTACTGACCGATTTCAAGAAGGTGCTTTAACTGGACTTCCCGCAATTTATCCGGCAGTCTCCTGGTCATGTTATGGATTTCGTAGGTAAGGTCATTTTGGTATCCGATCTGCTTAAGGGTCCTCATCATAGCCGTCCAGTCGATGGTTCCGTAGAAGGGGGCCAGATGCTCATCCCATTCCCCGTTATTGTCTGCAATATGAACCGCTTTTAACCGGCTCCCGATCTGGCCCAGCCAGTAAGGCTGATCGATTCTTGCCAGATGGGCATGACCGAAATCCCAGCATATACCGAAATTTTTCTGATCAACCGTATCCACCAGATTGATCAGCTCCTCCACCGATCCGGAAAACCGGCGTCTCTCCTTATCCGGCACGTTTTCCACAGCCAGGCCGAGCCCCGCCTTGGCCGCCAGCTCCAGATGGGGTTTTACATATTCCAGATTTGCCGCCCTGGACTTTGCGTAGGAATAATCCAGATGGTCATAGACACTTCCCCCATGATACACGGCCCACTTAACCCCCAGACGCCCGGAAGCGATGATTCCCCTGCGCACCAGCTCTTCTCTCCATTCCCATCCCTCGGTATTCCGATCACACACATTATAAAACTCCAGATGGGATTGGGAAAACTCGATTCCCAGGGTCTGCGCCAATTCCCTCAGGCGCTCGGTCTCCCGTTCCCAGCCGTCACATGCCAGATATCTTCCCGGCAGCCCCTGATCACAGAAATTTATGTCAAACACCTGAAATCCCGCCGCCCTACACCTTATCAGGCACTGCTCCAGATCCACACTTCCCGGAGGCCCCGGAAACATATCCATGATATTCGTAGAAGTAGATAATCTCATCTCCCCCGCTCCTTTATTGATTTGCCAGATTATAATCTTCCAAAGCCTGGTTGCAGGCCTGAGCCATGGATGCAACCGCCGAGTCAATATCCGAACTACCGTCCAGAACCGATACAATGCCATCCTTTATGAATCCCGATATGGCTCCCCCTACCCCGCACATAGGTTCCTGTATATTCATATTGGAATCGTGCAGCTGGCCGGCGCCCACGGCGTATAATGGATGTTCCTTTATAAATTCCTTGTACTCCTCCAACTCATAGGTTGCCGGAATTGCCGCCAGATATCCCGTACTTGTATGCCACTCCAGCTGGATTTGGGGAGTATACAGATATTTTAAGTATTCGTATACGGCAGCAAGTCGGTCCGCGTCTCCCTTGTCGATGGGGTACAGTGCCGAACCACCGCAGCTGACACCGCCAACGGAAGAATCATTTACCTTTGGCAGATAGGCAACACCCACTTCAAACTTCCCTGCCGCCAGCTCGTTCATACCCAAAATATCTGCCGAGGAAGCCAGAGTTATGGTAATATTTCCGGCGCCGAAATTATTTTTTCGGTCGTCTTCCAGATATTTGAAGGAGCCTGTCTCGCATGCCGCCTTGTATTCTGTAAGGAATGTCTTCATGGTATTGTTGCTGTCAAATTCTACTTTTGTCATGCCGGCGCTATGTCCGTTGTCATTGTTGCCAAAAAGGGAATATCCTTTTCCGTCCGTATCCTGCTGCCCGATCCAGCTGGATAACGGCCAAGAATCCAAAAGAACCCCAAATCCGTACTGTGTTATGGTATCCCCATCCCGTTTCGTCAATTTGGCCGAGTATTCTCCCAGCTCCTTAATGGTCCGCGGGGGAGTCTCCGGGTCTAAGCCGGCTTCCTTAAACGCGTCCTTATTGTAGTACATGCAGATGGCGGAGGGAGCATAGGGAAGTCCCACTACCTTATTTTCACAGGTCAGAGCCTTGATGGCAGCCGGCTCAAAATCATCAATTCCCAGGCCGATCAGATTCTGATCCAGAATATCCTGAGCCTTTACCACCACGTCTATTCCCTGCATATATCCAGTTTCCCCCGCAGGACAAAAGGTAAGATCCGGCATATTTTTAAAATCATTGGCCTGAAATGCCGCTTTCAGCTTCTTTGCAAGGTCGGCGTTAGCTCCCTGATACACCGGGGATACCTTGATTCCTTTCTCTTTGCCGACAGTCTCGTTAAATCCGGCCGCGATCCGCTCTACCGTCTCGCCGTTTACCCCGCCCATGGGATGCCAGAGGGACAGCTCAATGATGCCGCCATCTGCCCCGGTTGAACTTCCACCATCTGATGATGCCGCTTTTCCTGGAGCGTCTGCCTTGTTCTGAGATGTGCCGCCTCCACAGCCGGCCATACCGGCCGCCAGTGCCGCCGCCATGACAGCAGTAATGATTCTTGTCTTCATTTTCTTCTTCATAATGTTTTCCTTTCTTTTTATATGATTATTATTTATCCTTTTACAGCTCCGGCTGTCATTCCCCTGACGATATAGCGCTGGCTGATTAAAAAAATGACTATCGCAGGAAACAAAGCCACACAGGAGGCTGCCATAATCGGCCCGTAGGACTGCTGCTCTGCCGTATTCAGCATGGTGATTCCTACCTGAACGGTCCGCATTTCCTCCGCGTTGGTGATCAAAAGGGGCCATAAGTAAATATTCCACAAGCCCACGAAGGAGGACAGGCTGATGGTGGTAATAATGGGCTTGGACAATGGGATTACGATGCTGACCAAAAAGCGCAGGCTGCTGCACCCGTCCATCAGGGCAGCTTCATGGAGGGATTTTGGGAGAGACAGCATAGACTGGCGCATCATAAATATGTAATTGGCATGTACCAGATAGATGATCACCAGTCCCAGGAAGGTATTCATAATTCCCAGACGGGAAACAGTCAGGTAATTGGTCA
This sequence comes from Clostridiaceae bacterium, assembly GCA_910574345.1. Classification (GTDB taxonomy): domain Bacteria; phylum Bacillota; class Clostridia; order Lachnospirales; family Lachnospiraceae; genus UBA3402. The sequence goes on along the minus strand of CAJSZV010000045.1, from coordinate 19,201 downwards.
GAATTATGGCGTCCCCCGGAATCATCATGCTCCCCAGAATCAGGTAAAACAGGAAATTCTTTCCTTTAAATTCATAAAAACAGAAGGCAAAGGAGGCCGTGACCGCGGTAATCAGCCTTCCCATAGTCCCCAAGACGGAAACCAGCAGGGAATTCAGTAAAAACCGCAGCATTTTCGTCTTCGTGAAAATGGTAATATAATTTTCCAGGTACCCAAAAGAACGGGGCAGTACTTTAGGAGGCGGTGTCGTTATCTCGGCGGCGTCCATAAAGGACAAACCGGCCCCATAGATGATAGGAAAGATCAGCAAAATCCCCAGAGCCACTTTTAACAGTCCGCCCAGATTATAAGAAAGGGATTCCTTTGTTTTTCTACTCATAAAATACACTCCTTTTCTCCATCCGGAAATTCAGAATCATCAATCCCAGTACCATTACAAACACCACTACCCCCAGGGCGTAAGCCGAACTGTAATTGGAATTGTTATAAGCCATATTGTACATCCGGTAAATCAGTGTCTCCGTGGATCCCGCCGGACCCCCCTGGGTCAGAATCAGGACGAGGCGGACCATGATCATCGAAGACACGGACAAGGTGCAGAATAGGTAAAACAGAGATGGGGAGATCAGCGGCAGGATGATCTTCCATGTCTTCTGTAGCCTTCCGGCTCCCTCTACGTCCGCCGATTCCAGCACGTCCGCAGGAAGATTACGGATGGCTGCCGTCAGATAAATATAGCTGAATCCCAATTCTGTCCAGATCAGAATCACCGTCAGGGCCGGCAGAGCATATGTTTTATCAGTCAGCCAGCTGATATTCAGCCCGAATACGGAGTTGATGATTCCAAGAGACGGGTTAAACAGCATCTGGAAAATCTTTCCGGCTACCGCTGTGGAGACCGCCATGGAAAGGCAGAACAGTGTCTCATAGATCCGGCTGAACCGGCTCTTTTTGTCGGAGATCAGCGCCAGCAGCAAACTTAAGCCTATGGTAGACGGTACCATCATCACCAGATGCTTCAGGGTATTAAACAGGGCCCGGTAAAACCCTTCATCAGAAAAAAGCCTGATGTAATTTTTCAGGCCGGCAAACGATGAAAATTTCCCGTACCTGTCAATAAGAAAAAAGCTTCCGATTACCGTTTTCCCAAAAGGGTAATACACAAATAATCCCAGCAGGATCAGGGCCGGAAGCAGAAAAAGATAGGGTTCTATCTTTTTTGTGAGTTTTTTCATCTTTGGTTTCCTCCTTTATCAGTTTTCTCTATTATAGGCCGCAGCCGCAGCCGATACTATGCTTATCCTCTCTATAACATTGCAGATCCTATCCTTTGAAAACAGAGAGCTCATGAGGAAGACTCTAATTCTTTTATAACATTTTATCTTATATTGACAAAAAAACAGGCATTGATTAGAATATTTACATAATCCAATCATGCCTTTTTCCTGTGCCTTATGAGAATAATCCACAATAAGAGGAGTAATGAAAATGCAAAGAAAAGTAGTGCCCAGCCGTTTCTATCCCAAACCTCAGATGACGGGAAAGCCTTTTGACATCTACTATAATTTTGACGACTCTATGCGGGAATTTGACGAGCATTCCCATGATTATTATGAATTTTATTTCCTGATATCCGGCAATATTTTGTATACCATTGATGATCACAGCTATTCTCTGCGCAATGGAGATGTTCTTCTGATCAAACCGGCCCAGCGTCACTTTGCCGCCATCAAATCCCTGGATAAAAAGCCATATGTCCGCTATGTCCTGTGGCTCAGTCCGGATTACTTAAAAAGCATGTGTTCACCAAACACCAATCTGATGCTGCCCTTTGAAAAGATACCCGGGGCTTCCAACCATATGCATATTTCAGAGGAGAACCAGAGGATGATCAGCAAGCTTCTGCAGCAGATGATGATCAATGTAAAAAGCGAGGAATATGGTTCTGACATCCTCTTAAATGCCCTGATTATCGAACTTCTGGTATCCTTAGCCCGTATCAAGTTATATTATCAGCCGGTGCTCCCGGATGAATCCGATGTGACGGACCCTCTGATCTCCAAAGCCCTGAATTATATCTCCGAACATATCACCGAGGAACTCCGGGTAGAGGAGATTGCCGACTCTTTATTTGTAAGTAAGTCCTATCTGTCCCGGCAGTTTACGGAATTTATGGGAATTTCTCTCTACAGCTATATTGTCAAAAAGAAGTTATATCTGTCAAAACAGGAGCTGATCGGCAATTCCATGATCAAGGATGCCTATCTGATGTACGGATTCGGCGATTACTCCTCCTACTTCCGCGCATTCAAGAAGGAGTTCGGCATGTCGCCAAGGCAGATGCTGAATTTCTTGCGCACATCGGATCCTGAATGTAAATAACGCATCTATATGGCAGACACCCCGATGGTCACCTCCTCCAGAACATCCAAAAGCACCTTCACCGTATCCAGAGAGGTTAGCATGGTGATATTGTTCTGTGTGGCCGCCCTCCGGATCGCCACGCCGTCTTCGTAGTGAACCCCCGAAAGGATGGCACGGGTATTGATAACATAGCTCACATACCCCGCTCCGATGGCATCCAGGATCTCGCTGCTGCCCTCCGACGGCTTTCCCAGCACCCGGGTCCTGATTCCGTGTTTTTTCAGATGCTCCGCCGTGAGAGACGTTGCCTCTATGTTGAATCCCATGTCATAAAAACGTCTGACAAGAGGAAGGGCTTCTTCCTTATCCTCATCTGCCAGGGTCACGATGACGGTGCCGTAATTCTGCATGCGCATACCGGAAGCAATCATAGCCTTGTACAATGCCCGGTGCAGCTTCTTGTCATACCCCATTGCCTCGCCTGTGGATTTCATCTCCGGAGACAGATAGGCGTCCATGCCCTTTAATTTCGCAAAGGAAAATGCAGGTGCTTTCACATACCATCTCTGCTTCTCCCTTGGATAACTCTCATGGATTCCCTGCTCCTTAAGACTCGTTCCCAGAATCACCTTTGTCGCTATATCAGCCAGAGGATATCCCGTTGCCTTTGACAAAAAGGGCACGGTTCTTGAGGACCGGGGATTGACCTCGATAATATACACATGCTCCTCCTGATCCACGATAAACTGAATATTGTAAAGCCCCACAATCCCGATGCCAAGGCCCAGCCTTTTCCCATAGTCCAGAACCGTCTCTTTTACCTTCCCGGAAATACTGAAGGACGGATACACACTGATAGAATCGCCGGAATGGACGCCGGTCCGCTCTACCAGCTCCATAATCCCTGGAACAAACACATCCCTGCCATCGCAGATGGCATCAATCTCCACCTCCTTGCCGCGGATATACTGGTCTACCAATACCGGTTTGTCTTCGTCAATCTCTACGGCAGTCTTTAGGTAACGGCGCAGATGCTCTTCCTTTGCCACGATCTCCATAGCCCGCCCGCCCAGGACAAAGCTTGGGCGCACCAGCACGGGATAACCGATCTCCTCCGCTGCTTTTACGCCCTTCTCTATGTTGGTTACAGCCATTCCCCTTGGCTGGGGGATGGAAAGCTCAGACAGCAGCTTTTCAAAGGCATCCCGGTTCTCCGCCTTTTCGATTGCCCCACAGTCCGTGCCTATGAGCCGCACCCCTCTTTCCTCCAAGGGCCTGGCGAGATTGATTGCCGTCTGACCGCCAAGGGATGCGATGACTCCGTCAGGCTTTTCCAGCTCAATTACATTCATGACGTCTTCCACACAGAGAGGCTCAAAGTAAAGCTTATCCGAGGTGGTGTAATCCGTGGACACGGTTTCCGGGTTATTGTTGATGATGATAGCCTGGTATCCTGCTTCCTTGATGGTCTTAACCGCGTGTACTGTAGAATAGTCAAACTCCACGCCCTGACCGATGCGGATAGGGCCGGCGCCCAGCACCAGAATCTTCTTTCTGTTCTCCACCAAGGATTCATTTTCCTCTTCATAGGTAGAGTAAAAATACGGAACATAGCTTTCAAACTCCGATGCGCAGGTATCGATCATCTTATAGACCGGAAAGATGCCGTACTGCTTGCGCATCTCATAGATTTCTGCCTCCGTCCTATTCCACAGCCGGGCAATGGCCTTGTCGGAAAAGCCGGTTCTCTTCGCCTCATACAGAAGCTCCCTGTCACCTATGCACAGCCTTAATTCCTCTTCAATATCCACAATCTTCTTCATCTTGCAGATAAAAAACCGGTCGATCCCGGTCTGCCTGGAGAGGTCTAAGACACTGACGCCAAGTCGCAGAAGCTGTGCCATGGCAAAGATGCGGTCGTCCGTACCGATACTGATATAGTTCATCAATGCCTCCGTGGATTCCTGTTCAAACTTTGCCATATACAGATGATCAACCCCTGTCTCCAGGGAACGGATGGCCTTCAGAAGACTCTCCTCAAAGGTTCTCCCCACACTCATGACTTCTCCCGTAGCCTTCATCTGAGTCCCAAGCTTCTGGTTTGCATCGGTAAATTTGTCAAATGGAAACCTGGGTATTTTTGTCACCACATAATCCAGTGCCGGCTCAAAGGATGCAGGCGTGTTGATCAGCATAATCTCATCCAGGGTCATTCCTATGCTGATCTTTGCGGACACTCTGGCAATGGGATATCCGCTTGCCTTGGATGCCAGAGCCGAGGAACGGGATACCCGTGGATTCACTTCGATGAGGTAGTACTGAAAGGACCTGGGGTCCAGGGCAAACTGCACGTTGCACCCGCCTTCCATCTTCAACGCCCGGATGATCTTTAACGCGCTGTCCCGCAGCATCTGATATTCTTTGTTAGTCAAGGTCTGGGACGGACATACCACGATGGAGTCGCCTGTGTGGATTCCCACCGGGTCCAGATTTTCCATGTTGCAGACCGTAATGGCCGTGTCATTGGCATCACGGATAACCTCATATTCGATCTCTTTAAAGCCCTTGATACTTTTCTCTACGAGAACCTGATGAACCGGCGATAGGGCAAGAGCGTTTTTGATGAGTTCCCTGCATTCCTGCTCATCATCGGCAAAACCTCCTCCCGTTCCTCCCAGAGTAAAAGCCGGGCGAAGCACCACCGGATAACCGATGTCCCCGGCAGTCTTTAAGGCTTCCTCCTCCGTGTTGGCAATGGCGGAAGGCAAAACCGGTTCTCCTAATTTCTGACAAAGCTCCTTGAACAGCTCCCGGTCCTCCGCCTGCTCGATACTTTCACTGCTTGTGCCAAGAAGCTCCACCCGGCACTCCTTTAGAATTCCCTTTTTCTCAAGCTGCATGGCAAGGTTCAGCCCCGTCTGTCCCCCGATTCCCGGAACGATGGCATCGGGGCGTTCATGGCGGACAATCTTCGCCACATATTCTAAGGTCAATGGTTCCATATACACCTTGTCTGCAATGGCAGTATCTGTCATAATAGTTGCAGGATTAGAATTTGCCAGCACTACCTCATACCCCTCTTCCTTCAGGGCAAGGCATGCCTGTGTGCCTGCATAGTCAAACTCCGCCGCCTGCCCGATGACGATGGGGCCGGAACCAATGACAAGTATTTTCTTCAGATCATTTCGTTTTGGCATCTCTTGCTTCCTCCATCTCTTCCATAAACCGGTCAAACAGGTATCCGCTGTCCTGGGGGCCCGGCGCGCTTTCCGGGTGATACTGTACGCTGAATACATGCTCCTCTTCACAGGCCACGCCTTCAACGGTCTGATCCAGGAGATTTAAGTGGGTCATGGTCAGTCCCGTATGGACAAGACTTTCCCGGTCCACGGCATAAGAATGATTCTGGGAGGTAATCTCGATCTTTCCCGTCCGGAGATTCTTAACGGGATGATTGCCTCCCCTGTGGCCGAACTTCAGCTTATAGGTCCTTGCCCCATATGCAAGGGAAATAATCTGATGCCCCAGGCAGATGCCAAAGATAGGATATCTGCCCCGCAGACCCCTGACCAGTTCTATGACCGGCTGCACATCCGCCGGGTTGCCTGGTCCGTTGGATAAAAAGATTCCGTCCGGCTTTGCTCTCACGATGTCCTCCATAGGGGTATTCCAGGGAAAAACCGTCACATTGCACCCCTTCTGATTCAGCTTTCTCACGATATTCTGCTTCATTCCGCAGTCAATGGCCGCCACATGACAGGTTCCCCCGGGAACAAAAAACCTCTGTATCCTCTTTCTGCTCACCACAGATACGGCGTCTTTGGGGAGCTCGCAGGCTTTAAGCCGCAAAAGCCCTTCCTGCAGGGAGGTGTCCGCGCCGGTTATCAATGCCTTCCTGCTTCCCAGATCCCGTATGGAGCGCACAAGCTTTCTCGTATCAATCCCGTAAATTCCCGGAATCTCATATTGCTCCATGATCTCTGACAATGTATATTTACTGCGGAAGTTGGATGGCTCATGGTTATAGTTTCTTACGGCCAGTCCACCGATGGTGGGTGTCTTTGTCTCAAAATCTTCCTCTGCAATTCCATAATTGCCGATGAGCGGATATGCCATAACCACGGTCTGATAGGTATAGGAGGGGTCCGAGATGATCTCCTGGTATCCTACAGGCGAGGTGTTGAATACGATTTCCGTGACTCGTTCTTTCCCGGCGCCGAATCCATACCCATAGTACTGGCTGCCATCCTCCAAAATCAGCTTTCTGTCAAATTGTTTCATCCGATACACCTCTTTTTCTCAACTCCGTTCAGACAGCTTCCGCTCAAAGCGGTCCTTGCAAAGATCTGCAGGAATGTCTGTGGGATAGACCCCGTCAAAGCAGGCGGCGCAGTAGCCTTCTCTGCCTGTGAGCAGATTCAGCTTCTGCACCGGCAGATACCCCAGGGAATCCGCTCCGATGAGTTCCGAGATTTCCTCCACACTGTGATGACAGGCAATGAGATTTTCTTCTGAGTCGATATCCGTACCGTAATAGCAGGGATGCAGGAAGGGAGGAGCCGAAATCCTCATATGAATCTCCTTCGCCCCGCTATCACGCAGAAGCGTCACGATCCGTTTGCTGGTGGTGCCTCTCACTATGGAATCGTCAATGAGCACCACCCTTTTTCCTTCGATTACATTTCTCACAGGACTCAGCTTAATCCGTACCTGATCTAAGCGTTCGTGCTGTCCCGGAGAGATGAAGGTCCTGCCGATATACTTATTTTTTATCAGTCCGATACCATAGGGAATCCCTGACCCCTTGGCATATCCCAGGGCGGCGTCCAATCCGCTGTCGGGAACCCCTATAACGATATCCGCATCCACAGGATAACTCTCTGACAAAAGTTCTCCGGCCTTCACACGGGCTTCATGAACAGAGACTCCATCTATGACCGAATCCGGCCTGGCAAAATAGATATATTCAAAGATACAGGTTCTTCTTTTCCGCTTTTTGCAGTGCTCTTTTCTTGATTCCACTCCTGCCTCACTGAATACCAGAATCTCTCCGGGCTCCAGGTCCCTGATCAATTCCGCCCCCACTGCCGACAAGGCGCAGCTCTCCGATGCGGCTACATAGGTTCCATCCGGCGTCTGCCCATAGCACAGGGGCCGGAAACCGTAGGGGTCCCTTGCGGCAATCAGCTTTGTGGAGGACATGAGAACCAGGGAATAGGCTCCTTCAAGGAGATTCATGGTGTTGCTCACCGCTTCCTCGATGCTGGGCGTTGTAAGCCGTTCCCTTGTGATCACATAGGCGATGGTTTCCGTGTCGCTGGTAGTATGAAAGATGGCTCCCGATAACTCCAGCTTATCGCGGAGTTCCAGGGCATTGGTCAGATTCCCGTTGTGGGCCAGTGCCATCTTGCCTTTCTGATGATTGACTTCGATAGGCTGGCAGTTGTTCCTTGTAGTTCCTCCTGTCGTTCCGTATCTCACATGAGCCACGGCCATGGTTCCCTCCGGCAGACGAGACAGAATGTCTTTGGAAAACACCTCGCTGACAAGTCCTAAATCCTTATAAGAAGAAAACACACCATCATCATTGACGACAATCCCGCAACTCTCCTGCCCTCTGTGCTGCAGGGCATAGAGGCCATAGTAAGCCAGCCCGGCAACATCCTCTTTTCGTGGGCTCATTACTCCGAACACACCGCATTCTTCATGAACAGCCATAATCTTTTCCCTCCTAAATGAAAGAAAAAGCGCCTTTGAGAATCTGATCCCAAAGACGCCTTTGTCCTTACGTGTTGAATGATACATCAGGGGAAATCGGTTGTCAATCTTTTATTTTAAGGTTGTATTTTTCACAGCTCCCGTATATAATAAAAATGTGATTATGAAACACCAAAACACCAATAAAAGTGTGAGGAGCGTGCCTATGGAGCGATTTATTTTGAATAAACTGCTGAACTGGAAAAAATCTTCCTACCGCAAGCCCCTGATCTTAAAAGGTGTGCGTCAGGTAGGCAAGACCTGGATTCTGAAAGAGTTCGGCAGATGTTATTATGAAAATACTGCCTATTTTAACTTTGATGAAAACGAGGAATATAAACAGTTCTTTGATACTACCAAGGATGTGAATCGAATCCTGCAGAATCTGATGCTGGCCAGCGGCCAGAAGATTGTGCCTGAAAAGACCCTTATTATCTTTGATGAAGTACAGGACTGCCCAAAGGTCATCAACTCCATGAAATATTTCTGCGAGAACGCTCCCCAGTATCATATTGCCTGCGCCGGTTCTCTGCTGGGTATTGCCCTGGCAAGACCCTCTTCCTTCCCTGTGGGCAAGGTCAGCTTCATGCAGATGGATCCTATGACCTTTTCAGAATTCCTGATTGCCAATGGCGATGAAAGCCTTGCTGAGTATCTGGAACATACAGACGCCATTGAGCCTATCCCCAATGCCTTCTTTAACCCTCTGTATGAGAAATTAAAGATGTACTATGTCACCGGAGGAATGCCTGAATCTGTTTTGATGTGGACAAAGGCACGGGATGTCCCGGCTATGCAGGAGGCCTTATCCGATATGATCAGTGCCTATGAACGTGACTTTGCAAAACATCCCAATATCAGCGAGTTCCCTAAGATTTCCATGGTTTGGAAGTCCATACCGTCTCAGCTGGCACGGGAAAACAAGAAATTCATCTATAGGGTTGTCAAAGAAGGGGCAAGGGCCCGCGAATATGAGAATGCTTTGCAGTGGCTGGTGGATGCACGTCTGGTGCACAAGATCTACCGCAGTTCTGCTCCCGGTCTGCCCATGGCGGCATATGATGATCTCTCGGCATTTAAGATTTATCTGGCAGATGTGGGTCTGCTCCGCCGTCTGGCACAGCTGTCCCCTACCGCATTCGGAGAAGGCAACCGTTTATTTACAGAATTCAAGGGTGCATTGACCGAAAACTTTGTGCTGCAGACTCTGATTACCCAGTTTGAAGTGGCTCCTCGCTACTGGGCCCAGAGTAACCCTCCCTATGAGTTGGATTTCCTGATTCAGCGGGAGAATGATATCTTCCCTGTGGAAGTCAAATCGGAAGCCAATCTATCCGGCAAGAGTCTTAAGAAGTTCAAAGAGTTGTTCCCCCATAAGGTCAAACTCCGCGTCCGCTTCTCTCTGGATAATCTGAAGCTGGATGATGATATGCTGAACATTCCGCTGTTCATGGCTGATCAGACTGACAGACTGATTGGGATGGCATTGGAACAGCTCTAAAACTTATTTTTATGTAAGGGAGAAGGAATTACCATGTTTGGTCTATTTGAAAAGAAAAAAAATCCTAAAGAACAGATGGAGCAATGCCTGGAGAAAAAAGACTGGGACGGCCTGGCAAGGGCTTACTATGACTTAGGGGTCACTGCCATGGACAACGGAGAGCCAACTAAGGCAGTCCTTTGGTTGAGCCGGGCGGATACCGTCTACAGCGCAAGCGACCGTGTTTACAAGAAAACAAGTAAAAACCGGCTGTTCCACAAGGAGATCGTCACAGACTGCTCCGACCGAATCGGGGCCCTTGAGGATGAAGATCTGCTCTACAATACTATCCCTGCCGAGATGGAAGAAAAGATGGAGGAGCTGAGTGATTCTCAGATCCGTATATGGGGTCTTTTGTCCATAGCCCGGCTGGTGAAGCTGGGCGAAGGGCTGGGGAAGCTTGCGGGCTGTGAAGTCCTGGGAAGACTGGGCTGGGCCTCGGACACGATGCTCAAATCTTTTCGGGAACCCATCACCCAGGACGAATATGGCCAGCTTATGGATATCTGCAATGCCCTCTATGATCTGGGAGATTCCCAGGCTTTTTACGGCGGCGGTCAGATCGAGGTTCCCGGAGGTGCGCCTTTCCAGGTCTTTGACTTAAACGGAATGATGGGGGTACACCTGGAGCTTAACGCTTACATAGACAGCCACCTGCGCTTTTTAAGTGCCTTAAGCCAAGGCCAGGAGCCTCCTGAGGCAGAACGCTGTATGGTAGGCTGTACCCTTCTGCCGGACTATTATGTCCGCACCGGTGCCGGTTCTTTAGAAGAGGTACCTCAGATCAAGGCCGAATTAGCGCGTATCCAGAGCGATTATGACTTTATCTGCTCCGAGATTACCTGGGAACAGATATCCGTAAGGATGTGGGAGTACCAGGAGCTGGACATTCTCAGTGAGAAACCATGACAAAAAGACTAAGGCCTCTGCCAAGAATTTTGTTGGCGGCTCCCGCAAGCGGCAGCGGAAAGACAGTCATCACCTGCGGGGTTTTAGAGCTGTTGAAAAGGCGGAACATTTCCTGCACCTCCTTTAAATGCGGACCGGATTATATAGACCCTATGTTTCACCGATATGTGCTGGGCGTACCCGGATATAACCTGGACAGCTTCTTTCTGCCGCCCCAGGCTGTGGTACAGCTCTTTGAGAAAAAAACTATGACTGCGGGCATGGCTGTCATAGAGGGGGCCATGGGATACTATGACGGAGTCGCCGGAATCACCACCCATGCCAGCGCCTATGAGATAGCGAAGCTTACGGACACCCCTGTGGTTCTGGTGATTGACGGCAAGAAAAGCAGCCTTTCCCTGGCGGCTCTGGTAAAAGGATTTTTGGAATACGAAAAGGACAGCCATATAAGGGGCGTCATTCTGAACCGGACCTCCCCCATGATGGCAGAAAGGCTGCGGCCATTGTTGGAGGGCTTAGGAGTCGTCCTCCTGGGCGCTGTTCCTGCGTGTGAGGAGGCAGCTTGGGAGAGCCGCCATCTGGGCCTGACACTTCCCGGAGAGCAGAACCGGCTCCGGGAGAAGGTCAATGCCCTGGCAGACTGTCTGGAGCCCTGCCTGGACATGGACAGACTTTTAGAGCTGGCTCAAAGCGCGCCGCCTATCCGGCAGTGCACGTTAGACAGTACTGTTAATGATCCGAGCTGCCCTGAGGGGTCCGGGGCTTTTACACCAGGCCATCAAACAGAACGTTCCTGCCAATCACATGCAAAAGAACTCCGGCGTATTGCCGTTGCAGAGGATGAGGCCTTCTGCTTTTATTATGAGGAAAATCTGGAGCTCCTTAAGAGCCTTGGATGGAAGCTGATTCCCTTCAGCCCCCTTCATGACAGGCAGCTTCCATGTCCCGGGCTGACGGCCATTCTTCTGGGAGGGGGATATCCGGAAGCTTATGCAAAAGAGCTGTCAGAAAACCTGGCCATGCTTAGGGCGATCCGGGCGGCATACGGCCAGGGAGTTAAGCTTTTGGCAGAATGCGGGGGCTTTCTCTATCTTCATGATACTCTTGAGGGAGCTGACGGACACACTTACCCCATGGCCGGCCTTATCAAGGCAGCAGGATATGGGACCAAAAAGCTGTCCCGGTTCGGCTACATATCCCTGTATGACAGTCAGGGAAAGCTTGCGGCAAGAGCCCATGAATTTCACTACTGGGACAGTACGCTTCCGGGAAGAGACTTAAAAGCCATCAAACCCTTAAGCACCCGGTCCTGGGACTGTATGTATGTCACCAACAGGATGATTGCAGGCTTCCCTCATCTGTACTACGGCTCCAACCCTGACTGGATCAGGGCATTTCTTGAAACAACATTATGAGGAGGAAACCATATGATACATTTTGAAAGAGAGGTCACAGAACCGGAATTGATTGAGGCAATGCTGCACCAATTTCACCATGTGAATCTTGGACTCCATGATACCGATGGATACCCTTATGTTGTCCCGGTAAACTTTGGATTTGAGATAAAAGACGGAAAGCTTTATGTCTATACCCATTTTCTGAAAAAAGGGCATAAACTGGATTTGATGAGAAATGATCCGAGAGTCTGCCTGGAATTCAGTATGTTTAACGATTTTCCGGACAGGCCTTATAAAGGACACCGCCATGATTACAGAAGCGTCATTGCTAAAGGCCAGATCCGGATCATAGACGCCAAGGAGGATTACGAAACCTTTAAGCGGGGATATGAGTTACTTTATACCTGCAATAACCGGGAGCTTACGCCTTTGGAAAGCAGAAAAACTCTTCCTGCCATGTATATCGGGATGATTGTCTGTGATATGATAAATGTAACTGCCAAATCCGAATTTCCTTTAAGGAAGCCGGAGGACGTTCCGTTTATCAATGTGTATGAAATGCCGGAGGATACGGAGCCATTTGATATCAGTGATATTATAGCGAAGCGAAAGAACACCCCAAAAAGGCCCGGTACTCTTCCTCCGTATTAATATTGACTCCCACAGGACTGTCCGCCCCAAGACCAAGCACTCTGGCCTCTGACCGGCGGATAAAGTCCCTCATTCTGTAATTCCCCTCCCGGATCATCTCTTCCATAAGGGGAATTGCAGCCTTGGGGTAGATCCCGAAGAGAGGGTGAACCCTCTCCCCGGTCCGGACAACCATCACCTTGTCCTTGTCACCTTCTTTTAGATACCGGTCTGTCACCAGCTCCACGGTTCCTCTGTCGATCAGGGGCATATCGCAGGCAGCCACAAACAACCGCTCCTCCCGGCAGGCAAGAAGGCCGGAATAGATACCGCCCATAGGCCCCAGCCCCGGCAGGCCATCCTCCACCAGCGGAAAGGGAAGGCCTTCGTACTGCTGTCTGCTTCCCGGAGCGATGGACAGATATACCCTGGAAAAACCACCTAAGGCTTTCCTGATATGGTCATAAAAAGCGGCGCCCTCATAACTAAGAAAGAGCTTGTTCTGTCCCTCCATCCGCCGGTTCCGCCCGCCTGTGAGAATATATCCTGCTATCTGCTCCTGTTTAAAACCTGCTTCTGCCCCTGACATGTTCTACTTCCTTTCTATCCTCAGTGCCATAATGAGAAAATTCAGCACCACGAACCCTACAATCATGGTAGTCAGATAAATCTGGATTCCGCTTAACTGCCCGGTCAGCTCCGCCAGACTCTCCTGGCCTGCGCCCTTAAGATAACCGGTCATCTTGTTGGTAGCCACGATTCCGATGGCCATGGGGAAGGTCATTCCCGCAAAGCCCGGGCTGAAGGGAAATGCAAAGAACTTCGGCAGCTTGATGATGATAAACAAAAGAGAAGCCAGAACGCAGCCGTATAGCCCATATAAGAGCACCGGGCTGGGAGCCGGAATCACGTTTAAGTAACTGACCACGCAGAGGCTGCAGGGAGCCAGAACCACGGCCATGGTGTGATACACCGGCGGTTTTACCTCCACCTTCAAAAGACGCCATATCATAATGGGAATCAGGATAATATAAATAATAATCCCATAATATACGATGGAAGTCAATAGTCCTTTCATTCCCATGGCTCCGCCCACCACACAGCTGACCATGATGCCGTTGTAGGTCACGAACCAGCTGGGGACAAAGGTGTTGATATCTCTCTTTTTAATCACATTTCTGTAGGTAAACAGACAGATATGCATGGCATGGAGGGCGATGGCAATGAGCCAGATTCCCTTCCCCAGGGTGGGAATATAGTCAAAGTAATAGCTTCCCAGGATCATAAGAACCATGTTGAAGCCTGCATAGAGGCTGCAGGGTACCACATTGCCGTATTCCTTACGGCAGGTATCCGTAAATCTCAGAAGCTTTCCCATGTACAAGATGATAATGACAGTGGCTGTCCACATGGTGATATGGCGTATCCAGGAATATCCCATTCCCGAATACACGTTGGACAAGGTCAATGCTCCCACAAAGGTAGGCAGCACAGGTACGGGCATTCTCTCTACTCGCTCCATAAAGTTCTCCTTTTTATCAATCTTCATGATGTTGGGGGCAAAAGGTTTTTTGACCCCTGATGCCAACGGATTGCTCCGCATTTCATGCTCCCGCATCTTCGCTCCACTACGGTCGGCGCTGAACAAACGTCCGCTGGACGTTTAGCCCCTGACATCATCCTCATAATAGTACTCAAAGTTTTCATCCATGTGGAAGAAGTCCGAATAGTCAATATCAAATATGGGCTTTTTCACCTTGGCAATGTTGATCCTCCGGGCAATAAGCTGCTGTAATATTCCGCCGTAGGCCAAATCGTCCTGGAGCACTGCCCCCACGATCCTGCCGTTCTTGTGGACGATCTTCTTGTACCCTTTCCCGCCTTTCCCCTTCCAGATCTCCTCTTGGGCTTCTCCTTCCTCAGGGTTCACATTACCTAAGGACATAGTAGGGATTCCCAGGAAATTCATAGTGGCCTTGCTGGCAAAAAAGTCTGTCATCCTTCGCTTTTCTCCGGCCATATTGGCAGCGGCGATGATTCCCTCTTTTACGGCCACAGGCCAGATGGGCCTGGCTCCCGACACGTCCCCGGCTCCGTAGACACAGACGTCACTGGTCCTTCCCGTTTCATCATAGAGAAGACCCAAAGGCCCTGTCTTGATTCCGGAGTCCTCCAGGAAATCAATATTAGGCCGGACTCCGGCGGTCACCACCAGATAATCACAGTCTAATTTCCTTCCATCGGTCAAGATTACCTGGACAATCTCCTTCTTGTCATTTAACATCACTTCCCGGATGCCTGCGCCGTAGTATTGCTTCACGCCTGCGGCCTCAAAGGCCTTCTCATAGGTTTTGGCGGAAGTCTCATCCAGCTGACGGCTCAAAAGCCACTTTGCCATCTCGATGAGGGTCACCTTCACCCCCAGAGACAAGAATCCCACAGCGCAGTCTAAACCCACCAGTCCGGCGCCTATGACCAGGATCTTTCTGGCGTTCTGTGCCGCCTCCTTTAAATGCTCCATATCCTCAAGGCTTCTAAAGCCGCAGACGTTAACCGCCTCACTTAATCGGGGAATGGGAGGAAGATAGGTGTGGGAGCCTGAGGCAATCAGCAGCTTGTCATAGACCACGCGCTCCCCCTTATCCAGAATCACGGTCTTTCCCTCAGGATCAAGCCCCCTGCAGGTTCTGCCCTTCATCCACTCAATTCCATACTTTTCTGCAAAATCCGGCTCCACAAAGGAAAGCTGTTCCACAGACCGCTCTCCCCCCAGATAGTGGTGGAGGATACACCGGGAGTAGATTTCCTCATCCTTGGAGATCATTACGATGCGGCACTCTTTATCAAGCCTTCTAAGCTCCTTTGCTCCGCTGACGCCTGCCGCCGAAGAGCCGATAATCACATAGTTCATTCCTGCACCTCCTCTAGGGAAATGGCGCCCATGGGACATTTTTCCACGCACATGGGGGCCGGGCTTCCATCCGTACTTCTGTGAATGCACATGTTGCATTTCATAATCTCCTTATGGTGGATGCTGTCGTATTTTAAGATTCCGTAAGGACAGGACATAATACACATGTAGCAGCTGGCACACTGTTCCTTATGATACTCCACATAGCCTGTCTCCGGGTTCTTCTTCATGGCTCCGGTCATACAGGTATACACGCACTCCGGTCTGGTACAATGGCGGCAGAAAATAGGCGCCGGCTTGGTCTCACTGTCTATGGTCACTCTGTTTCTCGCATCGCCGCTCTCCGTCTCATGACTGACCACACAGGCTGTCACACAGGTGAGACACCCGATACAGCGGCTTCTGTCTATTTTGATCCGATACATAATCCTCCTGCTTTCTCCTGATCTGCCTGCATCCTTGCAGACATTTCGGCTGTTTCTTCCTATAGCTCCCATTATCTGACTTTTTCAAATCGTACAGGTGTTGCCTTGTAGGACGGCTCCTTCGAGTAAGGATCATAGAGGGATGGGGTCAGTTTGTTACACTCAATATAGTGAATGGGCGCATATAATTCCCCATACTGCACATGGTCAGTGATCTTAACGGCAAACCGGGCATTCTGTCCGTTGACAGAAAAGACCTGAATCTCCTCCATCTCCCCGATCCCCATGTTCCGGGCCAGCCTGGTATTCATGTACAGATAGGCTTTTTTCAGGGATACATCCTCCACGAATTTCACCTCTTTTGTGCGGCTCTGGGTATGCCACTGGCCTACGCTTCCCCGCCCTGTGTTCAGCACATAGGGAAATTCTTCACTGACAGGCAGAGGATTCTCTCTTACCTCCTCAAAGACAAACTGGGCTTTCTTCGATGGCGTGAAGAACCTGCCGTCCCCGTAAAGCCTTCTCTGCTCCTCCCTGTTCTCCTCCTCCTTCCCCTCCGGGTAGGGCCACTGGATGCCGTGGGAATCCGTAAGGGCGTCCCAGGTCACGCCGGTGATATCGCAGGGCATGTTCCGGGAGCATTCTCTCATAAGGTTAAAGCAGTCACGGGGCGTCTCCCACCCTCTTAAGGCATCTCCCATGCCTAAGGCTTTTCCCACTCCCAAGATGGCTTCGTAGTCGGAGATCTCATGCTCTCCCCGGTCAAGAACGGGACGCATGGCGGAGAGACGGCGCTCTAAGTTAATATAGGTTCCTTCTTTCTTAAGGCCGGGAACCACAGGGAAGAATACGGTGCAGTCCTGGGCGCTCTCGATGCTGTCATAGATATCCTGAACCACAAAAAGCTCCAGCTTCTTTGCCGCCGAGGCAAAGGTCTCGTTGTTGGTCCAGCTGTGGCGGGGATTGGTACAAAGGATCCAAAGTCCTTTGATCTCCCCTGCATGGATTCCCTCGATAATCTGGTTGTAGGTCTTGGCAGGCTTCTCGGCAAGCATAGACTCCTCCACGCCAAGAACCTGGGCGATCCTCTCCCGCCTTGCCGGGTTGGTAAAATCTCCTCCTCCGAAAAATACGGCTGTGTTGCTGTAAGCCCGGGACCCCATGGCGTTGCACTGTCCGGTAATGGAATTGGCCCCTGTTCCAGGTCTTCCGATGTTGCCGGTCATCAGGGCCAGGTTGATGATGGCCTGAGCCGTGCGTACGGCCTCGTATCCCTGATTCACCCCCATGGTCCACCAGAAGGACACTCTCTTACCTCTGTGGATCAGCTCCACCAGCTCCAGGATCTGTCCCTCTGAAAGCCCGGTTCCCTGAATGCCCCGCTCCAAGGTGTAAGCCTTCACAAATTCCCTGAAGTCTTCAAACTTCTCCGTATGGCTGCTGATAAATTCATGGTCCAGATAATCCTTCTCAATCAGCTGGTTGGCCACGGTATACAGAAGCAGAAGGTCGCTTCTCCACCTAAGGCCGTACCATTTATCCGCATTCATGGCCGTCTCGGATCTTCTTGGGTCAATGACAATGACCTTGCGGCCCGGCACATTGTTGGCCTTGACTCTCCCCCACAGAATAGGATGAGCCACCACCGGGTTGGAGCCGATGAAAAGAATGGTGTCTGACAGCTCTAAGTCCTTTAAGGTATATCCCGGCGCGTCAAAGCCGTAGCTCTGCTTGTGAGCCACCACTGCCGTGGCCATACAGAGTCTGGTATTGCCGTCCACATTGGCCTTCAGATAATTTCTCATAACATGGCCGAATATGGCAAATTCCTCCATGGTCAGCTGGCCCGTACTGATTCCGGCCACGCTCTCCTGCCCATACTTTTCCTGAAGCTCCTTTAGCTTCCCGGCCACGTGGGAGAATCCCTCCTCCCAGGAAACGGTCTTAAAGGAGCCGTCCTCCTGCCGGATCTTAGGCAGGCTGTTGGGCTTAACGGTGGTCTGCTGTTTGTCTAAAGACAGGCCCTTAATGCAGCAGAACCCGTCATTGACCGGATAGCCCTTGGTGGGCACGGTCTTGACTACCCGGTTATCCTCCACATAGAAATCCAGGTTGCAGTCCAGGGCACAGTAATTACAGGTGGATTGTATCTTCTTCATATTGATGTTCTCTCCTTTTACCGGTCATAATGGATGCCGTCCCAATAAACACATTCCTTGATTATGGTCTCCGGCATCAGCTCCACGTCCTTTAAGGCCCACTTTTTGTACTCTTCAAATCCCACCCGGTCGATGATGTAGCCGATATGCTCTTTTCTTCCGGGCGCATTGGGGGAGATATGCTCCTCCACAAAGGCATAGGTATTTAAAATGATCTTAATAATGTTCTCTGCATCGGCCCACACCAAAAAGTCCTGGCCCAGGCGGGGATTCTTCTTTCCGGTACGTCCCATAATGGTAAGCTTATAATACTTTTTCCTGCTTCTGGTCCATGCTCTTGTGGGACATTTGGTGACGCAGACGCCGCAGCCCACGCATTTCTCCTCATCACGGATGATCTTGTAGTTCTCCATGCGCAGAGCATTGACAGACAAAGCCTTACAGCCCTTGATACAAGCCTGGCAGCTGACGCAGCGGTTCGGGTCATACTGGGGCATGGTCATGCCGATGATGCCGAAATCATGCATTCTTGCCTTGGCGCAGTCATTGGAACAGCCGGTGCAGGCGATCTTAAAATGAAGGTCATTGGGAAATACGGCTTTTTCAATGTCCTTTGCCATCTGAGCCGTGTTGAAATTGGCAAAGGGGCATACATTATTGCCGATGCAGGCGCTGATATTCCTGGTGCCTGATGCCGGATATCCGGTTCCCGGCTCCTTCTGGTTGATCTCTAAAAGCTCAATGATAGGCTGAAGCTTTTCATTGATCTGATCCATATCTTCCAAGCGGATGCCCTCGATCTCGAATCCCTGGCGGGTAGTGAGATGGACATAACCGTTGCCATACTCCTGGGCAATCTCCTGAACCATGCCCAGAACCCTGGCGTCCAGATATCCTCCCGGCACCCGAATTCTGGAGGCTCCCACACCCCGGACCTTTGACACGCGGAAGGCATTCTTTTTCAGTTTCTTTGTATTGATATCAAGTCCCATAGCTGCACCTCCTAGTATAATAATGATATAGCCACAAGAGCTATAAAGTTAATAAGTTACAAGGTCATATCTGATGAATAACTGAAGGAGGGTTCCCCTTCCATCAGAAGTTATTGA
>CAJSZV010000044.1 GCA_910574345.1 Clostridiaceae bacterium | reverse complement strand
AAGAATCTTCGGAAAGGATGTTTAGAATTATCCTTCTGTCTAATCAAAAAAAGAATAAGTCTGTAAGCTGTTTTTCCTGCTTGCAAACTTATTATACGAGGAGCATTATTTATGCAGAATTTAACTTATCTTGCTGTTTTCGAACCATCAGAAGATGGCTCATACAGCATTTACTTTCCTGATTTGCCTGGATGTATCAGCACCGGGAATAATCTTAAAGAAGCTGCCCGTATGGCTGCAGAAGCCGCAAGTCTCCATGTGTACAGTATGGAATGTGACAATGAGGAGATTCCCACTCCGTCTGTTAATCTGTCTAAAACAGATACAGAAGGAAATGTTGTCATGCCTGTTACAATCCACCCTGATTTGTTCCGCATAAAAAAGGATAATGAACGTATTAAAACAAACATCACACTCCCGGCATGGTTGAAAAGGATTGCAGAAGAGCAAAAGGTAAACTATTCACGGCTTTTGGAAACTGCCCTGATTGATTATCTGCAAATACCAATGTCTGGCAGATAGTCAAAAAGCCAGAACGGCTGCCCTTTCCCACGGCAGCCGCCCCGGCTTTATATTTTTTATTTCCTTAAGAAAGCTGCTCCAAAACCCAGCTCACATCATCCGTAGTCTTAAGGGTCTCAAGAAGAGCCTCGTCTTCCAGAAGAGTACAAAGCTTACTCAAAAGATCCAGATGCTCATCACCAATCCCGGCGATGCCAAAGACAAGCTGTGCCTTCTCCGCCCCGAAGTCAACCCCGTCCGGATACTGGAAGCACACGATTCCCGTCTTCTTCACCGTCCCCTTGGCCTGAGTCGTTCCGTGGGGAATGGCCACGCCCATGCCGATGTAGGTGGAAACCAGCCGTTCCCGCTCCTGCATGGCATCAATGTATGTCTCATCCACATATCCCAGTTTTACAAGCATCTCCCCTGCAGCCTGGATGGCTTCCTCCTTGGTCACCGGCTTTTGCCTTAGGTGAATACCCTCCCTGATAATCACTTGTCTCTTTATGGGCACTTCAGGAATGACGATATCCGTATTCTCTCCGGCCGGCGCCGCCGGTGCGTCCCCTGTACTCAGCTGAACATAGAGAGCATCCAGGGCCGGGTCCGCCAGGAAATTGCCGATGGTGATTAACTGCGCCTGGGGCGCGGACTTTTTGGCCCGTTCCGCCAGAGTGGTCTGGACCACAGCGATATCACAGTCGGCCGGAATGTTGTCAACGGAAGTATTGGTAACCGTTATATCCGGCCTCCCTGCCTTGATGCGGTTGCGGAACTTTGTGGCTCCCATGGCGGAAGAACCCATTCCCGCGTCGCAGGCAAAGACGATCTTCTTAATCTCCGTGGATTTCTCAATGGTGCCCGGCACCGCAGGCAGCCCCTTTGCCTGAGCCTTCATGGCAGCCATCTCTTTCTGGGCGTCTTCCAGGCTCTTCTCCCCGGCCATCTTCACCAGCACGGAGGCAATGGCAAAAGAAATCCCGGCGGAAATCACAATTCCCATGAAAACTTTCAGCATATCCGGCCCCGGAGCCATCATCATATAAGCGATGATGGAACCTGGGGAAGCCGGCCCTACCAGACCGCATCCCGTCATGTTAAACCAGAAGATGGCAGCGATATTTCCCACGATGGGAGCGGCAATCACCAGAGGATTCATGAGAATATAGGGGAAATAGATCTCATGGATCCCGCCTAAGAGGTGGATGATCACTGCACCAGGCGCGGAATCCTTTGTTGCTTTGTCTTTGCAGAAAAACATATATGCCAACAGGACTCCAAGACCTGGGCCTGGGTTGGGCTCCAACATATACATAATGGACTTGCCCGTTTCAGCGGCCTGAGCCGTGGCAAGGGGCGTAAAAATTCCATGGTTGATGGCGTTATTTAAAAACAGAACCTTGGCCGGCTCGATAAATACCGCAACCAGAGGAAGAAGTTCATTCTCCACAAGGGCATTGACTCCGCCGGACATTACCTGCAAAATTGCGCTCATGGCCGGGCCGATGACAATGTACCCTGCCATGGCCAGGAGCATTCCCAGGATTCCGGCGGAAAAATTGTTGATGAGCATTTCAAATCCCGCCGGCATACGGCCATCCATAGCCTCATCGAATTTCTTAACACAAAAACCCGCCAAAGGCCCCATAACCATGGCTGCCATGAGCATGGTAATAGATGTGTTGCTCATGATAGCGCCGATCACCGCGATGGCGCCTACCACCCGTCCCCTGTCTCCTCCTACCATCCGTCCTCCTGTGGAAGCGATGAGAATGGGAATCAGGTATGTAAGCATGGGACCTACCATGCTGTTAAATCCCTCATTGGGTATCCACCCCGTATCAATAAACAGCGCTGCCAAAAATCCAAAAGCAATCAGAGCGCCGATATTGGGCATAACCATGGCGGATAAAAATTTACCAAATTTTTGTACACGGCTTTTCAACAAGATAATCCACCTCCTATAGACAAGACTATGGGAACCTGATCATCTTACAATGCAAAAGCCCCTAAAACAGACTACAAGACCTTCACCTGGAACCGGCGGCACTCTTCCAAAAACTCCTCCGGCAGATTTCCGTCGGAGATCACCATATCCACTTGATCCAGGCCGCAGATATTAAAGGTGCCTTTTACCCCCACTTTCGAAGAATCCATAAGCACAATGGTCTGATCGGACTGTCTTATGGCAGTCTCTTTTAAGATTGCTTCATCATTGCTTCCACAGGTAAACCCTGTGCCGGAACTGTAACTAGTTACCCCAAGGAATGTCTGGCTGAAATTCACCCGCTTAAGCTCCTTCACTGCCCCTATGCCGCACACGCTCTGGCTGTAGCGGTTTAGGGTTCCTCCCGGAATCATCACCACAGGCTTTGACAGATTGGCCAGTTCCGTGGCGCAGCTTAAACCTGTGGTATAGATCAGGTTCGACTGGTCCGGAAACAGTCTTGCAGCTATGGTGGCAGTGCTGCCGGAGTCTAAAAAGATGGTGGTATCAGGCCGTATGAGGCCCACGGCTTTTTCTGCAATCCTCTGTTTTTCCGAAATATTGCGGACAGACCGTTTGCTTAAGTAATCATCGGTTCCGATTACCACCTGGACGGACTTTGCCCCTCCGTGAATTCTGACGATTCGTTTCGCCTCGTCCAAAAGCCTTAAGTCCGTCCGCAGCGTCATCTCGGACACATTGGGAAATTCGTCCTTTAACTGGGAAAAACTTACAGTTCCATGTTCATTGATCAGTTCAACAATGGCATTTCTGCGCATTTCCATAGAATCCAAATCATACCTCCCGCCTGTGTCAGAATCCGCAGGGGGAGTCTGACACCAATTATTTTTCTACAAAATTAGCAAGCAGATACTCTTCTGCCTCCGGGCACCACAGACCCTTATGCTCGTCAACGATATCAGCCAGTTTGATGAGCCGGGAATCCTTTTTTGCTTCTCCCTTGGCCCGAAGGTCCGTGAGAGCAGTCAAAGGCATGGAAAGCCATGTGTAGATCAGCTTCTTTCCTCCCGGAATCTTAGGCAGATTCAGGGTGGTCTCGGCCACGGCGTCAAGGCCTCCGATGTGGGTCACCATCACTGCCGGGTTGATGCGCTTTGCCGCCGTCAGTTCCAGGGACTCGATCATATCAGCCGTATTGCCTCCCGTGGTTCCCATCACATGGGTGGAGTTGTAGTGTACATCATAAAAGTTAATATTGGCGCTGAACTTATTGTCTGTGGGTCCGGCAAAGAAATTAAGGCATCCGTCACGTCCTAAGATATCGCTGGACTGTTTTACCACGGCTGCAACAGGCGCATAGCAGAGCACATCGTCATACCCTGTTCCTTCGGAAATTCTCATAAGCTCCGCCACGGGATCTTCAAACTTACCCGTATTGACAAAGTGAACCTGGATTCCCTCCTTTGCATACTCCGCAGGCGGAAACAGCTGGGCAGCCCTGTCAAGACGGTCCTGGTCAAGATCTGTCACCACTACCAGGGAGGGACGCACATCACGGTGCAGCGCATAGGTGAGAGCCCCCAGGCCCATGGGGCCTGCCCCTGCCATAATGGCCAGCTTGCCATTCTCCCGGATTCCCATCTGGTGGGTGTAAACTCCCATCTGGGTGTGATAAGCCGCATTGAACGCGCCGATGCTGCAGGACATGGGCTCGGCCAGAGAAGCCTCATAGTAAGCCCGGCCCTTGTACTCCAAAAGACATCCCAGTTCCATTACCTCGGCAGGAATTACGCAGTATGTCGTATCCCCTCCAAAGAATTCATAGGAATATCCCGGACTCCACATGGTTCCCTTGTAGTTTAACGCCGGCTGCAAGGTAAACTTCATGCCCGGCTTGAAGGTGTCCTGATGGTTTTTTCCCACCTTTACGATATCTCCTGCAAACTCATGGCCCATAATCGCCGGATGCTCCGCCACATCGTCATGAACACGCTTGTGGTTCTCTCCCAGAATGGCACATTTGTAAGTGGACATACAGATGCTGTCAGATACCACCTTAACCAGTATCTCATCATCCGTAATCTCCGGCAGTTCAAACTCCTCCAGTCTCAGATCCTTTGCTCCGTGCAGTCTCACGCCTTTTGCTTTCATAATAAAACTCCTTTCTCTATCATAAATGATTTCCTGTTGTTTTTGCAACAACAAATATTATATTTTAAAAAATACACCCCTCGTTATGTTGCCGTTCCCTGATGCCCTGTGAACACGATCTCATGAAACACCGCCGTTCTCAGCCGGTATCAGGCAGTTCCTTAACAGTACCGGTATACAACCTTAGGCATCAATTCCCTGATCACCTCATACTCCGCCGCCTGAGTCCCGCTGCACATTACATTGGCTGCCCCTGTAGCCGTGGATAAGCGAACCGTGTCCTCTAAGCTCATCCCTGTTTCCTCTGCAAATGCCAGAGCCGCCACCACGCTGTCCCCGGCCCCAACCGTACTTCCCACAGGTACTTTCAGCCCCTCGGCATAGATGGTTGCCTCTCCCGTTATGTATAAAGCTCCGTCTCCCCCCAGAGACACAACCATCTTCCCGATACCGTATTGGACCATCAGTTTCTTAGCCGCCTGCACCATGTCCTCCTTTGTCTCAAGAGTCCTGCCCATGATGCGGGAAAGCTCGTGATTGTTGGGCTTCACCAGATAAGGAGACCCTTTCAGCCCCTCAGCCAGCAGCTCTCCGTCGGCGTCCAGGATTACCTTGGCCCCCTTTCCCCGGCAGGCCTTCACCCATGTCAGGTAGGTATCCTTTGGCGCTCCGCCGGGAAGACTGCCGGAAAGAACGACAATGTCCTTTTCCCCTATTTTTCCCAGAAGCTCCCCAAGAACCTTTGATAAAATCTCCTCCGATACCCTAAGCCCCGGCTCATTGATGTCCGTGTTGGTGCGGCCCTCCCTGTCCACGACTTTTAAGTTGGTTCTGGTCTCCCCTTCTGCAAAATGGAACTCCCCTTTCAGTCCCATCTCTTCAAGGGCCGCCAGAATCGCCTTCCCCGTAGCGCCTCCGAGAATTCCCCCTGCAATGCTCGTTCCCCCCAGCTTGCTGATTACTTTGGAGACATTGATCCCCTTTCCGCCCGGATCCGTGCGCATGGTCGTGATCCGGTTGACGCTGTCAACGGTAAATCCGGGAATCTCCACGGTCTTGTCCAAAGCCGGGTTCAGTGTTACTGTGTAAATCATACTTTTCTCTCCTTTCTGTTGAATCAACAATTATTTTCTGTTGTATCAACAACCTTGATGCTATAATAACAGGGTTTTGGCTGTTTGTCAACTGTTATTTTAAAAGTTTTTAATTTTTATTTCAACAATCACAAGCAAAAAAATAGGGCTGTCCCTGAGACAGTCCCTCTTTTCACTCTACAGATATTTCAAAGCCAGATCATTTAACTCCGCTGTCAGTTTTTCATTGCCAAGCCTGGCAGCCAAAGGCAAAAACACTTCCACCGTCTCCGCTGCCTTCTTCTTCCACGTTTTTTCGTCCATAAACTCCACAGTTCTCATGTTATGAAGTCTCTCCGCCATCATAATAAGAATCACGTTCCTGTCCGGATGATCTTTTTGTCCGGCATCGGCTCTGCCAACCTCCACAACCAGCTCTCTCACCTTTTGCGGAATCTTCAGTCCCTCCGGCTTTCTATCGGTTTTCTTCAGGACATCACACAACATCCCTGCCAGGACGCAATCTGCCTCAGCCTCCATATCAGCCAGAATGAGTGCTACATTGAGAGGATGGGTCACATATTCATCGCCGGAATATCTTATTTTCCCTTCATACGCCCTGACTGCCTCATCATAGACAGCCTGAATTTCATCCTCTCCCACATCAATTCGATTTTCCGCAATCCTTTGTTTCAGTTGTACAAGCAGTTCTTCCTTCGTCACATGCAGATCCGTCTGCTTCATAAATACATGATTCATTGCTCCGCCTCCTTCTTCCAAGTGCATTCTCATTGCCTTCAAAAACGCAGGTGAAAAACCGAATTCCTGACAAAACGCCTTGGTAAATCCGCTGTGGGAGGCATACCCCATATCCATGGCGGCATCAATAATCTTTTTGCCCTTTAAAATCTCCTGGGAAGCATGGATCAGTTTTCTCTTTTTCACATACTCCATAGGTGCCATTCCCATGGCTTCCCGGAAAATCCTGGAAAAGCGGGACGGAGAATAACCCGCCTGCAGGGCCATATCCTGTACGGACAACGCTCCGTCCAGATGATCCTCCACATATTTCAGGCTTTCCCTTACCAGTTCCTGTCTTGTCATGTTCTTCTCCTCATCGGCTCTTTCCTGTCTGCACTATAAGGATATCACAGACGTCTCCCTTTTTCTTTTCCAATTCTGCTATGCTAAATACACTTCAACTAAATTCCAGCTTAATATGGATGTCCTCCTATATGTCCGATCAGCACTTTCTTCCCGTCGCCAATGTCATGATCAAACCAGAAAAAATAAATCCGCAAATTGGAGTCCGGGCGAATCAGCTTCATATGCGGAGAACATTCTACCTGCTTTATCATATATTGCCGCTGGCCGCCATCTTTCTCTTCCGTGTAAGAAAAAGGGAATTTTAAATATGCCTTATGTGCCGGATCTCCTGTACACTCAGCCGCTCTTACACTCAATTCTTTCATTGCCATAGCGCCATCACAGTTATACTTCTCATATATTTCTATTGCATGGTCATTTAACAGTGACAAATTGAATACGATCTGCTTTGTACAGTCTCTGAATTTAGGAATTCTCTTCATAGCGGTAAGGATATCTTCTGAAAAAGCAGTGTTCTGAAAGCAAGAACCCATAAATTCTGTGAACTGCCCCACATCAGTCAATTCTGCCAGAAACTTCCTTCTTTTATCTTTATACTCGTCCACTGTACTCACACAGTTTTCATAAGATCCTAAAGAGATCTCTATCTCCCCGTCCCCGTTCCCTTCGTATTCTCTAATAGAATCAATCATATAAAGCAGCAGATTTCTTAC
The DNA here is from genome assembly GCA_910574345.1 of Clostridiaceae bacterium. Classification (GTDB taxonomy): domain Bacteria; phylum Bacillota; class Clostridia; order Lachnospirales; family Lachnospiraceae; genus UBA3402. The sequence continues at coordinate 22,383 of CAJSZV010000044.1, read as the reverse complement.
ATCCTGATCCCCGGTTCCCTCATTAGAAAATACCCAATCACACAAAGAAATACCTGGTTCCACCTCCATATCATAAAATATATTCAGATCACACTGCAGCGTTTCCTGATTTGATCTGCAATAATCCCATATTTCCTGCATCTTACATAAATCGTCTTCTCTTCTGCCCAGACAACGAATCCCATTTACAGGATCATACCGGAAACTTTGTTCCTGTAAATAATTATCGATTGTAAACATGATTCCTCCTTAACATCATAATTTCCCGCAGATCCCGCTGCTTCTGATCAAAAAATCCCTTGGGCCACATACTCAATTCACCAGCAGACGAGACCTCTATGGCAGATATTCTTATAGCAGAATCGGACTGCTGCATAAAATTAACCAGCATCTGATCAGCAGCCTTAAGCTTTGCCATCTGAACTCTGGCGCCGTCTATAATGTGTTCGCTGTGAGTTTCCACCATAACCTGGACTCCGCAAAAAGCCAGAAGAGCCAAAAATTTCCCCATGTTGCTCTGAGCATATGGATGAAGATGCGCCTCGGGATTCTCAACCATCAGCAAATTTCTCTTTCCCTCAGATGCCCATAAACCCGCCACCACAATAGGAAGCACATAACTGATTCCAAACCCTGTCAGTGTCGGAACCACCCCTGTATCAACCAGCGGATTCTTAATCCGCAGTTCCGTAATCGCTTTATTATAATCTGTATGGAAATCCAGCTGCATATCTCCCAATATTGCACTCATCCAGCTTTCAACACAGAAAGAAAACTTTCGGGAGACAGCGCCCTTTACCGCCAGGGGCCCTGCAACGCCCCGGCCGCTTTTATCTGCAACATCCATTAAATATGCTGCGTTCTCTCCATTCAATACGATCCCATTCTTTTGCCCGGCCTGATTTGCCATTCTGGGCCCAATACGTTCTGCATTCAAATACTGAACTGCAATTCCTGGAAAAGCCTTCCCTGCTTTTACTTTCAGGTCTAAAGGCGACACCTTGTCAATAACGTATTGAAAGCCGTAGGTAACTCCTCTCTCCCTAAGTTCTAAAGCAAAATCAAAGTTCTCATCTTCCGTTGGATTCTGGCAAATGAGAGAATTAGGAGCGCCGATCTGAAAGCCGAATACCTGGTTAATATCTATAGACTCTTTGTCCCAGTTCTCCCCCTTGTTATGCATAAGTTCATTCGTATGCCAAATCAGCAAAAGCGCCTGAATCACAGAGGACTTACCTGCTGCATTGGCTCCCGATAAAATTGTCAGGTTCCTGAAATTTATCTTGTCTTCCGAAAAACATTTAAAATTGGTTAATCTTAGTTGGTCAATCATAAAACAGCTCCTTCAAAATCGTTCTGACACCTTCAAACTGAAGTTCCATATTACTTCTCGTTGCAGTAGATGAGGTTATGGCATTAAAATATTCCCCTGTCCCAAAGTATTGATACTGCAGCCTGACTGCAGCCGGCCGCATCTTTTCTAATCGTTCGTTCTCTATGGGACAGCCGGCGAGCACCACACTCCAACAAATAAATAACGGCTTATTAATAATATAATTTAATCCCTCTTTCGAAAATGCCGCATCACCGAGCAGCGCATAACATCGTTCCATACTTATTTTAAAAAGTTCTATCAGTTGATCGGTCTCATTCCTTTTCATCCCATTCAATTCCAATATGGTCTGATCCAGCATCCTGGTCAGGGTCAGCAGACCCCGCAGTTTCCCGCTCTGTGAATCATATTTTAAATAAAGAGCAATGAACCGAAGACATAATTCCTGGGCATCCATGCGTATATCATTAACCCTTCCCCTGGTCGCCCGAACAAATTCTGCGGACCTGCTCATCTCCTTTAACACACTGCGTGTCTCCTCTGTTGCCATGATATTGCGGATCTCCTGTGAGTTTAAGGGCATCCCGCCTGTGTTTACTCTCCTAAACACATCAAACTTCACAAGATCATGGCACTTGCTGTCAAGAACATTGACAGCAAGCTGGGTTTCCTCAATCCTGGTTTTATATTTTCTCGGAAGTTCGGAATAATAAGCCCCATTATAATTACTCAGATACTGCAGGCCTTTTAATTTAAATTCATCTTCCATAAAGGAGTAGATTGTTGAAAGCCGCTGCAAACCGTCGATCACCTGCTTATTTCCGTCATAATCCTCCTGAAAATAAAAAGAAGGAATGGGAATTTTCAGCATCAATGACTCTATCAGCAGAGACATTCGCTCTCTGTCCCACACCCTGTTCCGCTGAAATTCCGGTGACAGAATTAAAACCTTCCTCCTCATCCAATGATACACTTGAAAAACGGAATACATCTGCTGAACGATTCGGACATCATCCGGAGAATAGGGGTCTTCATCCATATCCTCGCTTCCCTCATGCTCTGTCTCTACCCCTGCAAGTTCATCCTCATATCTCCTTGATTCTTCAATAAAATCATTAATCGTCTGCATCCTTTATTCCCTCCTGGTCAAATCATAGCCCACAATTCATTATACCGTACTTAATAGAACAATACAATTCTTGTTTTAGCTTAGTTTCGCTGCCTTCTTCCAAGCGTATTCTTGCCTTCAGACATGCAGGTAAAAAACCGAATTCCTGACAAAATGCCCTGGTAAATCCGCAGTGGAGAGGCATACCCCATATCTATGGCTTACCTGTAAATCCTTTTTAACCACGTATTATAAATTTTTTGCAAAAGTACAAAGACATATGCATATAGCAAAAGAAGAAGGAGCGTCTAAAACATACGAGAGTTTGAAAAAAGATTATTTAATGTTAAAAGCATTGCTTCATGTTTCTGGTGTGAATCTCACAGACATTGATGAGATCAAAGAATAATCAGCAGTCAGCACCCTCGCTGCAAACAACGGCAAAAATGGGACCCCTCACCAGGCAGTCCCATTTTTTGCAGTCGTTTTTAGTTGTACAAGCCCTTCCTTCCAAAGCCTTATTCCACGGCCAGCACCTTATAATCCTGGTCCTCCACCGTCTTCTTTAACACTTCATCGCTGATGTCTCCCTTTAACGTAACCACTGCCGTCCCGGCCTCATGGCTCACCTGTGCCGTCTCTACCTCCGGCAGAGCCTCCAGGCATTTTTTCACTCTCGCCTCACAGTGGCCGCACATCATTCCTTCGATCTTCATAGTCTTTGTCATAGTCTTTTCCTCTGCTTTCTTCACTTTTATTTTTTTATCTTTCCCCGCATCATGGATACGGAAGAGATTCAGTCTTAAGGCGTTGGTCACCACACAGAAGCTTGAAAGGCTCATGGCCGCCGCCCCGAACATGGGATTTAACTTCCAGCCAAAGACAGGATACCACAATCCTGCTGCCAGGGGAATCCCCACCACATTGTAGAAAAATGCCCAGAACAGATTCTCATGGATATTCCTAAGGGTCGCCCGGCTTAATCGGATGGCTGCCGGCACATCCCTTAACCGGCTCTTCATCAGCACCACATCCGCCGCGTCGATGGCGATATCCGTGCCTGCGCCGATGGCAATGCCGATGTCCGCTCTGGTAAGGGCAGGGGCATCATTGATGCCGTCTCCCACCATGGCCACCTTTCCTTTCGTCTTCAGGGAGCGGATCACTCTCTCCTTGCCCTCAGGAAGCACGCCGGCGATGACCTCATCCACTCCGGCCTGACTGCCGATGGCTTTTGCGGTCCGCTCGTTGTCACCGGTGAGCATCACCACATGGATTCCCATGTTCCTCAGTTCCCTCACTGCCTGAGGACTGTCCTCCTTGATAGTGTCGGCCACGGCGATGATTCCCATAAGCTGTCCGTCACGGCTGAAAAACAAAGGCGTCTTCCCTTCCTCCGCCAGATGCTCCGACTGTGCCTTCATCTCGCCGGAAACCTTGGCCTGGCTGCTTATAAACTGAAAATTCCCGCCGGCCATTACCTTTCCGTTCAGTTTCCCCGTCAGTCCGTTGCCGGGAAGGGCGGCAAAATCCTCAACCTCCAAAGCCTGGATTCCCAGTTCCTCCCCCTTTTGAAGAACTGCCTTGGCCAATGGATGCTCGCTTTTTTTCTCCAGAGCATAGGCATGCCGCAGAAGTTCATCCTCTGAAATACCCTCTCCCGGTATCATGTCCGTCACCTTAGGTTCCCCGCTTGTAATGGTTCCCGTCTTGTCAAGGGCCACAATCTCCATCTTGCCTGCTTCTTCCAAGGACACTGCCGTCTTAAAGAGAATCCCGCTCTTGGCTCCCATGCCGTTGCCCACCATAATGGCCACAGGCGTAGCCAGCCCCAGGGCGCAGGGGCAGCTGATTACCAGCACAGAGATTCCTCTGGCCAGAGCAAAGCCGATGCCCTGACCTGCCAAAAGCCACAGGATAATGGTGACGGCGGCAATACTTATGACTGCCGGTACGAACACTCCCGACACCTTATCCGCCACCTTGGCAATAGGCGCCTTAGTCGCCGCGGCGTCGCTGACCATCTGGATGATCTGGGATAAAGTGGTATCCTCCCCCACCCGTGTGGCTTCGCAGCGGATAAATCCCGACTGGTTCACCGTAGCTGCAGATACCCTGTCGCCTGCTGCCTTATCCACGGGGATACTTTCTCCTGTCAGGGCTGCCTCATTGACCGCGCTGCTGCCCTCCAGAACAATGCCGTCTACAGGAATATTCTCCCCCGGCCGCACTACAAAGATATCCCCCTTCTTCACCTGGTCTATGGAAACCTCCGTCTCCACTCCGTCTCTCACAACCGCAGCCGTCTTGGGCGCCAGTTTCATCAGGCTCTTCAATGCGTCTGTGGTCCGCCCCTTTGACTTTGCCTCCAGCATCTTTCCTACGGTAATGAGAGTCAGAATCATGGCCGCAGACTCAAAATAAAACTCATGCATGTAAGCCATGACTCCTGCCATGTCCCCTTTCAACTGGGCATCGGTCATGGCAAACAAGGCATAAGTACTGTAGACAAAAGACGCGCCGGAACCAAGGGCCACCAGGGTATCCATGTTAGGCGCCCTGTGCCAGAGGCTCTTAAATCCGCTGATAAAAAACTTCTGGTTGATCACCATAATGATCACGGTCAGAAGCAGCTGCAAAAGCCCCATGGCCACATGGTTCCCCTCCATGAACCCAGGTACGGGCCAGTTCCACATCATATGTCCCATGGAAATGTACATAAGAACCACGAGAAATCCCAGGGAGGAAAACAGCCTCTGCTTAAGCACCGGAGTCTCCCTGTCCTTTAACATGTCTTCCCCGGCTGATGCCCCGGCCTTTTCACTGCCGCTGCCGGCTCCCTTTGCGGAAGCTCCATACCCCGCCTCCTCCACGGCCGCAATAATATCCTGTGCCTGTGCATTCCCTTCCACTCCCATGGAGTTGGTCAAAAGGCTTACGGAGCAGGATGTGACACCCGGCACCTTGGATACCGCTTTCTCCACCCTGGCGCTGCAGGCCGCACAACTCATGCCTGTTACCGAATATTGTTCCATTTATTCTACCTCCCCTGCTGTATCATGTTTTCCCAAAATGTATCCTCCGGCTCCTTCTTCTATCTCATCAGCTTTTGCAGAGTGGCTACCAGCTCGTCAATGGTCTCCTCCCTGCCCTCTCTGATATCCTTCGCCACACAGGTTCTGATGTGGTTGGCAAGAAGCACTTTGTTAAAGCTGTTTAAGGCCGCATTGGCTGCCGCCACCTGGATCAGAATCTCCGGACAGTAGACATCCTTTTCCACCATGCCCTTAATTCCCCGAATCTGGCCTTCAATTCGGTTTAAACGGTGAATCAGATCCTTATATTCCTTTTCCGAACGCTCTTTTGTCTTGTGACAGCATTCGCATCCGCTCTCCTGTTCTTTCTCCACAGACATGACCTCCTCTGTATCTTTCACCTATGGTCTATTATATACCCTATAGGGGTATATTGCAACTACTTTTTTCTACGACTTTACAAAAAATCCTGCGGCCTTTCCCTTGCCGCAGGACTTTCCCCATAAATGCTCTGCCGCCCAACTGGCGGCATGAATTTCTTCCAGCCTTTTACTGGCAGCTGTGGCCATTCCCTCCGCAGCCATGCTTATGCTCTCCACAGGAATGCCCTTCCCCATGGCCATGGTGATCGCAGTGAACATGAGGGTCAAAGGCAAGACTGCCTGCCAGAAACCTCTCTACTGCCTGATCCACACTGCCTGATACTCCGCCGTAGAGACGGATTCCTGCTTCTGCCAACGCCCTCTGTGCGCCTCCTCCGATGCCTCCGCAGATCAGCACATCCACTTTTAATGCCGAGAGCATCCCTGCCAAAGCTCCATGGCCCTTTCCCTCCGTGCTTACTACCTGCGCGCCTGCAACCTTATTATCCTCAATTTCGTAGATTTTAAACTGCTCTGTATGCCCAAAATGGGGGAATACATTTCCATTTTCATAGGTAACTGCAATCTTCATGTTCCTGTCTTCCTTTCTTTTCCCGGCAATTTCTGCCGTATATTCTGCCCTGTCACACTTTTTGCCGCAGCATCTCCATGCGGAACCGTCACAGAGTCTATAATTGCCGCCGGAAATACACAATGTTTTTCCATTGACAATACAGTCCGCAATTTTCGCGCGGGCCCTCTCATACATTTCCGTGACCGTAGTACGGGAAACCCCCATCTGCCCGGCACATTGTTCATGAGTTCTCTTCTCATAGTCAATCAAGCGGACCGCTTCAAACTCATCCACCGTCAGCAGAATCTGCTCCGCGCTCTTTATCCCGCATGGAGCAAAGCTGTCATATTCAGGCTCCAGACAGATTCGCCTGCATCGGATCGGCCTTGCCATATATCCACCTCCATTTCCGACATATAACGATAATATAATACCTCGAAACCAAACAAATTTCAAGATATTATGGAAATTATGAGTCTTCCCTATTTACATCGGCATCTGTAGCACTCCTGCTTGTCTGGAATACTATAAATTATGAAGCAGCCGATTTACCTTTAAAACACAACTGCTTAAGAGGAGGATTTTGCAAATGGATAGTCATCTGGTATGGAAGGACGAGTTTAATATAGGGATCAAGATCATTGACGACGAGCACAAAAGACTGTTTCAGATTATCAACAAACTGTTTGCCTTAAAAGAGGAGGGAACAAGAAGCAGGCGGGCCTATGAGGAAGGGATTAAATATTTTAAGTCCCATGCGCTGAAACATTTCGAAGATGAAGAAAGTTACATGGAATTAATCGGTTATGAAGAACTTAAGATGCACAATCGTCTGCACAGGGACTTCAGGGAGCACTCTCTTCCTGCCCTGGAGAAAGAACTAATACGGGAGGACTACTCGCCCTCTGCGGTTGAACATTTTCTGGCTGTCTGCGCCGGATGGCTCATCGGTCATACTTTGACTGAGGACATGGCCATTACGGGGGGAAACATGAGCAAATGGGTGGACCTTTTACCGGAAGAAGAACTGGCTGCCATAGAGGAGACCATTCTTCAGCTCCTAAAAAATATGTTCCAGCTCAAGGCTCAGGTAATCAGCAATGCCTATGACGGAGAAAAATTCGGCAAGGGAGTGTATTACCGTTTGGTCTACAGCCGCAAACAAGACGACAAAAAATGGGAAATTCTTCTGGTTTTTGAAGACAGTATTCTAATCAACACCGTGGGAAGGCTCATGGGAGTCAAATCCGACAAGCTGGATATTATGCTGCTCAATGCAGCCCGGTATACGGCATGCCAGTTTGTGCGGCGCCTTATGAATCATTACCCTTCTATCCATTCTTATGATATGACAGAAGAAAATCTTCTGACCTATGAACAGTTTCATGAGATTTTCGAGAAGAAAAAACCTCAGGTCAGCCTTTTGTTCAGCACCGATGAAGGTTATTTTTCTTACTGCATTTTCGCCCCTCATCTGCTTGAGAACAATTTCTGGATTCCCCTTGACCCAAGCAATGCCATAGCGGAAATCGAAAAATACCTGATGCTGAAAGAACAAAACCTGAAGCAGAAGATTCTCATCGTAGATGATTCCATCACCATACGCCAGAGAATCAAAAGGCTTTTATCCGAAGATTACGATGTCTCGGAAGTCAGTTCGGGCGTGGCGGCTATCCGCTCCATTACCCTGGACAAACCGGATTTAGTCCTGCTGGATTACGAGATGCCCATCTGCGACGGGCTCCATGTGCTGGAGATGCTCCACTCGGAAAAGGAATTTGCCGATATTCCCGTTATCTTTTTAACCTGCAGGGATGACAAGGAAAGCGTAAAAAGGGTGCTGTCCTTAAAAGCAGACGGATATCTGCTGAAATACTTAAGTCCAATGGATATCAAAAAAAGAATTGATGACTTTTTTAGAAAAAAACATATCCAGGCCGGCTGACCTTTTAACCCCAAAAGCCTGTCCCGGAATCCGTTTCCAGGGCAGGCCCATGGTTATAATCCTATGGCTCCATTCTGTTCACATATTTTTTCCGTCATGCCATTTTGTATCCGATATGCTTCCCCGTGCAGAATTTCCTCTCCTCCTTGGCACACCACATAACTGCCGTCAACCAAAGCATAGAACGTTCTTCCCCTGCTGTCTCCATAGGTGATATCCTCCATCAGCCTCTTGCCGTCCAGCATGTTGTCTTTCACTTCCTGGTAGTGGGGCAGAATCATTAAGTCTGTCAGTCCCAGGCCTGTTAAGAATCTCTCATAAGCCGGATCTTTTGACTCCCCCGCCAGTTCCGGCTGCGCATAGACCACGGAGGCGCAGTTCATGGTTCCCGCGCTGATTCCCATGACGGTTCCCTCAAAATCATTTATCCGCTCCTTTAAGCCGATCTTCTGAAAAAATGCATTCTGGGTAGGCACATGGCCTCCCGCCAGAATCACGATCCGGCTTTCAGCTAAAAGACGGTCCAGTTCTCCTTCGTTTCGTTCATCGCAGATTACCAGGCCGGACACGGGAATTCCGCTGATGCGGAAAAAGCCCTCAAACTCCCCTCTCATCCTGTCATTATGGACAAAATCCTTAGGATCGGAGCTGATCATCACACACCTGCATCCCGGCTCCCAGCCTTCTCTCAGGCATTTCAAAAAACCGTTCGCCGGATTATACCCGTAAAGCACCCTGCCGTCGGCCTGGGGATAAGGACTGCAGGGACTGCTTGTCAACAGCACTCTCATATCCCGGTCACCTTGGCCTCTCCGGCTTACAGGAACACCCGATCCCCAGAGCCCCGCCGCCTGTATGACACGACACTCCAAGAGACAGATTATCGCACATAACCTTCATTCCGGGAAATGCTTCCTCAATCTCTCTCACCCACTCTTTGGTCACATCCTCCGAAGCGCTGCTGGCCGCCAGAAGATACAGCTCCCCCCGGTCCTTAGCCTCCTGAAATCTGGTCTCTATATCGTGTTCCACAGCCTCAATCATAACCTTCTTGGCCTTTAAAAGTCCCCGGCACTTCTTAAAAGAGTCCAGAATCCCCACATCAAGCTTTAAGACGGGCTTGATATTCAGCACAGTTCCCAGAAGGGCCGCAGCCGGCGTCACCCGCCCTCCCTTTTTCAGATGCTCCAGTGTGTCCACGCCTATATAGATGATCATCTTATCCCTGGCATTCTCAAGAATCTCTTTGATCTCCCCGGCTCCATACCCTTCCTCAATCAGCTCCAGACAGTCCAGTACGGCGCGGTGAAGCAGGGCGGACACCCTCCCGTTGTCCACCACAAACACTTTTCCTTCATAGGGCCCATCCTGAGCCAAAGCTGCCGCCGTGGCACAGGAGCCGCTGAGACCGCTGCTGATGGGCATATAGATAATCTGCTCATATTCTTTCAGGGCTTTATCCCACAGCTGCATCACCTCCGCCGGAGACGGCTGGGATGTGGCGATCTCAGCGCCGGAATCCAATTTTTCAAAAAATTCTTCCCGGCTCAAGGTAATGTCCTCATAATAGCATGCACTATCTATGTAAAAAGGCATGGGAAGCACCATAATCCCCAGCCTGTCCGCCTCCTTCTGCGTAATACCGCTGTGACTGTCCGTAACTACTCCTATGGCTTTCATATTCTATCACTCCTCCTTTTCGGTATCGGCACGCGACGCCTTCGCGTCACCTGCCACGTCGTCGGAAGGCATTCCAAGAAATGCTTCGCATTTGCCTTCCTCCTCATTCGGTATCGGCATGCGACGCTTTGGCGTCACCTGCCACGTCGTCAGAAGGCATTCCAAGAAATGCTTCGCATTTGCCTTCCTCCTCATTCGGTATCGGCACGCGACGCCTTTGCGTCACCTGCCACGTCGTCGGAAGGCATTCCAAGAAATGCTTCGCATTTGCCTTCCTCCTCTTCCATCGTTACATTCAGTTCTTCTTCTACTTGGCTTCGGATCTCTTCTGCCTGGACGGGATCCATGGATGGGAGATTCTCCGTGGAACCGATGCCGAATCTCCTTAAGAATTCCTCCGTGGTGGCAAAGAGGGCCGGACGGCCCGGAGCGTCTAACCGCCCCACCTCCTGAACCAGATTATACTCGATCAGACGGTTCACCGCATGGTCGGACTTGACCCCACGGATCTTTTCGATCTCCAGCTTCGTCACCGGCTGTTTGTACGCAATGATGGACAAGGTCTCCAGAACCACGTCGGTCAGCACATGCTTCTTAGGCGCCGCTGCCACCTGGATCAGATTCTCATAATACTCTGCTCTGGTACACATCTGATAGCTTTTTTCCAGCTCGATGATCTGAATCCCTCTCTTTTCCCTCTCATACCGCTCTTTCAGCTGTTGTGCCACCTGTCTGGCTGTCTTCTCATTCTGCCCCAGGGCAGCTGCCAGCTGCCTTACCTCCACAGACTGCCCCATAGTAAAGAGCACCGCCTCCACAATGGCTTCCCACTGTTCCTTGGGATAAGCTTTCCTGTTGTCCGGCCGGGGAGTATAATCTTCCATCACCATGACTTCGCTGGCGTCCATTCCGCCTTTGTACTTCTTTTCACTCATCACTCGTCTACCCTTCAAAGTCCTCTAAGCCTTCCAGGTTCAGTTCCCCTTTCTCCCCCTCCGGCTCCAGAGTCTCTATATTCATATCATCAAACAAATCCTCCTGGGTCAGATGAATCTTTCCCATCTTCATCAGCTCCAGAACCGCCAGAAAGGTGACCACTACCTCCAGCTTATCCCCCTGCCTCTCCAAAAGCTGCCGAAAGCTGAATTTCCTGTGAAGCCTGGCATAATCCATGACAGAACCGATTCTTGTCTCCAGACTGATGGGCTCCCGGCGGATGGTCCCGAACTTGCTTCGTATGGGGTCGATCTTGTCAGCCCGTCTTTTGACCACAGACTCAAAGATGCTCTGAAGCTTTGCCAGGGTAAGCCCGTCAAGAAGCTCATCCAAGTCCACCGGCGGTTCATACTTTGCCACCTCTTTCGGCACCGTAGGCTCCTTGTACAGCTGACGGCCTGCTCCCTCCTCCATCTCCAGAAGTTCCTGAGCCATATATTTGTACATCTTATACTCCAGAAGACGAGCCACCAGTTCCGCCCTGGGGTCTTCCTCCTCCCCGTCCTCACTAACCTCCACGGGCAGAAGCATCCTGGACTTAATATCAATCAAAGTAGCTGCCATGACCAAAAACTCACTGACTACATTCAAGTCTTCTGTCTCCATGCGGCTTACATACTCCAGATACTGTTCCGTAATCAGAACAATGGGAATATCGTAGATGCTTACCTTATTCTTTTCAATTAAATGAAGAAGAAGGTCCAGAGGACCTTCAAAATTCTCCAGCTTGTAAGAAATCCCTGCCATGTACCCTCTCCCGCTCAAGCCTGATTCTTCTTCAATGAATCTTTCTTCAGGTTCTAATCATTTATTTTACCACATAACAGGGTTATATCTCAACTGGTTTTTTCATGGTTTTGACGCCCCCCTGAAGCTGTTTCGGCGAATATCCAAAGTGTTTCTTAAAGCATTTGGAAAACTGGGTCACATCGGGGTATCCCACCTTTTCACCAATCTCATAGATCCTTAAGTTTCCCTGGCGCACAAGATCGCAGGCAATATTCATCCGATACCAGAACAGATAGTCGCTGAAGGGGCGGCCTGTATCCGCCTTAAATACAGAACTTAAGTAGGAAGAGCTGACATGGAGTTCCCTGGCCACGATCTTTAAAGAAAGGCTCTCTCCATAGCGGCTTTGTATGATGGCTAGGACTTTCCGAGTATAAGGACTCTGCCCCCAGTCCCTGCGCATTTTTTGCAAAAACGGTCCGGGCACCGGGGCTGCCAGAGTTCTTATCTTTTATTCAAACGTAGCCCCTGTAGTTGGATTTGCCACTATCTGGTCCTTTTTATTCACCCCCAATATCGGTGTCATCAGCCAGCTGATGCCAGCATGGCGGTTCATTTTTCTTTGAAACCTGTTTTCACCCTGGAGAATATCCGAAACGTATTCGGTGCGGCTCCCTTTTTGACATACGGCATAAATACGCTGATCATTGTCTGCGGCATCCTGTCGGTTCAGCTGATTACCGTAACCTTAGGGGCATATGCTTCAATAGAATAGCCGGACAGCAGAAAGAACCATCTGCTGCCCGGCCATTGTCTTCCGCCGTGACACGGTATTTATTTTAATTTTGGCCAATACTCCTTATTGGCCTCTATGAGATCATCCAGAATCTTCTTCGCCACAGATGCACTGGGAACAGTTTTCGACAAGATCAAAGCCTGCCACAGTTTCTGATAACTTCCTTCCGCCCATGCCTCCACAACCAGCTTTTCCACGCTTACCTGCTGCTCCATAAGGCCTTTCTGGAACTGAGGAATTCTTCCCTGTGCGATCTTTTCATAACCGTCTTTCCCTACGATACAGGGAATCTCCACCATGGCCTCCGGCTCGAAATTCTCTATGGCTCCTCTGTTGGGAACGATGAGCAGCATTTTTTCTTTTGTGTTAAAGGCAAGAGCTCTGGCAAGCTTCACAATATAGAATGCATGTTCATCTTTGCGGAACCTGCAGTCTTTGGCCGTGCCCTTTTCGATGATCTCCCTTGCCGCGGAAAAGACTTCCTTCTCCCTGCCGTCCATGACCTGGTTGGCGCGGGTGTAGCTGGGGTCTGCATGCTCCACCACATAATCGGGATAGAGATAATATTTCAGGTAGGTATTGGGAAGGGTATCCGGATCCGTTGCATAGACATCCTTCGCTTTTCTGAACGTATCACGCCAGCTGGGATCCGGATGCCTCATTCCCTCTTTCTCGCTGTCATATCCGTTCTCCCTCACGTGTTCTTTCAGGGCCGGCATCAGGTCATTGCCTTCTTTATCCTTAATCCAGGTCCACCATCCAAAATGGTTCAGGCCGTAATAACCGATATCCAGCTCCTCCTCCGGTATTCCAAGGATGCCTGCCATGCGGGTCATGATGCTGAGAGGCATATCACAGATATTGATGATTCTTGCATTAGGCTTAAGCTTTCTTGTGGCCTCCGCCACAATAGCCGCAGGGTTGGAATAATTTAACATCCACGCATTGGGACTGTACTGTTCCATATAGTCAAGGATCTCCAAGATTCCGCCGATGGAACGCATGCCATAGGCGATTCCGCCCGGCCCGCAGGTCTCCTGGCCCACCACATGATACTTTAAGGGGATCTTTTCATCCTTCTCCCGCATGGCATACTTTCCCACACGGATGTGGGCCATGACAAAGTCCACGTCCGTAAACGCAGTCTCCGGATCCGTAGTATATCCGAATTCAAGCCCCGGTTCCCGCTCTCTCAATAAGATTTCACAGGCTTTTGCGATAACCTCCTGCCGGTCCCCGTCATTATCGTAGAGGCACAGCTTACGTATGGGGAATTCCTTTTGATGGTCCAGAAGCATCATAATGATCCCCGGTGTGTAGGTGCTTCCTCCGCCTGCGATTGTAATGGAAAATTGTTTCATCATCAGCCCTCCTGTTTTGATGTTATTCAATACTGACATCTTACCGTTTTCAGGGACTTTTTACAAGAGCTGACGCCCATTTGCGGAACAGGTTCACATTTCGTTCTTCTGCACATTTTCTGTGCACAGGACACAAAGTTATTCCCCTCACCTTTCTCTTTCCCTCAGAAAAAGAAGATATTTGATGCAGAGGATCTCCAGTACGCTGTGGTAGGAACTGCAGGTCTCAAAAACAGCCTCTCCCGCTTTCAGCAGGGGAGTTGTCCATATGTACAGGCTCCTGTCGCTGAGCTTGGCCAGGGTATTGCTGCTCAGCTCGGTCAGGGACAAAAGATAGGCCCCTTTTTCCTTTACGGTCTTTGCCGCCTTCACAGCCAGTTCATTCTCTCCGGAAAAGGAGATCACCAACATAAAATCGTCTTTTCCCAGATCCTCCAAAACCATGGAAAGCTCGCTTTTTCCTGCCAGAACCACGAAATAGCGCTTTGCATAGAGAAACATCCGCCTAAGCATCTGCGCCGCAGCATTCTGGGCCTCCCCGGTTCCAAAGACAAACAGCCTCTCTGCCCCGGAGATATGTTCACAGATATCTCTCATATCCGTATCCTTAGCAGCCTCTATCCCCTTCTGATAATTTTGGCATACATCATCCAGAAGAATGGTTTTCACGGTTTGGTCCCCTTCATATTCTAATTTCAGATGCATTTTCAGTTCCCGAAACCCTTCAAAGGAAAGCTTCTGGGCAAATCTGGAGATGGTGGTTCTGGAAATACAGCACTTTTTTGCCAGCTCCCCGATAGAAGCCGTGGAGCATTCTTTTTTATGGCTCTGAATATACTGCCAGATCAGCAGGTCATTTTCATTTAATTTCTTGTGGTTTTCATTTACCAATTCCTCTAAGCGCATACTGCCTCCCAATCTTCCTGTGCTCTTTCAGATTCCCTTCACCTTCACTGTCACCAGTTCCGGCCGGTTATTCAGCCGTATATTGATGGAATGGGTCCCCAGCCCCCTGCTGACGATCATGGTCTTTCCCTCTGTCTTAAGGCATCCCCCGCAGCAGTCCAGGAAAAAATGGAACTGAGGGGTCATGACTCCTCCAAGTCCCGGAATCCGTATGGTTCCCCCGTGAAAATGGCCGGACAGAGTAAGATCCGCTCCCCACTTAGCATAAGCCTTCTGATACAAAGGCGAGTGGGCAAGGAGGATCTGAAACCGTTCCTGATCGGCTTTTCCCAAATGCTTCTCTATGTAAGAGACCTCCATGTTGTCGGAAACCCTTTTCTCATAGTACCTTCTGTCCAGATTCAGCCCGCTTATGCGGATCCCTCCCGGCATCACAGCGCTTGCGTCAGACAAATGGCGGCACCCCATGTCTTTTAGTCTGTCCGCAAACACATCATACTTGTCGCCATAGAGCCACCGCTTTCTGTCCATACGGCTTTCATGATTGCCGTTTCCGTAATATACCGGATATTTCTTTGCCAGCTGGCCCACCAAAAACAAGGTGGTGCGAAGCTGTGCCCCCTCCTTCACCACCATCATGTCTCCCCCGATGAGCACGGCATCGGGTTGTGCCAAATCAATGGCTTTTATCAGCTCTCCAAGTCCCTTTCCAAAACAATTATCGTGAAGATCCGAAAGAAATACAAAGGTCTTTTCCCCCGTGATTTTTTCCGTCCTCACCTCATAAACACTGGTCACAAAATGGTTTCTCTCATAAGAAGACCGAAGACAGCAGGCCAGTACTGCTGACCCTGCTGCCGCCGCTAATTTCCACATATTTCTTTCCACCGTTCCTGTCTTTTTTGAATCCCCGCTGAGTCAGCAACCCCCGCTGCAGGGCAGCGGGGTATGTGACCTTGGCGGGAATAAACAGCCCCTTACATCATGGTATAAGGAGCCAGTTCCAGACGAATAAAATATCCCTGCTCATGCTTGCAGACAGGACACATTCCCGGAGCCTGAGTGGCCGTCATCACATGACCGCAGTTTAAGCACATCCACCCCGTGGCCACATCCGACAAAAACAGCCTTTTTTCTTCCATCAGATGGGCAAAAAGTTCAAACCTGTCCCCGTGGATTTTCTCAATGGCCGCGATCTGGTGAAAGACTCTTCCGATCTCCTCAAATCCTTCTTCCCTGGCCTTATCCCCAAAATCCTTGTAAACGACGTCAAACTCTTCATATTCATTATGTTTCGCTGCCCTTAAGAGATCCACAGTCTGCTGGGAAATATTGATGGGATACGACCCGTCGATGTGAATATTCTCACCCGTCAGTTCTTTCATATAATTATAAAAGATCTCCGCGTGTTCCTTCTCCTGATTGGCTGTAAACTTAAAAACCGCCTCTATGACAGGCAGTTTCTCTGTCTTTGCCACTCCTGCCGCAAATGTGTACCTGTTCCTTGCCTGGCTCTCGCCGGCAAAGGCCCTCATAAGGTTCTTAAGGGTCTCGCTCTTCCTAAAATCCTGCATCACTGACTACCTCCTGCTATAATATATGGTCTTTCATCTTATACGAAGGTAGTATTTCCACAGCCATAAATAATATACGGGAAGCCCCTATTTTTTGCATCGGAATACAGGATCGGCAGGATGGCCTCCCGCAATCTTCTGCATGGTCCTCTGGACTGCATCCTGGGAGTTCTTCCAATCCTTGTCCGCGTTTCTGTAATCATATTTCTCAATAAGCCAGTCGATATCCTCTTGGATCCGGTCCAGCTCCCCATTCATCTGTTCAAACAGAATAGGAAAAAGCTGTTCCTGCTCCTTTTTTCCAAGTTCCCTCTCACAGATCTCCACCAAATCGGCAAAGTGGTGGATACAGAACCCCTTGCTGCCCTTCACCAGATCCAAAAATTCCTTCTCATGCTTTACCTGATGGACAAAGGTATCCAAAACCCGCTTGTAGGTATCATCCACCCGGCTGCACACATAGCATCGACTCTCCTCCTGCCGGATCCAGGCGCTGAGGGAGTTCTCCCTGGCATCCTTTTTCTTTATCTTGCTAAGCATGGTGGCCGGCTGAGGCGTAAAGCCCTCCATCTGCTTTTTCATCTCCGACCGCAGATAGACCATCCTGGTCTTTAAGATCCAGGCGTTGCCCAGAGTATTGCCGTAATCATACATGGCCTTGGTGTGGCGGCGGCAGAATCCCTGCTTATCCGTCTTGTCCCGTACATCGCTTTCCATATAGGAAGAGCCCAGTACAAACTCTATGGCTGCCTCTTCCAGCTTCCTCTCCAGCCAGCAGAAGGGGCATTCATCACCGGAAGTCAAGGCGTCATGGAGTTCTATGGTATATAGTTTTTCTTTCATCCCTTATCGCTCTCTTTGCTTATTATTACGGGCTTCTCTTATTATGGAATCCATGCCCCGTCGCTTCCCACCTGATATCCGTCGGGTGTGCGGGTATTGACAACCATAGCGCCGTCGGCTCCCAGATAAAACCATTTCCCATTATCCATGGCCCAGTCATTCACTGCCATGGCGCCGTCTGACTTAAAAAAGTACCAATTGTCGTCTATAAACTGACGCCATCCCGTAGCCATATACCCGTCTGGATCAATCCAGTACTCTGTCTGATTGATATTCAGCCATTCATTGGCTGCCCGTGCGCCGTCAGACTTTATATAATACCAGCCCTTTGTATCCTTCATCCATCCGACAGCCGTGCCTGACGAGGGGCCAAAACTTCCTGCCGAATTCTGGCTCCCTGTCCCCGGCGGGCCGCTTACCGTTCCTGACGGGGCCTTGGAGGGCTGAGACATCTGACCGCTCCCCGGAGCCGCTCCCGCCACCACAGACCCTGCGGAACCTGACACCGGACTTTGGGCGCTCACTGAGGGGACCCCGGCTGTGCCCGAAGGAGCTGTTCCCGGCTGAGATGATTGGGCGCTCCCTGAGGGAGTGCCGGCTGTGCCGGAACCAGTTGTTCCCGGCTGAGATGAACTTCCTGACTTCTGCCCCTTTACGGCAAAACCATAATCAAGAAGGGCCTTGGTATCTGCATAGTGGGTGGATTTGCTTTTCATCACCACCGCTATGAGACGCACGCCGTTTCTCTCCGCTCCCGTTACCAGAGTATTACCTGCCAGGGAAGTATAACCGGTCTTGCCGCCGATGATCCCCTCATAATACCTGGAATCCGTAGGGTACATCATCTTATGTCCCATGGTAATGGTCCTGCTCTCCGACTTTTTGGTGGCCGGGAACTGATAGCTGGTAGTGGTGTCAATCTTTCGCAGCGTCTCGTTCTGGAACGCCGCCCTGGCGATGAGAGCCATATCATAAGGCGTGGTGTAATGATTGTTGTTGTTAAGGCCATGGGGATTGGCAAAATGTGTCCCCGTACATCCTAAAGCCGCCGCTTTCTGGTTCATAAGATCGGCGAAACCGCTGACACTGCCTGAAATATGCTCGGCCAAAGCATTGCCGATCTCATTGGCTGATTTAAGCAAAAGCCCGTAAAGGCACTGCTCCACACTGAGCCTGTCTCCCTCGGTCAGATTCAGAGTGGAGGCCCCTGACTCCAGATTGGTGGTGGCGCTTTTGGAAAATGTCACCGTATCATTTAAATTGGTCTTCTCCAAGGTGAGAAGCGCTGTCATAAGCTTGGTGGTGCTTGCAGGATAAAAACGGTTTTTCTCGTTTTTTCCATAGAGAACGGCCCCTGTCTCCCCGTCTATCACCACAGCGCCTTCCGCCTGGATCTCCGGCCTGGCCACAGACTGTCCTGAGAGGGAAGTTCCATAAGGCCCTGCCTGAGAGGCCAGGGATAAAAAAGGCATGCTCAGACACAGAGCCAAGGCCATAGCCACAGCTGTTATTTTTTTCGCTCGTTTCATAGACTGCCTTTCTCTCATGTTCCTGATGTTTCTCCAAAACGGCGGGCCTGGCTCTGAATCAGTTCTTCATCGTCAAAATAGTTGATCTTCATGGCCGCTTTCACCTCAGCGAGAGTTTTGGCTGCCACCTTTCCCGCACAGATACTGCCCTCTTTTAAGATACGGTAAACTTCCGGAATATTCCTCTCATACTCTTTTCTGCGGGCGCGTATGGGAGCCAGTTCCGTCTGGAGAACTTCATTTAAGAACCGTTTTACTTTCACATCCCCCAGACCGCCTCTGGTGTAGTGGGCCTTTAACTCCTCCAGATTCTTATACTCAGGCCAGAACTGACCGAAATGCTCGTCCCTGCAGAAAGCCTCCAGGTAGATAAACACAGGATTGCCCTCCACCTGTCCCGGATCCTGAACACGCAGATGGTTAGGGTCTGTGAACATGCTCATGACTTTCTTCTTCACATCCTCCTCTGTGTCGGATAAATAGATGCAGTTGTTTAAGGACTTGCTCATCTTTGCCTTGCCGTCAATGCCGGGAAGGCGCATACAGGCCTTGTTGTCCGGAAGAAGAACGTCGGGCTCCACCAGGACTTCGCCGTATATATGGTTAAAACTCCTGACAATCTCACGTGTCTGCTCGATCATGGGAAGCTGATCCTCCCCTACAGGCACAGTGGTGGCTTTGAATGCTGTGATATCCGAGGCCTGGCTGATGGGATAAGCAAAAAATCCCACCGGAATGCTGGCCTCAAAGTTGCGCATCTTGATCTCATTTTTCACCGTAGGATTTCTTTGAAGGCGCGACACGGTTACCAGATTCATATAGTAGAACGTCAGTTCCGTAAGCTCCGGAATCTGAGATTGAATGAACATGGTGGACTTTGCCGGGTCCAAGCCGCAGGAAAGGTAATCCAAAGCCACTTCGATAATGTTCTGGCGAACCTTTTCCGGATTGTCCGCATTGTCCGTAAGTGCCTGGGCATCGGCGATCATAATAAATATCTGGTCATACTGGCCGGAGTTTTGAAGTTCTACCCGGCGTTTCAGAGAACCTGCATAGTGGCCCACATGCAGTCTTCCTGTGGGACGGTCCCCGGTTAATATAATTTTCCCTGTAGTGTTTTCCATGGTTTTTGTTTCCTCCTGAAATTTTGAAAGTTCCCTGATGTAAACCTATTATAAAGGATATTGCAAAAGATTGGAATACCTTGAATATATTTTTTGTAAGCTACACGGTTCATTCTGATTTCCAGGCAGGTAACTTTTGTTATCTGCCTTTTGTTTATCCGCCCAAACTCTCACACGGACAACAATCCCCCCATATTCTACATCAAAGGAGGGATTCTATATGGCTGACAGACAGAAAACTCCCGCAGATATTTTTGCGGACATTTTAGAAGACAATGAACCTTTAGCCCTGGCATGGGTCACAGGAGGCACAAACGCTCCTTCCCTCAGCGGGCTGGTAAAATTCTTTGAAACTCCCTACGGGGGGACTTTGATTGAGGCGGAACTCTTTGGACTGCCTGACAGACTTACGGCAGGCGCCTCTGACTTTTATGGCATGCATATCCACGAGAACGGAGACTGCAGCAATGATTTTCAGAATACAGGCGGACATTTTAACCCTACGGGAGCCGAACATCCAGAACATGCGGGAGATCTCCTTCCCCTTTTTGCTAATCAGGGGTATGCATGGATCTCTTTCTACGATAAACGCTTTATCATTCCTCAAGTTCTGGGCAAATCCGTGGTGGTTCACCAAATGTCTGATGATTTCCACTCTCAGCCCGCCGGCAACTCCGGCGATAAGATCGGCTGCGGAGTCATCCGCCTGACCAATCGCCGGGACCGGAGGAATCTCGGTTAAGTATTCTTTCATTTTCTGATTTTCTTATCCCAGCCGCTTCTTAAGCTGAGGCGGCTGATATCTGTTCACAGACTCTATTGTCTCCCGCTTAATGGATCCTGACAGGAAGAAAGAGGCCTTGGCGCAGGCCGGACCTACCAATTCGTACAGAACGGAGGACGACAGAATAATAGTCAAAAGCACATCCCCCATCTCCTCCGGAAGAAGACGCTGGCCCAGAAATGCAAGGCCGATGGCGACTCCGGCCTGGGGAATCAGAGCCAGGCCCATATATTTTTTTATATTCACAGGCATTTTGGTGACCGCACACCCCAGATAAACCCCTGCATATTTCCCCGCAATGCGGATGAAGAAATAACTTAATCCCACGACTCCCGCAGTATGGATCGCCCCCAGATCCAGATTCATGCCCGAAATAATAAAGAACATGCTCATAATCGGCGGCGTAAAACGGTTGATCTGCTTAAAAAGCTTTCTATCATCCGTCAGATTCATGTACACTGCCCCGAATACCATGCAGGATAAAAGGGGCGAGACTCCCAGAACCGCACACACGGCGGAGAGGGCTAAAAGCAGCGCCACCGACAAAATCAGACGGTTATCCTTGCTTCTGTCCGGTGTCAGAAGCTTTGACAATCCCAGACCGCTTGCCGCTCCCAGAAGGATTCCCATGCCATTGCTCATAAGGGGAACCACCACATCGTATGCGGATATATGACCGTCATTTCCGGCATTTACCACGGCAACCACCACGCTGAAGGTTAAAAGGCACACCACATCATCCAAAGCAACCACTTGAAGAAGGGTATTGACATATTCCCCCTTTGCATGATACTGCTGAATGGTCATCATAGTGCTGGCCGGAGCCGTAGCTGTGGCAATGGCTCCCAATATCAAAGCAAAATCCCAGCCGATATGGAAGATGGCTTTCATACTGACTGCCACCAGCGCGCCGGCAGTCAGCGCTTCAAAAAGAGTTACCACCATCACTTTCGCACCTGCTTCTATCAGGATTTCTTTCTTAAAGAATTTTCCCACGCCAAAGGCGATAAAAGCCAGAGCAATATCACTCATGAACCCCATATGCTCCAGGATTCCCTTTGGCACCATTTGAAAACAACATGGACCGATGAGAACCCCTGCTATAATATAGCCTGTCACATTGGGAAGGTGAAGGCGCTTCGTGAGACGGGTTACCACAAAACCTGCAAACAAAATAATGGAAAGAGAACACAAAACTGCAGTGGACTCTTCCATTTGCGCATACAAAAAAGACATTTCCTTTTTCCCCCTTTTCATACTTATGATACACAGAATCTTCCCCGCTCTGCAGTATCATTTTGTTTCATTTTATGGTATCATTATAGTGTCATATATGATAAATGCAAATTATATTTTGTATTGATACCATAACAGATTATTATGATTGGAGAAAACCATGGATGCAAGAATGGAAACTTTGCTGACTGTATATGAGACCCGGAACTTTACAAAAGCCGCCAGACAGCTTTCTTTAACTCAGCCTGCCGTCAGCCAGCACATCAAACAGTTGGAGCATGATCTTGACACGATTTTGTTCATCCGGGGCGAAAAGGGCCTGAAACCCACAGCAGAAGGCGAGATCGTAGTAAAATACGCCCGCCGGATTCAGACCCTTTACCAAAACATGACTCAAAGCCTGGAAGATTCCAAGCGCAATGTGACCCGCCTGGCCGTGGGCATCACCCACTCTTCCGAGAGCAGCGT
>CAJSZV010000043.1 GCA_910574345.1 Clostridiaceae bacterium | reverse complement strand
ATTATATCAATAACTTCTGATGGAAGGGGAACCCTCCTTCAGTTATTCATCAGATATGACCTTGTAACTTATTAACTTTATAGCTCTTGTGGCTATATCATTATTATACTAGGAGGTGAACGGCATTGACCCAAATGTCGAAGAATGTCGATAAAAAATAAAACACCAAGATGCTTAACATGCTTCCTGGTGTTTCTTATTTTCCAAACTATAACGGTATATAAATGCTCTTGTAATAAGTATATTAATACATATTTAGGGGTATACTTATCCCATGGGGGAATTGGAATTTTTTTGACCAACACTTATTATAATGTTGTTTCCAAAAGATAAAACCATCCATGAGTTACTCCCACAGCGAATCACAGATGGTTATACAGATAAACCCTGCTGCAAAAGGCTGTTTTTTTATTCAACAGAGTTTGTATATTCAAATCCAAATCGGTATATTAGTATCTTTTTAATACATACTCTTAGGGAATGTATATTTACTAACCAGTACGATAGAATATATTCGAGGTGAGCTAATATGCCGATAGACAAATTAACTTATTTAGGGAATCGTATTCGTGCTGCAAGGAAGGATTGCCACCTTACTCAACAGGAGTTGGCAGACCAGTGTGGATTAGCAGTAAAAACAATACAAGATATTGAAAAGGGCCGAAAAAATGCAACTTATGAAACCTTGTCACAATTAATTGATCGATTAGGAATTCCTGCAAATTCCTTATTTCAGTCAAATACATCCACTGATATTGAAAAAGTACAAAAATTTATTAGTAAATTTGAATCCTGCAATCCCGAAAATCAAAAAATCTTACTTAATACACTAGATTTTTTGGCAGAACAATTACTGAAAAACAAACATGATTTCAAATCCCCTCATTTTTAATGAAACCAGTAGAAATTATTTTTCCACTGGTTTCATTGTAATTCTCTAGTTTGTAAGGAGACACTATATTCATATAGTTCAAAAAACCGGAACAACTGCCCCTTTGTAATTAGCTGTAATGAAATCTTTCACTTTATTTGACAGAACAGCTTCTACAAGTGCCTGCGTTTTTTCTGTATCTTCGTTTCCTTCTTTTACAGCGATCAGATTCGCATAGGTTTCGGCCGCTTCAGATTCTGCAGATTCCAACGCAATTGCCTCTTCTAATCCTGCCTCAATCGCATAATTTCCATTAATGCAGGCAATATCTACATCGCTGACCGCTCTTGCCACCTGAGCAGCTTCTAACTCTTTAATCTTAAGGTTCAGGGGGTTTTCTTGAATATCCAATATTGTTGCCTGCAGGCCAGCCTTCTCTTTCAGTTTAATCAACCCCTCCTGCTCTAACAGAAGAAGGGCCCTTGCTTCATTCGTCGTGTCGTTTGGAACCGCCACTTCAGCCCCATCCTTTAGATCAGCCAGACTTTTTGTCTTGCCTGCATAAATCCCAAGCGGTTCAAAATGAACATTTGCCACACCTACAATATGCGTTCCGTTTTCTGCGTTAAAGTCATCCAGATATGGTTTATGCTGAAAATAGTTTGCGTCTAAATCACCATCCTCTAATGCTGTATTGGGAAGCACATAATCATTGTATTCCACCACTTCAAGGGCATATCCTTTTTTCTCCAGATCATCTTGAATTTCTCTTAATATCTCTGCATGAGGAGTTACACCTGCACCAACTCTGATTGGTTCCAGTTCTTTTTCAATTTCAGAATGTTGCTCCGAATTCTTATCCCTAGAAACCATCCCTGATGATTGACCGCAGCCCGTTAAAACTCCTGCTGTTAATGCCGTAATTATTATCAATCCTATTATTCTGTTTTTCATTATAATTATTCTCCTTTTCTATGAATTCATTAATGCTGTGTAACTGCATCTCCTAATTTTTCTGAACCACCTCTATGATTATATATTTCACAATCAAGAAGCTGCTCCGATTTTGCAACGAGTATCGCTGCTGTTGCGGCTCCCGTCACGTTTGTTGCTGTACGCATCATATCAACAATACTTGAAATTGGGACCAAAAGCACTATAATCTCCACCGGCAGTCCCGCTGCTGTAAAAATTGCTGTTGTTGTCACCGTAGATGTACCTGGAACTCCTACCGTCCCAATGGAAACGATTAGTGTAAGCACAATCAAAAATACATATTGACCTAACGAATATGGTATATCAAAAATATTAATTGCAAGTACCGCTAATAGCATTGGCCAAATACCTGCACAAGCTGGCATTCCTAGATTTGCCCCAAGAGCTGCGATAAATGACGCAATATCTTCATTAACCCCAAGTCCAGACACCAATTGTTTTATAGTAACCGGTATTGTTCCCACACTGGATTGTGAAGTAAATGCAACCACCTGAGCAGGCCAGAATCCCCGAAAAAATTTTAGCGCATTTAACCCTCCAACAATTTGAATTAATGCCCCATCAATGATAAACATTTGAATCGCGCATAAGATATAAGCTAATGCAAGAATGCCCAATAATGGAACCAGTTCTGCAACACCATAAGTACTTACAGCATTTGCAATAAGCGAAAGCACTGCAAAAGGTGTTAGATCAATTACAAATTCTACAATTATAAACATCAGTTTGTTCGCTGAATCTATAAAATTTTTAAATGGTGCTGCTTCTTCATTGTTCTGTCCCTGCAAATATACAAGTGCAACTCCCACAAGAATTGTAAAAACAATGAAAGGAATTATTTCTCCATTTGCTGCATGCGCTACAATATTCTTGGGAAACAATCCAACAATTGTATCAAGAAACCCTGGCACTTCTCTTACATCATAATCTGCGGGCAACGTAAAATTTATTGCTTTTCCTGCTTTTAAATTTCCTGCAATTATAAGTGTAAGTACTGAAGCAGTAAAAGTATTTGCAATCAGCCAAAATATACTTTTTAAACCAATTGTTTTCAATTTTCTTATATTTTCTAAAGATGATATACTTGAAATAATACTTACAAATAACAATGGAATTACAAGCGCAGATATAACATTCGCATATATTTTTCCAAAAACTGCCGTTAATTCCACATGGTTTTTAAATACAATTCCAATTAAAATTCCAAAAATAAGTGCAAGTATCGTCAACACTCCAAAATCAATATTCTTTTTCCTTCCCAAATAAGACAACACTCCAAACAAAATGACTGTAACAGTCACAGAAGCTATTGATAAAATACTAATATCCATAAAATCTCCTCCTGTTTTTTACTATTATTTCATCCGCTTATCAATCCGATTTACTAACCATAGACCCCCCTCCTGAAACAACTGTACAATTACTACCAGCAAAACCACAGTAATCAGCATGGTTTCACTGTCATACCGATAATATCCATAGTTGGTTGCAATCGCTCCTAACCCGCCTCCACCGACAAATCCTGCCATTGCAGAATAGCCAAGTATTGTTGCCAATGAAATTGTAACCCCGACAACCAGGGAAGGCATGGCTTCCGGGAGAAGCACTTTACAGATAATCTGAAATACGGATGACCCCATTGCCTGTGCCGCTTCAATTACCCCCTCGTTTACTTCCTTTAGAGAAGATTCCACCATGCGGGCCACATAAGGCGCTGCCGCTGCCACTAACGGAACAATGGTTGCCGTGGAACCAATACTGGTTCCCACTACCCACCTTGTAAATGGAAGGATTGCCACCAGCAGAATCAAAAATGGAATTGAACGAACCAAATTAATGATTCCTCCCACTGCCAGATTAATCCCCCTGTTTCTACAGATGCTGTTCGTATCAGTCACATATACCAGCACTCCCAGTGGAATTCCTATCAAATAAGCAAATGCCGAGGAAACCAACACCATGTATAATGTTTCTCCGGTTCCCTTAAAAAGCAGCTCTATCATTTCCTGGCTCATAATTTCCTCCTTCCTCAAAGTATATCTTTTTTTCTTTCAAAAATTGTCTGATCTTCCTGCATGTCTTTTCATTTTCAGGCTGTTCAATTAGAATCTGCCCATATGCCTTACCTCCAATGTTCTGCGTATTCGCTCCGAGGATATTAATCAATTCATTACAGTACACTGCTAATTCAGAAACAATCGGATCAAAAGAAGATTGTCCGTCAAATGCAATCCTCAATATCTTTCTATCTTTCCCCATTTCATCCTGCTGATGATCAGGCAGGATCAGCTTTCTTGCCGTTTCCGACCTGGGATTCAGGAAAATCTCCTTTACCATTCCAGATTCTACAATTTCCCCCTCACTCATGACCGCAATTCTATCACAGATCTGCTCTGCAACCTTCATCTCATGGGTAATGACAATCATAGTCACCCCGTATGATTTGTTAATCTTCTTTAGCAGCTCCAAAATAGATCTGGTAGTAATTGGATCTAACGCACTGGTTGCCTCGTCGCACAGCAGTACTTCCGGATTTGTTGCCAATGCCCTGGCAATAGCCACTCTCTGCTTTTGGCCTCCAGATAACTGCGACGGATATACCTTCTCCTTTTCAGTCAGATCAACCAGCTCCAGCAGTTCTTTTGCCCTCTTTAATCTATCTTTCTTTTTTACCCTGGCAAGTTCCAGAGGATAGCAGATATTTTCAATTACATTCCTTTGCTCCAATAAATTAAACTGTTGGAAAATCATTCCCATTCTTTGGCGTATCTTTCTAAGTTCTCCTGATCCCACCGCCATCAGATTTGTATCGCCAAAATATACAGCGCCTTCTGTTGGATGCTCCAACAGATTGATACATCTGACCAACGTTGATTTTCCGGCTCCGGAAAACCCTATGATGCCAAATATTTCACCTTTTTCTATTTCCATATTGACATCCCTGACAGCAAGAAATTCTTCCTTTTTTCCGTAAAATTTCTTATATATATGATCCAGTCTTATCATACTTTTACCGCTCATATTTCTCATCCTTTCCGCAGCACAATAAAAAAGAGACTTTAAAGATATAGCTTCCATAACCTATATCAATAAAACCTCTGGTTTTCCAGTCAGTTTATATCCTTATTTTCTCTTCTTTTTGTATCTGGACAATTCTGCCGTCCTGTACTATCAGAGTAACAGAGCCAAATTTTAATTCTTCCACTATCTGTCTTAGCAGTTTCATGTATTCATCATTTTTTCTGTCTTCCGACACTTGACATCTCATCCCTCTCCCAATCCCGGCAAAAAACTGACTGTATAATTTTTCGCCGGGATATGTATTCTGATAGATTGCTTCTTCTTATACCGTTACTAACTTCTTATAATCGTATAAACGGCTTCTGCAAACACTTCATGTTCTTCCTATTTATTGCTTCAAATGCTTCATCCAGCGCAGCGATCAAATCTTCCACTTTCTCGATACCAATAGAAAGACGGATTGTATTCGGTTTGATTCCCTGCTCCAGAAGTTCTTCCTCCGTGCTTTGGCTGTGGGTGGTAGTCGCAGGATGGATCACCAATGATTTCACATCCGCCACATTTGCCAACAGTGAGAAAATCGCAAGATGATCGATAAATGTCTGCGCCGTCTTCGCGTCTCCCTTAATCTCAAATGTAAAAATGGAACCGCCGCCTTCCGGAAGATATTTCTGATACAGTTCATGGCTAGGCTCGCCCTCAAGGGACGGATGATGTACTGCCTCTACCTGCGGATGATCCGCAAGATACTGGACGATCTTCAGCGCATTGCTTACATGGCGCTCCACCCGGAGCGATAACGTCTCAAGCCCCTGCAGGAAAAGAAACGCATGGAATGGGGAAAGCGTTGCACCCGTATCACGCAGGATGACCGCACGGATATAGGTCACGAAAGCCGTCGCCCCCACCGCGTCTGCAAAAGATACTCCATGGTAGCTTGGATTCGCTTCAGAAATCCACGGATATCTTCCGGAGGCTTTCCAGTCAAAATTGCCGCTGTCAACAATCACACCGCCAATTGCTGTTCCATGCCCGCCGATAAATTTTGTTGCGGAATGGACCACAATATCGGCTCCATATTCAATCGGGCGGATCAGATACGGCGTTGCAAATGTAGAATCCACTACCAGTGGGATCTGATGCTTATGGGCGAGCTTCGCAAGTTCTTCTAAGTCAGCCAGATTGGAATTCGGATTGCCCAGAGTCTCCACAAAGATTGCTTTCGTGTTATCCCGGATCGCCGCCTCAAAGGAACCTTCTGCCTCCGGGTCTACAAAAGTTGTCGTAACATTATTTGTCAATGGCAGTGTATGAGCCAGTAGATTGTATGTCCCTCCGTAGATTGTCTTGGATGCCACAATATGTTCTCCGGCCTTCGCCAGCGCCTGGAAGGTATAAGTAATTGCCGCCGCGCCGGACGCCACAGCCAGCGCTGCCACACCGCCCTCTAAAGACGCGATCCGCTGTTCAAAAATATCCTGTGTCGGGTTCGTCAGCCTTCCATAAATATTTCCCGCATCCCGAAGTCCGAAACGATCTGCCGCATGCTGTGAATCATGGAACACATAAGAAGTAGTCGCATAAATCGGAACTGCCCTTGCATCCGTAACCGGATCTGCCTGTTCCTGCCCGATGTGTAACTGTCTTGTCTCAAAACCCCAGTTTTTTGAATCATTTATATTTGCCATTTTAAATTCCTCCTTCTTTAAATTCTATAAACATACTAGCATGATAGGTTTGTTTTGTCTAATACATGAAAAAAATATCTGGCTATAAATTCAATTTATAACCAGATATCCGTTAAACGCTATTCCTGACCGCATCCAGAAACATTTCATGTATTCTGTTGTCCCTGTCTAATTCTGGATGAAATGCCATACCATACTGCATTCCATATTTCACTGCCACAATTTTACCTTCCACTGATGAAAGAATTTCCACTCCATTTCCGGTTTCCTCAATATAAGGCGCCCGTATAAATGTCATAGGAACTTTTCCAATCCCTTTCATTTCCTGCTCCGTATGAAAGCTTCCCAGCTGCCTGCCATAAGCATTTCGTTTCACCTTTACCGGAAGTGTTCCAAAATAGACATGTTGATCATTGGTCAGTTTTTCTGCCAGAAGAATCAGTCCCGCACAGGTTGCAAGCACCGGCATCCCACATGCAATCTTTTCCTTCAACAGAGGATATATCCCCAATTCTTTCAGCAATTTCCCCTGGACAGTACTCTCGCCTCCCGGCAAAATCAGACCGTCAAAGTTTTCCTCTAAATCTTCTTTTTTACGGAGCTCTATACAGGGTACCCCCAGATTTTCCAGTTTCTTCCGATGCTCAATAAAAGCTCCCTGAACCGCAAGAACCGCAACTTTCATCCTATCTGCCCCTCTCTGCCATCAGGAGTTCTATTTCCTGCTCATTGATTCCCACCATCGCCTCTCCAAGATCCTCAGAAAGTTCTGCCAACAGCTTACTATCCTCATAATTCGTAACTGCTTTCACGATTGCCGCTGCGCGCTTTTGGGGATCTCCGGATTTAAAGATACCCGATCCCACAAAAACCCCCTCCGCGCCAAGCTGCATCATCAGGGCTGCATCTGCCGGCGTGGCAACTCCTCCCGCCGCAAAATTCACAACCGGAAGGCGGCCATTTTTATGTACATATTCTACCAATTCATAAGGTACTTTTAAATTCTTTGCCTCCTCAAACAGTTCATCTTCACGCATAGAACTAATTTTTGAAATTTCCTGGTTCATCATCCGCATGTGCCGGACAGCCTGGATCACATCGCCGGTTCCCGGTTCCCCCTTTGTCCGGATCATTGACGCCCCCTCGTTAATTCTTCGGAGCGCCTCTCCAAGATCTCTTGCTCCGCACACAAATGGAACCCTGAATTTCCGCTTATCAATATGATACACATCGTCTGCCGGAGAAAGCACCTCACTTTCATCAATATAATCAATCTCTATAGCCTCTAAAATCTGTGCCTCCACAAAATGTCCAATCCTGCATTTTGCCATAACCGGGATTGTCACTGCCTCCTGAATCCCTTTGATCATTTTCGGATCGCTCATTCTCGATACACCGCCTGCCGCACGGATATCCGCTGGGATCCGCTCCAATGCCATAACCGCACATGCGCCTGCCTTTTCTGCTATTTCAGCCTGCTCAGGCGTGGTCACGTCCATGATCACACCGCCCTTTAACATCTGTGCCAACTGTTTGTTCAATCCATATCTTTCCATATCCATGTCTGATTCCTCCTTAATCATTCCTGCAAGTTCATATAAATATTAACGCAATACTGGCATTATCAAAACATCCAACTCTATATTATTTAACCATGCCATTTATCTGTTTGTTTTTTTCTCAGGAAATATGCAGATACTTTTTCAGTTTATCAACATACAATTCCCCCATTTTACTTAAGATTGTATTTTTTCTTACAACATATCCAATCTCCATCACACTGTTGGGATTCTGCTCATCTTCCTGAAAGGGAACAGCAATATAATCACTTCCATTCAGCTCCTCACAGATAATCCCAGAACAAAGGGTATAGCCGTTCAGGCCAACCATCAGATTCAGCATCGTCGCACGGTCATTTGCCTTAATAACCTGTGAGTACTCATTCGTTGAGAGGATTTCTTCTGCAAAATAAAAGGAACTGTTTTCTCCCTGTTCAAAAGACAAACAGGGATATCCGTTCAACTGCTCGAATTGGATCGTCTTTTCCTTTGCCAGCGGATGCTTCTTCCAAATATAGACATACGCCTGACATTCTATGAGATGATGAAATTCCAGGCTCGCTGATTTTAAAAGCTTTTCCATAGATTTCCGGTTAAAATCACAAAGATAGAGGATGCCAATCTCACTTTTCATGGTACTGACGTCACGGATTACCTCCGCCGTCCTGGTTTCCCTGACAGCAAATTCATATCTTGACATATCAAATTCCTTTGCCATATCTACAAATGCTTTTACTGCAAAAGAATAATGCTGTGTGGACACTCCAAATTTCTTCTTATGGGCGCCGCCCATTCCATATTTTTCCAAAACCGCCTCGTACTGACTATAGAGCTGTTTTGCATAAAGCAGAAACTCCACTCCGTCATTGGTCAGCGTAACTCCCCTTCCACTCCTGTAAAGCAGGGTAACTCCCAGTTCTTTTTCCAGCTCTTTGATTGCACTGGTTAGAGACGGCTGTGACACATATAACTGTTCTGCTGCTTTATTCAAAGAGTTTGTTTCTGCAATCACAATCAGATAATGCAATTGAATTAATGTCATCTTTTTTCCCTCATATATATTTTCTAAATCCATAACGCTGACAGTTCACAGAATCTCATTCATACTGCCTGTCCGGTATCCCTGCAGATCCATCGTAATATAAGTAAATCCTTCTTCTTTTAGTTTATTTACAACGTCCTCCCTGCTGCGCAGCAATTTTTCAAATTCATCCGGCATCACTTCTATCCTTGCTATCTTATCATGAATTCGTACACGCACTTGATGAAATCCAAGTTCCAAAAGCAACTGTTCCGCATGATCCACCATAGATAATTTTTCTCTGCTTATCGTTTCTCCATATGCAAATCTGGACGAAAGGCAGGCAAAGGACTGCTTATTCCATGTTGCAAGCCCCATAGTCTTCGACAATATGCGTATATCTGCTTTCGACATCCCACTGTTTCTTAACGGACTTTTTATTCCAAATTCAGCCACTGCCTGCAATCCAGGACGATAATCTCCGTCATCATCCAGGTTAGAACCTTCTGCGATAGTCTTTATATTTTCCCGTTTTGCAATTTCCCTGATTTTTTCAAACAGTTCCCGTTTACACAAATAACAGCGGTTCGGAGGATTTTTACCAAACCCTTCTATTTCCAATTCTTCTGATTCTACTATAATGTGGCGAATTCCCTCTGCCGCACAAAAGTCTCTGGCCTCGCCAAGTTCCCTTTCTGGAAAAGAACAGGATCTTGCTGTAACCGCAATACAATCATCCCCCAGAACATCATGTGCCGTTTTCAGAAGAAATGTAGAATCCACACCACCGGAAAAGGCAACCGCAACACTTCCCAGTCCTTTCAAATAATTTTTTAAAGCTTCCAATTTCTTGAATTGTTCTTTTGACGCTGTTTGTTCTTCCATACTCATAGCTCCTTGTTCGCATAGTCAGTCAAATCCATTATCACTTCGCCGGCCTTGAGCAAGCCCGCCACAGCCGGTACAAATGCAGTACTTCATGTCCCTATGCCCCACGCATTTATGCTTTGTTCAGCATACACTTTATTTCTTCCTCTTTACATCTCCACGGCCTACAGCAATCTGATAACCTGCGCTCCTCACTCTTCTCTCAATACAGGCACGACATTTTACCGCCTCATCGCCGGTACAAATTTTGTTATCATATAGCTCATATTTATTACGCACTTTGGTCGGAGATAAATTTGGCATGAGAACATTTGCCCCCGCCTTTAGCCCCAGTTCCCTCCCCATCGGATGAATCGTTCCAAGTGCTGTAGTCGCCGGAATCAAAGCATATGGAAACAATATCCGCAGAATAGAAATCAGACGCAGTGTTTTCTCTATGCTTCCATTCTTATACAAGGCAAATGGAGTATTCGAATGTCTCAGATACGGTCCAATTCCTATCATATCTGGCTGCAGTTCTTGTAAAAATCTCAAATCCTGTATCAAATCCTCTGTTGTCTGAAATGGGGAATCCACCATAAATCCAGCACCCACCTGAAAGCCGATTTCTTTTAGGTTCCACAGGCACTTCTGCCTGTTTTTGCCGCTCATGTTTTTGGGGTGTAGTTTTTGATAATGTCTCTCATTCACAGTTTC
The DNA here is from genome assembly GCA_910574345.1 of Clostridiaceae bacterium. Classification (GTDB taxonomy): domain Bacteria; phylum Bacillota; class Clostridia; order Lachnospirales; family Lachnospiraceae; genus UBA3402. The sequence goes on along the minus strand of CAJSZV010000043.1, from coordinate 20,441 downwards.
TTCCCTCAGTAAATAACGATCTGCCCCTGCGCGGAAATATGCAAGATAACTTTCCCTACTGCATTCCCCTATGGATAATGTTACCGCACAATCCGGATACATTTCCTTGATTCTATTTATTATCCTGCAAATTTCGCCATCGGAATAAAAAACATCCTCGCCTCCCTGAAGTACAAAAGTACGGTATCCTAACTTATCGCCTTCCTGACAGCATGCCTGGATTTCCTCTATAGTCATTCGGTATCTTTGTACATTCGTGTTGCTTCGCCTGATTCCACAATAATAACAATTATTTTTACAGTGATTCGTAAATTCAATCAGACCTCGGAGATATACATTATCCCCATAATATTCCCGGCGAAGCCTGTCTGCTTTTGCTATAAGCATTTCAGAGAACGCACCGTCTTCTATCCACCGTTTTAATTCTTCATCTGTATAGTCTGATTTCTTATTTGTCATATTAACTGCTCCCGCTACAGTCCCGCATAATCTAAAAAAAGCATCCTCATTTTTTCTTCGCTGTCAAAGAATTCATTTTCATGGGGTTTCCCTGTATACTTGCATCTGCCCGACTCAAATGCAAGAAGCGTATTCATAGGAACCTTCTCCCATTTTTCCTTATCCAGCGGTCTTGTGGACACAAAAGCAGCCGTCTCTTTCCGTAAAAAATGCAGGCTATCCCTGTAGTTTGTATGCACATACAACATTTCTCCGTCAAACAAAAGCAGATTCACCTTATTTTCAGGCGTGATCTCTTTCAGCACTGCATCTATTACCGCAAACCGTTCTCTCTGGGATAGCGACCTTCCTTTTTTCTGTTCCTCCCCATTGATCCTGTCCACGGTATACAAAAGAATCCGTTCACTGTCCGTCTGTCCTTTCTGACTGTGTACGTATGGATTCAGTGCCTGGCTCTCAAATATCGTTCCATTATGCGCCAGCGTCCATGTCCGGCCTGACCGATCCCTCTTCACAAAAGGGTGCGTATTCTCATACTCCAGCAATCCCCTGGTGGCGAGACGGATATGGGCAATCATCTGGTCTGCTTCCATGTTCGCTCTCAGGCGTTGCTTTAAATACATGCTTTTACATGCATTCTCCGGCTGTTTTTCCAACGATACTGCATTTTCATAGAAAAACGCCATGCCCCAGCCATGGGGATGCTCCATGCTATGAGAAAAAAATTCCTGCAGAAGGCTGTTAAGCCTTACCTTTCTTGCGGCACTTACTCCAAATAATTCACACATTTATTTTTCCTGTCTTTCCCCTATCAGCTCCAGGCCCTTTTTCACATAACCGTCCTGGAACAGTTCTCTGATTTTCCACGCATACCGATTCCAGGCATCTGCAAATTTTTCATATTCAAATTCCAGAACCTCCTGTACCGGGAGGCCAAGTTTTCCATAAAACTCCTTCATCCTGCGGATGATGGCAAGAGCCGCCTGTGCGGCTGGCATACTGTCATTGTCCGGATTCAGTATCCCCACTGTTTTTAAGTCATAATGCGCTGCATTCTTGAAATTCTGCACAGCCTGTATCTGATCCTTCTGCGTCAGAGGAACGGTTGGCACAGACGCCAGCCAGACCATCAATAACTGTGCAAACCGTATGTCCTTTACTTCCACCCCCAACTTCTGCCAGAGGGTTCAGGTCAAACATCCGAAGCTCAATATGGTCCACCCCGTACCTCCGCAGCGCCTCCAGGCTGTTGTCTCCCCTGGGTTTTAGCCGGATGGGATAATACAATTCCGAGGGCGCTTTCAAAAGGCCTCTGTCAACATATTTTTGAATATTGTCTGCATGCGCATTGACACTGCTGTAATCAAAGATCGGCGCAAATTCATTCCAGTATCCCATCTAGCTGCACCGGACGGACGCCATACCTGTAAAAATATCCCTGCCATAAACTCCTTTTTCCAAAAACGAGCTGTCTAAAATCGGGCTTGCCGCCGTCACTGCGACAAGAATCCATCCGTATGCCGCCATCTGCTCTGCCAGCCTCAGATACAGGCTGTTTTTATATTCCTGATAATCCGGCTCATTTTCCTGCAGCTTCTTTTTCCCGCCAGTCCCTGCCCTTTTTTGTCCTTCTGCAAAATCCGCCAGCAGCAGCTCATCAGAAAACGAAAAGTTCACATGGATTCCGGAAAAAGTCATCTTATACCGCCCATATTTATGGAACAGATAATCTCGGTAAGCAGTTTTGGAGACTTCCCTGCCTTCAAATACGGCTACCGGTATATCTCTTTCATTCTCAATATAGGGTGGGTTGGAAAAGAGCCATAGATATTCTTTCTCTGGAAGGCTCCACAGTTTCTGACAAATACGCTGATTATGGAACTCTAATTCTTCCAGTGTTTCTTCTATGCTGGCATGTACAGAAGTATTGATTTCCGTCTGGTTCTCGCAAAAATCCTTCACAATATGCCTATCCTCCGGGAATGGATGCAGCGTATGGGCAAACGTCCCATCTTCAAAAATCCGGAGGCTTTCCTTTTCCAGCCCAAAATTCCCATCCAAAATATGCTTTTTTATAAATTCATTTTCAATATACAGCATCACAATCTCCCATATTCTTCGATATATTCATCCAGCGTCCTGCCGCCCGCAAGCCCTTCCAGCATCTCCTTTGCCGGGCTTTTCAGCTTCGTGGCTCGCCTGTACAATGGTTTCAGGAATTCTTCCTCTCCAAATCCACGCCTGACCAGTCCATCCTTTGCAGTATCCAGAATCACAAAAAGCAGTCCGGAAACCTTCTCCCAGTCAAAGTCGTCCGGCAACTCTTTTTTTACGAACATACGCCGCAGTTCCGATGCATTATAGCCCTTGTGGTAGATGACATGGTCCTTTTCTATAATCTCAGTAAGCGCATGGAGATTTTCCATCAGGCCGGCATGGAAGGCAGCCGACGCCATGATCTCCTTTACCGGCTGCTCGCAGACACTGCGGAATTCTACGGTACCCCGGAAAGTCAGATCTTCAAATTTAAAAGAACGCAGATACTGAAGATCCGCAAGTTCCGGGCGGAACCGGATTGTCTGGTACTGGTTTCCGTCGAAATACTCCCCTTCTATACTTTCAGAAGAAAAGTACTCTTTAAGTGGAATCGGCCGGAAGTTAACATATTTTCCGTTCCTCTCCACACAGTACAGGCTCATGCTTCTGATATAACAGATAATCTCATCCACAGACTCAAATTCCAGCCCGTACATATCCACATTATGCCTGTTGAGCCCGTGCAGGCTGTTCCTCCAGAAATAATCCCTGCCGCAGAGTTCTTCGCTTTCCTTCCATGGCGAATTTGCAAAAATAAGCGCTTTTAAAGGCTCCAGCTTTGTAAATGTATTTAATGTTTTCACCAGGTCTTTTTCCTCTACATCCAGTTGGATCTGGCTTGCACAGGAAAACAGACCGAAGTTAGGGTAGTGATGGAATAGCATCTCCTGTCCATATCTCCCATAAGAAGAGAGATGGTGGTACAGCATGCGGTATCTCTCACTGACCACCGGTATATTCCGGTTTACTTCATAGTGGGGATTGATTCCCATGCCGGTCAGCGTATGGCCGTATGTTTCTAATTGCTCCCGCACAAAAGCATAGTACCGGGAAAACCGCCCATATATGGTATGCAAATCCATCTCTGTCCCAAAGGAAAATTCCAGCGTATTATAGCTGCAGTCAAAGGATAACCCGTCCACTGTCTTTCCATCCAGCGCCGCATAGATAAATCCGTCGTCATCTCTTCCTGCCTCCTGGAAGTGGAACTTACAGAGGAATGCATCCGTTACTTTATGTATCACTTCAAAGTCCACCGGCGCATGTTCCCTGTTTACAACCGGAAGCTCGAATTCCAGTCCTACACGCCCGGTTCTCTGCCTTTTCGTAGGCGCTATATACCGATTATAAATTGCTTCATCAAGTGTCTGATCCATAATTTTGTCCTTTCAGAATTTCGTAAAAAAATATAATAAAATGATATTACATACCGTTCCAAGTGCAATCGACAGCATTGTATGATGCCTGTATTTGTAGCTTACAGCCACCAGGCATGCGGATAGCAGTTCCGATATGCCACACCCAAAGGAAATACCGCAAAGTATACCCTTACGGGACTGAAAGACTCCGTTCATCAAGGTAAAGTTTTTTAAATCCAGCAGCACATCTTTCAGGCAATATACAATCAGCACCGCCATAATCGCAGAGGGCAGGATGCCCCCAAGACGCTTAAGCTTTTCCGGCATCTTCCTTCCATCCCGGAAGGCAAAAAAGGGCAGGGCACGAAGAAAAAATGTAATTGCCGCAGATACCGCCACTGCCGCAATCATCCATCCTCTATCCATCTTGCTTCTCCTTTGGGGCAGTTTCAGTCTGTCTATATTCTCTTTTTAACACCAGGATCCCGGAAGATGCTGCCAGCGCCGGAAGCATGAAATTCCTTTCTCCAAAAACAAGCAGACAGATAACTGCCGCTATAAAACCTGTGAAAGCAGGAACGTGATCCTTTGTTTTTTCCCATTGATCTATAAAAATAATAATAAATAATGCCGTCATACAGAAATCAATTCCCTGAAACCTTACTGGAAGAATCTGTCCCAACATTCCGCCAGCCACTGCTCCAATCATCCAGTAGCATCTGGACAGCACTGCAATCAGGAACATCATATCTTCTTTCTGGGCGCCCTGCTCAGTAAGAGCCAGATTGACTGCATATGTCTCATCTGTCATTGTATGTATCATATAAAGCATTCTTTTTCCCATGCTCCGAAATTCATGGACAAACGTCAGACTGTAAAAGGTCTGGCGGCTGTTCATCAAGAGCGCCGCCAGAGCTATCGTAATCATAGATGCATTGCTGCTTAATAATGTAATCAATAAAAACTGGAATGCTCCTGTATATACTGTCACACTGATAAACAGCGAATCATACCATCCAAACCCGGCCTCCTCCATCATAATCCCGTAAGCCATGCTAACAAACAGGTAGCTGCACATGATTGGCAGGGATTTCACAAATGCTTTTTTGAAGATTTCTTTTTTCATAGAATCTTTCCTAAGAAACCGTTCAGGCAGACGTAAGTACTGTTTCTCCTATTCCGTCACTCCGCCTTCTACCACTAGTTCTTCCTTGTATTCTTCCCCGTAAGTATCTACCAGCGTAGCGTCATAATCAGCATGGAAAAACTGTTCATCTGCTAACGCTTTTATCTCATCATTGATCCACTGAAGGAGTGTTTCATTCCCTTTTGATACGGCCGGCGCAATAGTATCTTTGCTTCCCAGTTCCGGAATGCCTACCGTGTATCCTTTATTCTGCAGCGCATATGCGATGACTTCTGTATTATCATTCGCCCACGCAACGCCATTTCGATTTTCAAGGGCATTTTTCGCTGTCGCATAAGAATCATATTTCTGCAGCGGGATATCCGGATAATTTTCTGTCAAGTAGGTCTCGGCCGTTGTGCCGGAGATCACAATGATCTGGTCGTCACTGTTCCAGTCGTCCAGGCTTTCCACCACTTTATCGTCCGGCGATACTACCCCAAGCGCCACATTCATATATGGCAGGGCAAAATCCACTTCTTCTGCCCTTTCCTCTGTTACGGTAAAATTCGCTAAAATAATATCTACTTTACCAGTCTGGAGGTATTCAATACGGTTCGCGGCCTCCGTGGAAACGAAATCAACCTTCACTCCCAGATCCTCTCCAATCTTATTGGCAAAATAAACATCATATCCCTGGTATTCTCCGTTCTCATCTACGTAACCGAAAGGATTCTTATCGGAAAACACCCCGATACGGATGGTTCCGTCTTCCTTGATTTCATCCAAAGTACGGTATACTGTATCTGCGCCTGCTGTCAGTTCCTCCTTCTGAGTCTCCGCTTTCTGGCTGTCGCTTTCCGTTCCCTGACTCCCGCATGCTGTCAGTGCCAGAATGGCAGATACTGCAGCCGCTATGGATATAAATTTTTTTAAAACTGAATTTTTCATGATAATATATCTCCTTTTCTTCTCTTTTTATTCTTTTTATTTTCTTTCATTTTCCCTGTTTATCTTTACCCTTTACCGTTTCAAAAGAAAATGTATTTAAAAATTGTTTTGCCCTTTCTGTTTTCGGATTTTCAAAAAATTCTTCCGGCGGCGCGTTCTCTATGATTTTCCCTTTATCCAGGAATAGAACTCTGTCTGCGACCGCACGGGCGAACTGCATCTCATGGGTAACGATCAGCATGGTCCTTCCCTGGGCTGCCAGCGCTAATATAACATCCAGCACCTCCCTGACCATCTCCGGATCCAATGCCGCCGTCACCTCATCAAACAGCATAAGCTCCGGATGCATGCACAAAGCCCTGACAATCGCCACCCGCTGCTTCTGCCCTCCTGACAACTGTCTGGGAAAACATCCGGCTTTCTCTTTTAAGCCTACCCGCTCAAGAAGGATTACAGCTTCCTCTGTAATATCCGCTTTTTTCCTCTTTTGCACCTTCATCGGCGCAAGCAGGATATTATCAAGCACTGTCATATGCGGGAACAGCTCGTAGCTCTGAAATACCATGCCAATCTTCTGCCGGATACTGGTCAGCCCCCGGCTCTTCGGATCAATCTGTTCCTCCCCTAACCGGATGATTCCACCCTGAATCGGTTCTAAAGCATTGATACACCGAAGCATCGTACTTTTCCCACATCCGCTTGAACCTACCAGCACGATCACTTCGCCCTTCTGGATCGTCAGGCTGATATCGTCAAGGATCAGGCTTTCTTCAAACCGCTTGGTTACATGTTCCATGGTAAGCAACGCCTGGCCACAGGCTATGTCCTGCCCCGGCACATCCTGCAATAATGGTCCTGCCATAAAAGATCACCTCCATCTTTTCTCCAGATATCTTGCTGCCACGCTGATCGGCCAGCAGGCGAAAAAATATAATAAAAATACGACCAAGTAAATGCCAAATGCCGCATTAGGGCTTGCCGTCCTGTTTGCCTCTATAATCTGCTGCGCGACTTTCAGGATCTCAACCACTCCAATCATCAGCACAAGACTAGTTGTTTTAATCATTCTTGTAATCAGATTGATAGACAGCGGAATTAATCTTCTCAATGTCTGTGGAACCACGATATACCGATAAATCTGTACCTTACTAAGCCCTAATGCTTCTCCGCTCTCATACTGATGGAGCGGTATGCTGATGAGCGCTCCTCTTACCAGATCGCTCATCTCTGCAGTTCCCCAGAGGGAAAATACGATAACCGAAGCGCTTTCCCCTGACAAATCCCATCCAAACGCCCGTGTCGTCCCAAAAAACACAAGGAACAACAGAACCATCTGAGGCATGATGCGGATGATTTCCAGATAAACCCGAAGCACTGCTTTTATGAACGGATTTTTCCATGTCATGAGAGTTCCAAGCAGGATTCCTAATGGAAGGCTGACTGCCACAGATACCAGACTGATCTTTAATGCTGCCAGAAGCCCGATAAGAAGCCTTTCCATGTTCTGTCCTTTTAGCAACACCTCAAGCCCCAAATCCGGCATAACGCACCCTCCTCTCCAACGCCGCCCCCAGTATGGATACCGGAAGCAGGATAATCAGATAGAACACCACCAGCAAAAACAGGCTTTCTGTCATCTTATAATACAGTCCGATCAGATCTTTCGCTGTAAACATCAGATCCATCAGGCTTATGGCGCTGAATACGCTGGTTTCTTTCAAAAGAAAGATCACATTTGCAACAAAAGCAGGTACGCTGATAGAAAATGCCTGCGGCAGAATAACATACCGCATAGTCTGATAACGGTTCATCCCCAGACTTTGGGCACTCTCCATCTGTATCTTCTCCACCGCCTCCAATCCGCTGCGGAAGGCTTCCGCCATGTAACTGCCTCCGAGAAATGCCAGCCCGGCCATACCGCAAACTTGCGCGTCTGTCCTGACTCCGATCTTTGGCAGTCCATAATACAGGAAAAACAACTGGACAAGCAGCGGCGTATTGCGGCTAAGTTCTATATATACTGCCGTTAATCCTGATAAAACAGGAATCCTATAATACTGGATGGCCGCGCACAACAAGCCGATCACAATGGAAAGCACAACTCCGGCAAATCCAATCCTTACAGTAAGCCATGCCGCTTTCTCATACAAAGGCAAATATTTTGTTATAAATTCGAGACTCATGGTGTCATCTCCTAATACAATGCTGTTTATAATTACTCAACAAGTCAGCGCGTCTACTGCTGTTTTAGATATAATACATATTCTGCAAGGCTTCTTCCTGCTCTTTTGCACATTCCGCGAGTTTTTCTAATGTCAGGGTATTAAAAAAGTGTTCTGTCCATCCATTTATAGGTCCAATAATTTCCCGCTGGACTACAGATGCGTTGGTTTCTCCATTCCCATCTCCCGGTACTTCTTCGCTGTCCAGGAAATAGCTTCCATCTAACGCCGCAATAATATCTGCCGCCCTGATATCCTTCGAAGGCCTTGCCAAGAGACAGCCTCCCTGTGGGCCTTTAATGCTCTTGATAATTCCAGCTTTTCTGAGCGCTGCGAATATCTGCTCCAGGTACTTAACAGAGATGCTGTTCCTGTCAGCAATTTCATTTAGCTGCATACTGCCGTTTTCAGCGTTCCGTGCAAGATCAATCAGCGCCCGGATTCCATACCTGCTCCGTTTTGAAAAAATCATTGTCCCTGCCTTCCTTATCTTCTTTATTCGGTAAACAATGGAGTGGAATAATACCTGTCGCCAGTGTCCGGCAATAACGCCACAATGACCTTTCCCTGGTTCTCGGGACGCTTTGCCAGTTCAATGGCTGCATGCAACGCTGCGCCTGAAGAAATTCCCACCAGGATGCCCTCCTTTTTTGCGAGGAGCTTCGCCGCCGCAAAAGCCTCTTCATTTTCTGCCCGAAATACTTCATCATAAATATCTGTATCCAGCACATCTGGAACAAAACCGGCTCCGATTCCCTGAATCTTATGGGCCCCGGCTTTTCCTTCCGACAATACAGGCGATGCTGCCGGCTCCAGCGCAACTACCTTCACATCGGTTTTTCGTTCCTTCAGATATTTTCCAACGCCTGTCACCGTTCCTCCAGTTCCTACGCCGGCGATAAAAATATCAATCTTTCCGTCTGTGTCATTCCAGATCTCCGGTCCCGTCGTCGCTTCATGGATCTTCGGATTCGCCGGATTTACAAACTGTCCGGGGATGAAGCTGTCTGGAATTTCCTCCGCTAATTCATCCGCTTTTTCAATGGCGCCCTTCATTCCTTTTGCACCTTCGGTCAGTACAAGTTCCGCTCCATATGCCTTTAAAATATTCCTCCGCTCCACGCTCATAGTCTCCGGCATCGTCAGAATAATCCGGTATCCCTTTGCCGCCGCGATTGCCGCCAGTCCGATCCCCGTATTTCCCGATGTGGGTTCAATGATCACAGAGCCTTCTTTCAGTAAGCCTTTTTCCTCGGCGTCTTCTAACATCGCTTTGGCAATCCTGTCCTTTACGCTGCCAGCCGGATTAAAATACTCCAACTTCACCAACACGGTTGCCAAAAGCCCAAGTTCCTTTTCAATATTCACGATTTCTACCAGCGGAGTATTCCCAATCAGCCCCAATGTGCCTTTATAATATTTTGCCATTTTCATTTCCTTCTTTCTTCATAATTACAGGCATAAAAAAGGAGTACTGTTATCTTCCAGTACCCGGATATATGCCGTGCCTTTTTACATGGAACTTAAGCATAACAAAGTCTGCTGCTACACCGTATCACACAACATATCCGGTAAACCAACATCCGACAACAGCATAAATTCTTGCAACAGTTATTTGCCATGACTTTTCTCCTTTCCTTTTCGTTGAATGTATATTACTACTACTTACCTACTATGTCAATAGGTTTATATGATTTTATTGAAATTATTTTCCGCAAAGGATATAATGGGATATAGTAAAGAAGCAATATGGAGGTTCATTTCTATGATTTCAACAAAGGCACGCTATTCCCTCAGAGTGATGGTCGATCTTGCACAGCACCAGGAAGAAACTTACGTTCCGTTAAAAGAAATAGCAAAACGTCAGAAAATTTCTGAAAAGTACCTGGAAATCATTCTGAAAATGTTAGTGAAAGGCAAAATCGTAAAAGGACTCCGCGGAAAGGGTGGTGGATACCGGCTTACCCGTATGCCAAAAGAATATACCGTAGGAGAAATCATAGAACTGACAGAAGGCCCCCTTTCCCCGGTTGCCTGTTTAATGCCGGATGCAGAAACCTGTCCCAGGAATGAGGAATGCATTACTTTACCATTGTGGAAGAAATACAACGCCCTTATACATGATTTTTTTTATAATATAACTTTAGAGGATCTAATAGCTGGTCGCTTTTAATAAAATTCAGTATATAGACCTCTTTCTGTCACTTCATCACCATTTTTCTAAGCCGGCCTTTATTTCAAAGGGCTTTCCTACCTCAAAGAAGGGTTGCATCAACAGATACCTTATCCCGAATCCGGGATAAGGAAAGGGCAAGTTTCGCCAGAGTAACTCTAAACCCACTCCGTAGATTTTGCTTACCTGACAAACTTGATGGAGGATTCCGATCCCCATGCCCTCGGTTCTGGCATATTTCCCCAATATGCAGATTGGCTCCTATTGTAAATAGTCGCAGCGTGATTGTCCCAATCACGGAGAAAAAATAAATATTTTTCCAAAAAGTCTTTTTTATTTCCCAGTATTCTTTCCTAATCGGCTTATATTGTGAGAACAATTTTTTAGAGAAAGGGATTATGGAATGGCAAGACCAAAAAAAGAGAAAGAACTACAGCACAAACACCAAATCATGCTTCGTCTCACAGACATAGAATATGAAATCATATCTGAAAGTGCAAAAGCCGTAAACCTCCCACTGGCAGAGTATGCAAGGAAGCAGGTTATGAAACAAAAAGTAATTGCAAAGTATGAAATTGTGGCAGACCTGCCGGAACTGAAAAGACTGATTGCAGAGTTTGGAAAAATCGGCAGTAACTTAAACCAGATTGCAAGGCACTTTAACAGCGGCGGCATCCATTCACAGAGAATGCGTAAGGCAATCGACCAGAGCGTGGCCAGAATCTATGAAATGAAATATGAAGTCTTGAAGATGGCGGGAGATTTCCACTCTACCGCCGGAGGTAGCCTGGATGGCAATACTGAAACACATAGCAAGTAAAAACGCTGACTATGGGGAAGCACAGCGTTATCTCATGTTCCAGTATGATGAAAGTACGAACAAACCGATACTTGATGAAAATGGTGAATTGATCCCACGAAAGGAATATATCATGGACGGTATAAACTGTGATTCTTTTACGTTTGACATGGAGTGCCAGGAGCTGAATGCCCTGTATCACAAAAACAAATCTTATGATGAAATCAAATCCCACCATTACATTATCAGTTTCGATCCGAAGGACGCAACAGAAAATAGATTGACCGGGGAACGGGCGCAGCAGCTTGGAATAGAATACGCAAAGAAAAATTTCCCCGGTCATCAGGCTTTAGTTTGCACACATATGGATGGGCATAATGAAAGCGGCAACATTCACGTACATATCGTAATCAACAGCCTGCGGAAATACGATGTGGAACGTCAAGACTTCATGGAGCGCACCTGTGATTCCCGCGCCGGATACAAACACCATGTATCCAAAGATTACCTTACCCACTTAAAGCAATCCCTTATGGATATGTGCCGCCAGGAACATCTGCACCAGGTAGACCTCCTTGCTCCAGCAGAAAAGAAAATCACAGATCGGGAATACCATGCAAAGCGCAGAGGGCAGAAGAAACTGGATGAACGTAACAAACAGATCCTTGCAGATGATCTTATTCCACGGAAAACAGAGTTTCAGACTCAAAAAGAATTTTTACGGTCTGCAATCGAAGATGCTGCCAGCCGTTCCTGTAATCAGGAAGATTTTCAGAATTTACTTTTAGAAAAATATAATATTAAATTGAAAGTCAGCCGGGGCAGGTTTAGCTATCTCCACCCGGAACGCAACAAATATATAACCGGAAGGATGCTCGGCACACATTATAAAGAAGATTACCTTTTGAGCTTATTTGAGGTAAATGAGAAAGAACAGGAATCGGAAAAGAAACAGATACTCCCGGAGGAATATAAGGCAGAAATAAAATCACCGATACCTCCGCAAGCTGCTCCAACACTGGAAGACCCATTTGCAATCCTGTTTATCAAATCTGACCTGCGGCTTGTGATTAATCTGCAGGACTGTGTGAAGGCACAGCAAAGCACCGCATATGCCAACAAGGTAAAGATTTCCAATCTGAAAGAAATGGCCAGGACTGTTGCTTACATACAGGAACATGGCTATGACACAAAGGAATCTCTGGAAGATTCTTTTTCGGATATTAAGAAGCAGGCTTCCAGCTCCAGAAAGGACTTGAAGTCAATTGAAGATAAACTCCGTGGAATAAATGAGCAGATCCATTATACCGGCCAGTACCTTGCAAATAAATCTGTCTATCAACAGTTTTGTAAATCGAAACACAAAGGGCAGTTCCGAAAAGAACATTCTGCAGAGATAACCCTTTATGAAACCGCAAGGAAATTTCTGAAAGAACATTCTGCCGATGGCAAACTTCCCTCCATGAAGCTGCTGAAAGCAGAAAAAGAACGCCTGCTGCAGAAGAAAAAAGAGGCGCGGAATAAATACCATTATTACCATGATTATCAAAAAGAACTGCATACCGTCTGCTCTAATGTAGATATAATCTTAGGACAGACACACGGCAGACAGACTGAAAAGCAGAAAAGCACGGATATATCCTAAAAATGATATGCTACTGTCACAATTATAGGGTGGAAGGATTCCCTTTTACTGGAAATCCTTCTGCCATAATCCTCCTGCATCCAAATCAGTAAAAGTCAATTTCCTTCCCATCCAGATAGAGATGGAATTTATCCGCATCATTTTTTATATCGTAACCTTTCTGAAAGTCATCCGTAGAAAATTCAATCTCGCAAACCGATTTCCCCTTTTCCACGTCTTTTCTGTTCAGATACACCGTAATATCCAACTCCGATGGATAGCCGTTCACATCTGTCGAGAATCGGATAGAATGAAACGAATTGTCCTGGCACATGTGGATAATCTCCCTTGCAAATTCCTCCTTATCCTCAATCCGGCTGCTGTTGGCAACCACATTTAGATGATGGTCATTGTTCATAGAAAAGCTGCTTACTACATCAGGAACTCCTGAATGTGCTTCCCTCCATTCTGGATATTTCCTCACTCCATACTGAACCGCGCATACCAGCGCTACAACAATCAGAAAATACCATATCCTTTTCAAAATCTTTTCCCGCATTATCTTCCTACCCTTCTGTATTTTATAGTGTCATTATACGCACACTATTGTTTCAATTATTTTACATGGATAATAGAAGTAATACAAGCAGCATTTGAACAAAGGCGGGAAACAGCATGATAACATACGACCGACTATGGGAAACCATGAAGGAAAAAGGCGTGACACAGTATGACCTGTACACGCATTACAATATCAACCGCTCGCAGCTTAACAGGTTAAGGCATAACATGAATGTGGAAGTGAATACGATAGACAGGCTCTGTAACATCCTGCACTGCAGGGTAGAGGATATTATGGAGCATTTTGATGACAGCAATCTCTTTTGAAAAACGTATTCTGCCAGTAAATGTCTGCCATACCTAATTTGAATTTGGAAAGGACTGGTAACACAATGGATGCCTCCAATGGATTCCAATACAGCCAGAAGCACGAAGAAGATCTAAAGCGCCTGAAGAACTTCCGGTTACTGGACGATGATTTTTGCACAAAAGTGTTTGAGGATATTGAATGTGTGGAGCTGTTACTGCGTATCATATTAAAGAAAGATAATCTGAAAGTAACCGAAGTACATTCCCAATATAATATGAAGAATCTACAGGGACGCTCGGCAAGGCTTGATATATTTGCCACTGACGATACCGAGGCGGCGCTGAACGTGGAAGTACAAAGAAGCGACCAGGGCGCAAACCCAAGACGTGCAAGATACCATTCCAGCCTGATTGATGCCAACATCACGGAACCGGGAGATAAATATGAGAAGCTTCCAGAATCCTATGTTATCTTTATTACAGAAAATGATGTCATAGGAGCCGGGCTTCCCCTCTATCATATCAACCGTTCTGTAGAGGAAACCGGGAATGGCTTTGGGGATGATTCCCATATCATCTATGTAAATTCACAGATTCAGGATGAAACAGCGTTAGGACGGCTGATGCATGATTTCTCATGCACCGACCCGTCTGACATGAATTATAAGATATTAGCTGACAGAGTGCGGTTTTTCAAAAGCGACGAGGAAGGAGTGTTGACTATGTGCCAGATGCTAGAGGAAATGCGGAATGAAACAGCGTTAGAAACAACAAAGGAATTTGCCCTCCGTCTGATTATCAGAGGGAAAGATACTCTTGAGGAAATTGCGGAAATTACAGATTTACCGCTTGCAGAACTGAACCACTTAAAAGAGACAAGGAAAATATAATTAGACAATGAAAAGGAGAAGCACCTGCCCCCTCTAAGCCAGGTACTTCTCCTTTTCCTATTTCCGTCTGCGCTCCATATCCTCTGCCATTGCCATCTGTTGTGCGGGCTTTCCTCTCCGCCTGGCAATCTCTGCCTGTTTCTGCCGAAGTTTTGCCAACACGGACACCCTGCCCTTCTTCTTTTTGCAGTTATTTTTATTCCCGTCAATAAAGCTGTAATTTTGTTCTTCTCCTCCTTCGATACTGCGGAGATACTCGCCGTTCTCCATGTACTTCTGCCAGTTTTCCAACGACCTTTTTTCCGTATGACTGCCGGAGGATATATTAGCTTCGAAGGGGAATGTATGCCCGGACAGTATTTCTTGCTTCTCTGGTTCTGAAATAGCCTGCGGTGGATGGAGATACTCTTTGATCTGCTGCAGGACAGACTGGTCAAACCCTTTATGCACACCGTCTGCTACTAATTTCCCATCTGCATCCACTACTGTCCATGCAGCATCCTTCCCATAATCCTTATTTTCCATCAGGAAGAACTCCCTGCCGTCTACGATAATGCTGTCAAAAGCAAGCCAGCTCCCCTTCTTCCCTTCGATATGAAAATCTGACGTATCAATCGACACAAGTGCGCCGGTTGAACCCTTACGGATAAACCCGGCTATGACGGTAAAACCATCTTTCTCAACATAATAGGAAATCACAACGCCATCCTTATTCAGCACAAGCACATCGCTGACGCTGATCGAATGTCCATGAAATGTCCTTGGCAGCTTCTCATTAAAACGTCTGCAGATGTGTTCTGGCCCATCCCCCGGCTGCATCCTTCCCATATAAACTTGTTCATAACTGCTATACTGTATCTGGATTTTCATCTCCTGCAGCATACTGTATGGACGGAACCGTAGCGGCCTGTTCTCAGGGATATTTTTAAGCTGGTAGACTGCAAATTGGTTCACATCCATCATTCATCCTCCACCGTTTCCTCTTTGTACGGTTCCAAATCCATGTTTAAAAATGCTTCATCCGTAAGGAACCATAGCTTTTCCAGTGTGCTGTTAATAAGTGCGAGCATTTCTTCATCCCTGCCTATGTAGGGGATCACATTATGTATTTCCTCTATGGTTGCCTGCCTGCTTTCCTTCTGGAACATTGCCATCAGGAAATATTCATTTTCCTCAAACCTCACCATCATAATTCCGGTTCTCCTTTCTTCTTTGCCTGTGCCTTCTGCTCCTGTTTTTCCTGTCCCGGCTTTTCCTTCTCCTGCGCTTTCATCCTTGCCTGCCGTTCCCGGAGAGCATTTAGGACAGACTGCTTTTTGCTGCCGCCGGATGTGGCTCTGTCTGCTTTGGGGGCATTTTCAGCCGCTTTTTTCAGTTCTGCAGGCTGCTTTTCCGATACCTCTGTATTTCCAACAGATTTCTGTACCTCTATGGCTGGATTCCTGTTTTCTTCCTTCTGAACGGCTTTTCCTTCCTTTACCTCTGGCATTGCCTGTTGCGGAAGCGCTGCTTTTTCTTCCGGATCTGATACCTCCTGCTCCGTTCTTTGTTCCAAAAGCATTGCTTCCATATCCGCAATCGCTTTCTGCACCAGCGGGCTTTCTCTGTAATGAGGAATTTCATTGATAAATTCCGTTTGGATTTCTCCCGCCACCATAAGGTCACAAGTCGTACCATCATAGATGCTGTCATCCTCTAATTGAATACCGATACTTTTTATGCCATTTAGCCTGTCCGCAGGGATTTTTTCATATAATTCCATTGCTTCCTGCAATGTCTCCAAACAGTCGTGATATTCTCCCAATATATGAAATTCTGAACACTCTGCCACATAAAATGTTATAGACTGTTTCCGGTCTGCCCGCCCGTTACTTTCAGGAATCTCCATGTAGCCTTGCTTTTCATCCAGATATTTCTCCGCATTTTCCAGATATTCCTCCAAAGCCCCCGTCTTTTCCGTAGAGATTGGATTGATGTCAACCGGGATTCCTGCTATCTTTAATCCATCCTCATGAAGCGCACTGAAAAAAGCATCCTCTTTCAGATTGCCGCTGTAAGACACCACAACATCTATATCCGAGCCTTCATGGTACAGCCCTTCCCTGGTACGGCTCCCATATACCCTTGCGCCAAGCAGCTCCACTTCCTCCGACAGCCCCATTTCATCAATCTGTGCCTGGGCATAGCAGAGTACGGTTTCCTCTATCCCTGCACGGCTCTGGCCGTTTAAGGCAGGCTCCGGCTCTGTCATATCAGAAACCAGCGGCAGCTTCCCCTTCTCCGTTTCTTTCGCCTGTGTTTTCTGCAGATCTTCCTGTGCGGCTGCTTCTGCCTTCTCCTGCAATTCCTCATAATCCATAACCTTACATGCCGTCATGGAGATTCCTTCATCAGAAAGGATTACTTCCATCGCTTCACCGATGGATATATCTGGGTTGTCATACACGCCTCCGTCAATCTCCCGGAAATCTTTGCCATAAATCGTATAATCGTAGCCATCTGAAACGGTCTGGATGGAAAAATACCCTTTTCCAGTGTGGTATGCAATTTCAGCATCATAATTGTCGAGATATTCTTTTGCTTTCTGTGATGCCGGCATCGTTTCCTCACGCACCCATTTTCCACTCAGGGAGTATTTTTCTATATCAGTAAGCGTTTCGATTCCATTCCTGCACTCAATCAGGGACATTCTGGAGGGCGGCTGTTCGCTGCTCTCCATGCCAAGCCGCTTATCCACATGGTTCGGAATCTCATGATAGACAGTGACTGCCGTATCCATATCTTCAAAATACTGATATGCCCTTTCTGCTTTGCTGCCCTCGGCATTCTGTATGACATAGTATTGTGCAATGAATGGCGGTTCCAGCTCTGCCTTCATCTCTATCCCCTTTTCCGAGAAATATTCACTAATGGCTTCCATTGCCCCCTCGTCAAATCCATGTTCCAAGTCCTCTGCCACCAATTCCCCTTGCTGATTAACAACAATAGATGCCACAGAATCCCCATATTCCTCATGCTCCATCCGGTAAAACAGCTCACCGCTGATCTCCTTTGCTTCTACCGTATGCCATGTGCCGAAATGCCCATTTGCAATAAAGCCTCTCGTTTCCTCATTGATCTGCACGTTTTCTTCCTTCCCTAACTCCTGTTCCCGGATTCCTTCCCTTGCCAGTCCGATAAACCCGTCCAGCACAGCCGGATGGCTGTTTAATACATAATCGGCGTTCAGATCCATCCCACGGCTTACGTTCTCCGGTATCCCATATCCCTTTGCCCATGCTCTATTCCCCACAGAAAATCTCCCGTCATACTCCAAATGCTGCACGGTATTGGCAAGGATGAATACCACCCGTTCCACACCATATTCTTTAAGGACTTCCCTGGCAGCATCATGGGACAGATGCATCCCGTCAAAATTCTTCCGGATCGCATCCTCGATGGCTTTTTTACAGTCCAGGTTCCGCTTTCTCGACTCCAGATAATCGTCCGCCCTTCCATGCTCCATTGCATAGGGAAGCATATGCGTATAAAGCGGCGGGTACGCTTCTTCCTCAAAATACTGCGCTGCCTCTTTCCTTATCATCTGTTCCCTCTGGCTTACAAAATCCGGCAGTTCCGTAAATCCAAAGCTGTCTACAAAGTGCGCCGACACATGCCCTCCACGGTTCAGGACCACAATATCACTCACTGAAAGGGAATGCCCTGTATATCCTTTGGGATGATTGAGATTGAATTTCTCATAAATAGTGTCCAGGCCGTCCTGTTGCCCCAGCCTTCCGCCGTAGACCAGCGCATAATCGCCTCCCTCCACTTCCATCCCGCTTTTCTTTATAAAATCCATATTGAAAAACAGGTATTCCCTGCCTTTCCCCTTTTCATCAATCTGAAAAATGCCATACCAGTCATTGGTATCCGTATAGAGCAGTTCTTCATTGGAGCGGATCACCGCATCGTGCATCTGTTCCTCCAATAGAGAAAAATCTAAGCCGGTGAGGGATTGCCGGAATTGCCCCGGCGCAGACATCCCTCCCACAAAATTCAGCCCCTCTCCCAAATTTAAAAATCCCCTTTCCGGGATTGGGATTGGCTGTATGGCAAGGACGGTTCCTGCATGGTTCACGACTACGTGATTCTCCAGCACAGCCGGATCTCCGGGATCATCGCCAGAACCCCGCAAGTCATAGCGGTAAAATCCCCCCGGCACGTCCCCCTCCGCTATCCGTCCGTTAGAAAACAAAGCTGGTACTTCAAATACTTCTACTTCCTGATATTCCTCGTCCATTTCCCTTTCTTCCTTCTCCTTATGCACAGATTCCATCACCAGGTGGCTTTCCCACGCCCTGGCATCAACGCCGAATATCCCACCAGCCTCTAAAATGTCCTGTTCCGTATTCATCAATGTGGAACTCCCATCTTCATGCAGACTATATATAGGAAGCCCTACATTGTGTAAGGCAGCCGCCCGTTCCACCGTAAGCGGCAGTACCGAATCATTCCGGTAGCCAAAGTCATGCATCTGCAAAAGGCCGATCTGGTTATCCGGCAGGAAGTCAATCTCCGCCTGTGCCTCCTCCATAATCCGCCCGATGTCACGGCTTCCCGGATTTTCTGCCGCTTCTATCATTTCCCCGACCAACCTTTTTGTTTCCCTCAAATTATCCAGTTTGTAAGCATAGCGGACAGCCAGGTTATGTCCCTCCCTTCCCAATGCCTCACGCCCATACTCCGCACGGCTGATGATAAGCTCCACTTGTATCAGTGTGGGAGATTTTGACGCATCTATGATATGCCCTGCATCTATATACAGGACATCATAGAAATCCGGCATATTTTCATTCCTTTCCGGATTTTCAGAATCCTTCCATAAATCCAGATGTACGCCATGCTCTTTCAAAAACTGCTCCGGGCTTCCATTGTCTCCCTTTTGCTCTGCAAATGTCTGTAACAGCCTTAAAAAATCCACCCTGCCTACATTGTCCACAAGATAAAACCGCTTTGCGTCCTCGCCGGAAAGGGCAATCTGGAATACCAGGTCATCCTCCCCCAGCTCCCGCTCCACCTCTTTTTCTTTCTGAAGCTTCTGGATGTTCTCAACCATGCTGTCAATGAAAGAACCTGCCGTTTTCCGGATAAAATCCATAGATGTGCGAAGCTCCGTCATCTCCATACTGCTTGCCCATCCCGCCAAATATGGGAATGAATAGTCTGACGTATCCAGATTGAAGAAACTGCAGACGGTAAAGGCTACGCTCTCGGCCTCCGTTTCTATCGTCATCTTGTTTTTCTTCTCCCCAAGCTCCTCCATCACATCCCTGTCATGGCACATGGCGTGGGTAACCTCATGGACAGCAGTTTTCATGGTCTGTTTTTCGCTCATGCTCTCCCGGATCACAATCTCCTTATTGGTATTGCTGTAATACCCCTTTGATTCCCCTTCAATCTCTGCATAGCGCATGGGAGCCGGGGATACCATGCGGATCGCCTCCATGAAAATGTCAAAGTTCTCCACACTCCCCATCAGTTCCGGCGCATCCAGCTCCGGGAGCGGATCACCCTGCGTCTGCGAAACATCAAATACCGTAGATACACGGAACCGTGGGATGATATGCTCCACTTCCTCCGTTTCCGGCTGTCCGTCCGGGCGCAGCACCGGCTCATTTGTCTCCGGGTCAAATTTCTCCACTTCTTCCTTTTCCCTGATCGGCACAGGGGCAATAATCTTGATCCCCTTCTCCCCACGCTTCACCTGGCGGTGAAATTTTTTGCTCCATGTGCCGTAGCCATATGCTTTGTTCATAGTTATCCTCCTTAATCTTAGTTTTTATATCAAATTCGGGCATTTAATGTATGGTTTACTCGGATAACTTTTTTG
>CAJSZV010000042.1 GCA_910574345.1 Clostridiaceae bacterium | reverse complement strand
AAGACGGAGCCGTGTACAGCGAGAGTTGTAAGCACGGTTCTGAGGGGGGACTGTGCAGACCTACCCTAGAAATACGGCAAGGCGGCACTTTCCTACCCTACAATTTCGTGGTGTCAATCATGTATTCACAGCTCTTTAATTTACTTTGTGACAAGGCAGATGATGTCTATAATGGCAGGCTCCCGGTTCATGTGAGGATGCTGTTGGACGAGTTTGCGAATATCGGTCAGATTCCGCAGTTTGAGAAGCTGATCGCTACAATCCGGAGCCGTGAAATATCGGCTTCCATTATTTTGCAGTCCAAATCTCAGCTAAAGGCAATTTATAAGGACAACGCTGACACGATTGAGGGGAATTGTGACACTACCTTGTTCCTTGGAGGGAAGGAAAAGACCACTCTGAAAGAGCTGGAAGATGTTTTAGGAAAGGAAACTATTGATCTTTACAACACTTCCGATACAAGGGGTACATCACAGTCCTACGGTCTGAATTATCAAAAGACCGGGAAGGCGCTGATGAGCCAGGATGAGATTGCGGTCATGGACGGCGGGAAATGTATCATGCAGCTTAGAGGTGTCAGACCATTCTTCTCGAATAAATTCGATATAACGAAGCATGGCAGGTACAAGGAGCTGTCCGATTATGACCAGAAGAACACCTTTGATATTGAGGACTATGTGAAGTATTTACAGCACATGAAAGTCACTCTGAATACAGAGGTGGACGATGCCTTTGACTGTGGGGAAGTCAGTGGGCAGGAAGATATTTCCCCGGACACAACTGAATAGCGACTTCTGGACATGATGTCCAGAAGTGCAGGAATGACAACTGAATATGGAACCCGTCAACCAGTCACAAAACTTTTGGATAAAAAGTCCAGAAGTGGAACGGAGTTTTGAATGTACTTGGGAAAGGACAAAACAAAGCACCCGGCATAGCCAATCGCCAAACTGAATATGCCGGATGCCCGCAGGGTTCTTCCTAAAGGATTGCCCTGTCTTTATTTTACCATAAGGCGGGGCATTTTAACATGAAAAACTCTTTCAGAAACCAGACAAAAAATTTTTCAGAAAGAAAGAGGTAGAAACATGGCATTTTTTACAACAGCGGTAACAGGATTAAAGACAGTCGTAACAGCAATCGGAGCAGGCGTGGGCGTATGGGGCGTGATCAATTTGCTCGAAGGGTATGGCAATGACAACCCTGGTGCAAAGAGCCAGGGAATTAAGCAACTTATGAGTGGAGGGGGCATTATCATTGTGGCTCAGACGGTGATTCCACAGCTTTCCAGCCTGTTTTCATAAGATAAATGGGCAGCATCATAGACAAAATCACTGAATTTATAAAGGAGATGCTGCAGGGATGGGTGCTTGACAACCTCGGCACGATGTTCACGGACGTGAATACGAAAGTGGGCGAGATTGCCGGGGAAGTCGGGCAGACACCCAGCGCATGGAACGGGAGCATTTTTTCCATGATCCGGAACCTTTCAGAGAATGTCATGATTCCCATAGCGGGGCTTATCATCAGCGCAATCCTCTGTTATGAGCTGATAACGATGGCAATGGACAAAAACAACATGCACGAGGTAGGGAGCGAGTTCTTTTTCCGCTACCTCGTGAAAGCGTGTGTCGCAGTGATGCTTCTCAGCAAGACCTTTGACATCACAATGGCGGTTTTCGATGTGGGCAACCATATCGTGACAAATGCGGCGGGCGTCATATCAGGCTCCACGAGCATTGATGTGACGGCCACGCTGACAAATATGTTCAACAGCCAGATTTCCACTATGGGCATTGGCGAACTGATCGGGCTTGGGATAGAAACCATGATCGTCAGCCTGTGTATGAAAATCATGTCCGTCCTCATCACCGTCATTCTATACGGGCGCATGATAGAGATATACCTTTATATTTCAGTGGCCCCGGTTCCCTTTGCGACGTTAAGCAACCGGGAATGGGGCAGTATCGGGAACAACTACATCAAGGGGCTTTGCGCCCTGGCGTTCCAGGGATTTTTCATAATGGTCTGTGTCGGCATCTATTCGGTACTGGTTTCCAGTGTCGCAGTGGCGGGAAACCTGCACACGGCGCTCTGGTCGGTGGCGGCATACACGGTTATTTTGTGCTTCAGCCTTTTCAAGACAGGCTCGCTCGCAAAAAGTGTGCTGAATGCCCATTGACAGACAGCAATTCCATATCATCAGCGGGAAGGAGGAAACACCGGAGATGTAAAGAATCCGGTCACAATGCTTATGGCAATATCAGTAGCAGTGCCAAAAAACTTAAGCGGCATCAAGACAAAGGTGGCGATGAACCTTACCAAACGCCAGCTTATCTGCTTTGGGGGCGCAGCGGCGGTGGGGATACCCTTTTACCTTGTGACAAAAGGAGTGTTAGGCACACAGGCTTCGGCGCTCATCATGGTAGCGCTCATGCTGCCGTTTTTCTTTTTGGCAATGTATGAAAAAGACGGATTCCCGGCGGAGAAGATTCTGTACTTCATGCTCAGGCAGAAGCTGCTCACGCCGGGGATACGTCCTTATAAATCGGAAAACCTCTACAAGCAGTTGGAGGAGAGGGAGAAATTAAAGAAGGAGGTGCGTTACCTTGAGGAAAAAGCCGCAGGGCAGCAAAGCCGGGCCGAAGGCGGGGCTTAACTTTTCGGAAAAGAAACGGTTAAGGGAACTGAAAAATACCCTTGCCGGGAATGACAGGAACCAGGAAAAGCCGGACACGGCGCAGAAAACGATCACGTTCAAGAAGATGTACCGTGACGGCATCTGCCAGGTATCTTCCGGTTACTATACAAAAATGGTTGAGTTTTTTGACATCAACTATGACCTTCTGGAGATAGAGGATCAGGGCGAGATTTTAGAGGAGTACAGCAGGCTCATCAACTATTTTGACCCGTCCATACGGTTTGAGCTGTTTTTATTCAACAGGCAGGTCAACGAGCAGACACTGATAGACCAGTTTGATATACCTTTGCAGGACGATGAATTTGACGATATCCGTGAGGAATACACGGAAATGTTAAAGAAACAGGCAGCAAAGGGCAATAATGGGATCATCAAATCAAAATACCTTATTTTTGGCATTGAGTGCAAGGGCTACAAGGAGGCAAAGGCGAAGATGGGCAGCATCGAAGCCGATGTCATCAAGAATTTCCTGAACCTCGGCACCCATGCCAGGAGCCTTGACGGGAAGGAGCGCCTGCGTGTCCTGCATGAGTATTTCAACCAGGACACAATGGAGCCTTTCCGTTTTTCATTTAAGGAATTGTCGGAATCGGGAAAGAGCGTAAAGGACTACATAGCGCCTCCGGGATTCGATTTCCGCTATCCGAGCCGCTTCAAATCAGGGAAGATGTACGGGAGCGTCCATTACCTTGACATTATTGCGCCGAGGTTCAATGACGAGCTGTTAAAGAAGCTCCTTGACATTGATGATAACCTGACAATCACGCTGCATATGCAGACGATGGATCCGGTAAAGGCGATCAAGATGTTAAAAGGGGCGCTTACCAATATCCAGAAGATGAAAATCGAGGAACAGAAAAAAGCGGTGCGCTCCGGCTATGACATGGACATTCTGCCCACGGACATCATCACTTATGAAAAAGATACCTTAGATCTGCTTGACGATCTGAACACCAGCAACCAGAAGATTATCAAGATGACTTTCCTCATTACCTGTTTTGGCAGGAGCAAGAGGGCGTTAGAGAACATCACGCAGAGGGTGTCCGGCATTATCCAGCAGGCGAACTGCAACCTCCGGTGTATGCAGTATTTACAGGAGCAGGGGCTTATGGCTTCCGCACCGATTGGCTGTAATGATACGGGGATAGAGCGTGTGCTTACCACAAAGAGTACGGCAATCTTAGTGCCTTTCTGTACGCAGGAGCTTTTCATGCCTTCCCCGGCGATTTATTACGGCCTGAACGCACTCAGTAACAACATGATTATGGCGGACAGGAAAAAGTTAAGGACGCCAAACGGGGTAATCCTCGGCACACCTGGCTCTGGAAAATCTTTTTCTGCAAAGCGGGAGATTTTATCCTGTTTCCTTATGACCGGAGACGATGTGCTTGTCTGTGATCCGGAGGGCGAATATTTTGCCCTTGTGGGTGCGCTGAACGGGCAGGTGGTAAGGCTTGCCACCAATTCAAAGGACTACCTTAACCCGATGGACATTCAGCTTTCCCATAAGAATGACCGGGAAGCGTTAAAGCTGAAATCAGATTTTATCATTACGCTGTGCGATCTGATAGCCGGAGGGAAGGACGGGCTTGAGAATGATGAAAAGGGCATTATCGACACCTGCATCAAGCATATCTATGACAGATATTTTAAAGAGCCGAAGCCGGAGAATATGCCGCTCCTGGAGGACTTATATAATGCGCTGTTAAAGTATGAGCCGAAAGACGTTGCCCCGGAAATGCAGAAGGAGGCAAAACAGAAAGCGGTGCGGATCGCAAACAGCCTTGTACTGTATGTGCATGGCTCACAGAATTATTTCAACCACCGTACAAACGTGGATTCGCAGAACCGTATCATGTGCTTTGACATCAGGGATTTAGGCAACCAGTTAAAAGAGCTTGGGATGCTGATTGTGCAGGATGCGGTGTGGAACAGGGTGTCGAGGAACCGGGAGAGGAAAGTTGCCACAAGGTACTACTGTGACGAGTTCCATCTGCTTTTGAAAGAACGGCAGACAGCAATCTATTCGGTGGAGATTTGGAAAAGGTTCCGGAAATGGGGCGGCATACCCACAGGCTTGACGCAGAACGTGGGCGATTTTTTGAAATCGGAGGAAATCGAGGGGATTCTTGGCAACTCCGATTTTGTTTATCTGCTGAACCAGAACGCAAAGGATCAGGCGATACTTGCCGATAAGTTAGGGCTGTCCGAGAAGCAGCTTGCCCATGTGACCAATTCCGAGCCGGGGAGCGGGCTTATCCTGTTTGACAACGTGGTTATCCCATTTGTTGACAAGTACCCGGCAGACACAAAGACCTTTGCGATCATGAACACAAGGCCGGAGGAAAGCATAAAGCAGGAGGAAACGGATTGAAAATAGGGCTGATTGATGTGGACGGACACCGTTTCCCGAACCTCTGCCTGATGAAGCTGTCCGCTTACCATAAGGCAAGGGGTGATACGGTGGAATGGTATGATAATGAAAAGTGCTATGACCTTGTTTATATGAGCAGGGTATTCACGGACACTTATTCAAAAGATTATGAAGGGAGCATAAAGGCTTTCCACGTCATAAAGGGCGGCACAGGGTACGGCCTTGACAATAAGCTGCCGGACGCTGTGGAGCATACACACCCGGATTATGGGCTGTACCCACAGTTTGCGGGAACGGCCTACGGTTTCCTTTCCAGAGGATGCCCCCGTGGATGCGGATTCTGCATTGTCGGGGATAAGGAGGGAAGAAAGGCGGTGGCGGTGGCTGACCTGTCTGAATTTTGGGGCGGGGAAAAAGAAATCAAGCTCCTTGACGCAAACATTTTAGCCTGCCCTGATTGGGAGAGGCTCTTAGGGCAGCTTGCGGACAGCGGGGCAGAGGTTGATTTCACGCAGGGGCTTGATGTGCGGCTGATAACGCCGGAAAAGGCAGAGGCACTCAATAAAATAAAGACAAAAATGCTGCATTTTGCATGGGATAACCCGGAAGATGACCTGACGCCGTATTTTAAGAGGTTTCTGGAGCTGACAACGGTAAAGGATAAGCGGAAAAGACGTGTCTACGTCCTTACCAACTATGGCAGTACCCACGAACAGGATTTATACCGTATCTATACTTTGCGTGACATGGGATATGACCCTTATGTGATGGTATATGAAAAGCCGACAGCGCCGGAGGAAACCCGGAAAATGCAGAGATGGGTAAACAACAAGCGGCTGTTTTATTCTGTAAAGGATTTTAAGGATTATGACCCGGATGGTTATAGAAAACGGAAGGGGGAATAAGTCACGAGTAAAGGGATAGAACGGCAGAACCATATTTACTGTATGGACTGCATGGAACTTCTACAGCAGATGCCGGATGAATCCGTGTCCATGATACTTACTGACCCGCCGTACGGGATTTCCTACCAGAATAATTTTACTAACAGAAAACACCGGATGCTGGAGGGTGACGATGGCATAGACTATGAGAAGTTTGCCGGACAGAGTTACCGTGTCCTGAAAGAAAATGCCCATGCTTATTTTTTTACACGGTTTGACTGTTACCCATATCATTACGAATGTCTGGTACGGGCAGGTTTCAGCGTAAAAAACTGCATGGTGGTGGAAAAGGGTACAGTAGGAGGCATTGGGGATTTATCCGGAAGTTATGCAAATAATGCGGAGTGGATTATTTTCTGCCAGAAAGGAAGGAGGGCTTTTAACCATACCACGCTGCTGCAGAACAGGAAAAAAGAGGGATCAATATTCCAGACGGGGAGAGAACCAAGTAAAAAATATAAAACGAGGTTCAATAGCTGCTGGTTTGGGGCGGAATATCCCAAGGCAACCTACAATTCCACATGGCAGAAGCGGAATGGGATATACCACCCGACAGTAAAAAATGTTGAGTTCCTTTCATGGCTGGTTCAGATATCAAGCAATCCGCAGGAGATTATTTTTGATGGTTTCATGGGAACCGGAAGCACGGCTCTTGCGGCAGTTTTGACAGGGAGGGAATATTTAGGAGCAGAAATCAACCGGGAGTATTATGAAATCTCCCAAAGAAGAATTGGAGAAGTGAAGCTGTTAGAGCGGGAAGGAAATTGATAAGAATGGCAGAAAAAAAGAAAAAACAGCCTGCTGAATTTGCCAAGGATAAAAATGCTTTCACGGGTGGAAGTTCCAAAAAAAAGGATGTCAATACCCAAAAGGCAAAGCAGAAGCAGTCCGGCGCACACCAGCCGAGGGATACGGATGTGACTTCTGGACATGATGTCCAGAAGCCGGAACAGCCAAAAACTTCTGGACACAATGTCCAGAAGCAGGAGAACAAGCCGGAACAGGAAAGTTTTCTTGATAATCGGGATAGTTTTCAGGGCGGAGCAGGGAAAGCGGAAGGGCAGAAGGCAAAATTAAGGCAGAAAAAACGCAGACAGCAGGTGCAGTTCCAGAAAGAAAACGGCTTTACCGGTAATAAGGAAAAGCCGGACAGTGACCATGCGGGCAGTAAAGCGCCGGACGGTTTTTCTGAGGAGCAAAACACTTTTACGGAGGAGGGCGGAGGGGAGCGGGCCGAAGAAACGGATTTTAAGGACGATTACCGACGCAAGGATACCTACCACCAGAGCGAAAAAAAGGGCAGATACCGCAGGAAGGAGCGCCAGGACAGGGAACGGATTAAAAAATCTGACTTCCGGCGTGACTTCCAGACAAAGGAGGCCACCTTTGCGGAGGCTGATACCTTTACAGAGGGCGCAGAATCGGAGTTTCAGGGAGGTAAGAAGTCAGACAGGCTGCAAAGGAAAGTGGAGAAAGCCGGGAAAAAGACCGAAGCCGCAAGAAAGAAGCTCCCAAAGAAAAAGGAGTATTCTTTAGAGCGTGTCTTTGATGAAAAAACGGGCAGGGCAAAATATGTGCTGACCGCAGTGGTGAAGGAAAAGCCTTTTAAGCAGGACAATCCGGTAAAAAGGATGGCAGGCAGGGCCGGGGCGGAGTTTACGAACTTTGCACACGGCAAGGTTGCCGAAGCGGAAAAAGAAAATTCCGGCGTGGAGGGCGCACATAAGACGGAGCAGAAAGCCGAGGATGCCTACCGCTTTGTGAAGCGGCATTATAAAGGCAGGGAGCAGAGGCAGCGTGGGAAAGTGGCGAAACTGGAGAAAAAGCAGTTCAAAAAGGAAGTCAATTTCCGCTACCAGAAGTTTCTGGAAGAAAACCCGGAAATGCAGGAAAAGACCTTAAAGAAACAGCTCCAGAAAAGGTTGCAGAAACAGCGCATCAAACGTGAGTATGCAAAGGCAGTACGGACGGGGCAGGCGGCGAAGAATACTAAGGAAGCGGCTGTAAAAACCGCCAATTTCACCACGACGGTTGCGAAGAAATTGCAGGAGATGGCGGCAAAACACGCCTCTCTCCTTGTAACGGTTGGGGCTTGTGCGCTCCTGCTCATTATGATCATGACTTCCGTATCGTCCTGCGGGGCAATGTTCTCAAACGGCATGAGTACCACACTGGCAGGGAGCTATATGAGCGTCCCGGCAGAGATTGACGCTGCGGATCTGGCTTTTTCAGAGCTTGAAATGGAGCTGCAGAAAGAGATTGATTCCATAGAAACGGATTACCCGGACTATGACGAATACCGCTACAACCTGGATGCAATCGGCCATGACCCGTTTGCACTAATCAGCTACCTTTCCGCAGTCCATACGGAATTTACGGCGGCAGACGTACAGGGTGAAGTCGAGAGCCTTTTTGACGAGATGTATGAGCTGACCTTAAATCCGGTAACGGAAACGAGGACAAGGACAGTGACCAAAACAGGCACACGCCCTGTGATAGACCCGGTAACGGGGGAAGAAACAGGGGAAGAGGAAGAATATGAGTACGAGGAGGAAGAAGAATATACCGTAACCATACTGGAAGTCACGCTGACCGCAAAAGACTTAAACCTGATTGCTGCCGGACATATGAACAGCGAGCAGAAAGAGATTTATGCGCTTTATAATGAAACGCATGGCCTGACACAGCAGTTTTACACACCGTTAAATTTATACTGGTACAACTATGTGAGCAGTTATTATGGCTATCGTATCAATCCGGTAACAGGGGCGGAGCAGTTCCACCGGGGCGTTGATATTGCGGTGCCGACAGGAACAGGTGTCCTTGCGGCGATGGACGGCACAGTCACCACAGCCGCCTATGACAGTTATTACGGGAATTATATCGTGATTGAGGACAGCAACGGTTACTGTACCAAGTATGCCCATATGGACACGTTAAGCGTCAGTGCGGGGCAGGCCGTGAAACACGGGGATTCCATAGGAACAACAGGAAACACGGGGAGCAGCACCGGAAGCCACCTGCATATCGAATGTCTGTACAACGGGGAGTATTATAACCCGTTATTTTATTTTGAGGCAGGGGAAGGAACGCTCTACGGAGAAGCCAATGCGCCGGGGAGCGGCGGGGGAAACGCCATACCGCCGGATTCCTACGATGATGCGGCAGTGCAGGCGCTCATGGAAGAAGCCGCAAAATATCTGGGCTACCCGTATGTATGGGGCGGCAGTTCACCGTCTACCAGTTTTGACTGTTCCGGATTTGTCTGCTGGGTATATACCAACAGCGGGGTGCATAACCTGCCACGGACTACGGCACAGGGGATCTATGACCAGTGCGCCCCGGTTTCGGCGGCAGACGCAAAGGCGGGGGATATTATCTTTTTCACGGGTACTTACAATTCGGCGGGGCCTGTGAGCCATGTGGGGATTTACTGCGGTAACGGAACCATGATCCACTGCGGAAATCCGATCAGCTACGCAAACATAAATTCTTCCTACTGGCAGAGCCATTTTTATAGTTTTGGCAGGTTATCAGGAAATTAAATCGTCTGGTGATAATTAAGTTAGACAACATGACAATAAAGTAAGACATTATTATAAAAAAGCGTGACAATATCAGGATAAATACAATAGGCGGCAATGCCATAAATCAGAACATGGAATAGTCATGCCGGTTAGCTTGGAGTGCGGAGCATTTCAGGCTTTTCTATTGTCTGATTATTTTATCATAAAGGCGTTTGTAATGTAAGACTTTTTTATGAAAGGACAGGGGCGATGACTATGCAGATACAATACCAGTTCCAGAAAAATGACGAATACCTTACGCCTGCCTACGCTGTGTACCCAATTACTAAACGGCTGCCTCCCGGTGCCACGGTATGGTGTCCTTTTGACAAGGTGGACAGTGCATTTGTTCAGGTGCTTTCTGCCTGCGGGTTTCATGTCATATATGGGCATATCCAGACGGGGCAGGATTTTTTCAAGATAGACGTGCCAAGCTGTGACTACATTATCAGCAACCCACCATACAGCTTAAAAAGCAAAGTCATAAAACGCTTGTATGAGATTGGGAAGCCTTTTGGTATGCTTATCAATTTTCAGGGGATATTCGATTGCCAAGAGCGTTTCCAGATGTTTAAGCATAACAAAGTGGAGATGCTCTGGCTTAGCCCCAGAGTAAATTATATTGCCGGAAATGGTGAAGCCGTTCCAAGAGTGCCATTTCAGAGTGGTTATCTTTGCAGCGGCATATGCAAGAACCAACTGGAATTTGAATACCTCAACAAAGAAAATGAACAAGAAAGCGAGGAGGAACAAAATGGAAGTTGAAACAATCGGAAGCCTAATGGAGCAGTGTGAAGAACTGACACAGTATATTGTCAGTGAAAGAGACAGGCTGGAACGTTTTATGCTCGAAACGGGCGGAGAGAGTGACGCATCTGACCGTATACAAATGAATATTGACAGTGCGGAAGATTCTCTTGCAGAGGCAGAGAAGCGTTTACAGGCACTATTCGATGCACAGGAGAAAGAAGCCTTTGCGCCGAAAGAAAAGGCTGTGGATGAAAATAGAAATACCGGGAAGCGGGCATCAGTGAAAAAGAGGCTTGTAGAAAAGAAGGCGGAGATAGCAAAGAGGAAACCTCCTGAAAAGGAAAAGGGCAGGAAATCCCCAGGCATGGATATGGAAAAATAGTAGACTGAATGCTCTTAATAGGGGCATGGGAAGGAGAAATGATGTGACAAAGGAAAGGATTGTAAAAGAGCTTTCCAAAGTCCGGAAACAGCTTGCAGACCTGCTGGAGAGGCAGAAGGACTTGGAGAGCCAGTTACAGATGGCAGAGGATGCGGAGAAGATGAAATTCATTGAAAAGAATAAAATCTCTCTGGAACATTTAATCCTGCTGAATAAAGTCAGCGAGGAAGAAATTTTAAGCCTGCTCCGGAAAAAAGAGCAGGAAGAACAGATGCAACAGGAACAGCAGACAGAAAGGGAGGCAGAAAGCCATGAACAGAAAAATGAAGTTACGTTATAGGGCGGTGTTGTCGCTCATGTTATCCGCAGTATTGTTCTGTATGCCCGCTGTGGCATTTTCCATGAATGGAGATAATGCCATTGACGCAAGGGCGGAGGACAGCGTGGGGAGCGGCACGGAGGAAGAAACAGGGGGCGGGGCAGAGGAAAGCCCCGCAGATCAGGAAACATCAGAAACAGAAGGGAACGGCACACCTGGGCAGGAAACGGAAAGCAACACCGGGAGTGAAACGGAAAACGGCACAGAAGGAGAAACAGGGGGAGGAACCGTATCAGGAAATGACGTGCCGGGGCCGGTGTGTGCCTGTGAGAAAAAGTGCGGGGCTTACGATTTTGACAAAGACTGTCAAGTGTGCGCCGCTGATTATAAGGACTGTGAATACAAGACCCCGAATGTAGTGATCCATATCAACAGTCCGGGCGGGTGGTACAACGAAAAAGCAGCCGTGACATTTTCCGTATCTGATACAGCGCACACGGGAAACTTTGAAACGGCAAAGATTCAGGCAAAAGTCGGGCAGAATGGAAGCTGGACGGACGTGACGGAAGATAAAAAACTGGAAATCTCGGAGAACTGTACCATTTATGTGCAGGTCACAGACCAGAAAGGCAATACATATGAGCGGAGCAGGACTGTCCGGTGTTTTGACACCACAAAGCCCACGCTCAATGCGGCGGTCAGTGACGGGCTGTTAAGCGTCCAGGTGCATGACACGGATTCCGGCGCAAAGGCAGTCTATGTGAACGGGTATGAATTTACGGAGCTGACAAACGGCACACTGAATATCCGCTTACAGCAGTTTGACGCAGGGTATGAGTATTTTACCATTTCCGCTATGGACAATGCCGGGAATATGTCGGAAGTCTACAAGACGAAAAACCCTTATTACAAAGACCCTGCCGATGAGAGTGACGAAAACCCGGCAAAGCAGCTCCCGGCCAGTGCTGAAGCTACAAAACCGGGGAACGCCACAGCCACCGTAACAGAGCATACCAGGACGGACAGTGACGGGAACACCATTTCCCAGACACCGGAGGAACAGAAGAAAGAGGAATTTGCCAAAGCGGATGCGGCAGAAAAGGCAGAAAGCGGGGGTGCGGAGAAAGAACAGTCAGAACAGGGGAAGGAATTTTATACGATCCAGACAGCATCGGACAAAGTTTTCTACCTGATCATTGACCGTGACGGGGAGGAAGAAATGGTGTACTTCCTTACGGAGATTACAGAGAATGACCTGTTAAACGCAACTTCCGACAACAGCGAAACCTTACCGAAAAATTCCTCCGCATTGGAATCGGCAATCCCCACAGAAGAAGGCGCTCTGCCAAACAATAACGGGGAAATGCCGGAAGATACACAGCAGGTAGAAGAAACCGAAGATGTGGAAGATACAGAGGACGTGGAAGGCACAGAGGAAACCGAGCCGGAGGAAAAAGCGGCGGAGCCGAACCCGGTTATTTCCTATATCCTCATGGGCGCACTTGCAATAGCCTTTATCGGTGGCGCTTATTATTTCAAAGTAGTTCGCAAAAAGAAAGAGGATTTCATTGAGGACGAAGATGAGGACGAGGAAGATGAGGAGGAATTGGAGAACGAAGATGAAGAACCGGAGGAAGGTTCTGGAGATGATTTTTTTGACGACAAGGAGGACGAGTAACCAGCGGCATGGGAATTGTGAGAGCCTGCACATGACATCGGAGAATGGCGGACGGAAAGGAAGCAAGCGGGGAGCGCAAATGGTGTCGAATAATATCAAAACTTGCGGCGAGATTGCGTTGACTTATTTACTTCTTATAGCTTAAAATTTATAGATAGAAAAATACCTATAAGAAGTTATACATAAGAAAGGAAAAAAGATGAACAGGAAAATTGCGAGAAAGGCTATTGCACAAATAGCCAAAATGGAAGGAATCAAAGAAAGTGAAGTCAGGGCGGAAATAAACAGGGCAATCTTGGAAGGCTACAAGAACAGAGCGACACGGGGAAACTGGAATGCTATTTTTGGAGAAAATACAATCCCCTCTCCCGAAGAATTTATTACAGCGATAGGGGGGATTGTGGCAAAAAAAGAACAATACACTTTATAGGGCATTGTTCCTTTAGCGGGGCTTATATTCGAGCAGGTCAGAAATAGAGCAGTCCAGCGTATCGCATATCCGTATCAATACATCAATGTCTAATCGAGTGATGGTATTATTGAGATAACCATTAAGCTGTGAACGTTGTAATTCTGCTCTCTGGCAAAATTTGTTTTTGCTCAGCCCTGCCTTTTCAAGCAACTCTTTTAGATGGATTTCGATAGTACCACGTTCTCCGTTCAATGTAGACACCTCCTTATGTTTATTGTGTATATTATATCTTTTTTATTGCTACAAAATCAGTTATAATAAGTTAATGATAAGCTAATAAAGATAAGAAGTTATACAAAGGAGGATTGTTTATGGGAGAAGAAGTATACATCACGGATGAAGAGAGGAAAAAATGCCGGAATGTGGCAGAGGCATTCAGGGAGCTTTACGAACTGACAGATGTTGTTGTAGTTGATGCGGGAAAGTATGGATTTGTAAAGCTGCAGTATTATAAGCTGCCTGCTGGTTTTGACAGTCTGGTAACTTATACGGACAGTCAGACGATGTTTGATGATTTATGGGAAGACTGGCTGTACGAGCAGCTTTTGACACCAGTATTGGGAACTCCGGTTGCGGAATTTGAGTATGAGGATATATTCAAATGCCTGCCAAAAGAAAAACAAAAGGAACTTATGGCAAAGCGTATTTATTTTAAGGAAAAGAGCGAAGGAAAGTCAGGTGAAAAATGTGGGTGAAAAAAGTATGAGGTAAGACAGGAGGAATAAAAACGGAATATTGGTTTTTGGGGTAGCGGTTTATCTTAACGGAGAATCAGCTACCCTTTTTATTTTAGCAGCTATCAACACAGAAAAAGCAAGGAGGAAATATTTATGCAGTTAGTGGTAACAGAAAAACCGAGCGTGGCACAGGCGATTGCCCGTGTGATCGGCGCTGGTGAGAGAAAAGACGGATATATGGAAGGGAACGGATACATTGTTTCATGGTGCATCGGGCATCTGGTTGAGCTTGCACAGCCGGATGCCTATTCTGATACATGGAAAAAATGGAGCTATGAGAGCCTGCCCATGATACCGGAGGAATGGCAAACAGAAGTGAAAAGCGATACGGCGGCACAGTACAAGGTGTTAAAAGGGCTTATGCACGATGCAAGGGTGGACAGCGTTGTGTGCGCCACGGACGCAGGCCGGGAGGGTGAGCTGATCTTCCGCCTTGTGTATGACCAGGCAGGATGTGGCAAGCCTATAAAGCGGCTCTGGATTTCCTCTATGGAGGAAAGCGCAATCCGTGAGGGCTTTGAGAACCTGCTTCCGGGAAGCGATTATGATAACCTCTACCATTCCGCACTGTGCAGGCAGAGGGCAGACTGGCTTGTGGGCTTGAACGGCACAAGGCTCTTTACGGTTCTGTATGGCGGAAAGGTGTTAAAGGTCGGCAGGGTGCAGACACCGACACTTGCGATGCTGGTGGAGCGTGAGGAAAAGATCCGGAATTTCAAGAAAGAACCGTATTACATGGCGCATATCCTTATGGACGGGGTGGATGCGGCAACGGAAAGGATTGATGATAAGGCACAGGCAGAAGGCATCGCTGCAGCGTGTAAAGGCAAAGCCGTTGCGGTTGTTTCAGTCACAAAGGAAAAGAAAACCATACAGCCGCCAAAGCTCTATGACCTTACTACGTTACAGAGGGATGCAAACCGTTTATTCGGCTTTACCGCAAAGCAGACCCTGGAATACACGCAGAGCCTTTATGAGAAAAAGCTGGTCACTTATCCCCGTACTGACAGCCAGTATTTATCGGACGATATGGAAGATACGGCAAGGGGTGTGATCGGGGCAATCTACAAAGCAGTTCTCTTTGAGGAACCGTCCGGGGCGGAGCCGAATGTGAAAAGGGTAATGGACAGCAAAAAGGTGACAGACCACCATGCAATCATTCCCACAATGGAGATTGCAAAAGCTGACCTTTCTGCTGTGCCGGAGACGGAAATGAAGATACTTTCCCTTGCCGCAAACCGCCTGCTGTGTGCTACCGGGGAAAAGCATGAGTATGAAACGGTCAAGGCAGAATTTCGCTGTAATGAAACTGTTTTTACGGTTTCCGGAAAGTCTGTGACAGAGAATGGGTGGAAAGATTTTGAAGCTGCTTTCAGGCGTTCTTATAAGACCGTGGAAGATAAGGAAAAAGAAGAAAAGAAGCTGCCGGAGCTTGCTGAAGGAATGACATTTGAAGGAGTGCAGACAAAGGTATCAGAGCATTTCACCCAGCCGCCGAAGCACTTTACAGAAGATTCTTTGCTGTCAGCAATGGAACGTGCCGGAGCGGAGGATATGGGCGATGAAGTGGAGCGCAAGGGGCTTGGCACACCTGCTACAAGGGCAGACGTGATCGAGAAGTTGGTCAAGGATGGTTTTGTGAAGCGGGAGAAAAAGCAGATGATCCCCACGGAGGACGGAGTAAAGCTCATCACAGTGCTGCCGGATGTGGTAAAGTCACCCAAACTTACTGCTGATTGGGAAAATGCGCTTACCCTTGTGGCAAAGGGCGAGTATTCCATGCAGGAATTTATGGGCGGCATAGAGGATATGGTAAAAGAGCTTGTGCAGACCTACAACAGCATCAGCGATGAACAGAAATCCATGTTCGGGGGCGGCGCACAGGAATCTCTTGGAAAATGCCCGAAATGCGGCGGCGATGTGGTGAAAGGAAAATTCGGCGCTTACTGTAAAAATAAGTGCGGAATGAACGTGTCACGGGCAATGGGGGCAGCGCTCACCGACAGCCAGGTAAAAAGTATGCTGGATGGGAAAAAGACCCTCGTAAAAGGCTTGAAAGGGAAAAAGGGCAGCTATGATGCGTACCTTATCCCGGAAGGAATTGAAGATTATTCCTATAACAAAGACGGGAAAGAGGTCAAAGGCACACAGTATAAGGTCAGGCTGGAATTTCCCAAAAAGAAAAAATAACGGGGAGGTGATCTGTTTGTATGCCGAAGAAGCATCTTCCGTAATACAGAGCGGGCAGGTATGGGAGAAAGGAGGGAACCATTTGTATGGAACGGACTGCATGGACATACTGCCCAAACTGCCCGGTGAAAGCATTGACCTGATTATCGCTGACCCGCCATATTACAGAATGAAGGGCAGCTTTGACTTTGTATTCCGTTCAGAAAAGGAATATCTGGAATGGTGTTCCTTATGGGTAGCTGAGTGCTGCCGGGTATTGAAGCCGA
This sequence comes from Clostridiaceae bacterium, assembly GCA_910574345.1. GTDB lineage: Bacteria > Bacillota > Clostridia > Lachnospirales > Lachnospiraceae > UBA3402. The sequence continues at coordinate 15,038 of CAJSZV010000042.1, read as the reverse complement.
CAGGGGCATTTTACTGTTGGGGGAGCTGCCTGATGATAGATAAACTTTCCGTCCTTGTCCTGGAACGGTTTGACTGGATAAAAAGGAACCTGATTGTATGGAATTATAAAACAGGTCGTCCGGCAAAAACGGCATACCGCAATGAAACGGAACTGCTGTGGTTTTACAGTAAGGAGCTGCACACGCTCAATCTTGATGAAATCAGGGTTGCTTACAGCAAGGGAAGTGAGAAGGACAAAAGAAAAAACCCGAAAGGGAAGTCCTGCGGGAACGTGTGGGAATTTTCACGCATTATGCCCAATTATAAAGAATGGACAGGTCATCCCACGCAAAAGCCGGAAAAGCTGGCAGAGAGAATCCTGCTTGCAAGCAGTAAACCGGGCGATTTAGTGTTGATACCGTTTGCCGGAAGCGGAACGGAGATAGAAGCCTGCATCAGAACCGGGCGGAACTGGCTGGCGGCAGAGAAAGAAGAACAATACATACAGGAATTTATATTACCGAGGATACAGTCGGTTGTGTAAAACAACGCATACAAGGCGCAGGGGCATAACAGTTCTCTGCGCTTTTATGTAGAAATGGAAAAAGAAACAGGAGGAAAATAAAATGAGTGAAGCTATGGAAAATGCAACAGTGAACACATCTGCAGAAAAGGCAGAGGAAACAAAGGCGGAGAAATTTATCCGTCTTGGGGAGTACCGTATCAATAAGGCGATTGACGCTATTGGGAGGATAGAGAACCTTGCCAACAGATCAGCCTATGACTATACACCGGAGCAGGTGGAAGCCATGTTTTCCGTTCTGGAGTCCAAAGTGGCAGAAATAAAAGAAAAGTTTACGGCAACAAAAGCGAAAGAAAACACAGCTTTTTCTTTCGGGAGCAGGGCAGAATAGGAGGGATTGATAATGGGAACAGGAGTTTTAAGCACAGGCGATAAGATTTTAAATATGATGAAAGACATGGATATGGGCATACCGGGCCTGGCGGCGCTTTCCGGCGTCCGTGAGAATACGCTGTTAGACATTATGGCGGGTATCCGGGAGCCGGATATAAGCACACTCTGCCGGATTGCGGATGCGCTCGGTGTCTGTGTGCGGGAGCTGTGTCCGGATGAAGAACAGTATTCGCTCCCGGTGGATAAGAATACCCTTGCAAAGCTCATTGTGGTCAGTGAGATAAACGGTGTGGAGCTTGATGCGCTGGTGGCTTCCATTCTGGAAAAAGGCATTGAGGAAAACGGGTTTTACGATTAAGGAGGGTGAGAATGGCTGGAGAATATCTCGTTTCAAAGAAATACCATGAAATCTCCGTGCTTGCCGGGGAAACCGCAAGGCAGGTGGCAAAGAACGGAAAAGAATGGACAAAGTACCTGGACACAGCCGCAAGGCTGTATAAATACCCGTTTGAGGATCAGATGCTTATCTATGCACAAAGACCGGATGCCAAAGCCTGCGCCACTATGGAAATATGGAATGAAAAAATGTTCTGCTGGGTAAACCGTGGGGCAAAGGGGATTGCGCTTTTTGACCGGGAGAGCGAGCGGCCAAGGCTGAAATATGTCTTTGATGTGTCGAACGTACATAAGTCAAGAAGGATAGGGAAAGACCCATACCTGTGGGAGATCCGGGAAGAACACAAGGACGTTGTGCTTGCACAGCTTGAAAAGACATACGGCGCAACCGATAAGGGAAATTCCTTTGAGGGCAGGCTCATGGAGATTGCCAGGAGGATTGCGGAAGATTATTACACGGAGCTTCTGCCGGATTTGCTCTATTCCAAAGAGGGCAGCTTTTTAGAGGAACTTGACGAGCTGAATGTGGGGCTGCGCCTGCGGGAAACACTTTCCGCAAGCATCGCCTATACGATTCTATCCCGCTGCGGCGCTGACATGGACTTATGGAAAGATGATTTGAATTTTGACTATATCAGCGAGTTTAATACTTCAATGGCTTTATCCGTGGTTGGCAATGCCACTACGGATATGTGTAAGCCCCTGCTTATGGAGATTGGGAAAACGGTTGCGGCTTATGACCGCCAGATTGCCCGGAATAAGGCAAAAGAAAAGGCCAATGCGGTACAGACCGACACCAATGAAAAAAATCCTGAAAAAGTGCTTGCAAATATACCAGACCCACGCTATAATGCTTTAAAGCGTGAAAGCAAAAACGAACCACAAACAGAAACAACTACCAACCACATAGAAACGGAGGGCATAGCGCATGGAACTGACATACGAGAAGAACGGGGATTATCTGATACCGAACCTGGTGCCGGACAGCGAGCCGGAGGAACCGCTGACCAAGTACGGACTGATGCGGAAGAATTATCTGAAGGAACACCGGAGGGGGATATACAGCGGGCTGCTGATGACGGGAAAACTGAAAGAGCATTGTCTGGAGATACAGAAGCAGGCAGAGGAGCGGATGGACTTCCTGACGGAGCAGATGGCGAAAGCCGAGGGAGTGGACGAAGCACTGAAAGCGTCCGATCAGATGAAATGGGTGGCGAAGATGAACAGCATCAGGAACTCAGCGGAGGAGACCGTACTGACGGAGCTGGTGTACAGCCTTTAAGCAGTGAAGAACAGCAGAATAAGGAAACAGAGGAGCCGGATAATGGAGAGGATTCATTATCCGGCTCCTTTTTGGATAATCCGGACTTTGCAGAAAAAACAATGGAGGTTCAGAAAGGGATTTTATGCTCTGACAGTTTCCTTATCCATAAAAGGCCGGAGATTGCGGGCTATTTCGCAATGGAGAAGGACACAAGGCTGCAAACGGAATATTTCAAGAACTGTTTCCATTTTAATATCTATTACGGGTATGAAGCGGCGGGTATTCCGGTAGGTTTCTATGCCAATGAGGAAGGGATTCACTTCAACATGAGCGGAAAACCGGGAGTGGAGAATGAAGCCTTTATATCATGGGAAGATGCCCGTTTCCTTGTCAATTCCTATATAGAGGATGATGTATACCTGCTTCCGGGGGAAAAAGCGGAGCAGATCGACACAAACGGAATGTATCAGCAGCTTGATTTGTTTTCCCTGTTTTCGGAACAGGTAGGCAGCATTGCCGTAAAAGAGGCGGAGCAGGGTGTAATCCCGGCAGAAAAGATAAGCCCTGAACCGCAAAAGGAAGCACTGCCCAAAGAGCAGCTTGACACAATCCTGCAGAGCGGGGGCGGCAGGGATAACAGCCGCAAACGTATTTATGCCAAGTACCAGCAGGGAAAGACACCGGAGGAAATGGCGGAGTTTCTGAAAAAGGAATACGGAACTACCGGAAAGGGTTTTGAATTTGACGGGAAACAGGTGTCTGTGTGGTTTAATGAGCAGGGAATGACAGCCGGATATGGCACATCTGCATTGGAAAATCCCCGATTTACTATGAGTTGGCAGGAGATTGAAGCAGTGATACGCTCCCAGGTGGAAAGCGGCGCTTATATGGGCGCAAACGAAGCCTATCTTGTGGACGAGGTGGAGCGTAGCCGGATTGCTACCTATGTGGCATATTTTTTCTATGACGGCATCGGGGAACTGCCGGAGGAACTTTTTGAAAAAGTTGGGAACCGTTCGGATGCCCACGCAAAAATGGTGGAGCTTCTATCTTCACCAGAGGGAATTGACCTTGTAGCTTCCTGTATGGATAAAGCCCTGCACCAGCTTGAAACAGGGGAAAAGAAACTGCGTTACCGTTCCGTTATGCCGAAAGAGGAACTGCGGGCAGAGCTTGACAACCTGCTTTTAGAAAAGAAAACTTTCCCGGTATCTGACCATGTGGAAGTAAAAAAGGAGGACTTCATCACCCAGGACGAGATAGACCACAGGCTCGGAAGGGGAAGCGGATTTGAGCATGGCTCGTTCCGTATCTATGATTATTTCATGGAGGGGCATGACAGCAAGGAAGCGGCGGCTTTTCTGAAAAAGGAATACGGAACAGGCGGCAGCACCCATGCGCTTGCAGGAGCTGACCACAGTTACGAGAACCATGACGCAAAAGGAATCAGTCTGGAAAAAGGCAGCATTATGGAACCATACACAAAAATCCTTTTGTCCTGGAAAGTGGTGGAGAAACGTATCCGCAAGCTCATTGAGGAAGATAAGTATTTATTCCCGGAAGGAAAAGAAGCCTATGCGGAGTATAAGGAGGAACAGGCGCAGAAAGAGCTTGAACAGGCGCAGGCAAAGCTGGAGCGTGACACAAAGGTTTACTGCAAGGATGCCATTGACCGGGCTATCGCTGAGAATTTTGACGGATACCGCCTGCCCAAAGGAACGGCGGAGGGCGTGATAAAGGATTACGGCATCGAGCGTGTCAGCTATGTGCTTGCCAATACCATTATGCACCGCAGGCAGGAGGAAAGGATTTCCCCGGAAAATAAGGAATGGGCAATGTCTATCACACCTTATGCGGTGTATGAGAGCCGGGATATTGTTGCCGCTTCCCACCCTGCTGTGCTGAATGGCTTTATCAATCAGGCAAGAAGATATATCGAGCAGGAGAAAGAGCTTGCGGCACTGGCGGAAGCAGAGCAGGCGCAGGAACCGGAGCAGAATGATGTTTCCGATATTTCCGAGGGGGAATTAGACTGGCATATCGTACATGACATGGACGATGATAACGGACAGCCCACGGAATGGAGCGCAAAGCTGCCTAATGGGGAATTTCTCTGGATTGACAAAGAAACAGAGGGGTATGCCCTTTATAACACCCATATGACGGATGCAAGTCCGGTTTCTGTGTCAGAAACACTGGACGGGGCAAAGGAGAGCGGGGAAGATTATGCTTTCGAGATTGCCCATGTGGAAGAAGTGGAGAAGATCACGGTTGCCCTGGAATCAACAGAGGATTTTTCAGAGCCGGGGATAGGTTTTTATACACATCATTATGCTGATGGCAGGGAGGGTGTGCGATACCGCCTTGTGACAATGGGGGAGAACGGGCTTCTTATACCCTACCCGGAGCATAACCGGTTTTTTATCAACCGTGAGCTGGCGCAGGAGTACATAGATAACCACGCAGATCTGATTGATGTGATTGGATATGATGAGATGGTATATGGTTCTATGCACAAGCAGAGCGAATACAAAAGGGAGCAGGCACAGAAAGAAACTTCTGGACATGATGTCCAGAAGTCCGAAGATACGATTTCCATTGACGGGCAGGAGTGCGTAAAGACAGATGAATGGAAGGCAGGAGATAATAAATATGTGCTTGGCAATTCCGTGGAGGACAGCGATTTCTTCTATGCAGAGGTAAACGGGGATACACATTTTGAGTATGACCATAGACCGGACAGGGAGGAAGTGGAAGATGATTTCATAGACCTTGAAGCCATGAGGGATATTGACCGCCACGAAGCGCAGGTTTTTTCCCGCTTTGAGGGAAGCGATGATTTCCCTGATGTTGACGCTGACGAAAAGCCCCTGACCGCAGACGATATTCAGAATCTGGTCTTGATAAACAGGGAATATTTTGCAACTTCCCGGACTACGGTCTATGACTTTGAATGTGACATTCGTGGGGAGCATGATTCCCTGCAATATACCTTGGAGTACCATGACGACGGGGAAGGCTTTACCATTCATACGGAAAAGGATGATATATGGGAGCGTATGCCGGAGCCGGAACTGGAGCGTCTGGAGGGGATTCTCAGCCGGGAAGCAGTGTACTTTAAATACCATGAAAAGATAGCAGGAACGGAAAGCCTTGAGGATTTGAAAGAGCTTGAGTATGAAATCATGGAAGATGAATCTCCTGAATTTCCTGCTGTTTCGGAGAGGGTGTGGAAAGATTTTTCACAAAAAGAGCGTGAACTGTCAGCCCCGGAGCAGGAAACTTCTGGACATGATGTCCAAAAGCAGAAGTACCGGATTGGGGTTAGAGTATATCTGGACAATAAGCCCTATGAGATTACCCGAACCGATGATTGGAATGTGGAGATTATGGATCGCTCCCTATACAATCCCCCTCGCCGTTTGGAAAGCTGGGAAAACTTTGAGAAGCTGCTGCGGCAGGATGAACGGAACGCACACCTGTTTACACCAGAAGAAAGGAAGCCTGAAAAAGCCGAACCGGAAAAGCCGGATTACAAGGTTGGAGATATAGTGACCATTGACGGAACGGAGTTTATGATTGACGATATTTCCGACGAGGAAGTGCAGCTCCGTGACCCGACATTGTTTTACCCGATGTTATGGACAGAAAGCCGGGAGAACTTTGAGCGTCTGCTGGCAAGGGAAACAGAAAATGCCCTGCCGGAGCCGGAAAAGAAAAGCCCTGCAAAGCAGGCAGAACCGAAGATTGACAAGTCCGGGGCTGTTAATTTCCATATCACAGACGATGCCCTCGGCATTGGCGGCGCAAAAGAGAAATTCAGGCGGAATGTGGAAGCAATCCGCACTCTGGAAGCGATTGAAAGTGAAAACCGTATTGCCACACCGGAAGAACAGAAGATTTTATCACAGTATGTCGGCTGGGGCGGTCTTGCCGATGCCTTTGACGAGAGCAAAAGCGCATGGGCAGGGGAGTATCAGGAATTAAAAAGCCTGTTATCGGAAACAGAGTACGCTTCCGCAAGGGAGAGTACCTTAAATGCCCACTACACAAGCCCGGTCATTATCCGCAGCATCTATGAAGCCTTAGAGAAGATGGGTTTTGAGAAAGGGAATGTACTGGAGCCTGCTATGGGCATCGGGAATTTCTTTGGTATGCTGCCGGAGAAGATGCAGGAGAGCAGGCTGTACGGCGTGGAGCTTGACGGGATAACCGGGCGGATTGCAAAACAGCTCTACCCGAAAGCCAATATTAAAATCTCCGGTTTTGAAAAGACGGACTATCCTAACGACTTCTTTGACGTGGCAGTGGGCAACGTTCCTTTCGGTCAGTACAAGGTGGCAGACAGGCAGTATGATAAAAATAACTTCATGATACACGATTACTTTTTTGCAAAAACTCTGGATAAAGTGCGTCCGGGCGGCGTGGTCGCCTTTGTGACAAGCAAGGGTACAATGGATAAGAAAAGCCCGGAAGTGCGGAAATACCTGGCACAGAGGGCGGAGCTTTTAGGGGCGGTCAGGCTGCCCAATACCGCTTTTAAGGAGAACGCAGGGACGGAAGTCACTTCTGATATTCTATTTTTAAAGAAGCGTGACCGGGTTATGGACTTGGAGCCGGATTGGGTGCATCTTTCGGAAGATGAAAACGGCATCGCCATGAACAGCTATTTTGCCGAACACCCGGAGATGATCGTGGGCAATATGGAGATGGTTTCCGGCCCTTATGGTATGGAAAGCACCTGCCAGCCCGACACTACAAAACCCTTTGCGGAGCAGTTAAGGGAAGCAATCAGCCGCATTGACGGGGAGTTTGAGGAAGTGGAGCTTGACGAGCTTGAGGATGAGTTTGCAGACCAGACCATTCCTGCAGACCCGTATGTGAAGAATTACAGCTATACGCTTGTGGACGATAAGGTTTATTACCGTGAAAATTCCGTTATGAAGCCCGTGGACATGAAAGATTCCATGCTGGAACGCATTAAGGGCATGATAGCCATAAGGAATTGCACGCAGGAGCTGATCAATGTACAGTTGGAGGAATATCCGGATTCGGTCATTTGGGAGAAGCAGGCAGAATTAAATTCGCTGTATGACGCTTTTTCCAAGAAGTACGGCCTTATCAATTCACAGACCAACAAGCGGGCATTTAACCAGGACAGCAGTTATTGTCTGTTATGCTCCCTTGAAAAGACGGACGAGGAAGGGAAATTCGTCGGCAAGGCGGATATGTTCACAAAGCGCACAATCAAGAAAGCGGAGGTTGTTACCAGTGTTGACACGGCAACCGAGGCGCTTGCGGTATCGCTGTCAGAAAAGGCGAGGATTGACCTTGACTATATGGCGGAGCTGACCGGGAAAAGCATTGACACAATAAAAGAGGAGCTGACCGGGATCATCTTCCAGAATCCGGTAACGGACAAATGGGAAACGGCAGACGAGTATTTAAGCGGGAATGTCCGTGATAAACTGGAAACGGCGAAGGTCTATGCAGAGAACCACCCGGAATTTACCGTGAATGTTCAGGCGCTCACGCAGGTACAGCCAAAAGAGCTTGACGCAAGCGAGATCGAGGTGCGTATCGGCGCAACATGGATAAAGCCGGAGTATCTGGAGGATTTCATGCGTGACATTTTTGAAACGCCGCAGCACTTACTGAACAGGGACATCATGGGCATACAGTATTCGGACATCACGGGGCAGTGGAATGTAAAGGGCAAAAATGCGGACTATGGGAACAGTCTTGTAAACATGACTTACGGAACCAGCCGCAGGAACGCCTACCAGATCTTAGAGGATTCGCTGAACTTAAAGGACAGCCGGGTATATGATACCGTAGTGGAGGACGGGAAGGAAAAGAGAGTCCTCAATAAAAAGGAAACTACCCTTGCGGCACAGAAACAGGATACCATACGGGAAGCCTTTAAAGACTGGGTTTTCCGTGACCCGGACAGGCGGCAGGATTTGGTGGCAAAATACAACCAGTTATTCAATTCCACAAGGCCGAGGGAATATGACGGGGCGCACTTAAAATTCCCCGGCATGACACCGGACATTGAATTAAAGCCCCACCAGAAAAACGCAGTCGCACATGTTTTATACGGGGATAATACCCTGCTGGCGCACTGTGTAGGGGCGGGCAAGACCTTTGAAATGACAGCGGCGGCAATGGAGAGCAAGCGTTTGGGATTGTGCCAAAAGAGTTTATTTGTGGTTCCGAACCATTTGACGGAGCAGTGGGCGAGTGACTTCCTGCGGCTCTATCCCGGCGCAAATATCCTTGCGGCAACGAAGAAAGACTTTGAGCCTGCCAACCGGAAGAAATTCTGTTCCAGGATAGCAACAGGCGATTATGATGCGGTTATTATCGGACATTCGCAATTCGAGAAAATCCCCCTTTCAATCGAGCGGCAGGAAGCCATGATTGAGCGGCAGATCAGCGAGATTGAGCTTGCCATAGAGCAGGCAAAAGCCGACAATGGGGAGCGGTATACCATTAAGCAGATGGAAAAGACAAGGAAATCACTTTCGGCAAGGCTTGAAAAGCTCAATGACGCAACAAGGAAAGACAATGTAGTGACCTTTGAGCAGCTTGGCGTTGACAGGCTCTTTGTAGACGAAAGTCACAACTATAAGAACCTCTTTTTATACACAAAAATGAGGAATGTGGCGGGCATCGCACAGACCGAAGCACAGAAATCTTCGGATATGTTTGCAAAGTGCCAGTACCTTGATGAAATAACGGGCGGCAAGGGCGTGACCTTTGCCACGGGCACACCGATCAGCAACAGCATGACGGAGCTTTACACCAATATGCGCTATCTCCAGTACAGCACGTTACAGAAACTTGGGCTTGGGCATTTTGACAGTTGGGCATCTTCATTTGGGGAAACGCAGACAGCGATAGAATTAGCTCCGGAGGGAACGGGATACCGGGCAAAGACAAGGTTTGCGAAGTTCTTCAACCTGCCGGAGCTTATTTCCCTGTTCAAAGAGAGCGCCGACATTCAGACACCGGATATGCTAAATCTCCCTGTGCCGGAGGCGGAATATGAAAACGTGGTGTTAAAGCCCAGCGAGTACCAGCAGGAAATGGTTTCCTCACTTGCCGACAGAGCCGAAGCAGTACGAAACAGGCTTGTGGAGCCGTATCAGGACAATATGCTCAAGATAACCAACGATGGGAGGAAGCTGGCTTTAGACCAGCGCCTTATCAATGATGTGCTGCCGGACAGTGACACTTCCAAAGCGGCAACGTGTGTTGAAAAGGCATTTGAGATATGGGAGCAGACAAAGGAGCAGAAGTCCACACAGTTAATCTTTTGTGACCTTTCGACACCGAAAGGGGATGGCACATTCAATGTTTATGAGGACATAAGAAACAAACTGATTGAGAAAGGAGTACCACCGGAGGAAATCGCATTTATACATGAAGCGAATACGGAATTAAGGAAAGCGGAGCTGTTTGGCAAGGTAAGGAGCGGACAGGTTCGTTTTTTGTTGGGTTCGACGCAGAAAATGGGCGCAGGAACCAACGTGCAGGACAGATTGATTGCTTTACATCATCTTGATGTGCCGTGGCGTCCGTCTGACATCGAACAGCAGGAAGGCCGTATCCTGCGCCAGGGCAACCTCAATCCAAAAGTGAAGATTTTCCGGTATGTGACGGAAGGCACATTCGATTCGTACAGTTGGCAGCTCATTGAGAATAAGCAGAAATTCATCGGGCAGATCATGACCAGTAAATCCCCGGTGCGGAGCTGTGAGGACGTGGACGAAGCGGCGCTCACTTATGCGGAGGTAAAAGCCCTTGCAACGGGCAATCCCTACATTAAGGAGAAAATGGATCTCGACATTCAGGTGTCAAAGCTGAAGCTGATGAAAGGGAACCATACAAGCCAGAAATACAGACTTGAGGACGATATTTTAAAGCGTTATCCGCAGCAGATAGCCATTTTAAAGGAGCGGATCAGCGGCATGACAGTAGATATTCAGACCGCAAAGACAAATCTTCCGGCAGACAAGGAACAGTTTGTTATGAAAGTCGGGGATAAGGTTTATACGGATAAAAAAGAAGCCGGAACCGCACTTGTGGAGATGTGCAAGGAAATGAAAACGCTCAATGTGCCTGCCACGGTCGGGGAATATGCCGGGTTTAAGATGGCGGTGTCCTTTGATTCTTTTAATCACAAATTTGTAATGAATTTAAAAGGGCAGCTTTCGCATAACCTTGAGATCGGCTCTGACCCGCTGGGCAATATTGCCCGTATCAACCACGCTCTGGAATCCATGCCGAAACAGCTTGCAGAAGCGCAGACCAAACTGGAAACGGTGGAGCGGCAGCTTGAAACTGCAAAGATAGAGGTCACAAAACCGTTTGCACAGGAAGCGGAGCTTGCGGAGAAGCTGGAGCGCCTTGCCGCCTTAAATGCCCTGCTCAATATGGACGAAAAGGGCGATGAAGCACTCGGCATGGACGATGCACCTGGGGAAGAAAACGAAAGCCAGAAAACTTCTGGACATGATGTCCAGAAGCCTGCGGCGGGGTATGGCAGTCCGCAGAGGTTCAAGCCTGCGGCGGCAATGTCGGATAAGCCCGCACAAAGGACATCATTAAAGGAAAAACTGGAAGCGTTCAAAGTGAGAGCTGCCGGGGGAAATACGGAGAAAACCGTGCCGAAAAAGGCAAAGGACAAAGCAGAAACTTTATAACCATTCAGGAGAGGACAGCCGCAGCGCTGTCCTTTTTCCTGCTATTTTCAAGGAAAGGAAAAGGAAAATATGGCAGATGCAAAAACAGAAAAGCAGAAAGTAAAAGAGATCACTGACAAGCTGGAGGAAGGCTTAAAGGAACTTTTTGAAAGTGAAAAATACAGAAGCTATCTCTCCACCATGTCAAAATTCCATAATTACAGTTTTAATAACACGCTTTTAATCGCCATGCAAAAACCGGAGGCAACCCTGGTTGCGGGATACTTATCCGATTAATCGGATAAGTAGCCATATGCTTTGTTCATAGTTATCCTCCTTAATCTTAGTTTTTATATCAAATTCGGGCATTTAATGTATGGTTTACTCGGATAACTTTTTTGCTGCGGTATAATCCTATGTATGGTCTTTGATTAAGATCAAATCCATTTCACAGGAGGTTCAAAATGAACGAAAAAAACAGTTACTGGTATCAGCTAAAAGATGACTTTATAGATTTTTTACGGGAAAAAGGCTATAGCAAATCATCCTTTACACATTACAGGGGGCAGATTGACTTTCTTATCCGTTATGCCAATGCATTGGGTTATACAGAATACTCCCCTGAAATCGGTCAGGCTTTTTTAGAGTCCGAAGCCCGGCTGAGGGAATGGAACCCAAAGGCGCTCAGCTTTAAAGCTACCGTGATCCGCCGCCTTGATGAGTACATAAACGGCAGAAATTATACGTTTGCCCGTCTCAGGATTTTTTACCAATGCCCCGAAGGTTTTGAGAGTGTACTGGAGGCTTTCCTCCAGACCCTCCGTGATGAAGTTTACAAAGAGATTACCATACGCCAATACCACACTCAGCTTGTAAAAATGCTCCGCTGCTTTTCGGAAAACGGCATTACTTCCTGGGAAGCTGTCAATGCTGACTGTGTGCAGCAGGCTTTTGGGAAGTCGGCAAACAGGGCGATATTCGCTACATATGCCAGAAAGTTTTTTGCTTATCTTGTGGAACAGGGAATTACTGCCGCCAATTATTCAGGCATACTCCCTACGGTACGCTATCCACAGAGGGTGCCATCCGTCTACACATATGAAGAAGTAGAAAAACTGCTGTCATGCGTGGATCGCAACACCCCGATGGGAAAACGGGATTATGCAGTCCTCCTGCTGGCTGTCCGACTGGGCATGAGGGCTTCCGATATCCGGCTGATATGTTTCCCAAATATCGATTTTAAAAACAGGAAAATTTCTTATGTCCAGTTTAAAACCGGTGTCCCACAAACCCTTTCACTGCTTCCGGAAGTAGAGGAAGCAGTGCGGGATTATGTTGAGAATGGACGCCCGGAAACGGATGAGCCATACATTTTCCTGACTTATAGGAAAACGCAGCTGTCACGGTCTGCCGTTTCATTGATTGCTGACAAATATTTTAAACAGGCTGGGATTGATCTGGGAGACCGCCATCATGGCTCACATTCACTGCGCATGACTTTTGCAAGCGAACTGGTTGCCGAAGATGTACCTTTTGAAGCTGTCAGCAGGCTTCTCGGACATGAGGATAATGTATCAATATCTCATTATGTAGCACTGGCAACGGAAAGCCTGCGTTCCTGTGCACTCCCGGTGCCGGGAGCGACTGGAAAATTTGCAGATTACCTTAAGGAGGAATGAATTTATGGCGTATATATTTCAAAGCATTTTTGCATCAGAATTTAAAAGTTTCCTGGGCATGATCCGAGATGCCGGACAGCAGACACGGGGATATGAGGCGACATTTAAGTCCCTTGACGCCTTTCTCTCGGAAATTCCCGGACAGGAGAAGGCGCTGGCAGAGGAAACCGTGGGCAGCTGGCTGGATTCCCTGTCCTGCAAGCCGCAGTCAAAAAACCGGCGTATAACCCATATCCGGGTATTCTCCAGATACCTGACGGCATTGGAAATCCCGGCTTTTGAGCCTGAGTACATGAGGGAACATTCTGATTTTATACCTTATACTTTTACTGATGACGAGTTCCTTGCAATCATCCATGCGGCGGATGAATTTTTAGGGAACCAGCGTGAAAGCACAAAGTCATCCCGGGCATTCCCTATGCTGCTGCGCATTCTTTACGGATGCGGGCTGCGGCTTGGGGAAGCGCTTGCGCTCCGTTGGGAAAATGTAGATCTTGGGACAGGGATCCTGCACATCAGGAAAGCGAAAAATGATAAGGAGCGTGACGTCCCGATGGACCCGTCCCTGACAAGCCTGCTGGAAATATATAAAAAACGCAGGCTTTCTGAAAACCCGGATTCTGTTTATGTTTTTGAAAGCGACCGTGTTCCCGGTACACCTTACCTGGGATGGACTTTCCGTAACTGGTTCCTGTCAGTCATGGAACAGGCGGGAATAAGCAATGGGCGGCAGGAAAAGTATGGGCGTGGAATATCCCCGCATACCCTGCGGCACTATTTTACTTATAGATCCTTCCTTCAGGCAGAATCAAAAGGGCGGACGCTGGAGCAGTTTGTCCCATACCTTTCTGCATACCTGGGGCACAGGTCGCTTTTGGAAACGGAAAGGTATCTTGCTACAGACTATACTTTATATAAAGATTCACAGGAGAGGATGGAACAGTCCATAGGAGATATTTTCCCGGAGGTGGATTTCGAATGAAAAAAGGATCAATACTGCCATTATTAGAGGGATTCTTCACAGATTATCTCCCATCCTCCAAAGGGGTCAGCGCCAACACCCTGGAAGCGTACCAGTATGCATTCCGGCTCCTGTTTACATATTTCTCAGATGAAAGAGACATCCAGCCGGACAAAGTGACTTTTGAGCTGCTCGGCGGCGGGACTGTTGACAGTTTCCTTGCGTATCTGGAGGAGAAGCGGCATTGTACGGTGAAAACCCGGAACCTGCGGAGGGCTGCGCTCATGGCATTTGCGAAATATGCGGCGGACAAGGATTTTACGGCATCCATGCCTTTTTATACGGCAATGGTAAAAACCCCGAAAAAGAAAGAACCGAAAAACGCTTCCATCAAATATTTTTCCAAAGAGGAAGTGTCCATCATCCTTTCTGCGCCAAATACTAATACATTGACCGGACAGAGGGATATAACCCTGCTGAGCGTGCTTTATGCAACTGGCGCCAGGGCACAGGAACTCTGTGATATCACAATAAAAGATATTTCCTTCTCTGTACCGACAAAAATAAAACTTACCGGAAAAGGGAACAAGTCAAGGATTGTCACCATCCCCCAAAACTGTACGGTTTTGTTAAAAGGCTATATGAAAAGCCGGGGTTTCTGCCCAAATGATCCCGGCGTACAGGACAGGCATCTTTTTTCAAACCGCACAAATGAGCATATGTCCATATCGTGTGTGGAGGGGATTGTAAAAAAATATCTGGCTGTCTGCAGGCTGGAACATCCGGACAAATTTCTTGAAAAAGGATATTCCCCCCATTCATTCCGGCACTCGATAGCAGTCCATATGCTTGAGGCTGGCGATTCGCTTGTAACCATAAAAGCCTTTCTGGGGCATGCCAGTATTGTAACAACAACTGTCTACGCACAGGTAACGCCTGAACTGGCAAATAAATATCTTGATGAACGGGGGAAACCTATCCCGGAAAAAAATATGGAAACATCACCAAAACCGTTAGCACAGGCATTACCATTTTTATATAAGTAGAATCAAGTGATGTGTAAAAAGTTATCCGAGAAAACAGTTTTTGTTTTCTCGGATTTCTGCATAAATAAATCATTTTAAGGAGGATAACTATGAACAAAGCATATGG
>CAJSZV010000041.1 GCA_910574345.1 Clostridiaceae bacterium | reverse complement strand
ATATCAATAACTTCTGATGGAAGGGGAACCCTCCTTCAGTTATTCATCAGATATGACCTTGTAACTTATTAACTTTATAGCTCTTGTGGCTATATCATTATTATACTAGGAGGCAGGGATCGTGAAAGACGCAGTTGACAAATTTCTGAAAGATCTTGAAGAGGCGGAGATTGACTTACATTCCATGGCGCTGATCTATGACGGGGAGGTGGCGGACGAGAGGTATTTCGGGCCGTTTCAAAAGGATACCCTTCAGCGCATGTATTCGATCAGTAAAAGTTTTGTTTCCATGGCCATAGGATTTCTCTGCCAGGAAGGAAAGCTGAGTCTTTCTGACCCGATTCTCACCTATTTTCCCCAATATACCCCAAAGGAAGTTATGCCGGAGCTTAAGCGCATGACCATTGGGGATATGCTGAGAATGCAGACCTGCCATTTGGGAACCACATACAAAAGCAATCCCAAAGCCCCATGGGTACCCAGTTTTTTTTCCGCCAAACCTCATCATGAGCCGGGAATGATTTTTACGTATGACACATCAGCCTCGGACACTTTGTGCGCTCTGGCTGAGAAACTGGCGCAAAAAGAGATTCTCGCCTACTTAAGAGAAAAATGTCTTGATGAAATCGGCTTTTCCAGGGAAGCATATTTTATGAGAAACAGATTCAGGGAAGCTATGGGAGGCAGCGGTCTTATGGCCAGGACAGATGATCTTATAAAGGTCGCCAGGCTTCTCATGGACGGCGGGCGGCTTTGCGGCAGGCAGCTTCTGCCAGAGGAATATATGAAACAGGCCACCTCCTTTCAGGTCAGCACCGCCATGAGGGAGGGAGTCAGAGAAGAGCGTCAGGGGTACGGATACCAGTTCTGGCGTCTGACTCACAACGGGTTCGGGTGTTACGGAAAAGGCGGTCAGTTTGTTTTATGCTATCCGGATGAGAAAATCGCCCTTGTGACTACGGCGGATACCACAATCTTGCGGGAAGGAAATCAGGTGATCTTCGACAGCCTTTACAGAAATATATTTCCGGTCTGTGCGTCTGATAAAGCATTCGCCGGAATTATGCCGCAAAGTTCCCGCCGGGAGCCACAGGTCTTTCTGTCCGATGGCGGGAAAAAGTATGAGTGCCAGGA
The DNA here is from genome assembly GCA_910574345.1 of Clostridiaceae bacterium. Taxonomy (GTDB): domain Bacteria; phylum Bacillota; class Clostridia; order Lachnospirales; family Lachnospiraceae; genus UBA3402. Next base: position 30,453 of record CAJSZV010000041.1, on the reverse strand, counting down.
GGGAAGTTCATGGGACTGGATAGAATTTTTCCCTGAAAAGATCGTATTTGGCAGGGCGGACGGCAGTTATGAACTGGCTGCAGGCTGGGAGAAAGAGGCAAAGGGAAGGTTTCCTCTATACGGAGACGAATGTATGACCAGGATACAGTGGTCAGCTCCGCGTTCTCTTTATGTGAGGACAAGATTTCTGGGAGAAAATATGGCGACTTTTGAGATGGAGGCGGCTTTTAAGGACGGCAGGCTGTTGTGCCGTATGAAGCATACCCAGGATTTTGATTATGAAGAGTTCAGCGGTTGGATTCAGGCAGAGGAGTATACAGGATTGGAGGCGCGGTAATGTCAGGAATTGCAGTTTTTCTTCCCAGTGAAACCATGCGCCGGCAGGCAGAGGTTATACTGGAAAAAAGGAAGCATCATGTGATTGTCAACAAGGTTACCACAATTGACAACGTGGTGGAAGAGACCAGAAAGGCAATAGAACTGGGTGCTAATATTGTTGTGGCCAGAGGACACCAGGCAGCAGATGTAAAACAGTACACAGGCGTTACCACGGTGGAGGTGGTAATGACTGCCCAGGAGTTAGGACTTTTGATCGTAAAGGCTAAGAAAATGCTAAATAAGCCTGTGCCTAAGATCGGTATTTTTTGTTGGAAGGGAATGCTCTGCGATACCACATATTTTGAGGAACTCTATGATGTAAAACTTGTTATTTACCAGATGAGGGTGGGGGAGGATTATTTTGAAAAGGTGGAAACAGGCATTTCCGAAGGCATAGACGTAGTAATCGGAGGAGAGAAATGTATACAGTATGCCACTCAGAAGAACTTTCCCGCCCTGTTCCAGAGTACAACAGGAGAATCTATAGAGATCGCCATAAACCAGGCGGAGACCATGTATGCCATGGCGGAAAAAGAGATGCACAATTACGCCCAGTTCAGCACAGTGCTGGACAGTTCAAACAACGGCATCATAAAAATCGGAGCGGACGGACTGGTACAGACCATGAACCGGGTTATGGAAGAGATTCTGAAGATTTCCGGTGAGTCAGCAGTGGGGCGCCATATAACTGAGCTGTTTCCGGCTCTGGACGGGGAAGCAGTGGACAGAATCCTTGCAGGGAAGGAAGAGACATATTCTTCCTTTGTCAGAAACGGGACGAATGTGGAAGTGGTTACCGTGGAAGCCATTGTGGTGGAACAGGGGATTATAGGCGCTATTGTCTCCTGCAGCCGTACCAGAAGGCTAAGCTGGTCTGAGGACAAGATGAAGGAAAAACTTCTGGCCGGGTTTGTGGCCTACGAAAATCTGAATAATCTGCTTAAAAAGCGGCCGGGCCTCAAGGATACCATTGATCTGGCAAAAGTGTACGCACAGTCCAATGTCCCCATTCTCATGGAAGGCACATCAAGGGATGAACTGGAACAGCTTTGTCAGGGAATCCATAATTACAGCTTGAGAAAGAACGGTCCTTTTGTCATTGTCAATATGGAGACCATTCCTGTTGAACAGCAGATGCAGGCGCTGTTCGGCATCTCCGAAAACAGTTTCAACGGGAAAAAGAAAAGCGCGTTTATGAAGGCCAGCGACGGAACCCTTGTGATCCGGGAAATCAGCAGAATGAGTCTGCCTGCGCAGTACTGCCTTCTCAATGTGATCCGGAAGCGATGGATCGGGCAGCAGGATGTGGAAAACGAAAGCATACAGAGGGTCAATTCCCGAATTATCGCCCTCTCGTCAATCCCATTAAAAGAACTTGTAATTCAGGGAAAGTTTCGAAGAGATCTGTATCATGTATTAAAGGCTTTTTATATTGTTCTTCCCAGTGTGTCAGAACGAAGGGAGGAACTGGAAATTCTGTTAGACCAATATTATCGTCACTATCTGGACAAATACTCCCGATACCATGTACTTACACAGGAAGCCCGGCAGAGGATTTTGAATTTTCACTGGGATAATAATGATATTCAATTGGAGTCCTTCTGCGAAAGAATGATTTTAACAGCCAAAAAAAGAAAAATAACGGAAGAATATGTGGATAATCTGCTGGCGGAGCTGTATGACCTGGAAGAGAGGGGCGAAAGCCTTTTGGAAGAAAAAAGGATACATGACATTGAGACATGTCTGTTAAAGCATAACGGAAACCGAACCCTTGCGGCTGAGGAATTGAACATCAGCAAATCGACGCTTTGGAGGCATATGAAAAAATATGGTATAAAATAACATCTTTTGAAAGAAAATAAAATAAAAAATTTCACAAATCAGTAAAATGGGAGAACTGATAAAAAATAGAGGATATCTTATTTAATTTGTCAATTGAAACCAAAAAAGAATTCTGACAAAATAGGGAGCAAGAGTAAGGGGTTGCATAACCGTTTCGCAAGGAGGGCAATTGATGAAAAAAATAATCAAAAGAGAACGATATTTGTATTATAAACGCCAGGCAACGCCGTATATATTGCTGGCACCTATTTTGCTGTTTGTATCTATATTCTTATTATGGCCCATGGTTAACGTGTTCCTTATGAGTATTCAGGAATACCAGCTTCTAAAGCCTGATGCCAGAAAATTTATCGGGTTTCAGAACTTTGTTGAAGTCTTCACAGAGGATAAGGTTTTTATGAAAGCCATTAAAAACTCCCTTGTGTGGGTGGCTGTCAGCGTGGCGGTTCAGACTGTTTTGGGATTCTGGGTGGCTTACCTTCTGAATCAGAAGTTTAAGGGCAGGGGACTTTACCGGGCGTTGGTTTTGTCGCCATGGGCAGTGGCAGGCGTTATGGTGGCCATTATCTGGTCCCTGATCTATGGGGAGACCTTTGGTGTTCTCAATGACCTGCTTTTAAAACTGGGAATCATCAATCGGAATATATCCTGGTTCTCCAACAGCAGCCGGGCCATGGCAGCGGTCATCATAGCCAATGTGTGGAGAGGCGTTCCGTTTTTTACCATCAGTTATCTGTCCGCCCTGGCAGGAATCTCAGACGATATTTATGAGTCGGCTAAAATTGACGGGGCCAAGACATGGGTAACCTTATTTAAGATTACCCTTCCTATGATCAAGGATACCATTGTCATCACCACCCTTCTCCGCTCCATTTGGACATTCAACGCAGTAGACTTGATTAACACACTGACAGGCGGCGGACCCAACAATGCAACCATAACCATGCCGCTGTACATTATGCAGAAATTCAAATTGGAATATAATTACGGCTATGCATCAGCCCTGGCAGCCATTGCAAGCTGTATTATGATGGTTGTGGCATTTATCTATATTAATCTGGGAAAACTGGGCAAGGAGGAGATGTACTAATGAGCATAAAGACAAAAAGAGGACTTGGCAGATTTTTCTTTCTCATAGTGCCCCTGGCAATCTTTCTGGTGATCACTCTTGCGCCGTTTTACTGGATTGTCGTTACCTCTTTAAAGACAAGTACAGAAGTATTTGCCAAGCCGCTTACATACTGGCCCAGGCAGCTGACACTGGAGAATTATGTGAATTTGTTCAAAAATCTGCACTTTGAACAATATTTCCTCAACAGCTTTATTGTGTCCATCAGCGTTACCCTTATGGTCAGCGTCATGTCCCTGGTAGGCGGCTACGCCATGTCGCGGTACAAATTTAAAGGAAAAGCCTTTGTATATGTACTGCTCTTGTGTACGCAGATGTTTCCGGCAGTGGTGCTGATGATTCCCCTGTTTGAAACCATGAACAGCTTAAAGCTGATCAACGACTTAAAATCACTGATTATCGTATGTTCCTGTACCAACCTGCCCTACTGCATGTTTATGATGATGGGCTACTACAACGCCATTCCCAGAACCCTTGAGGAGGCGGCTCAGGTGGACGGATGCAGTCTGCTCCAGGCAGTATTTAAGATTCTTCTTCCATCTATGAAACCAAGCATTGTGGCCACAGGTTCCTATGCATTTATCAATTCATGGAATGTATACGTTTACGCCACAGCCTTTATTACGAGAAAAGAAAAATACACCATCCCCCTGGCCTTAAGTATCTTCCAGGGAGAAGCAAACACCAATTACGGCGGAATCGCCGCAGCTTGTGTGGTTGCACTGATTCCTGCACTGGTTTTATTCGGTATTATTCAGAAGCACCTGACAGGCGGAGCCACAAGCGGAGCCGTTAAGGGATAGAGACATTATTATAAAGGAGGAGCAGTACATGAAAAGAACACTTGCAGTAATTTTAGCCGCAGCTATGACCATGGGAAGCCTTGCAGGATGCGGCGGATCCGGAGACAGCCAGACAACTACAACAGCAGCACAGGGAGGCCAGGAGTCTTCCGGGGCAGCGCAAGAATCGGGAGAGCAGAAAGAGACAGCCAAAGCCACAGGAGAAAAGCAGAAAATCGAATTCTGGTATCATGCGGCGGATGAGCAGTCCACTGCCATGTTTGAGAAGATTTTTGAGGAGCTTAACGCTTCCCAGAGCAATTACGAGTTTGTATATACGGGATTTGCCAACAAAGACTTCCCCGATGCATTTGCCACAGCCATCGCTACGGGAACCATGCCTGATGTAGTAAGCCTTGGATTTTCCAATGTTATGACCTATGTGGCTATGGATGCCCTTCACCCCATGCAGGCGGAGTTTGAGGGCTGGTCAGATTCCGGCAAGATCCTTCCCTCCCTGGTATCAACCCTTAAGAACCTGGCAGGCGGCGAAGACCTTTACGGAGTTCCCTACGGATATAATCAGGACTTATCCTGGTACAATGCAGCCGCATTTACAGAAAAGGGAATCGAAGTGCCTCAGACTCAGAAAGAGTTTCTTACTCTCTGCGAGCAGTATGCCGACAGCGCAAACGGAAACTATTTCTTCAGCTTAAGAGGCAACAAGCCATATGACAACCTGTTGGGATGGCTGTTCACTTACACAGACGGACTGGGATATGAAGGTTCCTACTTTGACGAGAGCGGGAAATGTATTCTCAATGCTCCCGAATTTGCAGAGGCCATGGACGCTTATGTGAATATCTACAAAAACGGCTGGGTATCCGGTGACTGCGTAAATAACGGATTTAACGAGATGGTGGCGGAGTTTGGCGCAGGAACAGCTCTGTACATTATGCATAACTCTTCTTCTGAGAAGAACCATCTGTCCAACTTAGGCGAAGGCAACTATGGAATTACCAAAGCTCTTACCAACGATAAGGGAAGATACCTGACTTCTTCCATGCAGCCCAACATTTTCTCCATCTGCAACAAAGGGGAGGGAGCGGACTACAGCGGCGCTATGGAACTCATTGCATCCCTCTGCTCTGCGGACACCATGAATACCATGTGTGAGACCATGGCAAAGGTTCCCACGAATACGGACTGCTATGAGACTGACTGGTTTAAAAATGACACTACTATGGAGACCTGTATGGAGATTGTGGAGGATAAGAACTTTGTCCAGATTCAGAATCCATACTGGCTGACTTCTTACTTTACCTTTATCAACGGAGATATGACAACTGATTTCCAGGCAGTGCTTTTAGGAGAGATGACGTCTCAGGAATGTCTGGATAAATGGGCGGAATTTTTAACCCAGGAGCAGGCGGCTTATCTGGCACAGCAGTAAACAGAAGGTGCAGCCATTGATGTGGCTGCACCTTTCATCTATTCAAGGAGGCTTCCATTATGGACTACATATTGCTGCAGGATGATTTTCAATCATTTCCAATCGGTTCTTTTCCCTTTGACCATGCCCATTCGGCCATGGGAGAATACCATTATTATCCGGTAACAGGCTATACGGGACAATGGTACGATCCTATTGTAAACGCGGATTACCGGGGTCCCAGCTGGCTCATTACAGAGATGAACGGGATAAAGTATATAGAACAGATGAGGGTGCGCAACCCTCTCACCCGCAATGTAAGCCCCCTCCTTGCAGCAGGAGATGTAAACTGGAGGGACTATACGGTTCAGGTGTTAATAAGGGCTTTGTGCACCACAGAAGAGGCGGGCATTGTCTTTCGCTACCAGACATCCCTGATGAACTATGCCTTCTGCATAAACAGCGGTAAGGCCCAGTTCTGGAAGATCTGCAAAAAGAACCGTACACTCATAGGCGAGACGGAATATGCTTATAACTGCGACGATTATTACAGGCTGGAGGTTGTGTGCCGGGGAACCCATTTTACGGGAAAGATTAACGGAGAAGAGATTCTCTCGGTGGAAGACGGTGACTACCAGTATGGCAAGATCGCCCTGTTCAGCTATATGCCGGCCCAGTTTACAGATGTATGCGTCACTACGGATGAAATATCTTATGGCAGACTGATTCAGGAAAAACAGGAGAGGGAAAGACGGACAGCTCAAAAAAGAGCCCGGTATGCCCAGCCAAAACTTCATAAAGTCATAGACCTGAAAAATTATGGGGCGGCCAGACAGATTCGCTTTGGCCATCTCATGGGCGGTCAACAGTGGTATTTTGTTATGGCTCAGCATCAGAAACGGGTCCACAAGGACAGATATTCCAATATCAGCTGTCTGACAGCGGTTAATATGGATACAGGCTCCATTCTCTGGCAGATCGGTGAGCCTTCAGATATGAGGGAGAATCAGAATGTTACGGCGGACCTGCCTTTCCAGGTATATGACATTAATGGAGACGGGTATGACGAGGTTATAATGGCCAGGGATTTTAAGCTGATGATTTTGGACGGGCGGACGGGAGAAGTGATGAAATGGATTCCCACTCCCATGAACGACATACCGGGAGATCAGCTTCTTGGAATTGAGTTTAAAAAGCACGCCTTTGACCGTCTGAATGCAGACGCCATCCGAATCGTCAATGTCTCCGGAAAAGAGCGGCCCACGGACATTTTGATTAAAGACAGATATGCCAGGCTGTGGGTATTTAACAGTGACTTAGAGCTTTTGTGGAGATTTAACTATAAAAACACAGGCCATTTTCCCTATGGATATGATTTTAACGGAGACGGAAAAGACGAGATATTCAGCTGTTACAATATGATAGGAAGCGACGGAAAACTAATGTGGACTCTTCCTATAGAGGTAGACCATACGGATGAGATTATTGTAGGTCAGTTTGACCCTGATGAGGAGGAAATGATCGCCATGGTCTCCGGCTGGGAAGGTTTTATGATCGTGGATAAGCAGGGAAATATCCGGCACAGGGATTTAAACGGTCACGGCCAGAGAATCAGCGCCGCAAACTACTGCCCTGAGAGAAGGGGGCTTGAGATATGTACTACCACATATTGGGAGTATCAGGGAATCATCTATCTTCATGACTGCAAAGGCAATGAACTTTGGCACATGGAGCCAAGTTCCAACGGCAATATTATAGCGCCTGTCAACTGGCAGGGCGATGGGACAGAACTGATTTTATTAAACGGCAATATTACATACGGAGGAATGCTGGATGGAGACGGCGACGTGGTAGTGACTTTCCCAGACGACGGCCATCCGGATCTGTGTGCCGAGGTAATTAACGTTACAGGGGATGCCAGAGATGAGATTGTCCTGTGGGATGCTGACCGCATGTTTATCTATACCCAGGACCGGCCCTGTGAGATAAAAGGCAAAGAATATGTTCCGGAAAAATATCCCCACTATAACAGTTCCAACTACCGGGGGGAATACTCATTTGCCAAATGGGTTTCCAGGAATGATGAAATGAAGGAGGACAAATAACTGTGTGGTTAGAATATTTTTCTCAATATATGGAAGGGATTTTACCGGCTTTTCTGGAGAAAGCACTGTGGAATTATAAGATTGATCTGTGCGTCATGGGAGCTTCCTATCTGGCTCAGGCCACAGGTGATGAAAAGTGGAACCAATATATTAAGGACAACGGAAAATGGCTGGTAAAAGAAGATGGTTCCGTGGCCAACTGGGAAGGCGCAGAACACAATATCGACAAGGTGAGTTTTGGAAAGTCCTTAAGGATTTTGAGAGATTTAACAGGCGATGAGCGCTATGGGGAAGGCGTGAAAAAGGCATATGGCTTTTTGGACGATTATCCCCGGACAGAAACCGGCAACTTCTGGCACAAAGATATTTATCCCAACCAGGTATGGTTAGACGGTCTTTATATGGCTATGCCTTTCTATGCCAGGTGTCTGACGGAAACAGGGGAAGACAAATGGGATGATATTCTTGATCAGTTTCAGAGCGCTCACCGGCTGTTATGGGATCAGAAGAAGGGTCTGTACATCCATGGCTGTGATGTGAGCCGCAAGGCGGACTGGGCGGATCCGGATACGGGGCGGAGCCCGGCAGTGTGGCTGAGGGCTGAGGCATGGTTTTTAATGGCTTTGGCGGATACATATGAACTGGCGAAAGGCCATACGGACCGGGCAGAGGAGCTTACAGAGCTGCTTCAAAGAACCGTCGACGGCCTCCTTCCTTATCAGGATGAGTCCTCCAACATGTTTCTGCAGGTTGTGGATATGCCCAAGCTTCCAGGCAATTATCCGGAGACTTCCGGCAGCGCCATGACAGCCTACGCCCTGATGAAGGGTGCGCGCCTGGGCATGCTTCCTGCTTCCATGGGAGAGAAAGGAAGTCAGATTATTGACGGTGTCAGAAATACTTATCTGAAAAAAGAAGATGACGGATGGCATCTCTATGGAATCTGTGCCAGCGCGGGCCTTGGCGACGGGCCTGATCCCTACAACCCCAAAGGACGTTCCGGCAAACCGGAATACTATGTCAGCGAGGTACAGATTCGGGACAATGAGCACGGAACAGCCGCCTGCATGATGGCTGTCAGCGAGCAGATCAGAAGAGGATAAGAAGAGAATCGTTTTTATAGAAAGTTCAGGATTTCCGCGGATTACGGAAATTCTGAACTTTTTATGTGTTTTGTCCAAAGAACGGGATTTTATGATATACTAAGATAAAGTATGACGAAAAGAAAGGCAGCAGGATGACAAACCATTTTTTGGAGATACCGGATTCGTTCTGGAGCCTGTTCCGTTCAAAGAACAGGCAGATTTATATTGACGCTCTGTTGCAGATCAATGAGGAGTATCAGTACAGCAACTATTATCTGAGCCGGGAGATCTGTATTCAGACATTAAGCGATTACTTTGCCAAGGAGAAGGTGACCTTGGAACAGGAGGAGACAGAGGATGATTTTGACCTGCTGGAGCCTTTGTCCGCCAGAATCGTCAACTGGCTTCTGCGGACCGGATGGCTGAGACGGGTGGAGGATTACAGTGCCATGGCCGTGAATATTGTGATTCCTGATTATGCGGCTGTATTTGTGGATGCTTTTGTCCATCTGTCCGGGGAAGATGAGGATGAGACTCAGGTGTATATTCAGAATGTGTATGCCATATTATTTGCGTTTAAAAATGATCCCCGCTCCAACATTTCTCTTCTGAAAGCAGCTTTGGTCAATACGAGAAGACTGAACAAGACCCTTCAGGATATGCTCCACAATATGGACAAATTTTTCGGAAGTCTCCTGGAGCAGCAGGTTTACGGAGATCTGTTAAGGGAACATCTGGATGGTTATGTGGAGGAGATTGTCAGGAAAAAATACCATATTTTAAAGACATCGGATAATTTCTATCTGTACAAGGCGGACATAAAAAAGTGGATCAGCCAGATGCGCCAGGACCTGCCATGGCTTGAGCAGGTGTGTGAAAGAAATAAAAGACTTCGCGGGCTGGATATGCAGACAGATGATCTGGTGAAGCAGATTGACCTGATTGAGCGGGGGTTTGATGATATTGAGCACCGCATTATGAACATGGACAAGGAACATATCAGGTATGTGAGGGCTACCGTCACAAGGCTCAATTACCTGTTAAACAGAGAGGATAACATGAAAGGCCTGGTGATTCGTCTTCTCAATCATCTGTCTCAGACCCAGGGACGGCAAGAGCAGGAGAGGGAGACCGAAAAAGTGGGGGCTCTCATGAATCTTTCCCAGATGACAGTGCTTTCGGAGAAATCTCTTTACAAAAGGCGGCGTCTTAAGACGGATTTTATGGAAAGTCTTAAGGAAGATGAGGAGACGAAGGAGCTTTCCGGGGAGGAGATTCTGCGGCTTAACAGAGTCCGCAACCGCTACAGCAGGCAGCAGATCAATGAGTTTGTTCTGGAACGGATGACAGACGGGCGGCTGGAAGTGACAGAGCATACCGTTACATCCAAGGAGGATTTTGAAAAGCTGGTGCTGGCTTATGACAGTTCCGTCAGAAAAGACAGCCCCTACCGGGTGAGAGAGGAAGAGGCAGAGATTGTAGATAACGGGAGATTTAAGTATCCGCGGCTTACTTTTGAGAGGAGAAAGGGATGATCAATTATTACGATGAGCTGTCCTCAGAGGACCAGCAGAAGGTGACGGAATGTGTGCAGGCTCTATACAGGCAGACATTTTTGCTGGAGAGACAGTATGACAGGAAGACGAAACGGTATCAGATGAACCGGGAGTATTACGAATGCAGCAAACATCTGGAGTTTTTGAAAGCGTATTTCGGAATTATGGGGATTGATGTGGTGGAGAACAGCCAGATCGGGGTGATCTATATCCGGGGGGAGCAGGTTATCGGGGAAAAGCTTCCGCGGCTGGCTACCTTGTATATTCTGGTTTTGAAACTGATCTATGATGAGCAGATGTCTTCTGTGTCCACATCGGTAAATGCCATGACTTCTTTGGGGGAGATTCACGAAAAGCTGGGGACTTACCGGCTTTTAAAAAAACAGCCCTCCGTGACGGAGATTCGAAAGAGTCTTGCCCTTCTTCGGCGCTATCAGCTGATTGAACCTGTGGATGTGCTGGAGGAGATGGACGGTGTGAGCCGCATGGTGATTTATCCTACTGTAAATGTAGTGCTTATGGGGGATGACGTGCGCGCGCTGATTGAGACATATACGGAAGGAGATGAGGAAGATGGAGAATCAGAGGTTTGAGGCATTGTCCAGAATCTGCCTGAATAACTGGCATTATATCAGGCACAAGACTTTGTCCTTCCATGAAGGGATTAATTTTTTTACGGGGCATTCGGGAAGCGGCAAATCTACGGTGATTGACGCAATGCAGATTGTGCTCTATGCCAGCACAGACGGGCGGGGATTTTTCAATAAAGCCGCGGCTGACGATTCGGACCGAAGCCTGATCGAATATCTGCGGGGCATGGTAAATATCGGGGAGGATAATCATTTCTCTTATCTGAGGAATCAGAATTTTTCCAGTACTATTGTCATGGAGCTTAGGAGAACGGACACAGGGGAATGCCAGTGCGTGGGAGTGGTGTTTGATGTGGAGACGGCTTCGAATGAGATCGGGCGGATGTTCTTCTGGCATAAAGGCCCCATACCGGAACACGAATACCGAATCTGCAAAGGGAAAGAGACAGAGGAGGCAGAAGGGGAAAAGGGCGGGAATGCCGGGAAAGCACGGAGCCGCGCCATGTCCACAGAGGAAGTAAAATTATGGCTGCTGGGGAATTTTTCTAAGGAAGAGTGCTATTTCGGCGCCCACAATGAGCGGTTCCGCAAACAGCTTTATGATATTTATCTGGGCGGCCTGGATCCGGAGAAGTTCCCCAGGCTTTTTAAGCGGGCCATTCCATTTCGAATGAACATTAAGTTAGAGCAGTTTGTGAAAGAATACATCTGTATGGAGCAGGATATTCACATTGAGGATATGCAGCAGAGTGTCATGGAGTACGGGCGGATGCGAAGGAAGATTGAGGATACCTGCCAGGAGATCGGGAAGTTAAAGGAGATCTGCGGCCAGTATGATCACGTATCGGAGATTGGAAGGCAGACAGAGGCTTTTCGGTATTATAGTGAAAAGCTGGATATTCTCCAGGGAAGGCTGAAAGTGTCAGAGTGTCAGGAAAAGATCCGTTTTCTGGAGGAAAATGTAAAAAAAGCCAGGGAGGAAGCGGAAAAAGAGAGAGACGCCATTGATGAGACGGGGAGAAAAAGTGATGAGCTTTTGAAAAAGATTGCCATGACCGGGTATGACCAGATGAAAGATCAGTTTGCAGCCCTGAATGGTCTGGTGGAACGGCTGGGGAACAGCAGAGCCAGATGGGAACAGACAGCCCTTCGCCTGAAAGAGTGGGAAAAGGAGGACAGCGTATCCAACCGGACTCTATGGGATATTCAGGCCTTTGACCAGGAGACGATTACAGAGGAAGAACTTAAACGTCTGAAAAGTGATCTTGAGGAAGTGCGGGCAGACGCTGCAAAGCAGCAGCAGCGCGCGCAGAGCGAACTGCGGGATCTGAGAAAGGCCATGAGTCAGGCACAGGAGGAACTTGGCCAGCTTCGGATGGGCAAAAAGGCCTACCCGAAAGAACTGGAGCAGGCCAGAACCGTTTTGCAGAACCGTCTGTACCAGGAGACCGGAAAAAGTGTGAATGTGGAGATTTTGGCGGATCTTCTGGACATCCGGGACGAAGAGTGGCGCAGCGCCGTGGAAGGATACCTTGGATACAACAAATTGTCTCTGGTTGTGGAGCCTAAATATGCTCAGACTGCCATGAAGATTTATGAAGAAATGGACCGGGAGAGATTCAGCCGTGTGGCGGTGCTGGATACGGAGCGGATCACAGGGGCCCCGTGTCAGGTGTCAAAAGGCGCGCTGGCAGAAGAGGTTCTGGCAAGAAGTGATTATGCTCAGGCTTATGTGGATTTTCTTCTGGGGCGGGTCATGAAGTGTGCGAATGTCAGTGAATTGCGAAATTGCCGGATTGGAGTTACCAAAAACTGTGTGTCCTACCATAATTACCGGATTCAGCATATGAATCCGTCGCTCTATACCACAGGCGCCTATATCGGAAAAAGCAGCATGCGCCAGAGAGTCAGGCTGCTGGAAAAGGCTATAAAGGATATGGAGGAAAAGACAGAACCTCTTAAGGAGACCGCGGAGGGGGCAGGACGGACTCTGGAGCTGGAGTATTTGAGTCAGGAATTATCCGTGTATCTGGAGTGGAAGGAGGATATGGCTTCTTATAAGGAGAAGGTCAAGGAGCAAGAAGAGCTGGAGGCAAGGCTTAAGGAGCTGCTGACTCAGAATGTGGATCAATGGAAGAATGAACGTGAAGCTCTCCTTAGCCTGTGTGACCAGAGAAAAGGGATTCTACGGCAGATGGAACGGAGGGCAGATGATCTGGAGAGGGAAGAGAGAAGGGAACGGGACAACCTGGTGACTCTCAATGAGGAACTGGCGGCAAAGGAAGGAAACTTAAGAGAAAACAGAGAACGGGAAGAAGAACTGAACCGGATTCTAAAGGAGCGTGCCGGTGTGCGCTATGATACGCTGCGCAGCGATTTCCTTGGGAAGATGACTGCGTCTCAGGAGAAACGGCAGCAGGAGATGAACCGGCTTGTGGAACTTCGGAGCGCTTATTTGCGGATGTATCAGAATCGGAATTTTTCGCCTACTGCAGAGGAAAACCGGGAATATCAGGAGCTTCTGGCTCATCTGAACGATGATCGTCTGGAGGAATTCCGGGTTCAGGCCGCCAGTCAGGCGCGGACTGCAGTGGAGCATTTTAAAGATGATTTTATGTATAAGATACGAAGCGCCATCAAGGAGGCTCTGCAGCGAAAGGATGAGCTGAACCGGATTATCAGCAGGCTTGACTTTGGTAAAGATAAATATCAGTTTTATATCGGCAGGAATAAGGGACCGGACGGACAGTACTATGATATGTTTATGGATGATGCCCTGGACATCAATCCTTCTGACCTGGATATCGGTCTGGATAATCAGCTGAACATGTTTACCGTAGAGCACGAGAACCATTACGGCGCTATGGTCAATGATCTGATCAGCATTTTTATTCCACCTGAGAATGCCACGGTTCAGGAGCTGGAGGAGGCAAAGCGGAATATGGACAAATACGCGGATTACCGGACTTACCTGTCTTTTGACATGCAGCAGCTTATTGAGAATGAGGATGAGGTGATCAAAATCGGCCTTGGCAGGATGATCAAGAAGAATTCCGGCGGGGAGGGACAGAACCCGCTGTATGTGGCGCTTTTGGCCAGTTTTGCCCAGGCTTATAAGATTGACTTGAAGCCTGGTCCTTCCAGAAATCCCACGATTCGCCTGGTTGTACTGGACGAGGCATTTTCCAAAATGGACGCAGAGAAAGTGGCCAGCTGTATCGAACTCATCCGGGGGCTGGGATTCCAGGCATTGATCAGCGCCACCAACGATAAGATACAGAATTATCTGGAGACGGTGGATAAGATTTTTGTTTTTGCCAATCCCAACAAGAAATCCATATCCATTCAGGAGTTTGAGAAGAGGGAGTTTGGGGTTCTTGGGGAAGATACGTAAAGAGAGCCGGTGTGCTTAGAAATACATGCAGCTTTAAGGAGAGGAGAATCAAGAATATGGAAGTGAGAAGGCATATTTACTTTTCGGGTACAGTACAGGGAGTAGGTTTCCGCTACCGCTCCAGCTACCTGGCTCAGTCACGGAACCTTACGGGGTGGGTGAAGAACCTTTATGACAACCGGGTGGAGATGGAGGTCCAGGGGGAGGAGAGGAATATTGAGAAATTCTTGGCGGATCTGCAGAAACAGCGGTTTATCTCCATTGAGAATATGGAGATGGCGGAGATTCCCTGTGTGAAAGAGGCAGGATTTCGGGTGACTTATTAGGAGGATGTAGGGCAGCAAAGGCACCTCGGCATCGGGGTGCCTTTTTGATTGCCTTCCTGCTCATCGTGCCACATACCAAAAGATGGCAGCTGCGAGAATGGTGGTAATCACTGCCCCCATCAAGACAGCAGCCCCCCAATAGATTACAAGATTGACTGTCTTGCTGAAAGCGCATTTTTCCCGAAGAAGATGAATGAGCCAGGAAAATACAAAGAGCAGGAGTACATAGACCGTAAGATAAGGAATAATAAATATTCGCGTGTCTGACGGAATCCGGGAAAAGGTGGCAAAGAACATAGACACGACAAAAAGCAGTACCAGGCAGTATACGGCAATGTTCTTTCTGCATACCGTTTTCCAGGGTGTGGAGGGCAGGGTGCCTGTGCGGCTTAAGGAGAGCCGGGCCCGCTTCTTCCACCGAAGAAAGTCGCCCGCTGACCAGAGTGCAGAGCCCAGAAGAAGAAGGATTACAGCGCCGTGAGAGCATAGGAGAGTCTTCTTTTGATAGCATATCTGCGCATTAAGAAGGCCCAGAAGAACAAAGAGCAGACCAAAGGTGCGGTATACTCCTGTGGCAGCCCTGCAGATATTGTGGAAGCGCTCCTGGGAGTCGGTCTCCACAGGGATGGCCTCCGCATCCTCAGTATAAAATACATGAAGGTATCCGTTAGTGCCGACATAATCCCAGCCGGCGTCCCGGCAGAATTCCCGGTACTCTGTGAGAGCTGGGGTTAAATTGGAGGCAAAGGGGCTGGAGGAGGTCATGACTTCCACGCAGTAGCGGATCCGATGAGGGGCGCAGGATTGGAAGTGAAGGAAAAAGTTGTCGAAATTTGTCAGTTTCCAGCCTTTTAGAGCCATATCTTCCAGGTAATCTTTTAGAGAATCATTTTCATAAACCTGATAAAAGCAGAGTACATGTTTTTTACTCTTCATAGCAATCTCCTTTTTCTGAGCCAAGACAGGCAGAGCCGTCTTTTACCAGGGCCTGCAGTCTTGCATATTCTGTGTGCAGCATGGATTTTCCCTTGTCCGTAATCATATAATAGCGCTTTCGGCCCTGACTGCCGGTCTCTCGTATGATCTGCTGTTCTTCAAACCGGGCCAGAAGAGTGTAAAGGGTGCCTGGCCCCACCTGGATCCTTCTTTGGGACAGGGAGGATACCTGACGGGAAATGTCTGCACCGCATTGGGGCTCCCAAAGAGCAAGGAGGATATAGTACATCTGCTCACTGAGACTTTGGAATTGTTCGCGGGCCATGGAGTCTCCTTTCATGTTGAGAAATATCGAATATCGATAATATAAGTATAATATCGATATTCGATATTGTCAAGCAAAAAAATAACCCTTCATGCCCTGACGGCGGCTTTGAAAAGCAAAGCCGCCGTCACTGTGCGAAATTCGGATGTGTTCCATTATAAAATTTTTATTTCCATATGGTAGGACTTTGTCTCTCCCGGCTTAAGAATCTGTACATGGTGACGGCTGATAAAATCGTCGTCTTCATCGTTTCGAATAGCAGATCCATTCCAGGGCTCTACACAGAGGAAGGGAGCATTGGGCCCGTAAGGGGTCCAGAAGGCTACAGTCTCGAAGTCAGGGTAGGAGACCTGAATGCCTTTTCGGGTGCCCCGATGAATGATGGAGACATTTCGGGAGAGAATGGAGTCAAAGAATACAGCATCATTTTTAAATAAGTCATAGGTCAGGGGCAGAATGCGGGTGTGATTCAGCGCAACGCCTGGGATATGGGTATCAAATTCCATAATGTCTAGGTTATAGACCATGGAGCAGGTGTTTTCTTCCTGTTCAAATTCAAGCTGATAATCTTCAAATTGTTCATCTTCTTCCAGGGGACAGATAAAACCTGGATGGGAACCAATGCAGTAACAGGACGGTTTGTCTCCCGGATTGTCTACAGAGTAATCCATGAACAGAATTCCGTCTTTCAGTTTATAGGAGAGAGACAGTATAAAATCATAAGGGTAGAAACGGCGCGTATGGTCGTTGGCGGCAAAGCGGAAGACGGCACAGTCGGGAGATGTCTGTTCTGCGGCAAAGTCAGCATCCCGGCAGAAGCCGTGCTTAGGCATGTCATACCACTGGCCGTCAAACCGTGTCCGTCCCTTTCGGCAGTTGCCTACGGAAGGAAAAAGTAAAGGGGAGCAGTTCGGCCAGACGGCGGGGTCCCGCTGCCAGATGTATTCCTTTCCCGCTGCGTCTTTTAAGGAGATCAGCTGTGCGCCGACGGAGTCAACAGAGGCACAAGTGAGGGCCTTTTGATCCGTTAATGTGATGATCATAAGTAAGTTTTCCTTTCTGTTAGATTTGACTTCTCTTACTATTTTATAAGATGAAGGGAAGAAAAACCAGTGTTTTATGAAAAAAGGTCATGAAAATTTCCAGGAACCCCTTAGGAAATTGATTTAATCTTAAGAAAGACTTTACACCATTTTTTCTCGTTGTTATAATAAAAATACCACATAACCTGTTTCCTGGAAAAGGGGTGAATATATGCCGACAAGCGCTGAGATTGCTAAGAATGCTGTAGATGATTTTAAAAAAATTCAGAAATATATGATACTGGCCAAAGAAGAACATGCTGTAAGAACCTATGCCGAATTAAAAGATGAATACTTGGCTTTAAAGGCTATTCTTAATGTTATAGGCGTCAATCTGGCGTATATTGATAAGATAAAGGAATAATGTAAATTCTGACAGGAAAGGGCGGGAATCTTCCGCCCTTTCGCCTATTTTCCGCTCACCGCTTCCCGGTATACTTCCCAAAGTCTTGGGTAAGCGTACTCAAAAAATCCTTTATAAGCGCTGCAGTAATAATTTTTTCCGGTACTGTCACAGGTAACCGGTTCCCGGTTCCGCCTGCAGCCGCCACGGCACAGAGCGAACCATCTGCATGACCTGCAGTCCTCATGAATCTGCTCAGACCACTGTACAAATCCCAGTTCATCCCGACGCTGTTCCATATTTTCAAAACCATCTTCCCTGATATTGCCCAAAAGCCATTGGTCCAGGGCGTAGAAATCACAGGGATATACGCTTCCGTCCGCCTCAATGACCCACTGCCGTCCGCACACGCCCCGCATATTGCAGCTCTCCGGAGGCTGTCCGTTCAGGATCAGCATCAGATTCTGAAAGTAACGGTTGTAAAGAAGATTCCCAGCTTTCGCGTCCAGATACCACACATCAAACATGGACTTTAAAAATTCCTCATATTTTTCCGGTGTCAGGGAATATTCCTGTCCTCCCGGAGTTTCATCTATGGGATCAAGGCATTCAATATACTGCTGATAATGAATATGGTTCTTTTTAAAAAAATTATAGATCTTCTGACCGCTTCTGGCAGTGGCACCTGTCACTACCGTCAGAATATTGTACTCTACATGATATTTTTCCAGCAGGCGGATTCCCTTTATGATTCGGTTAAATGTACCTTTACCGGCGGCATCCTGCCGATACCGGTCATGAATCTCCCTTGGCCCGTCCAGGGAAACTCCCACAAGATACCGGTGTTTGGCCCAGAACTCTGCCCAGTTCTCATCAATGTTGTACCCATTAGTCTGAATCGCATATGCAAACCGGATCCTCCTTGGATTCTCACAGGAGGCAATATACTCCGCCATGTCCTCATAAAACTCAAGGCCCGCCAGAGTGGGTTCCCCGCCCTGAAAAGCTATGGTACATGTATGATCTCCATACTCAAGGATTCGGTCGATAACCCGGTGCATGGTATCTTTCGACATAATGCCATGGGAAAATATTTCCCGATGTTCCTGCTCATCCGCGTAAAAGCAGTATTTGCATCTCATGTTGCAGTTTCCCGATGCTGGTTTTATCAAAATACTTAAGGCCGGCATGATCCGCCCTCCTTTTTCTTTTATTTTGTGCCCAATGCTGACTGAAAGCAAATCTTGTACTGCTACATAAACTGCACAATATTGTATACACAGATCAGCATAATGATCACCATAAGCCCGATAAACAGCTTATTCACCATAGCTCCATCCATGCGTCTGTTGACAACCCGTCCGCCGGCGCCGCCTAAGATTCCGCCGGCAACCATGAGAATGAGAAGCCCTGCTTCAAATTCCGGAACTGTTCGGGTAATCAGCGTATTCAAAAGACTGGCGATCTGAGAAAACAGAATAATGTACAAGGAGTTTTGAGCTGCCGTCTTGGTCTCCATGGAAAAGAAAAAAAACAGAACCACCAGATTAATGGGTCCGCCTCCGATGCCAAGAAAGGAAGAGAAGATTCCCAGCACCAGTCCAATAAGAATACACGCGCCGGCATTGGTCACATGGTGCGTCTTTATCTTATCCTTTTTCAGTGTATATACCATAGTGCCAAAGGTGATGATCAGAAGGCACACTGCCTGGACGGCTCCTACCTGGTCTTTGTCGGCAGCAAGACCGGAGATGTACTGGAACATCATCTTTCCTGCCACACCGCCTAAGGCCGCCCCTATTGCCAGCGGCGTTCCTGTCTTCATATCCACGAGGGAGGAGCCGCTCATCTTGGCCTTCACCACCGAATAGCAGGACATGGACAGAACCGTACAGCCGGACAGAAAACTGATGCTGGCTACACTGAGCACTCCGAAAGCATCTAAAATAGGCTTAATCAGCACGCCCCCTCCGATTCCGCAGATCGCTCCCGCCACAGATGCCAGGAAACTTACTGCCCCAAAAATCACATACAGATACAGATTCATTTGTATTTCCTCCTGCTTTGTCCACAATTGTTCTTTAAAGTACGAAACGCTTTCTCTTTCTGTTCCCTTCTCCGCCTGCTGTTTTATTCATAAGAAAACTGACCGCTCCCATATTCCCGGCATTTCCGGCTGCCGCAATGATTCTTTTTAATTCCTCTTTGTCCCAAATCATGTTCTCAGTCAGCCAAAGAAGTCTTTCCATATCTTCCGCCTTTGCTGCCTGACAGGCTGCCCTTTCCTTATGCTCTTTTAAATATTCCATATACTGCTGCCGGTGTTTCTCCGAAAGCCCATATGGGCTCATGATTCGCCCCAGAGCCAGTTCTGTCACCAGTTCCTCCGGCTCCTGAACCTGAACATGGGGAAACAGACTGTCATACTCCTGGAATTGGAACTGAGTTCCCACAAAAGCGTTGCGGTATTGCTTGCCGCATCCATGGGTATTGGTCACCAGAATTCTGGCCGGCGTATTTTCCACAGCCTCCTCGAAAAATTCCGGAAAGATCAGTTCGGCAGTTCCCCGTCCTATATAAGTCACCCGGAGAGTCTGCCTCAATTCCGCTAAGATTTCTTTCATACAGGATTTACAGGATTCGTCCACATGAATGGTCAGTTCTTTTACATTGGAACACCCTGTAAAAACTCCCGGTCCCCAGTCCAGAGTAGTACTGTACAGTTTAAGACGTCTCAGCTTTTCACAATTATATAATCCATAAGATCCTACCTGCTTTAAGGAGGCAGGCAGGCTAAGTTCCTCCAAGACTTCCCCTTTTACAGGCGGAAGCTTCTTGGCTTCTTCTTCCGGAATACGTCCCTTTTCAGGAGACCACCAAAAGCCTAAGCAGTGTTTTGTGTCGTTATAATTGGGATGAGAAGAAAAAAGGTAGGGGGCCAGGGCAGTCACCGGTCTGCCTTCAATATCCTTTGGCACCGCAGTCAGACTGTCATACCCTCGGCACTCCAAAAGGGTGACTCCCCCGTTTTCTATTTCACAAAAATATGCGGTATCTTCCAGCATAGGGAGCTCTCCTATATATTATTTCTGACCCGTCAATCCAGAATCAGATCTTCAAGGCTTCTTTTAGGCACATAATGGATCTGGTTTTGGCCGCGGTAATAAGTCACTTTTCCGTCTTCCCCTACAGGAACCACTTTAACTTCTTCCTTGGGTTTGCCCAGGGCAAGAACCAGCTGGATCATATACCGTTCTTTATCTATGCCGAAGACTTCTGCAAGTCTGTCTCTCTGGATATTGGCAAGCATGCAGCCGCCGTATCCTTTCTCTACAGCTCCCAACATCATGGTCTGGGCCATAATTCCGGTATCGGTCAGTTTATTTTTCCCTATGGTCCGATCTTCTGCTATCAGAATATAAGCTGACGGGCGCTCTCCTTTTTCCGGTCCCGGCCAGTCGGGAAGGGCCCCTGCCCAGGCCAGGGTTTCAAAGACTTTTGCATTGTCTTCCCTCATATTCACCAGTTTGAATTTCAGAGCCTGGGAATTGGCTGTGGAAGCCGTCATTCTGGCCAGATCCACCAAATCCTTTAAATCATTCATGGAAATCTCTTTTTCTTCATAAAAACGCCGGTAAGAACGGCAGCTGTACACCAAGTCTTTTAACATCTCAGGAAATCCTCTTTTCTCTGTTTTCATTCTTTAATCATAACAGAAATAAGATAAATTAACAATATATATGTACTTTAAAGAGGGGAGGAAATGAACAAAAGCAGGCTGTGAAAAATAGAGATAGAACCAATCCATTTTTCACAGCCCTATAAAATTGAAAGCGTTAATTGAATAAGAGTTTGCATTAGGGATTCACGGACCGGTAAGATCACAGTTTCCTCATAAATGCCAGATCTTCCTTGGCAAACAGCAGATTCATTTCCTCCCTGAGAAGATAAAGCTCCCGGTTCTGTCTCTTAAGCCACCGGCTTATGGCCCGGTATTCCATAACGCCGTTTCCAAGGGCTTCGGGCTGGTAGACTCTGCCGGGGCCAAGGGAGAAATCTTTGATATGAAGCACATCTACATATTCCCCCACGCGCTCCAGCCAGACAGTCCACAGCTGATCCTGGTCTGTGTGCTCCGGGAATTCCAGAAGATTGGAGGCGTCAAAGATCAGACGCAGATGGTCTTTGTCGCCGATCATATCAATGACCTCTTCTGTGGTGTCTAAGTCTGTGAGAGGGTGCCAGTATACCGGTTCCAGGGCAAGGGGCATATCCACGCGGACAGCTTCCTCCATGACCCTCTTTACGCTGTCCTCCATGTAGGGTTTCCACTGTTTTCGCTGTTCCGGGTTTAAATGGGGGTAGGCAGTTTCCGTGCCTACCACCTTGGCTCCCAGTTCTCTGCCAAGAGAAAGACATTTCTTCAGGGTCTCTACAGCGTACCGGCGCACTTCCTGATCGGGATTTCCCAAATCCATATAGCATCCGAATACAGGGATCTGGATCCCGTTTTTGTCAAATGCCCGGCGGATCTGCTCTAAGTGCCGGGAGGTGATCTGGTCATAGCTGTCAATGCCCATAAAGGCTTTGGGCAGAGCCAGCTGGGCGGCCTGATACTCTTCGTCGTGAAGAAGAACAGCCATTTCATCTATTTTTCGTTTTCCGTAATCGTGGGCGCGAACACCGATTTTCATTGTCTGTTCCCCCTTGTCTTTTATATGGCCAGGGCTTCCGCCAGGGCAAGGATGGTCAGGGATTGGCCATAGGCCATGGGAGCGATGAGAATATTCTTATAGTGGTCCGCGTTGTATCCCATGCCTGTGCCGCCGGAGACGTTAAGGACCGTGCCGTCGGTGTCAATGTTGTTTAAGATCCCCTGAATTGCTTTTGAGGCGCAGGGCAGGAAGGAGTCGTCAAGGATTCCGTACCGGATACCCTTTAGGATTCCGGCGGTGATGGCTGCAGTGCCGGAGGTCTCCAGATAGCTGGTGCTGTCTGTGAGAACCGTGTGCCACAGGCCGCTTTCCTGATCCTGGAGCTGCTTTAACTTTGTTACCTGAGCTTTGTACGTATCGACAATAAATGCTTTTAAGCCGGCGTTTAAAGTGCCTTGGAACATATCAACATAGTCTAGGATCCCTAAGGTGAACCAGCTGTTGCCCCGGCACCAGAAGATGCCGCCGAAGTTGTTGCGCTCATTGAAGGTCCATCCGTGGTAGAACAGTCCGCTTTGCTTGTCATAGAGATATTTAATGTGCATCAGTACCTGGTGGATGGATTCGTCAATCCACTCCTGGCGCTTGTATGTCTGACCCATGCGGTTTAGGAACAGGACCGTCATAAACAGAGTGTCAATCCACATTTCATTCTCATTGAGACGGACCCCCTGACGGTCGCCGTTGGCGCTGGTTACGTGCTGAAAGCCGCCTTCCCTGGTGCGGGGGAGACAGTACATAAGCCAGTCGGCCCATTTCAGACATAACTCTTCAAACTGTTCATCATGATAAGATTCATTCAATTCCGCCAGAGTTAAAAGGGGGGTGGTGGTGTTGATATTCCTGGACGGGAGCCCGGCGCTTATATTGTCTTTAAACCACCGGTAAAGAAAATCCTTGTAATCATCCCGGTTTTTGATCTTCATAATCTTGAGAAGGCCGTAGAGCCCTACTCCCTGGGGCCAGTCCCACTCATGGATTCCGAAATCACGTTTGAAGAAGCCGATTTTTTCGCCGCCTTCCGCCAGTTCCTGTTCGTCCTCAGGGCCTCCTAAGTTCATGAGTTTTTCAATAACCAGGTCTAATTTTGTTTCCAGTTCTTTTTGATTAATGTCTTTCATTTTCCCCTCCGATAACTGGATTTCCGCCAGTATTTAGTGTATAATAATTTTATGGAAAAAGTTACGTATTATGGTGAAACAGATGGAATTGCCTTAGAGCAGATGGTACGCTACGGCAAATTCGATATGCGGGTAAAGCATTTTCATACTCAGTATGAAATTTTCTATATCGTAGAGGGAGAACGGGTGTTTTTCTTCCGCAACCGGGAGTATATAGCCAGGGCGGGGGATTTAATTCTTGTGAATTCCAATTTGATTCACATGACAAGATCCGTGTCCGGTTCCAATGACGGCCACAACCGCATTATCCTCTACATAACCAGGGACAAGATGGAGTCTTATGATGCACGTTATCCGTCTCTCCAGCTTGGCCGTTTTTTTGATGATTATTATGGGGTCTATCACTTGGATCGGGAACAGCAGTCCTTGATTCTCAGTCTGTTCCGCGGGCTTCGCCATGCTCTTGAGGCAAAGGAACACAACTATAAGACCGGGATTGATCTGGATATTCTGGCATGGCTTTTTAAGATGATGGCTTTTGTCCGAAGACAGCGTCAGGAGATCCCTTCTGACAGTGATAACCCCAGGTATAAGCTTGCCTACGGCATTGCCGACTATCTTTCTGAACATTGTGAGCGTCCCGTTTCTCTGGATGAGCTGGCGTCCCGGTTTTTCTTAAGCAAGTCTTATATCTGCCGGATTTTCAAGGAGGTTACGGGCTATACCATCAGCGAGTATACCAATATTCATCGGATCCGCAAGGCCAAGAGATACCTGGAAGAAACCGATATGAGCATTTCGGAGATCGCCCATACTCTGGGATATGAAAGTCTTACTTATTTTGAGCGTATGTTTAAGACTTATATGACCTTATCACCTTTAAAGTACAGAAAAACGTTGAATACGGTTACCTACACCAATGTTCCCAATCCGGAGTTTTCCATGAGGCCGCCTGAGTAAGTCAGGCGGCCTGTCTGATTCTTTACAAAAGCCCCAGTATGCCCGGAAGCCACATGGAGAAGGCAGGAATAAATGTTACTAAAAGCAGTCCTGCCACAATCACCAGAAAGTAAGGAATCAGCTGTTTCATAACATCTTCCACCGGCAGGTGAGCCACGCTGCATCCTACAAACAGTACGCTTCCCACAGGGGGAGTGATGGTGCCGATGGCCAGGTTCATGATCATCATAATACCGAACTGGATGGGATCCATGCCCAGGTTTTTCACCACCGGAAGGAAGATTGGAGTGAAGATCAGAAGGGCCGGCGCCATATCCATAAAGGTTCCCACGATCAGCAGGATCAGGTTGATAATCAGGAGGATGACGATTTTGTTGTCCGATATGCCAAGCATCAGGTTGCTGATGGCCTGAGGCAGTCCGGTAAAGCTGAGTACGAAACTGAGTACGGAGGAGGCCCCGATGATCAGCATCACAATGGTGGTCATTACTGCCGTGTCCGTAAGAATTCCCATAATCTGGGAAGGCTTAATACTGCGGTAGATAAAAACAGCCAGGATAAAGGCATAGATTACCGCAACGCCGGAGGCTTCCGTGGCCGTAAATTTGCCGGACAGAATGCCGCCGATAATGATAACGATCAGAAACAGACTGGGGATGGCATCCCAGATAGTCTTTAAAGCCTGGGAAGCAGTAACTTTTTCTCCTTTTACAATATAGCCTTTCTTTTGTCCGTAGAGAAGTGCTACAATCATGCACAGTCCGGCCCACAAAAGTCCTGGGAGCCAGCCTGCCATCAAAAGGGCGGCCACGGAGATTCCGCCGGCAGCCGTAGAGTAAATAATAGGAGCCGTAGTAGGCGGAATCAGCTGTCCTACAGGTGCGGAGGCGATGTTGACAGCTGCGGAAAAGGTCTCGTCATAACCGTGTTCTTTCTCCAGAGGGTTCATGACGCCGCCGATGGCAGTGGCGGCTGCGATACCGGAACCGGAGATGGAACCGAACATGGCATTGCCCGCAATATTGGTAAGGGCCAGGGAACTGGGGACCCTCCCTAAGATCAGCAGAGCCAGATTCACAAGGCGTCTGGCGATGCCGCCGCTGCTCATAAGGAGTCCTGCCAGGATAAAGAAGGGAACTGCCAGGAGGGAGAAGCTGTCAATGCCGCCGACCAGTTTCTGGGCGGAGATAAACATTCCGAATCCCGGAGTTAAAAACATAATGACCGTAACCAGGGCGGAACTGATGATACTGAAGGATACGGGGACGCCGTAAGCCAGCAGCAGAAAGAATACGGTAACAAGAACAATGGCTGCCTGAATCTGCATTTATTTTTCCTCCTTCCACTGTTTTGAAAATCCTGTGAGCCTGGTGACACTGTAGATCACCATTAAAATTCCGCTGATGGGAACACAGGCGTAGTAAAGTTCCATGGGCATATGGAGTGCCGGGGAGATCTGTCCGGCGGAGTTGGAAGTTACCATAAAACCTCCGGCAACCATGACAAACAGGCTCAGGAACAGAATCAGGATCTCAATTCCGATTTTGGTCATAAGGGAATCCCGTTTGTCAAAAGAGCGGGTGAACAGGTTGATGGACAGATGGCGCTCTTTTCCGTATGCATAGGGAACACCCAGCATGGTCATCCAGATCAGCAGGTAGCGAAGCAGTTCTTCCGTATATTTGCTGGGGCTGTTTAAAATAAATCTGGTAAATACCTGCCAGAAGCAGCCGATGACCATAACCGCCACCACAACGGCGAGAACGGTTTCCAGAATCTTATTTAGCAGTTTCA
The DNA here is from genome assembly GCA_910574345.1 of Clostridiaceae bacterium. Taxonomy (GTDB): domain Bacteria; phylum Bacillota; class Clostridia; order Lachnospirales; family Lachnospiraceae; genus UBA3402. The sequence goes on along the minus strand of CAJSZV010000041.1, from coordinate 4,558 downwards.
TCTTGCTCCTCCTTAACGTGCGTATTTTTGAATATCATCATAAAGTGCCCTGTAGCTTTCCCCTTTGGAACAATAGTTTTCATGAACAGGCTGTACTGCCTGGATAAATGCCGTCTTGTCAATATCCCGGTAGATGGTGACGCCGTGGGTTTCCGCTTCTTTCGTGGCTTCCAGCATCATGTTGTTGTAGAGGCTCTTAAAATTGTCGTTGGCTTTCTGAATCGAAGAGACTAAAAGCTCTTTCTGCCCGTCTGTCAGTTTATTCCAGGTTTTGGTGCTGATAATGTAGATATCCGGAGAATACTGATGTTCCGTGTAGGTGTAAGCCTTCACCAGGTCCTGATGCCCGTCTACAGTCAGAACCAGCTCCGTGTTCTCTGCGCCGTCCACGATTCCCTGCTGAAGTGCGCTGTAGGTTTCTCCGGCGGACATGGGAACCGGGGAGCCGCCCATGAGCTCGATCATATCCATGGAGGTGGAACTGGGCATGGAGCGGATCTTCTTTCCTTTCAGAACCGACGGGTCGGTACAGGGAATATTGTCTTTCAGATAGAAGTTCCGGGAACCGTTGGCGTAGTAGCCGATGGCGATATATCCGTCTTCTGCGGTTGACATAAATAATTCTTTTACCTTCTCGCTGTTTTCGCAGGCCTCATAGTAGTGTTCCTGGCTTTGGAACAGGTAAGGCACGGCAAAGATGGAATACTCATCTTTAAACTGCCCCAAAGTGTTGGAGCTGACTTTTGCCATATCCAAAACTCCTGCTTTTACCATTTCGATGGCTTCTTTCTCCGTTCCCAGTACCCCGCTGGCATAAATGGAGACTTTCAGGCCCTGGCTTGGGTCTTCTGCCGCAAATTCCGAGATTTTGGCAATGGAATCTGCAATCTCTGAACCTGCAGCCTGGTTGTGGGCCAGGCGAATCTCTACCGTATCCCCTGAGGAAGTTCCTGCTACGGAGAAGAAGGTGACAGCCACTGCCAGGACAGCAGCCAGACTGACAACAATTCCAAGCGTTTTTTTCCAACTTCTCATTTTTACCATTCTCCTTTGCTGTGGTATATTTTTTATATAAATTCCATGGATTTTTATAAAAAATATACAAAAATTAGATTGAAAATACTATGCATGCTTGAGTATTTTTGATAGATATAATGTATCATATAAAATAAGGTAAAAGTTCTTCTTAATTGACGGAAAAGTAGAAAATTCAAACTATATTGTACTAAAGATTGGAGAAAATTTAGAGAGATGAGATGAGAAAATTGGTAAAAAGAGTGGGGGAGGGGGAAAAATGACGGGGAGGGAGCGGATGAATGGATTAAATATTTAAAAGGTGAAATATAATGATGCATCTGCATATACTAAAATTGTAATTGCTTTTTACGTCGATTTTGTGTAATAATGTAATTAGTAAAGCTGTGAATCAGCGGTGGATTGACACCTAAAATCTGATACGTTTTCCGGACATAGGCGCCGGAACTTTCTGTCCCCATACAATGGCAGAAAGTTCTGGTGCCCTTTGTTTAAACTGCTTTTCCTATCTGATGTTTACCTGGGATCTCTCCTGTTCGGCACTGTATCCCCGGTTTCCATATAATACTTAAGAAGTCTCATGCGCATAATCTGGATCTGCTGTTCGTACTTCGGCTCCTCAATGGCATTAGTAAGTTCCATAGGATCTTTGTCAAGATCATAGAACTCGTCCTGTTCATAAAGCCGCATTACATACTTATACTGTCCCATGCGGATCATAGCAGCCTTGGTGTGTTCCGGCCCTTCCTCGCACTGAGTGGAAAGACGGGGCCAGTAAGGAGACTTTGGTCCGTGTCCGCCTTCCATGGCCTGGGTTTCCCCGTGGATTCTTCCTCCTTCACAGAACACCGCATCCTTGTGAACCGGTGCTCCGGCTACTGCTTCAAGAAGAGACTTGCCAAACTGAGTGTAGTCAAGGGAGAATCCGGCCATATCCGCAAAGGTTGCCGGCAGGTCGAGAAGCTCTACAAGAGCCTCACTTTTTCCTGGCTTTACCGGGAACATGGAAGCCGGCTTCACAAGAAGAGGCACATTGGAGATGGGATTCTCGAAACAGTTCTGCACTTTCTCCGTGATGCCGTAATCCCCGGTATAATCCCCATGATCGCTGAATACGAAGATGCTGGTGTCATCATAGAATCCGTGCTGTTTCAGACGGTCCTTCACCATACCGAACTGGTGATCAAACCGCTCCACCATGCCAAGATAGACTGCCCGCAGCTCGTTGTACTGGTCCTCGGACCAGTTATTTAAGTTCTGTTTGGAACGGATTCCCTGGAGCATGGAGGGTTTGCCGGACAGTTTTTCCACATTCGTCCGCCTTGGAGGAAGGCTGTCCCTGGAGATACTGCTAAACCACGGGTCCTCACAGCCGTAAGGCGGGTGGGGGAAGGACAAGGTAAGATACAAAAAAAACGGTCTGTCGTCGCCCTGGGCCTTTTTCCGGTCAAGGTAATCTAAAGCACTCCTGACACAATTCCAGTCAAAGGTGGACTTAGCATCCTCAGAATCCATTTTCCCGGTGTAGAAGGAATAATAGTTATCCTTCTTCATAAACTCCGGTGTCTCTATGGAAGCCTCTTTGCCGGGAGTGAATCTTAAGTTATCATCATCTCTGTGATTGATAAAGTCAGCGCCGCTGTAAAATTCGTCACAATAATCGGTCTTTGCGCGGTTGCCAGGGATAATGTCATTGCGCCCGATCCAGATCACCTCGTATCCCTGTTCCTTCATGGTGCGGAGAATATTGGGTTCCTGGGGTTCCTGGAGAAAATGCATGGTTCTGTGTCCCGTGGTATGAGGATACCTGCCGGTAAGAAAGCTGCATCGGGAAGGAACACATACGGGATTTTGGCAGTAGGCGTTGGCAAAGGAAACACCATCCTCAAGAACAGAATCCAGATTCGGAGTTTTAGACGCCGGATTTCCCATATGGGAAAGAGAATCACAGCGCATCTGGTCGGCAACAAACAACAGAATATTAGGTCGTTTTTCCATATGAATCATCCTTTCTCTTCATTTACGGCCTGGTTGTCCAATACTTTAAAGAATGGGAAATAACAGGCTATTTGAATCAGAACCAGAACTACCTGCCATAACGCCAGTTTCCAGCCGCCGCACAGCATTCCGGATAGAACGATAGGGGTGCCAAGGGGAATCTCCATGCCGTTCATAACGGGAATCACCCCGATGGAAGTCATAAGGTAGGACAAGGAAAACGTGATGATAGGCGTGCATATTAACGGAATCAGCATAATCGTATTTAATACCATGGGAAGGCCGAAGGTAATGGGCTCATTGATTCCGCAGAGGCCGGAAGGCAGGGCCAGCTTACCAAGGGCTTTGTATCTCTGGCTCTTGGCCAGGAAACACATAATTACACACAAACCTGCAGTTCCGCCGGCGCCGCCCAGGGAGGCAAAACCGCTCCATGCAGATTTTACAATAATATTGGGAAGTTCTGTGCCCGCACCGTAAGCGGTCAGGTTTTCCATGGCCAAAGGCATGTACAGCATGTTGATAAAAGGCATAACGATCATTCCGCCGTGAAGACCGAAGAACCACATAATGCTGCACATCATAATCAGCACGATCATAGTAAAGGGGCTGGCACCCAATGCCGCGAGTGGAGCCTTAAGGAGAGTGTAAATACAGGTATTGATATCTCCATAAGAAGTCAGGGAGAAGACAAAGCGCACCAGAGAAAAGAGCAGCAGGATACAGAAAGAAGGCAGGATTCCCTGGAAGGAGGTAGCAATCTGAGGCGGAACACTGTCCGGCATGCGGATTACGATTTTTTTGTCAATAAAGAATTTGTACAGTACAGGAACAAGAAGCCCGAAGATCATGGCTGTGAAGAGACCAGCAGCTCCTAAGTAGGAAGTGGATAAAGCAGCAGCCACTGTAACTGCAATATCATCTTTTGTTCCCGTTACGCCCAATGGTATCATAACAAGGAAAACGGCCAGAGTCAATAATCCGATGCTGTTGGCTTGTTTGTCAATGCCAATGTTTTCAGCAGTGGAACGGGAAATACTGTAGACAGCATAGAGGGCCAGCATGTCAGTAGTAATCTTGGGGACAAAGCCGAAGATTTCTTTTAAGGGTGTGGCACCGATGATAGCCTGATAGAAGCCAAGGTTTAAGTTGGCCAGCAGGGTAAAAAGAGCGCCTACAATAACAATTGGAAGGCAGGCGGAGAATCCGTTGCTGATCGATTTTAAATAGCGGTTCTCCGATAGTTTCTGTGCCAGAGGAAGCAGCATATTGCCCAAACGTTCTGTAAATTTCTCCATGATCATACTCCTTTGTTTTTACTAAACCCTTGTCGACTTGGCTTGTATGTTCATATCATAATCCGGCTTGGATAAAAATACAATACTAATTTGGATAATTATCCAAAATCAGCATTATGAATATATTATAGGATGCTGGGGTCAAAAGCCCACAAAATAGAACCTTAAAAATTTAATATTTTACAGTAAATACAAGCATTCCATCGCTTTATAAGTTATAATAGTAA
>CAJSZV010000040.1 GCA_910574345.1 Clostridiaceae bacterium | reverse complement strand
AAATATTGCTATAGAATAAAACAAATTTTTTGACAAAAAAATACAGGCTTTATAGGGCCTGCAAGCATCTTTTCTATTATCAAACTGTCAAACACCCGTACAACCAGGACTATCATGTAACTGATAGGAAAAATATATCACGAAGCTGATAGGAATCCCTATCATGTAACTGATATTGGAATGTAAAAGTAATTTGTCTTGAGATTGATAGGATATGTGTACCCGTAATCTTAAAACAAGAGAGTTTGGATACAGCATATCCTGAATATTTCGAGAGTTGCAGAAAAATTTTAGGAATTTAAGGAATTTTGGCATCATATTGCCACAGACAGACTTTTTATGGTAAAATAACACTAGGACAAGGAAAAGCAGGGATTCCTGCCAGACTGGAGGTCTATTTAATGAAAACAGCCAATAGCAAGATCGTCAATACCCCCTATGATGATGTGTTCCGCACACTTTTGAATGATTGCAGCAGACTGATTATACCCGTTATTAACGAAGTGTTCCATGAATGCTATAGTGGGGAAGAGAAGGTGGTCTTTTCTCCTGAAATCCACTTTTTGAATCAGCAGGATGGGGAGGAAGTGAAACGGATTACTGACAGTAGTTTTACAATCGTGGGGAAGGAAAAGAAAAAATTTCTGTATGAATGTCAGAGCACTGCGGACAGCAGCATGTTGGTAAGGATTTTTGAATATGCAACTCAGATTGCTTTAGATCAGGGGGAAATTATTGAGAGTACTCTTAAAGTAGAAATCCCCCATTCAGCAATCCTGTTTCTCAGAAGTACCAGGTCAACACCGGATAAAATGAAAATAGAGATGACAACACCTGGTGGTACGGTTTCTTTTGATATTCCGGTAATGAAGGCTCAGAAGTATGGGATAGACGAAATCTTTGAGAAGAATCTGTTATTTTTGATTCCATTTTATATCTTTTCACATGAAAGCCGCTTTGAGGAGTATAATAATGATAAAGATAAGTTGGCAACTTTAAAGGTCGAATACGCAGATATTATGGCACGGTTGGATCAGCTATTGGAAAAAGGGAGTATCAGTGCTTATACAAGAAAAATCATTATGGAAATGTCGGACAAAGTGCTGGAGAATATTGCCCAGAAATATGAGCATGTCAGGGAAGGAGTGAAGTCAGTTATGGGCGGAAAGGTTCTTGAACATGAGGCGAAAACAATTTTAAGAGAGGGTTGGCAGCAAGGGCGTGAGGAAGGCCGCAAGGAAGGTGAGGACTATGGAAGAATGGAGCAGGCGAAGGAAACTGCGTTCAATCTGCGGACCATAGGATTGGAAGAAGAGACTATTGCTAAAATGGTGAATGTCCAGGTTTCTGTCATCAGGGAGTGGTTTGCTGAAGGTAAGCAATAAATGTAAAGGTCATAGAAAGCAGCCAGTAAAATCTGTCCATATTAAAAAAAGTGCCGCATCGAAAGTTTTGAAACGCTCTGATTACAAGTTCTTTTTATGTGGCGAAACAGATAGATGGTTGATGATTAATGGGGATACAATAAAGTGAAATTTGAATAGGATGAAGAGAAAAATTGGACTAATCGACAGAAACATGGTATTTCTTTTGAAACAGCTATGCTGGTTTTTAATGATGATAATCGCATTGAAATTTATGATTTTGAGCATAGTGGTGATGAGAATAGATATAAAACAATTGGCTGTGTAAATGATATATTATTTGTGGTTTACACGGAAAGAAAATATCCGATTGATATCGGCAAGACTTGCGACCAAACGGGAAAGGAGTGTTTACTATGATCAAGACAGCTACTTTGGATAAAGATCAGAAGCCAACGGACGAGATGCTCCGTGAGATAAGGGAGGCGGCGAAAAAAGAAATTGTTTTTGATGAGGATTCCCCAGAGATGACACCAGCGATGGAAAAAGCTTTTCGTCTGGCCGCAAAAAATAGAAATACTCAGAAAAAAATGACGGTATCCTGAAGAAGATTTACTTGTGTTTCATAATGAAAGCACATAAAATATTGGAACACCTTATGCTCTAATTGCTAAAGTGGTGAATGTTACTCTGTTTGATTTAACTGATACAATGATCCGGCTATTACTAGAAATGTATTTTGTGAGAACTAGCTGAACAACAATAAGTGATGAACAAAAAAGCTGCCTTAGGCAGTTTTTTTGTTGCAAAAGTAAAAGATAATACTGTGAAATGAGATTTACCAGAAGAATCTGACACCATAATTCTATTGAAACATAGATATAGGAATCAGTGAAAAATCACGAAAGGGAAACGGAAGAAAGCAGGAAAGGAAAGTGAAAAAAAAGCAAGGAATTATAGAAACAGTAAAAAACTAATTTTCTAAAAAAAACCTGCATCATTCTATAAAGAAATATACAAGGAGGAAGAATGATGGAAAAAGTATTATTAACAGTTGGTGAAACACAAGAATACTTAGGTTTAGGTGAGACCATGACAAGGAAACTGATGCGTAGAGAAGCTTTTGGATGCCGCATTGGGAATCGTCTGTACAGCAATAAAAATCTGTTGGATAAATGGTTGGAAAAGCAATGCAGGAGAGCGCCATAGGAGGATATATGGGAAAAGATTTGCGTGGAAAAAAATTAGGGAAAGGCATTGTGCAGCGGAAGGATGGTACTTATTGTGCCAGAGCTATGGTGAATGGGGAAACAATATGCCTGTATGGGAGCAATTATCAGCAATTAAAAAAGGATCTGGAGGCAGCCAAGGAAAAAGCAAAAAGTAGTATCTTCAATAAACCAGATTATACTGTGTCCGAATGGTTTCATATCTGGTTTGATACTTATAAAGTTCCCATGATTAAAGAAAGCAGTATTGCCCCCATGAAGAGAAAGGTAGAAGGAACATTTCTTCCCTATGTAGGAGATAGGATGCTTGATGAAGTGAGGAGTATTGACTTACAAATTGCAATCAAGGAGTTATTGGAAGCGGGGAGAATTGCAAAATCGTCTATATCAGAAGCTCTGAATCGCTTATCTGACTGCTTTGCGTCTGCGGTGAATAACCGTTATATGCTGACCAATCCGGCCCATGATCTGGTGGTACCATTTAAAGAGGAACCCTGGAAGGAGAGACGTTGGCTGAATGTGGATGAAATAAAAATCTTTTTAGATGAAACGAAGGAGTCTTACCCATTTTGGTTTCCGCTGCATTATATTATGATCTACACAGGAATGCGTATTGGAGAAGTGGGAGGATTGAAATGGGGGGATGTCCATCTGGAAGGCGGATATATAGAACTGAAACAGGCACTGTCAGTAGAGTATAAGCAAGGGAAAAAACTAATATCTCTCACAACACTAAAAACGACTAATTCCTATCGGAAAATTCCTTTTATGGGTCAGGTCAAAGAGATGTTCCTTCAGCAGAAAGAACAGGTTGAACTTTTAAAAAGAGAACTGAAGGACAGATATCGGGGAAAAGGAGAGTTTGAGGATCTGGTATTTGTTACCACACTGGGATCTCCCCTAATCAGGCATAATGCAGAAAAAACAATCAATAAAGTGGTAGATTCTATTAATACTAAGGAAGCTTATGAAGCAAAAAGAGAACAGAGAGAACCGGTTTTGTTTGAAAGGGTTTATCCACATGCGCTGAGACATACATTTGCTTCCATTTGTTATGCCGCGAAAATGGATGTAAAGACAACACAAAAGTTAATGGGGCATGCAAAAATATCAACCACCATGGATATTTATACGTATTTGGATGAAATGTTTTTAGAGGATGATATTACTAAGTTTAATGAGTATATCTTAAAAGGAAAATAAAAATAGAAAATTTTATGAAATATAGTGATAATGGAAACCTTTTGATTCCTATGTACTTATAGGGAGAGAGGTTTCCATTTTTTGTACAGTAAATGATAGCCTACGGATTTTTTGGAAAAAACAGAAAGACTTAGTAATGATATGATGCTACAAGAGTTGACCTTGATATATGTCATAATATATACTATATATGGGGATTGAAGGCAGGAGTTTGGCAACAAGGGAGGAGATCATTATGACAACAGCCAAGATATTTGAAAATGGGAGAAGCTAGGCAGTAAGGCTTCCTAAAGAATACTGCTTTTCGGAAGACGAGGTATTCATAAACAGGGTAGGTGAAATCGTAATGTTGATTCCTAAAACATCGAAATGGGCCGGCTTACAAAATGGAATCCAGATGATTTGAGGGAAGACTGGAGCAGTATATCGGCAGATTGAATCGGGATTATGAGGGAAAGAAGGAAGTGATTGTTTACGACTACATCGATTCCCATATCCGGGTTTTTGACAAGATGTATGCCAAAAGGCTTCGTACCTATAAGAGAATCGGCTTTGAGCTGATTACAAATGATGTTTTGGAAAAGCAAAGTGTGAATGCGATTTATGACAGCGGCAGTTATACGGACGTATTTGAACAGGATATTGTGGAATGCGGGAAGCAGATGATTGTGTCGAGTCCGGAGATTACCAAAAATAAGGTAGAACGGTTCCTATATCTTGTGAAAGCGAGTCAGGAAGCAGGGTGTAAGGTTACGGTTATAACGACAGAACCGCAGAACATTGCTTATGGCAGTCCGGAGTTTTGTCAGGAGCTTATTGATACGATGCGGGGAAATGGTATTCATGTTATCGTAAAAGAAGATGTGGAAGAGCACTTTGCTGTCCTGGATGATGAACTTGTCTGGCATGGCGGAATGAATCTTTTGGGTAAAGAAGATATATGGGATAATTTGATGAGGATCCGGTCAGCCCAGATAGCGTCAGAATTATTGGAGATAGCTCTGAAAGATGAGACAGAGGAATGAGAGTAGGAAAGAGGTAGTCATTATGCGGAAGGGATTTTGGAAACAGCTGTCCTATGAAGATAAATTTGATAGAAAATATGCCTGCTGGACTTAATAAGTTGTCTTTGATTGAGGAAAATCAGGAAGGAATAGACATTCATGAATATTTAGGATATTGCAATTTTAAACGCAATATTTTAAGTACACTTGATAATTCCGGGATGGATACTAATAATTTTAAAAGTATATCTATATTTAAAATAACCGATTTTTCTGACTTAAAAGAGGCGTTGAACTATTGGTTTGAACACTATGAGGCACTTTATAATGCGCAACAGGCCCATAGCAGAATACTTTTGGATGAAAACGTGAAAATAATTACAGTGAATAAATATTTGGCAGCTATGCAGTTAATTGAAGGTTATTCCCAAGCCTATGCAGACGAAAAAGAGGCAGTGAAAGATTTCAAAAAGCGGAAAGAAGAAATAATAGCAAAATTACAAGATGAAGATGATAAGGACTATATAGAAACAGGATTAATGATGCCGGGAATAACATTTAGAGAAGCTGTAATAAACTATTATTTGAAGGGAATATCAATATTTAAGATAACAAATGAAGGAGAATTTAGAGAAGCTCATAAAACAACTATTTCAAAGATTGTAAATGATAGGAATTTCTACACTCATTCGTCAAAAAGGCTCAAGCCGAAACTTGACTTTGAAGAACTGATGGATATTGCAGCAGTGACAAAGGAGCTATATAGATGCTTGATACTAAATAGTATGGGAATAGGAAAGGAATTAATATGCTATAGATTTTATCATAATCGTTCTATGTACTCCTGGGTTTATAAGGTATTTCAGATTAAAATTGAAGGAGAGGGGAAATTGCCTGATTTTGATAGAGAAATGTGGCATTTTTTTGATCCGAAAGATGATTAATTATTCCGGTATAGGATTAGTGATGTACCAATAAGAAACTTGAAAAGAAAGTTACAATAAATATTGAGGTGAAATCGCCAGAGTTCCCACATGATCGACATGAAAACGAAAGAATTATAATTCCAACAGTGCTTCTTACAGATCCAGGAAGGGAGAAAGTAAAAAAGTTCTGTAAAGATAAAGGCATAAAGTATCTGGACCCCAGAGTAAAGAAACCGAAAGACTTTATCAACAGTGCTGTAGACAAGTTTAGAAATCCAGGAGAATGTGAATTTAATTTGCTTTATATTAACTGGTCTTATCGTGATTTCCCTTCCAATAGTTTTTTGGAGGCATGGTCCTTGATGACCAATGAGATTAACGGCATTTTAATACATCCGGAATTAGCAATAGAGATTGGTATTTCGCCTGAGGCTTTCGAAAAAATCACGGCAATCATTGTTTATACAGAATCTTTAGAAGGGCTGATGTTTGGTGATTTACGGTATATTTGGCAAAGATGTGGTGCTGGCCCAAGATTTCGTATGTGGGTTTTGGATGAAAAGCTGCGAAAAGCAGAGCGAGAAGATAGATCCAATATACTGTTTTACAGTACAGGTATGAATCCAAGCGATGGTTTAACTCAGATGGCAATGGCAGACTTTAAGTCAGTAAATAATGAAGAGAGAGCTGAAGCAGAAAGATTAGGCAAAGAATTAGTGACTATTATTGGGGAAAATATGAAATTGAAATAGGAAAAGTTATCCCCTTTTTAATATGTATGATGCTATACGAATAAATACATAAGAAAGAGGAATTTAGTGAAGCTAATAGTGAAAGCCATATTTTTGAAGGTTAGCAGCGAAGAATATGCCTTGCAGTCCATATTCATCTATGTTATTATATATGAAAGAAGATTGGGAATAAGGGATAGACGATAGGGTGAAGTCGGGTTGTTTTTCTGCGGTATCTGTCCACCTTATACATAATTATTTATCCATATGAGATAATGGTAAATTAGTAGCAGGAAGGATTATGAATGGTTCAAAAGAGAATGGTAACATTTACATTGGGTGGAATGGTTTTTGAGTATGATGAAGAAAAGAATCGGAAAAATGTCCAAAAGCATGGAATATCATTCAGGAATGCGGCACGCGTTTTCTTTGATTATGATCGAATTGAGCTTTATGATGAGGAACACAGCGATGATGAGGATCGTTATGATACGATAGGCGATATCTCAGCAGGAAAACTATCGCTTGGAGCTAACACAACGATTGGAAATATAGATCGGCTTGTGGGAACGGCTAATGATATTTTATTTGTTGTATATACGGAAAGAGTGAGAACAGAAGAAAATGGCATACAGACAGATATCACCAGACTTATATCGGCAAGATTAGCAACAAGCTTTGAGAGGGGAATTTATTATGGTAAATATGAATAGTATAACGGAAGAGATGAGGAAAGAACTGGCATTTACAGAAGAGGAACTGAAAGAATTAGAGCAGGCAAGAAAAATGCCTATCACATTCGATGAAGACTGTCCTGAAGTCAGTCCTGAAAAAGCTATAAAATTTCGCAGAGTGAATCCTCCGCGTAAGTTGGCTGGCAAAAGTCTAGCATGATATACAGTGATATGCAAGTTTCAAAATTTGTGTAGTACCACCAAGAAATATATTTTAGAAATTACTACACAAATCATTTTTGTGTAGAAACATGAAAATACTATTTGCAAAAGTCGAAAAAACCTTGATTTTATGCAATGTCATGATGCCGGGGTCAAAACATAGTGTTTTCTATGTTTGATACTCTGCAAGAACCTTGAAAATTTAATATTTTATAGTAGATTTTTTGTAAAAGACTTCATTGCCTTTAAATTGTTGATGTACTTCCGGCTTATTTCTATGCCAACACCGGATTTTGTGCATAATTCCCCAAGCCCTTTCGGAATCCAAAGAGCTTTCTGAAATTTAAGGCTGCTATTTTACTTCCAAAAAAGAATTTACCCCGTTGTTTACCTCTTGGAAGTTTGTCAAGATGGTAATTCTTTCGGATATTGGCCGGAATGGTTAAGTGCCGATGAATTCATGGTGCCATCTTCCCTGGTCCTCAGACGACGTTTATCATTTTCAACAACTGTCTGGTCAGAAAGGCATCTGACAAAAAGCTGGTATTCTGTCGTTTCTTCAAAATCTGTTTTGCACAGTTCCAGCAGGCAGTCACTGTCTGCCAGCAAGGTTTGAATCATTGCTTCCATGTCATCATTTCTCTGACGATAGAAGATACGGTTATAATCATTCGGGTCTGCGTAATGCTTTAGTGGCTCAGGAACCATATCTGGCTGTTTCTTTGTAAGATAAACAACCAGTTTAGATATAAAGGTATAGATCAACTCCATACGGCTCAGGGTTTTGTCTGATATCGGCTGTTCTGCAAAGCTTGTGGTATGCAACGCGTATTGAAGGTGGAGATCAAGCATCAGATTCTCAACGATTTCATCATCAGAATAATCAAAAAGTTCCTTGATGATGAGCGCACCGATAATAACGTTTACAGGTGCATTAGGTCTGGATGCTTTATCACAGTACAGGACAGAAAAGCGTTCCTCATCTATAGATGGAAAAATTTCATCAGCAAAAATCTTCGCCCATGATTTTTCCAAAGCTTTTCTTTCGCGTTCAGTAAGAGCCATAAAACTATCATCTAATGATAATTGCTGACAATCATTTGTTTTAAAAGACATAGAACATACCACCTTTCAGAAGTTATTACTATTATAACTTATAAAGCGATGGAATGCTTGTATTTACTGTAAAATATTAAATTTTTAAGGTTCTATTTTGTGGGTTTTTGACCCCAGCATCATACTATATATAGAAAAATAAATATGATGAATTGATTCCGGAGGCAGTGAAAGAAGGGTTTCTGGTGTCGTATGATGGAATGGAGGTCGAATTTTAAAACGTTTGAATCAGGATGCTTTTCCCAAAATGAGCCTTTGAAGACAGGACTCATTTTAGTTTCTATAGAGCAGCCGCTGCAGGAAATCAGCATTCCTGCAACGGCTGTTTTTAATGGCAACTCACAGTCGAATTGCCGGTGATTTTCCGGTATTCACTGGGGGTAACTCCCTGGTTTAATTTGAAACGCCTGGTAAAACTGGATACATTATAGTAGCCTACCTGTTCTGAGATATCTTTCAGAGGCAGATTGGTGGATGAGAGAAGTTTTTTCGCTTTTTGAATTCGCATATTTATGGAATAATCCATCACATTCTGCCCCGTGGAGTCTTTGAAATATTTACTGAAGGCAGGAAGGGTCATGTGGAAATATTCCGCAGTTTCATAGGCTGAGAAGTCACATCGCAGACAGTTCTGGTCAAGGTAAGCAAGAATCTCTTCAATACCAGCTTTTTCAGCAGCCTGGAACGAGTGGGCGCTGAATTCACGGCTCCAGTCCTGAAGCATCCGGATAATTTCCTGGGCAGTCTCCATTCCCGAAAGCGCAAGGGGAGATTCGGGAAAACCGGTTCTGGTTCCCTGATAATGATTATTGACCATATGAATTAAGTCAAAGCAGATACTTCTGGCCAGATAAAGGGGAATCTGTTTTTTTTGCATAAAGAGGATAATATTGTCGATGGCCAGTGGTATATTCTGTTCGCTGCGGGATAAAAGGGCATTGTAAAGAGCCTCAAATTCCTGATGCGGATAACATACAGGAGTTTGTGTGGAGCCTGAGACTTCCTGAAACCGGATAATAGTGCCGTTGCCCTTGACAAAGCGGTAATCCAAAGCGCTGGCTGCTTCCATATAGGATTGAGGAATTAAGTCCGTGGCATTGGACACAGAGCCAATCCCCATAGTGGCCATAAGGCCATGATTTTTAAGAAGGTAATCCTGAAGTTTTAAGAAAAGGCTGTCTGTCTGGTCAGAGGGCTTTTCGATATTGGACAAAAAGACGATCTGATCGGGGTGAAAATTGCAAAAGGAATAGCAGACAGATGGGGGCGGAAAGGCACCCACCAACTCTTCGGCCAGAGCATTGAGGTCGGGTATCGGTACGTGAAGCATTATAATCGCAACCGAATAATATTCATATGGAAGGGACAGATCCAACTCGGAACAGTCCAGGTTAAAATCCTCACGGGAAACATAGCTGCCGCTTAGAAGGCGATAAAGGCGCTGGTCTTTTACTGCGTTCATACTGCTCTTTAGACGATTGGAAAGAGAATCGTTCTCAACGGACAGAAAATCCAAGACGAAAAAGCAGGGTGTCTCCAGAACTTATAAAGGATATGACGGCTACGCACCAATCATGGCATATATTGGTACGGAAGGTTATCTGGCCAACTGTGAACTGCGGGAGGGAAAACAGCACTGTCAGAAGCCATAAAGTCAGACGCAGGAGGCTGCGCACGGTAATCAGAAACATGATCATGAAGGCAAGCCACGTTACAGAGCATGCCCGTCAGTTGTTGATAGGTCTTGGCCGAAGTAATATATGGCGGCATGCTTTTGCGGAGGTATATACAGCTTTCGCAGATTTCCAATTGTAAAATCGTCCTGCCAGGTAACCATATAAAAAACCAAGGGGAAAGTATGCCATTTTTTAAGGTTTTCCAGTATTCCTAACTGTCATTTAGAGCCAAAATCAATCATCATTCATAAAAATACTGTCTTTGAAGGACAATTTATCAAGAGTAAGCCAATCAGATTTAGGATTGGCTTCATAAAACAACCAATTTCACGGATTCAGGTGAACTTTAATCCTTCCAAATGGAAGGCACTTTTGAAGGGATATGAAGCCCTGGAGCCTTATGGATGGTATTTTGAGAGCGAGGAAGAAAAAAAGGTGCTGGACGGCCCCCATGAGCTGTATGAGAAAGAGCCTGGGAAGAAAAACGGCAGCAGCTGAGAGAAAAATAACAGGCACGGAAGATAAAAGGGATGTCTTAAGGTGTGCCGTGTCAGGAAAATATAAATATATATGCTGAAAACCAGGGCAGTCTGTGAAAACCAGGCTGCCTTTTGACTGTAGGGATTTCCTTCTGTATATCTTTAAATCTCCATATATTTGCGTTTGATATATTGCTATTGCATTGCAAATGACATATAATATAGATGCAATAGCAGTGAAAGGAGTTGATAAATTTGGCTAACACAACGAATTTCAGTGT
Source organism: Clostridiaceae bacterium (assembly GCA_910574345.1). Taxonomy (GTDB): domain Bacteria; phylum Bacillota; class Clostridia; order Lachnospirales; family Lachnospiraceae; genus UBA3402. The sequence continues at coordinate 21,107 of CAJSZV010000040.1, read as the reverse complement.
CCGTCTGGACAGTGATATTAAAAAACAATGTGAAGCCTTATATGGTGAGTTGGGGCTTAATCTTACAACCGCTATTAATGTATTTCTCCGTCAGTCTCTTCGTGTCGGCGGTTTCCCTTTTGATGTTCGCATGGAACAGCCTAACAAAGAGACGATTGCGGCAATGCTGGAAGCAGAGCACATTGCACATGACCCATCTGTAAAACGCTATTCTGATGTAGAGGAAGCGTTGCGGGAATTAAAAGAATGAATCATCTGGATATTGTCTGGACAGGTCAGTTCAAGAAAGACTATAAACTGGCGATAAAGCGCCATTTGGACATAGAACTTCTTGATAACATTATCTGTAAGCTGGCAGGCGGCGAACAGCTGCCAGAAAAAAATAAAGACCATGCATTAACCGGAAACTGGGCGGGGCACCGTGAGTGCCACATTCAACCGGACTGGCTGCTTGTCTACCTCATTGAAAATGTTTTGAATGCTTCCTACTCTGTGTTCCGGAACCTGTCTGGAAAGAGAAATAAACGGAAGCTGGGAAATGGTTCAGTCTTTATATTGGAAATGCAGGGGGCTGATGGAACAGATTACAAGAGGCGGTGAAAAGTTGGAGGAGCCGGGACATCCCGGCTCTTTGTATATATTGCTTGAGAGGACGCAGAATAAGTAGTAAGATAGAGAAAACGTGTTCAGGAGAAGCTTATGTGCGGCAGATATTATGTAGATGATGAGACAGCAAGAGAAATCGAAAAGCTGATCAGGCAGGCAGAGACAAAGCTGAGGCAGAATTCCATGGCTGCCATCAAAAAGATTACAGAAAAAGACATGTATCCCACCCAGATGGCTCCCGTTCTGGCAGGAAAGGGCAGCGCTCTCTGCTGTGGATGGCAGAGATGGGGATTTCCCGGCTTTCAGAAAAAACAGGTGATCTTTAACGCCAGATGTGAATCCGCCATGGAAAAGCCGATGTTTCGTGACAGTATCCGCCATGGACGTATCGTGATTCCTGCTGCATGGTTTTATGAGTGGAACCAGAGGAAGGAAAAGAATACCTTTTACAGAAAGGATGCATCAATTCTGTTTATGGCGGGGTGCTGCAGGCAGTATGAGGATGGAGTCCGTTTTGTGATCCTCACCACCGGGGCCAATGCTTCCATGAAGCCTGTCCATGACCGGATGCCGCTGATTCTGGAAGAGAAGGAGATTGTTCCATGGATTCTGGATGAGGAAGAGGCGGAAGGGCTCCTTCATAAGACGCCCTGTCTTCTGGAGAGGAGATCCGATTATGAACAGCTGACATTGTTTTAGGGTTAGGGTATGCATGAAAAGTTGTGAAAAGGTATGGCAGAAATTACCGGTTGCAATGAGAACGTATGTTTGCTAGTATGTAGATACAGGAGGTGAACATAGGTTTGAACAAGATCATTTTTCATATTGATGTCAATTCAGCCTTCCTCTCCTGGGAGGCTGTTTATCGTCTGGCTCATAAAGGAGGGAAACAGGACTTAAGGTCCATTGCTTCCGCTGTAGGAGGGGACGCGGCCCTGCGGCATGGAATCATTCTGGCCAAGTCCATTCCAGCGAAAAAGTATGGAGTGAAAACAGGGGAGGCAGTCTGGGAGGCCAGAAGGAAATGTCCCGATTTAGTCGTGGTGCCGCCCAATTACGGGCTGTATGAGAAATGTTCCGCGGCATTTATGGAAATTCTCCGGGATTATTCCGATGTGGTGGAGCCGTACAGTATCGATGAGGCCTTTGTGGATATGAGCGCCAGCTGCCATTTGTTTGGCACGCCGGAGGAGACAGCGGTGAAGATTAAGGAACAGATTCATAAAACTTTGGGATTTACGGTTAATATCGGGATTTCAGAGAATAAGCTCCTTGCCAAGATGGCTTCTGACTTTCAAAAACCGGATCGGGTACATACCCTGTACCCGGGAGAGATAAAAGAGAAAATGTGGCCCCTTCCGGTGTCAGACCTGTTTTTTGTTGGGAGGGCTACGGCGAAAAAGCTGTTTTCTGTCGGGATACGGACCATAGGAGAGCTGGCGGCGGCAGACCCCAGATGGCTTAAGGGGCTGTTAAAGAAACATGGGGAAGTGATCTGGGGATTTGCCAACGGGGTGGACTTATCTCCGGTTCTTGGGGAGGTCCCGGCCAATAAAGGATACGGAAACAGTACCACCACTTCTGCAGACGTGACAGATGCAGAAACGGCGGATAAGGTCCTGCTGGCTCTCTGCGAAACGATTGGCGCCCGCCTGCGCATGGATGGGGTCAGGGCAGGGGTGATTTCTGTGGGAATCCGGTATTCCGATCTTTCTCATGCTTCCCATCAAAAGATCTTGTATGATGCCACGAATGGGACCATGGAGATCTATAGGGCAGCCTGCCAGCTGTTCCGGGAATTGTGGGCTGGCAGGCCAGTCCGGCACCTGGGGGTGCATACAACCAGAATAAGCCATGGACAACCTTGCAGGCAAGGCAGCCTGTTTGACGCGATTGACTATGAGAAAATTTCCAGGCTGGATGAAACGGTTGATGAGATCAGGAACTGCTATGGAATAGATGCGGTAAAACGGGCTGTATTTTTAGGTCAGAATATCGACCACATGAGCGGCGGTATATCCAGGGAGAAGAGAAGCGTTGACTATGACAGAATCGAGATCGGGTAGGAGGGAGACGTATGGCATTTGGAATCGGTATTCATTCTCCACAGCCGGACAGAGGGGGATGTATCAGAGGGATCCAGAAGAAGGTTGCCTGTGAGTGTTGGTTTACCAGTACCGGGAGGATGATACCGCTGATGCTGAAAATTGAAGATGAGGACGGCCAGATTCAGACCATTCGAAAGATCAAGATTCATTCCCAGGAGAAACGAATGTACGCGGGGATTCCTTCCATTGAATATGACTGTACACTGTTTGCCTGGAATCGGGAAATAAGGGCATGGCTCATTTATTACCAGACAGAAAACCGGTGGGTCTTAAGTGTTCCATAAGCGTTTGGATTTTTACCTGTTATTTTTTAGAAGGTCTGTTTGTGCAGGCCTTTTTTCTATGTGCAGATTCCAAAAGAAGTATTACCATCTGGCGGCACGGGAACCACACAGCGGGCAGGAGAAAAAGCCTCCCCTACTGGATTGCGTGGATAATCGGTCACGATTCCCAGACATAATTGGTATGAAACATAACAGGAACTGAGTAAATGGTATACAAGGAAAATCTCATGTAAGACAGCACATTTGAGGATATGCAAAGGGGCTATGGGCATCATCCATGATGGGCAGGCCGCACAGGAGGAATTCATTTCAATCATGCTGGATGGTTTTTCACAGGAGGAAATTGACAGGATGAAAAAACAAAATGACCGTATCCTGCACAACAGTCCTATGCTGATTACTTTTCTGGGGCTTCCGGCATATGAGGCAGTCGGCATTGCACTGGCGAGTGATGTTCTTCCAAGTGCCATAAGCGCATACACTTATGGGAAAAATAAAAACCTTGATATTCGCAATGGCCTTGTAATGATGGTGACCGTTCTGATTTTTACATTGGTGGGGTGGCCGCAAGCTGCGTTCCGAATACCACTATGGGCAGTTTCTCCGTATTCATGACACTGATCCTCGGAATCTAGGGTATAAATTGAAGACCGCCGTTGGGACAAGTGTGTTTATCATGGCTTTACGGCCTTTACAGGCGCTGTCAGTCACTTTGCCATAGGCGGTATGCCGGATGTATGGTGCTTGTTGTTCTGTGTGGCCTCTACACTGCTCTGGGCGAGGATTGCCGCCAAATTCGCAAATAAAGCCAACGCAGCGACATTAAACTGTGCAACTGGCGTTGTGCTTGCTGTTCTGGGAGTGGTTATCCTGACAGTGAATTACTTGAAATAATGAAATCAGAAGCCTGCCGTTTAAACCATTCGGCAGGTTTCGTGCTTATGCCGCCCTGCAAGCCACTTTTTAAGTAGCAAGGCGAGAGCAGATACCTCTGTGCATCTGTACGAGCAGCGGATAAGGGAGCTGTTCCACAGACTTGTGAATTACGCAACGGTCTATTCGGACGGCAGGGTGGTGTTCACCTTCCACAATAGTGCGGAAGTCGGGACGGAGATTTAAAGTCGGAAGTGGCGGGCATAAGGAAAAATTTGGGGTAATGTATGGTAAGTCCCATATGTGTTTAAGCCTTCTATACAAATCTTGATAATTGTTATAAAATAGATATAGCAATTCTGCTATGAAATTGGAATCTTTTGCCAAATAAGCTATATGTAACACTATAAGTTTTTTAAAGAGGAAGGGATAAAGATGGAGTTTGGGAAGGCAGCTTTTGATATTATTATGGAATTGATCTCAGCATATGAAGTTGGACAAAATATATATGACAAGTGGACAAAAAAGAGTCAATTTGAAAAGAATTGCTGTGCTAAAAGAAGTATCAGTACTCAATTAGAAGATAAGCTGCGTTCTTTTATGATAAATCATGAAGAAGATTTGTTTTTAGATTCCGATTGGTTTTGTGATTTTTTAAAATATCAGAATCCAGTTGAGAAAATAGTAGAATATCTTGTCGGAGACAGGGGGGAGCATGGTCGAATTGTTCAGGACGGCTTTATAGGCCGTCTTGTGTGTGACGCAAGGGAGATAGCCCAAGTAAACGGCAGGGAACTTACGGCAAAGGATCAATTGGTTTTAAAGGAATTATATCAGGTATTGGCTGACGGGGCCAGGGATATTTTGAACGGACAGATGGATTTGCCTCAAAAGTACAGACAGAATGAGATGATACGGAATATCTGGCAGGCCAATGAATCGCAGACTGACTGGATGGAAAAGTTGTTTGAAAGAGAGAAAACAGAGTTTTCAGAAAAAAAGTATGAGTGTCCTGCACTTCATATAAAGCGGTATTGTTATAACCAGGAGAATCGGTTGACAGGAGAGAGCAAATTTGCAAATAAATTTCAATTGACAGAACTATGTCAGAAATATCCTTTTATTATCCTGCTAGGAGAAGCTGGAAATGGAAAATCCACAGAATTACAGTGGACGGCTGCGTTTTATAGTGAAAATTCAGATTTGCCAAGGCCGGTTTATCTGACTTTAAAAACGTACATAGATGAAACCATAGAGGACTTAGCTAAAAAACACGGATTCTTTATAGAAAAAGAGCATGAATTATTTTTTCTTATTGACGGATTTGATGAGATATCAGGAGGGAATAAACAAAATTTTTTAAAACAGTTGACAGCATACCATGAACAGAATCCGAAAGCAAGATTTTTAGTATCCGCAAGAAATAATTTTTACCGCAAGGACATCTTAGGGGATTATTTTGAAACTGTATGGATAGATTCGCTGACAGATGAGGATGTTACAGAGTTTGTCAGGGAATCAGGGATAGATGATAGGAAATTTTTATTAGAAATTGAACAGCGCAGCTTAAAAGAATTACTCTTGATTCCTTTTTATTTAATAGAATTATGCAGTATCTATCAGGAAAAAAAGACACTTCCGGAACGAAGTCAATTAATGAAGGAGTTAATGGAACATAAATTTGCCGAAGATTCCAGGAAGTTCCGAATGACAATGGATATTGATTTAGCGGGACAGAAGACGAGGATATTTTCTCAGCTTCAAAAAATTGCGGCTGCAATGCATGGGATGGATTGCCATTCTCTTCCGGAAAAAGATTATCAGAAGTTTATCCCTTCTTTGGAGGATAGGGAGCTTTTGCGCTATAGCAGTATTTGGAAATTTCAGGAAGAGGGCTGGCAGTTTTCCCACAATAATTTTGGCGAGTACCTGGCGGCAGAGTATCTTGCCAGGTGTCCGTTTGATGAGGTGAAAACTCTTGTATCAGCAGGATATCCGGAACTGGGAATCAGCAGAAACTGGAATCATGTATTGTCTTATTTGCTCTTTATGGGCAATGAGGATATAGAGGCGTGGCTTTTGGAAGCGGATTTTACTTTGTTTTTCGATTCAGATATAACCCGGATTCCGGCTCCAAAGCGTTCAAAAATCTTGCGCAAAGAATGGGAAAGATTAAAAAAGCAACATGAATGGATTACAAGACAGCGATATCGGCCGGAGAAATTAATGCAATTTGGAGTAAATTATCTGGAAATTGATATGTTTTTAAACGAAATCAGGAATCCCCTGGACATTGTAATACAGCAGAATGCAATTCTTGCATTAAGTTATTGCCCTAATTTATTTGGATGTGATGATAGAGTTCGGGATACTCTGATGGAGTTATGCCAAATACAACAGGAGTATGAGGGCGTTTATGAGCGTGCAATACTTTGTATGTTGGAATTGGGTTTGATGGATGAGAAGGAGTTTGAAAAGTTAATGCAAATTTTTCAGGAAACAGAAGTATCAGAGGTCCGCTATGCTCTATATCGCTGTATTCGTGTTTTAGGAAAGGCCGATAAGTATATTTGGTTCTTAACAGATGGATTAAAATATGTCTGCCGGAATGAAGGAAGGCTGGGGAATGAGTCTTCAGAACTGCATTATGCTCTGATGTGTGTAGAGGAACCTTCCGCAGCTTTGAAAGTGATTAAGGAATTAGCAGACAACAAGAGATATTTTCATATCTTCCAAATTGACAAAGTGGTAGAACATATTTTTACCGGATTTACTGAAAAATAAGTGAGATTTACAGACGACAAATGGAGTACATTAGTAGAATTTTATGAGATCGTATCTTCTAATGGCCTGCATAATTTGGAAAATATGGTTTCAAACTATTTTTCTGATGCAGGAGAGAAAATAAAGTTATGCCAGTATGAGTTAAAAAACGTGGAAGAGGGTAGTTGTTCATGGATGATTATAAGGCAGCTGCTTGACCATGCAGTATCTAAATGGGTATTGGATCAATATAAAAATGGGAAGCTGAATCAAACCCAGGTAAGATTATGTATTGACTTTATGGACAGTCAAAATGCGGTATTTAATGAGCTTACGGCATTGTATTATGAGAAAACAGGTATTCAGATACAGACCAGACAGAGGATTGATTACGATGGACTTCGCAGACAGGGAGACGCGAAGTATCTGAATGCAATTACATGTAAAAGAAAATATCTTTCTTTGATTGAAGAGTTAATAGGCTTATACGGAAAGGAAAGATTGACCAGGAAAGATATGGAGGAAGGTCTAATTGAATGGGAACGGAACCGCTATGATTTAGAACAGGTAAAATTTGACTATTTTCGAAGTGATAACACAGAAACCATACAAGAGTGGAGAAACAGCGTTGAGCAGCAGTGGAAAGAGTATGAAAGCAGATTGGTTATAAACTGGCTTTATAAATATAAAGGAAAAAAAGAGGATATTCCTGATGAAATTGAGGATGCAGCAAAAGCATATTTTGACAGAAACATAGAAATAATAAATTTTTCCCAAATGATCAGATGGCTGACAGATGAAGAATATGAAATATTGGATGGGAGAGGGCAAAGGATGCTTTACTTTGCATGGCTATTTGATTTTCCAATGGAGAAAGGAAAGGCAGAAGGAATTCTTACAGCGACATATTTTTTGGATGAGGAACAGATACGCAGTCTGTTAGAGAGACATTTTACTAAAGAGGAACTTAAAAAAATTGTGCTGTGCAACATGAATCATGGTGGACTCAAAGGGGACGATTTGTGTCTGCATTTAAGATATTGCAAAGAATTTGAAATCTGTGAATGTGCAGATGCGATACGAAAGATAGCGGTGGATGATACACGGTCAGAGTGGGTCAGGGAAAGAGCTATTAAATATTTTTATAAAGTAATTGGGCCGGAGGCAGTATGCCAGGTGATTCTTCCAAATTTAGATGGAAGAATGTTTATGGATACAGTTTCTAAAATAGTGGAAAACAGGCCAGAGGGGCTGGAAGATTTGCTGTGGAATTACGCCCAAAGGGATGATAAGGACAAAAATTTCTGTTATAGGTATCTTATCCAACTGCAGGATAACCGTGGATTAAAGGCTTATCGTGAGACTTTGGAGAAGAAACGAAGAACTGAAAAGAATTATATAGAGAGTGAATTATTGAGAAGTATTGGAAATATCCGGAAGGAGGAACTTTGGGAAGAATTGTTTAAATTAGTGGAATTGTGGTGTCAGCCGGATTTTGAGGATATGGAATATGGAGGTCTGCGCAATGCATTAGGAATAGCGCTTTTTGGAATAGCAGGAAGCGGCGGGGACGGATATGAGAGGGTAAAAGCCTTGTTGGAAAAGAGGATTGGAGAAGATACGATAACATTTTCAAAAAGATTGCAATTAGAGTATTGGTTGGAAGAAGCGAAAGAGAGTTATAGGCAGAGTGTTCAACGGAAGTGGACTGTTGATGAGGCGAAAGATTATATATTGGGGATTAATTGAGGAGTAATTTACAGCATAAAAATATAATTATCCATACAAAAAATGGGGAAAAAGAGGATACTTATGAGGATTGATGTCTTTGAGAAAAGGGAACAGAAGCTAAAGCTTCGGGAAAGGGTGCTTCAGGCTGAAGGGGAACGTATAAACGGGGCTGAAACTTTTAGCAAAGATCAGGCAAGAGAACGATTGAGGGAGAGGTTAGAGATGCGATGAAAGAATGGGGAATGCCTCGTTTCCTGATTCCTAATAAGTATGAGCTTTTAAAATATGGGGGAATCCGGGCGAAAGATTTACGTTATGGAATGAAGAAAATCCTTGAATATCTTCCAAAAGACCAGTTCTCAGAGGAGTTGATAAAAGAAAATTTGGAAAAGTACAGCCTGGAAAAGATGTTGGAACAGATTCAATATTTTTTTAGGAAGGAGTATGAATTTTCTGACAGCAAAGTAGAGCTGAACAACCGTTATCAGGGAAATATTTCCAGCTATGTTTGTGAAGGGGAAAAAGAAGGCGAAAATAGTTTCATCCATATAGACGAATTATATGAAGCGGCAGTTCTTTCTTTTTTCCTGTCTATGTTTAAGTGGACCAAAGAGTTTGATAATCTGGAGACTTACGGATTTGGCTTTATTCATGCTTTGTACACATTAAATGATGTAAGCATTTTGGGAAGGCTGCCGGACGCTAATGCGTCAGAAACTTTGTTAAGAACAGTCAACGGGGATCTCCAGGTAATCAATCTTGCAGAAGATTGTTATTGGACCATTACCGCATTCAATTTGGCCCATGAACTGGCCCATATATATTTAAACCATGATAAGAAAGGCGGATTAAGCAGGCAGACAAAGAAACAGAGCCACCAGGAGGAATTTCAGGCGTATGTAGGAACGGAGACGCACCCTGAGATTCAGAAAAGAAAAGAGAATATTTTTAAAATCCCTTATTTCTCCCAGATGTTCGTCTGTTAATGGTTGGCCAGGTTCAAGCGTGAATGTCTTGATCATAAGAAAGCCTCCTCTGTGAGATAGTGGTAAGTTTTGCCGGAGTGAACCGAATCATATAAATAGTATCATTGAACAAAGTCTATTGCAAACTGCAGGGCGTTTTTTAAAAGAAAATTCGTGATTGACACTCACCATGCTCTATGGTATGCTGTATAAACAGAACATATGTTTGCAAAGAAGGTGAGAATATGGATTGGAGTTTTACAGATATTGTCAATGCATTTCAGGGGTATATTACCAGGAGTAAATACATAGATGTGTGTCACACGAAGTTTGGATATATCATTCTTCATTATGATCCGGATACGGGTGATTTTGCCTATATACCGGAGGTTATTGAAACGCCGGAAGAACTGCTCCAATGTCTGAAAGAGGAGATTGTTATGGATGTCCTCCAGGACACGGAACATGATTTGGAGGATGCGACAGAAGCAGAGCTGACGGAAATAGAGGCTATGACAGAGAAATACATGACAATATTAGAGGGAATGAAGCCTGCTGTTTGACAGAGACGGGGAGGCTTATGGAGAGTGCATAGGTAACATGGCGGCAGAGGGTTAAAGCTCTGTCGCTTTTCTTTTCGGAGAACTTTGATTAAAGTTCATATTTCTGCGCTTAATACAGTTCGTTTGAACGTCTATACTATATACAATACACAACAGGAGGTCTAAAATGTTTGAATATATGACAGCACAGGAAGCCGCGGAAAAATGGAATGTATCGCTTAGATGGGTGCGGCGGCTCTGCAAAGAAAACCGTGTTGAGGGGGGCTTTAAATGTTAATCGTGTGTGGCTTATACCGCAAAATACTGTTAAGCCAGACGATGCACGAAAAAAGAAAAATAAAAATATTTCAAAAAACTTGTAAGATTCTTTGAAATGCGAAGTCTTATAAGTGAAGGAGGTGAGAAAGTGGCAGGTTTTGAAGAAGAATTTGAGAAGATTTATAAAAGATATTTTAATGATGTATTTCTTTTTCTCAAAAGGCTGTCAAAAGACGGAAGTATTGCAGAGGAAATCACAAGTGAAACTTTCTTTAAGGCAATGCGTTCAATAGATAATTTTCGTGGTGAAACAGATGTCCGTGTCTGGCTTTGCCAAATTGCAAAAAACTGTTATTTTTCCTACTTGAAAAAGCAACAGCGTATTGAAAATATTGATGATATTGATTTTCCAGGCAATCAAGACACTATTGAAGAACAAATATCAAAGCAATATGATGCGATGCAAATACATCTCCTGCTGCATAATTTAGCTGAACCTTATAAAGAAGTTTTTATGCTACGGGTCTTTGGAGAGTTAAGTTTTAAACAAATTGCAGATATTTTTCAAAAAACAGATAATTGGGCTTGTGTCACTTATCACAGAGCAAGAAATAAAATATTAACACAAATGGAGGACAAAGATGAATAATAAATGTAATTTAATCAGAGACATCCTTCCGCTTTATGCAGAAGATATGGTAAGTACGGATACACGAGAGTTTGTCAGTGAACATCTCGAACATTGTGAAGCGTGCCGTGCAGAGCTTGAACATATACGAAAACCTGCAGACATTATCCCCAACACTGATATTGTTCCGCTAAGAAGAATAAAAAAGGAGTTATTTATCAAACGCCTTCAGACTGTTTTTTTAACAGCGGTTTTGGCATGTGCCATAGTGACGGTTATCTTTGGGATTTTAACATCACCTAAATTTTTCTCCTATTCCGATGACTTGTTCAATGTTGATAGTGGCGCTGACGGGAGCATTACCATCGCCTTTGATAATAAGGTAACGGGTTATAGCTGTATGAAAGAATTTAATGATGAAACGAAAACACAGATTTATCAGATAAATGCTTGGGCTACGACTTGGGACATATATTCATCCAATCGTGGGAAACAAAATATGGTTATTCCCTTTGATAGAGAAACTAACATTCAGATTTTCTATGCTCAAAACGATGGTTCCGAAGATGTATTGATTTATGGGATAAATGATAATGCTTATCAAGATACTGTAACATTGCCAAGACAAATTTTCTTGCCATATTTTATGCTAGCTTTTCTTGTCCTTGCCATACTTGCAGTTCTGCGTTTTTTATTGAAAAATAAGCAAGCAATAATTGTATGGATTGACAGAGCTCTACTTTTTCCGATATCCTATATGGCAGCGCATCTTTGCACAAAAGGAATTAGCTTTACGAGTTATTCGTCAAAACGAGATTTTTGCATTATCGTTTTGGTTGCGATGCTGTTTTATTTTGCGATGTTGACAGGAATATCCCTTTATAAAGCAAAAAAGAGATCATCTCAAAAGAACTTTGAAAATTAACTCTGAATGCTTTGATGTGGTAGGTATGAAAACATCTCTATTTAGACCAGCGGATATATTGGAACTAAGCGCTGTGTATATCCTCTGTTTTTCCCTAAATTTTGTCTTTGATTGTAAGCGTCAAATAAATTTGCCAAAGGAGTAATTATGAAACTTCAAATTAGTTTGCTGTGTCATGGCCGGAGTACGGAACTGTCGGCCAGAGCAGAAGATTTCGGCAGCAGTGCGGATACATGGATGATTCCATTCTGAATCTGCTGCTGAAGGGACTGCCGTTTCCCTGTCTGCTCCCATCAGAGAGACTGCTCTCTCCCGAAAGCGTCCGCAACATGATGCATGAAGCGGGAGTCCGGTAAAGTGATCTCGCCGGACTCCCGCTTCATTATGTTTCGGAGATCGTTTTATCGAAGGATCAGTCTAAAAGCTCTGTTTCCAGATCCTGAAGCATCAGATCCAATGCAGTGATGCCGCCTTCCGCCGTATACCATACTGCCGGATGGGCCAGATATATAATATTGCCGTTCTTATAGACATCAATTCCCGTAACCAGTTCATTTTCCACGATTTCCTGCGCCAGTTTTGCCCCTTCTGACTGAATGGCGGCGTCACGGTCCATGATGAAGAGATACTGGGGGTTCTTCTCCACGATGAACTCAAAGGAAGCCTCATTTCCATGGGTCGAAGTGTCGATATTGGCATCTACGCCTATGTTTTCAAAGCCGATTTCCCGCCCTATGACAGAGCATCTTCCGTCATTGCCAAGCACATTCAGACCGCCGCTTGTAACAAGCCCTACGATGGCGTTTTTACCTTCCGCAAAGGACCGGAGGGCGGCGATTCGATCTTCGAAGCCAGCCATCTTGTTATCCACCTGATCCTCCAGCCCAAAGATAGAAGCAATGGTTCGCGCATTGGCGCCAACGCTTTCCACTACTCCTTTTTCAATGTCTGTGGCAAGGTAGACTACAGGTGCGATTTCACTGAGATCGTCATAGGACTTGGACAGCCTGCCGCCAATAAAAATGATGTCAGGCTCGCAGGCCATAACCGCTTCCATGTCCGCCTCCTTGATGGTTCCAAGGTTTGCTACATTGTCATTTGTAACGTATTGTTGAAGGTAATCCAGAGATGTACTGGCGGATCCTACGATGCGGTCGCCTACCCCAAGGTTATCAAGAATATCCATAGATGCCATATCCAAAATAGCGATGCGCTCCGGGTTGTAAGGAACCTCCAGTTCAAACATTTCACGGTTTCCGTTTAGGCTTGTGATGGTCACGGTATCCAGGGTCTGAGACTCCTGGTCTGCCTCCGGACTTGTGGAATCTGCAGTTTCCAATATCTGGTTTTCCTGGTTTCCGCTATCATCCTGCGGAACAGACTCCTGGTTCTGCGTGCTTTCGGAAGAGGGGGTGGTACTGCTGTTGGGCGTCTGGCCTGTACCGCAGGCAGTAAGCCCAAGACTCACCACCATGGTGAAAACTAAAGCGAATAAATGTTTCTTTCTCATAATAATAATCTCCTTTCGTTTTTCGGCTGGATCCGATCAATAGTAAATAGACAGTGGTTTCCCCTGAATCTCCATGATTTCAAAGTCCACCTGGTAAATCCGGGATAGAATTTCTCTGGTCATCACCTCCTTTACCGTTCCGAATTTTGCGATTTTTCCGTCTTTGAAAGCGCAGATGTAATCGGAGTAAAATGCCGCGTAGTTGATTTCGTGCAGCACTAAAATCACCGTCTTGTCCAGCTCATCGCACAGACGGCGGACGATTTTCATCATATTTGTGGCATGATAAATATCAAGATTGTTGGTGGGCTCGTCAAGAAGTATGTATTCCGTGTCCTGGGCGATGACCATGGCGATATAGGCCCTCTGCCTTTGTCCACCGGACAATTCATCAATAAACCTGTCCTGAAATTTCTCCAGTTCCATATAGCCGATGGCACGGTTTACGATCTCCAGGTCCTCGGATTTCAGATGGTTTCCGGAATAAGGGAATCTGCCGAAAGAAACAAGTTCCCGTACCGTAAGCTTCATCTGCACCTGGTTGTGCTGGGTCAGGATCGCCAGTTTTTTAGCCAGTTCTTTACTTTTCCACCTACGGATGTCTTTTCCGGAAAGCCCCACAGTCCCGCTGTCTGCTGCAATCAGCCGGGAAATCATGCCCATGACTGTAGATTTTCCTGCGCCATTGGGGCCGATCAGGGAAATCACCTTACCCTTAGGTATCTCAAAGGTGACATCGTCCACGACCCGCTTTCCGCCGTATTGTTTTGTAAGCTGTGCTGCTTTCATATGTCTGCATATCCTCCTATTTTTCTTTTCTCAAAAGCAGGTAAAGGAAATAAATACCGCCGCCTGCTGTGATAAATACGCTGACCGGTATTGCGTAGGAAAAAACATGTTCCACAGCCAGCTGTCCGCCTACAAGCACAAGCATTCCAAATAAGGAGGAGCCTGTTATTAAAAAACTGTGGCGGTAGGTTTTCAGAAACTGCCTTGCCAGATTCGCAATGATCAGGCCTAAAAAGGAGATCGGCCCTACCATAGCTGTGGCTGCGGCAATGCAGAGCGTTACGCCCAAAAGCAATCGGCGGAGTGTGCGGTCATAATCCACTCCAAGATTGATGGCCTGCTCCCTGCCCAGGGTAATCACGTCCAGAAGCGCAAGCTCTTTTCGCAAAGCAAAAACAACCGCCGCAAGCACAATCACTGTAAATAGGATAATTTCGCTGTTGATATTGCTGAAGCTTGCGACCAGGGTACTCAGCAGACTGTCATATTCATTGGGATCCATGGTTCGGATCATGGCGGACTGAATACTCCCGAAAAAGGATGTCAAAACAGTACCCACCAGAAGCACATACAGTACATTGTGGTTGGTTTTGCGGAACAGGTAACTGTAAAGAACCGTTGCCGTAATCCCCATCAAAACCAGATCTGTGGCAAACGCGGCGTTGGCATTGGCAGCAAGGATACTGCCGGAACCTGCCGCAAACACCACCGCTGTATGGGTGAGGGTGTATAAGGAGTTCATTCCCAAAAGGCATGGTGTCACGATGGTGTTATTGATAATAGACTGAAAGACAATGGACGCTCCGCCGATGGCAGAGGCTGCGATCAGCATGGCAATCAACTTTGGGGCACGTATCTTCAATGCATAGCGCAGGAGTCTGGCATTTTCAAAATTCACCTCCACTGTCATGTACATAGCGGCAGCCAAAGCCGCAAGCACCGTCAGAAAGAGGAGCTTTCTTAAATTGGAACGATAAATTTCCATTCTCATTTGACCACCCCTCCCAGCCTGACAGATTTTCTGCCGCCACGAAGCCTGTAGAACAGGAGCATGATGAACAATATGCTTCCGATGATTCCTATGATCAGCTCAATGGGCAGTTCATAGGGCGCAATGACAATACGTCCGGCTATGTCGCAGACCAGTACAAACAGCGCGCCGAATAATGCGGTATCTGCCAGGGTTCCCCGTATGTTATCGCCCTTAAACAGGGAAACCACATTTGGGACAATCAGGCCTATGTAGGAGACAGCGCCTACCACCACTACCACACTGGCTGTGATCATCGCCGCAATGGTCAGCCCCATGAATAAGATGACGTTATAATTGACACCGAGATTTTTTGAAAAGTCCCGGCCCATGCCCGCGATGTTAAAGTGGTTTGCGTATAGAAAAGCAAGGATTACCAGCGGGACTGCCAGATAAACCAGTTCATACCTGCCTTTCAGCACCAGCGAAAAATGTCCGGTGAGCCAGGTGGAAAGGGCCTGGGTCATTTCAAACTTGTAGGCGAGAAAATTTGTGATGCCTCCGATGATATTGCTGAACATGATTCCGATCAAAGGCACCATGACAACATCCTTAAATTGGATACGCTGAATAAACCAGACAAAACCCCATGTTCCGGCTACAGCCGCAGCAAAGGCGAACAGCGTCCTTCCCCACAGTGTAGAATCCGGCATAAACAGCAATGCCAGCAGAATTCCAAATTGCGCGGAGGAAATGGTCGCGCCTGTGGTGGGCGACACGAATTTATTCATGCAAAGCTGCTGCATGATAAGGCCCGCCACACTCATTCCGATTCCGGTACACAGGAGGGCGAGCAGCCGAGGCAGCCTTGAAATGATAAAAATTCTGAGCTGCCATACATCTCCGGACAAAAGTGACAGGGCGTCCAGATCAATGACCCCGATAAACAGAGACAGGATTGACAGTATCAATAAGGATACTGCTAATCCTATTGTTATTCCCGATTTTTTCACTGTATCAACTCCCTTCTACTTTAGTTAGTTAACGCTAACTATCTGGCGAAAAGAAAAGCATCGTAAGATGCCTTCACAAATCCTTTGTGCAGAATGTCTTCTTACTATCAGTTAGCTGAAACTAACCCGTATTCTATCATCTGTTTTCTGAGCTGTCAATAAGGAATTTATTTTCTTGACAAAACTATTTGCATGAACTATACCATAACAGTGTTATATGACGTTGTTATAGAGGGGCGTGAAGCAGAATAGGCGAGTCAGAAAAAAGTACATTGGAGCTGATGCATACAGCGGCTAAAGAGGAATTTATGGAAAAAGGGGGTTCAGGCAGCCTCTCTGCGCAATATCGTCAAAACCGCAGGCGTGACCACTGGGGCGTTTTATGGCTATTATGATAGCAAAGAAGAACTGTTTGCGGCTTTGGTGGACCCATCCTATATATTATAAGGTTCTGGAACAGCTCGGCACTCCTGCTCCTAAGATTGATGAAAGGCTGGAGCATATCATGGCAACGGGGATGATAGGAGCTTTTTTTGAAATGGTCCTGCACAGAATGCCGTTTGAAGACGCGAAGATATTTCTGCGGCAGTTAAATGATTTCTACACCGCAGGATGGGTGTCAGGGGTGGCTCTCAAGATGGAAACTTCCAGGTGGCTCTCAAGCGGGAAACTGGTGGCTCCCAAGGAGGATAATATTCACACAGAGATCCTGAAAGGAGAATTCTTTTATAGGGAAGTGATGGATGGGAGAAGAGCGAACATCAGAAATAGCATCTGACGAAGAAGAAACGCATATTTCTGGAGTGTGACCAGAACTTCCTGGACCGTATCCAGGTGCAGATGGCCACGGCCAGGGAATTTTTAATCATCATCCGGCTCCACAACAAGAAAGGGACGGAGGTGTTCTCCTACCTGGACCGCATCGAAAAATCCTTAAAAGAGCAGGGATTCTCTGCCAGCCGGGCGGGGAGTGAGGATATCAAGCGGATCATGGTTGTGTATTACGAGCAGAACGTGACCAGTGAGAAGTTTGAGGACTTTGACGGGGAGAGGTGGATCATCCCGGATGATTAGGCGGGAACGCTTTTTCACCCTACCTTTTCAGGGGATTTTGTGGTATGATGTCAATGGGTTTGAAAGGATGGTGACAGGATGGAGATACTGAGAAAAATAGACCTTTTCCAGAAAGAGATCCATGGGCTGCGTCCGATGGAAGGCGAAATGCTGGGGCAGATACAGGATTATTACCGGATTGGACTGACATGGACATCCAACGCGCTGGAGGGGAACTCTCTGACAGAGAGCGAGACGAAAGTGCTCCTGGAGGACGGCCTGACGGTGGGCGGGAAACCGCTCCGGGACGTGTTGGAGGCGGTGGACCATGCCAGAGCCTATGATTTTATGTTCTCCGTGTTCCGGGACAGGCGCATTGACGAGCAGACCGTGCTGAAGATCCATGGGCTGTTCTACCAGAATATTGAGCCGGGGTATGCCGGACGCTACCGGGATGTCCGGGTGCTGATCACAGGGTCGCAGTATCCCGTGGCTGCCCCGGAGAGGATACAGAGGGAGATGGACCGTCTGTTTGCCTGGGTACAGAAGGAGAGGGAGGGATACCATCCCGTGGAATTTGCCGCCCAGCTCCACAAGAGGTTTGTGTTCATCCACCCCTTCAAGGACGGGAACGGCAGGGTGGCAAGGCTTTTGATGAACCTGGCGCTGATCCAGGACGGATACCTGCCTGTAGTTGTGCCGCCCATCCTGCGGGGGGATTATGTGTCCCTGCTGGAGCGGGCGCACAGGGATGACAGGGGTTTTATGGAATTGATTGCGGAGAGGGAGTTTGAGTCCCAGAAAGAGATCCTGCGGCTGTTTGAGATCCCGTTTCCTAAGGAGGGGCAGGCGCAGAAGGGGATGGGACAGTCTCCCGCCTTATAGTAGAAGCATAAACAAAAG
Source organism: Clostridiaceae bacterium (assembly GCA_910574345.1). GTDB lineage: Bacteria > Bacillota > Clostridia > Lachnospirales > Lachnospiraceae > UBA3402. The sequence continues at coordinate 3,165 of CAJSZV010000040.1, read as the reverse complement.
AAAGAATGATGATGGCCAAGGGAAAGGAAAAGGTGCGGGAAGGTATCTACATCGAGAAGGAAGTACTGGAGATGGCGGACAGTCTTCTGCCAGCCGCCAATGTGCGCTCCCGGAATGAGTTTGTCACGGAGGCGCTGAAGTTCTATTGCGGTTATCTGAATTCCGGGAAGGCCGAAGACTATCTGCTGCAGTCCCTGTCCTCGGTCCTCACCAGCACGGTACAGGATACCAAGAACCGTCTGGCCTGTATGGACTTTAAGATGGCGGTGGAGCTTTCCATGCTGGCGCACATGATCGCCTATCATTCGGAAAACCGGATCGATGAAAGTGTCTTCTGGAAGCTCCATGCAAAGTGCGTGGAGGAAGTGAAGCGTCTCAACGGCGCATACAAGTATCAGAAACGTGAAAACTAAAAGATAAAAAGTTTTCACCTGTGCGGACAGTTCCGTTTATGTTGATTGAAAAAAGGAGTGAAATGAAAATGGACAGAGAAGAAATCTACGAGATGGTGATCCGGGAGATGACAGAAACCGCAGTGCGGGAGCGCAATGAGCAGTCATCGGAGGAGCAGGAACTCCAGGACAGGGTGGCCAGACTGAGTAAGGAGATGCAGGAGAAGATCAAAGACCTGCCGGAGGATGTGAAGAAGGCTATCACGGATTATGTGGAGGCGACACTGCTGGCGGCGGATCACGACTGCCTGTATCTGTATGAGCAGGGTGCGAAGGACTGTGTGGCGCTGCTGAAGAAGCTGGGTGTGCTGTAACAGGAAGGAGCAGTACACTGCCTGGCTTTACGATGATGATAAAATTAAAAATACAGGGAATGACTTTTCAGGTGTTTCATGGTAGAATAGAATAAAAGACGGGAGGCATGCGATGCGTAAATTGAAGGTTTATCTGGACACCTCAGTGGTCAGCTACCTGTATCAGCTGGACACACCGGAAAAAATGAAAGATACGCTGGAATTGTGGGAACTGTTCAGACAGGGACACTATGAAGTGTACATCTCTGTTTATCCGCCCTCGTACTTCTGGAAGGAGATGATGACGATGACGAAACCGATAGTCAGCAAGGATTTTAATCTGGAGGACATCCGGAAAATCCGGGAATATAATTCCCTGCGCCATGTCCAGATGACTCCCGGAGAGATCATAGAGGATACCCGGAAAGGGGCTGCAGTAATATTGGAGAGGCTGCGGCAGAGTGAAAAGGCAAATGTATGATAGGATTTTGGAAAGGGCGGTCAGAGATGGCTGTCTTTTTATTATGATGGAGGGAAAATGGCAAAACTAATCTTCATCAGCCGCTACATCCGTGACGCTCCGCCAGAGCATCTGCAGAACCATGTACGCTACACATGTATAATCTGGGCCGGATGTGGGCGGACGGCCTTGGAGTGGAGGCAGATCCGAATACAGCGAAGGAATGGTACCTGAAAGCGCTGAATGCCTTTCTTTCTGCTGAAAAAGAATTGCCAGAGAGAAAAAAGACGTATCTGCAGTACCGGATCGGACAGCTGAGAAAAGCCATAGGTATGCCCAGTACACGCTTGCCGGTCTGTATGCAAAAGGCCAGGACGTGGAAAAAGATCTGAAGCGCGCATTTTCCCTGTATCACGCATCTGCCTCACAGGGAAATCCCTATGCAAGTTATGAGCTGGCGAAAATGTTCCGGGACGGAACAGGGACCGTGAAGTCGGCAGAACAGGCGGAGGAGCATTTTCAGGATGGCATGTACTGCCCGTATTCCGTCTTGGCGTAACAAGCATCGTGCAAAATGGGGCCTCCGCTGTCAGTATGTTCTTTATCCAGGGAGTGATTAATCAGTTTGGCATCAATGAAATATCTGCCTATGCAACGGCATATAGGATTGAAACGATACTGACAATCCCGGCAGTCAATCTGAGGGCTTCGCTCAGTGTTTTCACAGCACAGAATGCGGGGGCTAAAAATTTTGAAAGATGTCGTAAGGGGTTAAGGGACGGTTTTAAGATTTCAATGGTATTTGCGGCTGCGGTGGTGGCTGTTATATGGGCTGTCTCGCCACAGTTCATGTACTTGTTAGTGGGGGACGAAAAGGAGGTTGTCCGCATCGGGGGGCGCTGCCTCCATATCGTTTCCCTGACATTCCCCTTCTGCGTCAGCCTTTATCTGCTCACGAATTTCCTGCGCGGGGCAGGGGAGATTGGATATCCGGTTTTTAATACCATGCTTGAATTAGGGTTCCGTACAGCCTTTGCCTTTGTTTCGGTGCGGTATATCGGGTTTTATGGAATCATGCTCTGCAGACCATTGAGTTTTCTTATAAGTACGGCCAGTCTGTCCTGCCGGTATTTCACAAAAAATGGCAGGGACGGTAAGGGATAAGACGTTCTGATAATTCAGAAACAGTCCGTGAGGTTTATCGGCAAAGCACGAAAAAACTGAAATCCTATATGTAGCGCCAGTGGAGCCTTGTTGGGGGAATAGCTGGCACGTTCAAGAAGATGGGATAAGTGATAAAGCCGGAAAGGGACTGTTATCTTTTACGGCAGCGTAATACTCAGGAAGAAACATTATTCTGTGTTCGTTCAATCTCATTTCTATAAAACTCGATTTTTTCATTCAGTTTTATCTTATGCTCCTGTAGCCGTGTAATCTGCTTATTGAGTGCCTGTCGGTGCTGCACCAGCATTTCCATTCTTTCAGAAAGGGTTGGATCACCGTCAGCGCGTAGCTCGGCATAGTGTCTGATTTCCTTAATGGGCATACCAGTGTCTTTCAGGCGTTTGATAAACGCAATCCATGTGAGGTCGTTATCGGAATAGCAGCGGCGGTTGCCAGAATTGCGCTCCGGGGCAATCAGCCCTTCCTGTTCATAGTAGCGCAGGGTATGGATGCCAAGCCCCGTCAGTTTTGAAAATTCCCCGATGGAATATTTCATAAAAAATCACTCCAATCCTCTTGACATAGAGTTCACTCTACATTGTATGGTTGGATTATATCAAATCGAAGGAGGATTATCAAATGGTTCAGGAAAAAGGAAAATATACGGTCATCACCGGGGCAAGCTCCGGTATTGGCTATGCGGGTGTTTGACAGTTTGATAATAGAAAAGATGCTTGCAGGCCCTATAAAGCCTGTATTTTTTTGTCAAAAAATTTGTTTTATTCTATAGCAATAT
>CAJSZV010000039.1 GCA_910574345.1 Clostridiaceae bacterium | reverse complement strand
CATTATTTGTTTCTGTATTTAGTGTCATATGCGCGCTTTACAACACCTGAGCAACCTTGGTAATAATGGGTTTTCCGATTTGTCCTTATTATACCGTAAGGGCATTCCCACGCTTCCCTCTTAATCAGCATGGGAGAAAACCCGCTTTTGATTAAAGAGCGTCTAGGGCATGAGAAGATACAGACCACTTTAGGAACATACGGGCATTTGTACCCGAACAGCAATCTTGAAGTTGCCAATAAATTAACGGGCGTGCTGACATACACACCCGCTTCACACAGCATTGCAGATTACACGAGCAATCAGCACACCGCAATCTATCACAGAGAGGTTGAATAGAAAAATGCAATCGTAATGCAATGAGAAAGAGAAAAAGCCGCCAAACCCTAGTGTTTACGGGCTTTGCGGCTTAGCTCCGACTATTCGAACTCTTTTTCCTGTTCGTTGCAAGTCCTGTTTTATATTGCTTTTTCTCTTAAATCCATATCATTTTGATACGGTTTTGTCCCTCATTTATATGGTGACAAAGCTAATGTACCCAAATTGTACCCACGCATATCTTTTGAGCAAACACTTTCATAATTAGCTACACACTGTGTAGCCAATTCATATTTGCCCTTGCATATGTTTCCCCAATACTGCACAACATTCGGCAAACGCAAGCTGCTGATACTGAGTGTCTATCTCCTCCGCACTTTTCAGAAAATCATCTAACTTCTTTGCGCAATCAGACACCTTCCACATTTGCTGACTATGATACTGTTGTTGCATTTGCTGTAGTTGCTCTTGTATTTGTTGCTGGTTAAAAATATTGTATATTTGATTTTGGTTGAACATTTTATCCTCCCTCTTAACAATAAAGTTCTATTCATTAACATCTGCTTTCATCATGACCATATCACAAGCATTTTGGTCATGATGTAGTCATGATCCTGGTTATGAATAATATTTTTGATTTTTACTTTTGGGCTTATCCGGCAAGGTCATTTTTAATCTTCCTTCTTTTACTAATGTATTTAAATATTTTCTTCTAAAGCTTGTCCGACTGTCAAATCCAAATTTCTCCATAATTTCCGGTATGGATCTTGCTTCTTTACAAAAATCCAAAATCATCATGACCACATCATGACCATCTTGGTCATGATCTTGGTCACTTTGAATAGGATGTATTTCATCATTCAACAACTCCAAATACTTATCACACGCCTTACAAAGCACCATAATTCCAGATGCGCTGATATTGTATTCCGGCAGGCGTCCATTGTACTTTGCACAAGCCTCCTTGATTTTGTCAAAACCTCTGCCCCATGCCTCTATCATACCACTTTTAAAGAAAACATTTGCCAACTTAGGATTATATGGCTTGGAAGAATGCTTTTCAAACAGTTTCTCTGTTGAGTTCAACTCAGACGGCATCTCACCATCGTTCCAAATATATATTTTATCTTCGTATACACTAATCTGAATCGGGTTGCAGGCGCTATAATCCTTGTGAACCACAGCATTCAGCAATATCTCACGGAATGCATCCTGCGGAAACATAAACTGCTCAATCCTCTGAATCCCATCATAATAAATCAGTGCTTTCAAATATTTCGTATAAGCCAAGTCAACAGCTTTATCAATCTGTTCAATCAGAGAGCCATGTATCTCGTCCTGATATTTCAAATCTGAATCAGAGTCGCCAAAATAACCAATCTTGATATAAGAACCCGTCACCCATTTCTCCGGATCTTTATAAAACGCCAGCATTGCGGCTCTTATCAGATAACCTTCTTCATCAAATAAATGAAGATTTTCCATCAATATTGTATCATCAACCCTTGTTTCTTCCTCCGTCAGCCTTCCTCTTCTTATCGCCTTTTCTTTCAGTAAATCAATTGCCTCTCTTCTCAAATCTGTCACTTTCAGCTTCGGAATCGGCATACCATCCCATGTTCTGCCCTGCGATTTTAAGATTGCTTTATCCAGTTCTTTTCCTGTTATCGTTCTCATTGTGCTGCCAGAACGATAAAAATATTTACCATGATAACTGATAAGCGAAGGATACTTATCTACAATAATTTCAATATATTGCAATTCCCCATTGTATAGCAGATTAACATCCGCTACAATTCCCATTGTATCTGTAATTTTATTGGGAATGGCTTCCAATAACCTTTTTCTATCTTTATCATTGAGTCCAACAACCTCTCCACCATCATTTTTTCCTATATAAAGTGTTCCGCCGTATGCGTTTGCATATCCGCAGATCCACTCTAAAAATTCATCATGCCACGATTCTTTATATTCTATTGTTTGATGTTCCGGCATACTTTTCACCTGCTTTCTATCAACACGTCCTTAAACATATACAGAAATACCTCATCATTTATAAAAAGACTTACAAAGCGAGTTATCACGACTTCTTGTATGTTTTGTTATCACTGCCTCTCCTAATCAATCCCTATTACTTCTAATATTTCTTGATATTCCTGCTTATGATTATCTTCAAGAAGAAAACCTAACAACTTTTCAATGTTAATATCCACCAATCCATCCTCTTCATATACTAATACCTCCTCAAATTTTTCTTTTACCAGCATAGCGATATGTCTTGGAAAGCCTAAATTTTGTAAATCAATTATAGTCTTATTTGTTGTTCCGTATTCTAAATATTCTGACCAATCCGCACCTGCTGCTTTCACACCATTTTTACCCGAAACAAGCAAATAATAATTAGAAAAATAATTCTTTATTTTAAATCTTAATGCATTATCAATATCTGCAATTAAATCATTTATTACCCAATTAATATGTTCTTTGTTTGTATAAACAAAAGGAACATTCTCATTGCTATGCCAAATACTACCTTTTCTTCTGTAATAATTTATCATATTTCCTATTATCATATTTAAAGGCTTTGATGATATCCATGTATACATGAGTACCGCATAATACTTTAATTGCTCTATATCTCTTATCAAAGGATTTCTTCCTTTTGATTCTTCAATATTCCATTTATAAATTTTATACATTTTAACTAACACATCATAGCAGTTTTGCGTTGTTATTTCTTCTGGAAAAGCCTTGTCTGACGCCACCAACCCATTCCATATTGTATTCTGATATAATGGCTTGATACTCGTACTTTGCTCTAAAATATTCTCTGGTACAAAATTAGTTTTTTCGATGTGTTCTAATACTCTTTTTGCTGTCTTATGATTTTTCTTCATAAAATTGCTCTTTAGTATAGAATCCGCCTTCGCAATCTCTTGATAATATACTATATTTGCGTAATGGTTCCAAGTCTCTGCTTCGTCTTTAGTTACAGTCTTTTTAGTAAAGGGTTTCCCTAACAAAGAATTCTCTACATTTTTATAAAAATTATCCTCTCCATTCAAGATTGTTGGTGAAACATGTTTAATGACCTTTGTTCTGATCATTTCCATATCATTTTCTTTTACTTTCCACTTGTTACTATCCAAACGAACACAAATTATATTTCCTGATAACTCTTTGCTTAACCGCCCGGCTCTTCCAGCCAAATTCCAGAAATCTACATCTGTAAATTTCCTAAGTCCGATTGTATTGTTTAAAATAAAAATATTTTGAGCTGGCAAATTAACTCCTTCCAAAAGTGTTGAGGTGCAAAACATATAATCAATTACTTTTTGCTCATATAAAGTTTCTACCTTCTCTCTAATTCTTTGTGGAAGTTTTCCAAAATGAAAAGCAACCCCCTTTTTCAAACAATCAATCAAATAGTAATCTTTATGTAAATATTCCTGAATGAGTTTAATTACCTCATCTATCCTTGAATCTCTTTTTTCTTTTAATACTTTTGAAAAAAGCAAAGCAAAATTTATTGTATCCTCAACGCTATTGCAGTACACTATGTTCTTTCTATCACTTCCAATACATATCAGCAGTTCATTTAAGTTATTATAATTCCCAAAAGTATCAAAAATATCTTCTTTCCCACTTTCAGTAAACATCTTCTCTTTTCGCTCTACAAAATCAATGAAAAATCTATTTTGCGATACAGGTGCTTCCTTTATTACCATACATTCATCTGTACTTTTATCAAATAATTTCAGAAAAATGTCACTATTCGGGATATTAGGTGATGCAAAAAACAATTTTATGCTTTTTCTCTCTGCTAAAGATATTGCTTGATAATACAATGGTGCTCTTGAATCTTTCTTGGCAATAATCTTTTGTGCCTCATCAATAAACAAATAACTAATTAATGGGTTATTTTTTTCAGACAAATAGGCTATCATTCTTTCTGGGGTAAATACAAACACATATTTTGCACCATTTCTTCTATACATCACTGGCACAATCGGATGTGTCATAACCCTATACTTCTCGTGCTTTATCTCAACCTTTAGACGTTTTGACACTTGGTTAATCAATGCGCGTGTAGGGACCAGCACAATTATATTGTCCACGCCATGTCTCTCATCAATAATATAATTTATAAACGCATCCATTATAAATGACTTTCCAAAAGAAGTTGGTCCTGAAAAACTAAAATGATTACTATCCTTAATCGCCTCAAACAGTCGATACTGCGCATCTGTAAATACCTTTTCCGTTCCCGGAACCTTTTGATAAGTTTCTTTTAGCTGTTTATCTAATAATATTTCTGGTGTATCATAACGGTTAGGATTATCAGTTTTCATTATTAAACTTAATGATGGAAAATTCCCCAATTTGGTCATTACACTATTAGATATAAATTTATAATGTTCATCCTCTGCATAAAAAGGATATAAAATACTGATAATTTTATATGCAAGGTTTCTTCCTTCACAGTCTGAATCCCTACTCAATATATCAGAAAATCTCATAATATCGAGATATTCTTTTTCTGTAAGTGCAGAGTCCTTAGATTTATTCAAAAAGTCTACTCCATAAATATGCTCCGCTTTCTCAATGAGTTTTTGTAAATATCTATCTTTCAACGCACAATCGACTAATTCCTGTATAAATCTCATGATATCACTTCCCTTAGTATTTCTTTTCTGCTGCTTTCAATATCTGTGAAAGGAACTACATACACATAAAAATCATGTCCTTGCAAACCATAACTCCTTATTTTTTTGCCAATATCCTCAATACAATTTTTTACTTCCTCAATTATTCTTCTATGTATTAATTTTCTAAACTCAGAATTGGGCAAACATCTTTCGTCTTCACTCACCTCTATTTCAAATCCCACAAATATGCCAAACGCATCATCAACATAGAAACTTTGATTTTCGCATGGATATATTAAAGCCCTTAAAAATTTTTGCTCATCTTCGTTAAATGTTTCTTTAGAAAGATTGTCACTAATTAACGATCTTTCATAATTTATGCCACTTTTTGAATCTCCATTTTCATTAATTTCATTTTTAAACTCATATAATGATTTTAGTGCTTTATCAAAAGCTGTTTTTATCTCTTTATACATCTTTGATTCGCCAAAAATCAATTGGTAATTTCCATCTTCAAGTTCCAGAAAATGCACTCCATCTGCTCCATTAACATACAATTTTGTTGATGTTTTAAGTTCTAATTTGCTTAATATTTTGGGTGCCTTAAGTTGCGCTTCCAAGAAGCAAAACAGCAATAATTCACCTAACTCTCCATCATTCTTCGAATATTCTTTAAACTTTTCTCTTGCTTTTTTAGATAATGCACCTGGTCTATTAGAATATTGTTTTTTTATTTCACGAGAAACAGCATAATCTATCATTGGATCTACCAACTGTTCTTGCAAATTAGTATAATTAAATTCATTTGCATTGATTTTTAATGCATATAAATTTAATCTATCTCGTTGATATTTATCAATTGTTGTCTCCAATAACAAATCAAACGAATTTAAAAAATCTGTATTCTCTAATGAAATATTCACTTTTGCACCTCCATTTGACACCTCATGCCTTATTTATCCTTTCTGCCATAATCCACAGGTTCTTCCGCAACCATCATCGGTTTAAGATTTTCATATTGATATACAATCCCACTTCCCACATCTTCCCCATTTCGCAAACTATGATATGTATCACTCAAAAACAGCCCCAGCACTTCATGTTTAATTTCATCATTCTGCAAAAGCAGGGTAAAGAAATCCTGATTTTGCTCCAATCCATCTATCAGCGCATCATCCACATGGTCAAAATACGCAAATTCAAAATCCTGTTCCGAATTATTCTTTGCGCTGGTTTTAAGTTCCTCGGACTTTTTCATAATATCCCGAATCTGCAATGCTGCTTTGATTGCAACATCATTGTCATATTGTCTGCCTGTCCTGCTGTTTATCTCTCTGATAATCTGTGAAAGGCGCTCTTCCTTTGCAGGAGTCAATACAATATCATATGCTGTGGGCAGTTTCATCACAGAGCTTGCGGTCATATTGCTTTTCTTGTGTTCCCCTCCCTTTTTCTGGAAAAATTCAGATGCTTTAATCATGCTATCAAGATTATAGCCTCCCCCTCCATGATTAATCCTGATATACGCTATCAAATAGGAGAGGAAATTATATTTCTTGTGCAGTTCCACATCCTCAAAGCAGGAAGCCTGTAACAGAAATTCATAAAACCTGATAAAATGCCTGATGTCTAATGCGATCTGCCCTCTTTTATCGTCTGCAAATCCATCTATTACACGTTTTGCTTTTTGCAAATAAAAAGTCATCTGCTTTTTATCTTTTGCCGTATGTGCCGATTCATACAATACTTTATTAAAGGATTCCACATCGGCAGGATCTAAGAAAAAGTATCCGTCTATCTTTGCTTCAATATCATAGATTGCACGGGGCGTAACTGAATTGGAAAGAACTGTCTTTGTGTAATATTTGGAAAATGCAGCCACAATATCCTCATATTTGTTGACAAAATCCAGCACAAATGTCTTTTTCTCATAAGGCGGGCAGATACGGTTTAGTCTGGAAAGTGTCTGTACCGCAGTCACGCCATGTAGCTTTTTCAGGATATACATGGCGCACAGTTTCGGCTGATCAAATCCCGTCTGGTATTTATCTGCAACCAAAAGTACCTGATACTCGTCTTTGTCAAACTCGTCAGGCAGATTTTTCTCTGATATGCCGTTCATTCCCGCTTCTGTATATTCTTTATCCTCCAACGTCACCTTACCGGAGAACGCCACCAAAGCGCGAATATTTGTATAGCCTTTCTTCTTTGTATAATCTTCAAAAGCCTGTCTGTATTTGACCGCCCCTGCCCTTGATTCTGTTACAACCATAGCCTTTGCGTGTCCGCCGAGTTCCTGCATGACCGAGGTTCTGAAATGTTCAATAATAATCTCTACCCTCTGCGCTATATTTACTTCATGAAGCTGAATAAACCGGGCAATCTGCCTTTTGGCTTCATTTGTCTGCAAGGTAGGATCTTCCTCAATTTCCTTGTTCAGCTTGTAATAAGTTTCATAGTTTAGATAATTATCCAACACATCAAGAATAAAGCCTTCTTCTATTGCCTGTTTCATCGTATAAAAATGAAATGCCTCTTTCTGTCCCTTTGTATTCTCCCGCCCGAAAAGCTGTATTGTTGTAGGCTTTGGCGTTGCTGTAAAAGCAAACATAGAAACATTCGCCTGTTTTCCCTGTTTGGAAATCTGGTCAACAATCATATCTTCCGTATCATATACCAATTCATCTCCATTGCCGAGTGTCATTGTCACCGCTGCCATATTCTTACCTGCCGTGGACGAATGCGCCTCGTCTATAATAACTGCAAATTTCTTATTTTTCAGCCCTTTTACGCTGTCAACAATATACGGAAACTTTTGTATTGTAGTGGCGATAATTTTAGTATTTCCCTGAATCGCAAGCGCAAGGTCATTGGAATTGCACTTTTCATCCATAACCCGAATCATCCCTGTTTTATGTTCAATTCCCATTACTGCCTGCTGAAGCTGCCTGTCCACAACTACCCTGTCCGTACAAATAATAATATTATCAAATATGATTTTATTTTCTTTATCATGCAGAGATGCCAGTCTGTGCGCCAACCATGCAATGGAATTGGTCTTGCCCGAACCAGCGGAGTGCTGTATCAGATAATTTTGGCTGGAACCTGTTTCCACAACTTCTGCCAACGTCTTCCTGATGACATCCAACTGATGATATCTTGGAAAAATAACTGTTTCAGAGCGTTTCATTTTATCTGTCACAGGGTCTTTCTTTTCCTTGACTTCAATGAACATAAATTTGCCAAGTATCTCAATCAGCGTGTCTTTTTGCAGAATATCTTCCCACATATAAGATACGCTGTATTTATCTTCATAAACCGGATTCCCTGCTCCTGTATCAATCCCCTCTCCCTTTCCCATGTTAAAGGGCAGGAAGAACGTTGATGCTCCGTCTAGCTTTGTCGTCATATAGACCTGTTCCAAATCCATTGCAAAATCCACCAGCGCCCCTGCTTTCCGCCTGAAAAGCCTTGTCTTTGGGTCGCGCTGTGTGCGGTACTGATAAATTGCATCCTGATAAGACTGCCCCGCTGCATTGCATTTCAATTCAAATGTTATGATTGCCAGACCATTTAAAAAGATTACAAGGTCTATCCTTTCCTTGTCACTTGCCCAGACTTCTTCGGATACGGAAAAAATATTCTGCTCATACAGCTTATTAAGCACAGGGTTGAATGTAGTTGCCGGTTTTGTATACATAAGCTCCAGCTTATGGTTTGCAATTTCTACCCCATGTTTTAATACATCCAGTCTGCTTCCTCTTGTCTTCGTTTCTTCCGCATTGATAACGCCGATAATCGTGTTTTCCAAATCTGTCTTGTATACTTTTCTGAGCGCATCTATTTCATCAGGCTGTGTTGTATTCAGAAACCGAAAAAGTGCCTCCTTGTCTATTGCAAAAAAGCGGTCATAACCAGCAGACGGCTTTATCTCATACCCATTTTCAGAAAGTCTTTCTAATATGTAATTCTGGTATTCTTTTTCGGATAACACATCATTTTGCATTTACCGTTTCCTCCTCAAACACTTTTATTTGATCTTCAATCTTTTTATCAATTGTTTCGCAAACATTAAAGCTATTTCATCAGTGGAATAATTTTTAGAATCTATTGCCTGAATATCTGCCACTGATGGATATTTCTGTTGTAATTGCTCCAGTGCTATATTTTTGAGTATGGGAAGTATTAATTTCTGTCCATTCCTGTTCTGCCTCGATAATAGTTCTTTAAGTTCTCTTTCTGTCCATTCTCTACCAAAAAAGTTTTCTGATATGACAATAATAGCAAACTCGGCTTTTTTAACACCCTTCAATATCTTATCTTTCCAATTATCTCCCCATTCAATGGATTCTTTATCATAAAATATTTGTATTCCCAACTTATCTAAAGATTTATATAAATCTTCTACCAGTTCTTCCTTATCCCTATTTGCATGGGATATGAACACATCATATTCTGGTATTGCTTTTGCCTGATATTTAGGCACTAAAACTTCCTGTGCTCCGTTTATTTTATCAATAAATTTCCTGTCCTTGCTCACGCTTGTAAGTGCTGCCACTAATTCCCCATACGCACCCAATCCCCTATGGAATAATAATGTCTTTATCCTATCGCCCAAAGCATGGTCTTTAAGATAATTGTCGTAAAAAATCTGCACATCATTCATCCAAATCTCACTGGGCTTATTATATTCGTCCATACTCATATTGGGTGGTGCAGTATTAATTGGTGCTTTGATATTTCTTGCTCGTTTCAGAAGTTCATTAAGTTCTCTTTCAAACGGGGTTAATTCAGCATCCTTCTCCTCTTCCAAATGCTTTTCGTATAAATAACCATCTTTTAATATAGTTATCAGATAAGGATAGTTATCTGCATATTCGGCATTGATAAGTCCACCTTCTCGTAATTCTTTAAAGCATCCTCTCAACACAATATCATCACGATCAGATAATTTATCGAAACGATTTTTCCAGTAATCGCTATCGTGTTCATGCTCTAATATTTCCATTAAGACATCCTCAGCTTCTTCTGAAACTCTTGTAAACGACATCAAATCACCTCTTTCTTCCCTGTTACATATTCATAAATAATTGCTTTTTTATATTCACCAAGAACCGTTAATTGCTCCTTTTTTGTTTCGATTATAGAATCTATTTCTGCACATTTTTTGTCAAGATATAATACAATCTCTTTTTGTTCTATATCCGGCGCAATATAAACCCCTATATTTCCAAGTTCATCCTGATTAATCTTAGGCATTTTTACTCTGTCTTGCATTATAAGCGTGACTTGCTCAACAAAATGCCTTGATAGCATTGCATATAATAAATATTTACTATTGATTTTTGCTTCTATTGGGTACATATCAGCACTACACAATCCATCAAACGGGGCTATTATTGCTTTATTAAGGTTTGGGCGAATTTCAGAATATATAATTTGCCCTTTATAAAACAAATGATTGCCACTGATTATGCCAGAATCCTCTACAGTCGAATACGATAATAATTTTCCTGTATTCTTAGCTATGTTTTCTGGTGATACTTGAGGATATTCTAAAAAAAATGTTGGTGGTACTAAATTAGCTTTTACAGTTGCAATATATTTAAATCTCACTTCCTTGTGTTTACTTTTCCCACTTATTCCGCACCTCAACACTTCATTTATAATAGACATTCTATATTCCTCTAATGAGTCAATCTCTGATTGAATATCCGCAAACAGCCTGTCTATTTCTGAACATTTTTCATCTAGTAAATTCGCAATAGCTATTTGTTCCTTGATTGGTGGTACTGGTGCATGAATAAGTCCCAATTGCTCTTCTGTAAAAGAATGTCTTAAATTTTTTGCAAGATGAAGCAATGCTTTCGTGTTATCAATCATTAAATAATAGTAATAATAGTAGCCCTCATAATTTTGGTTTTTCATTTCAAATTGGCTATATGCCGGACTAGAAAGACCATATTTTTTTATTAGACCAATACATCTAGGCGTTACATCATAGTCAAATAGACACATAAGCAAATTATTGGGATATAATATCTGATATCCATCAAAGGACGTTGGCATCTTGCCACCCGCCTCAAGATCTCTTACTATTACACCTTTCATGGTTAATGACAATATATCCTCATTCTCATATATTACTTTAATGTTTTTCACTTTTTTCATAATATGCTTATTCGCCATTATTTTCCAATGGGCAGGACACTTTTCTACCCATTCGATCCCACTATCTTTCATTTCTTCCATATTATTTTCTCCCAAACAACTTAGCCACACGTTCACTGACTGACAGTTCCAATTTGCCAAATCTGGCTTCCAGTTCCTCGCTTGGTGTCGGCTGCTGATACTTATAAAAATATCTTGTAAAGGGAATCTCCGCTCCTGTTCTGATAACAGGGTTCTTTGCCTCTAAATTCTCTTCCCAAAATGCTACTGCATCTGGGATATGAGGCAGCACTTCCCTTTCCATATAAGAATCAATATCTTCTTCTACCTTTACGATTTCAGTATCTTTCGTAGACTTATCAAACAGAATGTTCCCTCTCTTATCCTTCTGAATTACCGCTTCCTTGTCCATAACTGAAAGACCATCTGCAATCTTCTGTATTGTCTTATTATCTGCTACATCTGAAAGAATTTCCGTTATCACTGGCATAAATTCATCAGGAGAAAGCCATTTTTGATTGGATACCGATGATTGCAGTGCATCAAGGATTGCATCATACACTGGCTTGTTCTTATAAAAATTATCAAGCGTTTTCTGTTCTTTCCCTGTAATCACCGTTCCCAATTCCTCCAACTGTGCTACTTTTATTTCATCCCACAGATTTTTTAGTGTACCCTGCCGCAACATCGCCTGTATACTATCCTCTGTAATCGAATAGCTTCTCTGTAAAGGCTGCATTACTGCATACTCTTTGTAAACAAACTCCGTATTATCATAAATTTTACTGTACTCATTTTCTGTAAAATTAGCATATAACTCTGTTATCTTCTTTCTGTCCTCCGGACTAAATTCATTTTTCTTGTTGCCCAGAGGCTTGCGCAGTTTATGGCAGATACCAGAAGCATCTATAAGCTGAATCCTTCCTATTCTCTCTTTTCTTTTGTTTTTTGACAATATCCACACATAAGTGCTGATACCTGTATTGTAAAACAGTTCTGTCGGCATTTGGATTATCGCCTCAATCAAATCATTCTCCAATAGCCATCTTCTTACCTGTGATTCTCCTGATGCTGTACCGCCTGTAAAAAGCGGAGAACCATTTTCAATAATGGCTGCCCTTCCTTGTTGCTCATCCAGCTTCGCAACTGCTGACTGCAAAAATAAAAGCTGTGAATCACCGCCGCTTGGAAGACCTGCGCCCCACCGTCCATGAAATCTTTTTGCATATTCAGCATTTACAGCATCTTCCTGTCCTGCCTTTGCGTCCTTTCCAGACCACGGTGTACCAAAAGGTGGATTCTCAATTAAGAACCGCATCTTTGTACCTTCAAAACAGTCCTCTTTTAAGGTATCCGCATGGCGAAAGTTCTCGGCATTCTGTCCTTTAATCAGCATCTCCGCCAGACCTACTGCATAAGACTGCCCCATCATCTCCTGTCCAAACAACCGCACATCCGCAGAAGGATTATAATGCTTGAGATAGCTGTATGCTGTTGAAAGCATACCACCTGTACCACATGCCTGATCACAGACTGTTATTATCTTCCCCGCATCAAAAATGTCATCGCATCCCTCCGAAATCAAAAGCGATACCAACAATTTAATAATATCCCTGCCTGTATAAAACTGTCCGGCATCCACATTTTGATAGAATCTGCCTATGAGATTTTCAAATATGTATCCCATTTTGATACTGTCAAAAGTTCTTGGGCTTAAATCCAGTTCTGAAAACGCTTTGACTACCGAATACAGGCATCCATCCTTGTCCATCTTGTTGATATGCTGCTCCATTTCCAGCTCTTTCAAAATGTCCTGCACATTTGCAGAAAATCCTGCTATATATGCCCTAAAATTCGCTGCCACATGGTCAGCATCGTTGCAAAGTTCCTGTAACGTATAATCACTGGTATTATAAAATTGAAAACCTGATTTTCTGAATAATGCTTTTTCTGGGTAGTTCGGATTCTGTTTAAAAGTATCGATAACATCTTTTCTTTTCACTTCATCATCAAGCAAAGCACATTCAAAACGTCTGATAATCGTCATAGGAATAATAACATCACCATATTTATCGGGCATATAAGAACCTCTTAATTTGTTCGCAATACTCCATATAAAGTTTGCCTCTGCTGTAACATCCACAGGGCTATCATCCCACATCACATCAATTGCTAAATTCGCCATTTATTTGTTCTCCTCAGTCATTTGTTTTTTGCCATATCTCAAATCAGCAGGTTTTTCGGCATCCTTTGGTATTAGCCACATAAGCCCCTTTTTCTCTGCACCTGCTATTCTGCCTTCATTACACAATGTGTTTATTCTTCTTCCGGAAATACCCCACTTTTCAGCTATTTCTTTTACTGTTAAGTATTCCATAACCGTCCTCCATGTTTACAACTTGAACTAATATATAGTATATTCCAACCTTGGAACAATAGCAAGCATATCCTAACGCAATCTTTATATAATATTCTTATCTTAATACAACAAGGTACAACTACACGCTGTACCTTGCTCTCTACTACAATATATAAATTATCTCTTCCCTTACAATCTCCTCTGCCCTCATCCTAATGCTATTCATTTTCTTAACCCAAAGCATCTGATCTTGTGCCTTTAACTGCTCCGTCACTCCTTCTCGCTTCGCCATCTGCTCCACCAGCAAATCAAATCTTTTCTCAGCCTGTTCTTGTATCATAAGCAGATGCTTGTTTAATTCTCCTGATAGCAACAATCCCGAATAAATTCCTCTCCTATAGTTCTCCAAATAAAACTTCCGCATCAGTCCGAACTTTCTCAACTCTCCCTCTGGCTCTGGATTGGGGATTAGATTTGGAATCAAATAATCTCCACATTTTTCGTAAGTTATATTCATTGTCTGTTCCTCTCTTTCCTTAAAAATTTACATTTCCTGCTGCCACTGATTATTTTTTCTTACTACGTCCTGCTGGCTACGCTTTCTTTGCTGGTTATGTACCACGGCATCCTCTTTTGCCTCCTCCAGTTTCTGTTTCATCGTCTTTGGCGCAAGCGATTTTATAAATTCCACAAACGCCTCTCCAAGTCCTCTTGATGCTACAAACCTCTTTAGTTTTTCAACCTGATCTGTAAGCACAGCTATCTTTTTCTCCAGACCGGAAATTTTCTTCTCATACTTTTCCAAGAGATGATTTCTTGATACTGCCTTGCTGAAAGCATCCAATATTTTATTCCAGTCACTTTTCTTTACTTTGACATATTCCTCACTGCCGAAAAGGTTTGTCACTGGAACAGCAACGCTTTTCATATTTTTTGTTTCTGCCGCCACTTCCTTTGAAATCAATTTAAATGTTTCCGCCCTCAAATCATGTTTCGCAAGAACCTCCTTCGCCGCTTTTTCTTTTTCCTCTGCTTCCTCAATCTGCTCTGTGAGTTTCTGTGCCTGTAAAACCAGCTCATTGTTTTGTGTCTCCATTTCTAGCACCTGTCCACGAAACTCTGCTGTTTTCTGCGCAAGATCATCATTCTGCTGTTCAAGAGCCTCATTCCGCTTATCCAGAACTGCCGCCTGCTGTTCCAACTGCTCCACCTCACGCATTGCCGCCTTATATTCCGGCAGTGACAGGTTATCCCGCTGTACACCGAGGACTTCTATTTCAATCCTCTGCTCCCTGCACAGCTCTGTCAGATACTCCCTCTCCCGTTCCTGCCACGCAACCGTTTCATTCTGCTTTCTGCTGACCGCCTTTGCAAATCCCATCTGCTGGAATGCTTTTGTCAGGCTGTTGCGTGTCTTCATGCCGTTTTTATATCCATGCGCCACAGGAATATAATCTATATGCAGATGCGGTGTCGCCTCGTCCAAATGCATCACACAATTAAATAAATACAGATTCGGATTACGCTCTTGAAAGGTCTTTGCATAGCGGTCTAAGACCTCTATCGCCGCTTTTGCCTCCTCTGTCATCACCCCGTTTTCATCTGTGACCGGAGTATCCGTCTTTTTGCCTATCTGTACGATGTTTTCATAAAATGTCTTTTCCTTGTTTCCGGAGTTCTCTATCTCTTTCAGATAATCGTCTTTCTGCCTGTCCTTGCGCTTCTGCGCCGCATTATAATCCCGAAGCGATTGTCCGAAGCATTTCTCATAAGCATCCTTTAACGGTTCCTGTATGTAAATCCGGTTCCAAGCAGTTCTTTCCGGCACCACATTATTGCAGATAAAATCCCTGTTATTATGTGTAAGATGCCCCTTCCCCTTTGGAAAAGAAATTGTTTTTGCCGCCAACGCATCACTCTCTTTCTCATATTTTTATGTATTAAAGCTAACTACGGTTTTGTTACTTTTGTCAAAAGTAACGCTTTATTACTTCTGACACATACGCATCAGAAGTAAGGCGCTCTCCGAGGGTAGTGTTTGCCGCTGGCAAACACCGTCTGCCTGACGACATCCGTGGTCTGCCGGAAAAACATTCCCACAGACTGCTCATTCCGGCAAAATACAGCCGTCATTCGTTTTGGGCAACAGTACCGAATTTAAGCTTTTCGGTACCGTTCCATAGGCTTCCTTTTCGGAAATGAGTACCGAATATAAAAATTTGGAACCGCCTATTCGCCCATTGCAAATGCAAACGCCATCATATCCTCGGACAATTCCGGCTCCTGCATCTGCTCCATCCCCTCCGCATCGCTTTTGTGCATAGGATCGTCTGCACTGGAACAAGAAGCAGGAACATATTCTTTAAAGCCTCTACTGATTTGGTCTGTAAAAACTCCCTTCAATTCTTGGAGCATATCATAGAATTTTTGTTCCAATGCCCTGTCCAGCACTTCCTCAATAGCATCAACAGTCTGCTCTTTTAAAATAGCAGAGTCATTCTCCGTCTTATTCACCTCCTGTATTCCTCTGTCAAGAATCTCCACAAACGCATCAGAAAGTATCTTCCCATAAGAACCATCTTTTCGTGTAATGCCCTGCAAATATTCCCAAGTCCTGCGCTGGTTTTCATCTTCCATGCAGAATTTTATGTTGCTGCATTTATAAGCCTTTCTCATTCCATAACCCCATTTCTACACTGCCTGTCTGCGCTGTTTCTGCATTGCAAGGTATTCATATCCTTTTGCATTTGCACAGATGTCCTCAATAAAAGTCACATTCCCTTTTGAGGCAATATCACTGTAATGTCTGAGCAGGCAGCCACCGCCGCCAATCACATAGAGATGCACCAGATTTTCTTTATATCCATAATCAATTAAGCGCTTTGAAATATTCTCTGCGTATCCTGCGGCAATGCGCTCTACAACCTTTGCAGCTGCATCAGCTCTGCCCTGTAATCCGTTTATCAGCATCGGCTCGATCAGAACCTCCGGTATGCTTTCCCCTGCTGATTTTGACAGTTCTTTTTGTATTTCCTTCATACAGATCGAAACACCGAATTTGTCCGTCACAAGACTTTTCTCTAATGGTCTGCCGTCCACAATCTGCATCACGTTCATCGTGCCATTCCCGATATCCGCTATCATGTTAAACCCTTTCATTGAACCGGCGTTGCATACCGCCGCAAATCCCTGCGGAAACACTTCCACTCCGCACAAATGCACTCTGTAGCTTTCTTTACGGAATGAGAAAAATAATTCCTGCTCCTGCATAAGATATTTCTTAAAATCTGCCGCCTGACTTTTCGCCCAAGCAAGCGGAAGTCCAACTGCCAGTACCACTTTTGCCTCATGCAGACCTCGGAATTTCAGTTCTTCCGCCAATCCTGCCAATGTGAGAATAAAAAAGTCCTGCGAATCTGTCTTGTTCCCCTGATAAATTAAGTGATTTTCCCCAATCACATAATGCTTATCCTTATACTTGATGTAATTCACACTGACTATCGGTTCTTCCTCAAAGCATTCCACGCCTGTCCTAAATACCCTGTGCGTTGTTTTTATATTGCCATAACCATGATCCAGTCCGATAATGATTTTTGTGTTGTTATATTTCTGCATAATAAATGCCCTCCTATTATTGTTAATCTTATTATTGTGTTTTCAGTTTTTTCGGTTTACACCGTTTACAAACAGCGGAAAGCCTTGATTTTCCTATATCCCGCTGTAAACTCACCGTTTACAAAAATGTAAACGCGCCCTGTAAACCGGATAAAAAAGAGTTTAAAGCATACTTCCATTTACTCCTTAAAAGGTAACTGCGCATTATCCGGCAATGGTGAAAATCCCTGCATATCGGTTCTGCGTTTCCAGCCACGCTGCAATCCATACCTGTCGAACCTATGGGAGCTGATTTTTTCCCACCCTGCAATACAGGTGTTCATAATGCTGTTTATTTCCTTAATCTCCCATTGTTTCGGTTCCTCGTACTCATGCCTCAGCGCTTCTCTGTAAATCATCTCACTGCACACATACTCGTCGGTACAATCGTCCAGCCACGCCTGAATAATTCCAACCTTTGTATCTTCCGGCATAAACTGTTTCTGCATCTCCTTAAGATATTCTTCCATCTCTTTTGACAGCTTTAACTCATGCGTACAGTTCTTATAGATAACCATAGCCTCCGCCCACGCCTGCACAATATATTCCCTCGACTCCTTTTCGTCCTCAAGGATATGTTTCTCCACACGCTCCTGATGAACCAGAACAGGCGCAAACCTTCTGTTTCCCGTTCTGTCCAGCGGAAGAAAATCAAGGTTGTTTGATGTGCCGACAAAGATACACTGTCTTGGTCTGTCCTCCGCATAAGTCTGATACGGAATACGGTATGTTTCTTTCTGCCTGCTCAAAAACGATTTAATATCCTCAATACTTTTTGCATTGACAGTGGCAAGCATTTCCGACATTTCAATTATCCAATGCCCCTGCATCTTGCTGTAAACATTTTCATCATCCATGCGCTTCAGATCGTCCGTAAACCATTCATCATTGACAGCAAGAAAACGGAAAAATGTAGACTTTCCAGCACCCTGACCACCTACAAGGCAGACCATAATCTCAAACTTACAGCCCGGCTCATAAATCCGGTGTATTGCCGCCAGCATCAAAAGCCGTATTATTTCCCTTGTATATTCATTATCATCTGTTCCAAGAAAACGAGGTAACAGACTTGAAATCCTGTTTTTCCCATCCCATTGCAAACCTTCAAGAAGCTCTCGAATCGGATGGTAACTTTTTTCACTTGCAACAATGTTGACCGCCTTGTTAATTGCTTTATCACTGGAAATCCCATAATTTGTTTCTATATATCGCTGAATTTGGTACATATCCACATCAGTGACGCAGTTCCCGTTCCGTTTCCACAATAACTGTTTTACAATATCAATTTTGTTTGTTAGCTCATTTTTGCATATAGCATCTTTCAGCACCGGATCTCTGTATAAAATAGTCATGCAGTTTTCAATGGAGGATTTCACATTCCCTTTCTGTGTTCTTGCAAGCGATTCCAGAACGTCCTCTACGGTACTCATTTCCATATCAAGCGCTTCCCCGACTGCATTCCATAATTCGTTTTCTGCCTGTGCAGACTGTTCCTGCAATTTCCTCCACCTTCTTTCTGTCCTTCAAAAACAGCTCCTGCCTCTCTGAAACATCTCCCATACACAAAATATTCAGCCAGTAATTAATAATCGGCTCTGCATGAAGCATCTGTGCATAATCCTCTGAAAAAATAATGTCAGGCGGTTTACCAATGAGAAAACGATTTACATCGTCAATCTCCAAGATACAATTCCTCAACATATCAATCGTCTGACTGCACCATTTTTCAAATCGTTCCTGAATGCGTGTTACCCTTTCACGCTCTGCCTTTTCCCTGCGGATGTGCTCTTTTTCCCGCACGCTTAACTCTACATTCCCCTTCGCATCAGCAGGCAGAGAAAAATCCTCTATCAGCTTTAGTGCCGCATCATACTGTGACAGCCCAAACATACGCGAAACATAATCAACCACATCTCCGCCGACACCACAGGCAAAGCAGTGGTAATTTTTATCAATCTTCATGCTTGGGTGTTTATCATCATGGAACGGACAGCAGGCTAAGCCATTCCTTTTAACCCGCAAACCATAGTATTCTGCCGCCTGCCTTGCCGTCAGATGTTCTTTTACCTCTGAAAAAATATTCAATTTTACAGCTTTCCCTCCTTTTCAGCCGGAAAAGCCTCTGCTATAATAAATCTGCAAAATATATATAAAGAGGCTTGTCCTTTTTGCACTCAGATTAAGCTGCGTCAACAGCCTAATCTGTTTCTGGAATGCTCCTGTTACCAGCAGGGGCATTTCTATTCTGTCTGATTTCCAACAACTGCCTTATCAGTTCCAGCAGTAATTTTTCATCTTCTGTATTCCCGTTTTTCAGATGCTCCAATATCTGCTCTAAAACTTTTGCAACTCTGTTAGACATATAATTTCCGGCAATTACCGCTACTTCCTGTCCTAATATAGCTTTGCGGTAATAATCTCCTTTGGGAAGTCCTGATAATATAATCCTCGCTTCCACTTGGGCTTTTTCCTCATCACTCAGCCAAAAAGCGATTGTATTACGCCGAAACCTGTCCTCACGCTTACACGCCATTTTCCTCACCCCTTTCTACTTTTCCAAGCCTGTCCGCAATTTTTATCTGTGCGTCCATAGACTGGTGACAGTAGGTTTCAATCGTAGTTGTAACTTTTCCATGCCCTAATCTTTTTGCAATCTCAACAGGGCTGAATCCCATCTGTACGAGCATACTCGCATGGCTGTGTCTGGTACAATGGACTGTGATCTTTTTTACTCCAGACAGCTTAATCCCCTTCTCCATTTCATGCTCAAAGAAGCTCTTTGTCCGTCCTGCAAAAAGACGTGTTCCTGCCCTTGCCCGATAGAGTGTTGAAATATACTCTTTGATTACCTCCTGCAATTCCTTATGTATCGTAATTACCCTTATGGAGCTTTCTGTTTTCGGTGCGGTTATCAAATCCTCTCCGTCAATCCTCGCAAGGGATTCATCAACGGTAATCGTGCCTTCTTCAAAATTTACGTCCTTTACCTGAAGGGCAAGTAATTCTCCCAGACGCATTCCCGTCCAGAATAAAATCTGAAATGCAACCCACGAATCCTGTTTATCCATAATTGCATCCGAAAACTTCTGAAATTCCTCCAACGTCCAGTATGGTCTTTCATCCGCCCTGCTCTTTCCCATGCTTCCTGCTTTCCGGCATGGATTGGATCGCAAATCATAAAAATTGACTGCATAATTCAGAATTGCACTGAGCTGGTTATGTATGGTTTTCAGATAAGTAGGTTTGAAGCCTTTATCCATCATTTCACCCTGCCATTTCCTTATCATAGGAGCAGTTATTTCATTGATTGGCGTATTGCCAAAGTAAGGCAGAACTTTATCGTTCATCACATATTCTTTCTGTTTCATGGTCGTTTTCCGCAGACGCTTTTCCATATCCGCCTTATAAATCTCCCAAAAGTCAGCCAGCGTCATTGTCGGATCAGAGGACTGCTGCAATAAGAAATGCGCATACCATTCTTCCGCTTCTTTCTTTGTTTTGAACCCTCTTTTCTGCGACTTCTTTTTTGCTCCTGTCCAATCCGTCCAGCGGTACTGTATCCGCCAAGTACCATTGGGATCTTTCTTTGCATTACAGCTCATACAACCGCCTCCTTTGCCGCCCCATACCATTTTTCTTTGAAATAGGCTACGGGAATTTTCCCTGCGATTGTGAGAAAGCCTTTGGAAGATAATTCGCTGTTCATTTCCCGCAGAATCTTGTAAGACTTTCCCATGCTGATACCAAGCATCGCCGCAATGTCTGCGGCATTATAATAAAGTTTTTCGTTCATGTTGTTTACCTCCCGTTTATACCATTTGGTTTTATTGTGTATCTTTTTGATACGTTTATATATTAGCGTATCTTTTGGTGCGTGTCAATAACTTTTTAAAGTATCTCTTTATTTATTCCGTATCTTATGGTATTATTAAGTTGCATTTGATATTTTCTTGTATTGATGAAAAATCCCATAACACAGGAGGCATAATATTATGACAGTAGGCGAAAATATTCGGCGCATACGTCAAGAACGAGGTCTGACATTAAAGCAATTAGGAGAAATGGTTGGCGTCAGCGAAGCCTACATTAGAGCATATGAAAGCGGGCGCAGAAACCCCAAATTAAAATCTTTAGAGGCTTTAGCACAGGCACTTGCTGTCAATGTTGAAGTATTAACTAACTCGGACTTTGACGGTGTAAAAGCCATGCACAGACTTTTCCAAGTGTTCCGGCAATATGACGGACATTTGTTTGAGTATCAGGATCAGTACGGTAATGATATGGTCGCTGTCAGCTTTGGCACGCTTTCTTTAATGCGTTCATGGTGCGACCGCTATGAGGAATATATGAAAGAAGTGGAGAAATGTAATTCTCTTAAAGATGTGAAAAAGCGAGGAGAGGCATTATTAAAGGCAGAAGCAGATTTTAACCTTTGGATGGATATTTATCCTGAATCGGAACCATTTGATTTGAATTTGAAGATACAGAAGGCACATGATGAGACTATGGATAAGATTGGATTGAATCCCCAAAAATAAATCAATCTTCACTTCCATTATATTGAACAATTAACGGAGGAAAATATTTTATGAATACAGCTATACCAAGTTTCAACACACTTTATGGCGAATTTAATAGTCAAGGTATTTTTATTGATATGGAAAATAATTCTGAAGACTGGATTGTTTTTTCTACATCTGTACACGAATTAACTCATGGTTTTATTGAATTTGATACTTATTTAGGACAATTAGAATTTCTTATGCAACAAATAGCACTTTCTCCAAACACAAATTGTAAAACCCGTGAACTCTTTAAAAGATTTATAGAAAAAATATACGACTCCTCTATTAATGTCCAAGAAAGTTTAGCTGTTTTTTGGGAATTATCATTTTTAGAAACATATAATTCTGCCTTAATGGACAAAGAATTAGAGACATATAAAACTAAGCGCCCCGATTATTACATTAAATACCGTTTTATAGATATTGAAGACTTCCTTGATGATGCTTGGGATAGATACAAATTCAAACCAACTAATGAGCAAATTAGAGATAAAGCTGCAAATTTACTTTTGCTGGCTAAATACTGCATGAATATTGATATTACAAAGCTTACGATTACTGGAAACGCTATTCTCCCAGAAATTAATAATGATAAATCATCTTTTTGTCCCAATTACCGTTTTGCTCGTGCAATTAAATATATAAAAGATCACAAAATTTCCATACACAATTTGTCTAAATCTATGATTGAAAAGATATTTAATCAGCTAAACTTTACACATCTAAATAATTTTGATGTTTCATTTATGTGTAACTGGGCTAATAATAATCTTTTGAATAAATACAATTTAGAAGAATACTCTTATTATGTTGCCTATGGAGAAAGGGAAAATCCTTTAGAGCAAATATTGTCAATAAATTGTTATATCAGCAAATATAAATATTTAGGAAAGACCGTGTCTAATCCATCCAAAACCGATATTATAAACGCTGCTTTTTATGCATATATTTGTGATAACAATGATAGTTCTACTCCAACTGCTTTAATAAATGTTAAAAATGGTGAAATAGTATATATTAAAAAAGATTACAATCCCAATCTTGCCTTACAAATCGGGAAAATTTTTACTGACCGACATAGTTATCCCCTTTTATATAATAAGACTTCCCCTAACCCCAAAATTGCAATTTACGTTGATCTTGGTAATTGGGATTTTTTAGCAAAACGTTTTCTTAATGCTCAATGTTTAAGTGGATATATTCGATATGAATTAAATAATCATTTTTCAATTATACTTTTTAAAAGTAATAGCACATCTATATTTTTCATAACCTTGCCTACTATGAATGTCCCTATATTTGAAAAATGTTATTTACAGAATATAGAATTGCTAGAAGATTGGTGGCGAAGCGAAAGTGATTTAATAGAATTATATAGTTTCATTACGAAAACCATCAAATCAAATGTTTCCATTGCTTTTTGATTTTGTACCCAAATCGTACCCACCGCCAATTAAAAAATCCCCACAAGCCTTGATTTTTCAAGACTTGCGGGAATTTTACTTCTCACTCGAACTCAATCGTAGCCGGCGGCTTCGGACTCATATCATAACACACCCGACACACATTCCCCACTTCCGCCAAGATCCTGTTCGTGATCCTCTCCAGCACATCCCAGTCCACTCTCTCCACCGTAGCGCTCATCGCGTCAACCGTATTAATGGCCCGGATAATCACCATATAATCAAAACACCTGGCGTTGTTCTTCACGCCCACGGACTTAAAGTCAGGCACCACCGTAAAATACTGCCACACCTTTTTATTCAGCCCGGCCTTCTCGAACTCCTCCCTTAAGATGGCGTCAGATTCCCTGACCGCCTCCAGGCGATCTCTGGTAATGGCTCCGAGACACCGCACGCCCAGTCCCGGTCCCGGGAAGGGCTGACGGTAAACCATGGAAGCCGGAAGTCCCAGTTCCACGCCGCAGGCCCGCACCTCATCCTTAAACAGCTGCTTTAAGGGCTCCACCAGTTCAAACTTAAGATCCTCTGGAAGACCGCCTACATTGTGGTGGGACTTTACCATCTTGGCTGTCTTGGTTCCGCTCTCAATAATATCCGGGTAAATAGTCCCTTGGCCCAGGAAATCAATGCCCTCCAACTTTCTGGCCTCCTCCTCGAAGACACGGATGAACTCGCCGCCGATGATCTTGCGCTTCTGCTCCGGATCTGCCACCCCTGCCAATTTCCCAAGGAACCGTTCCGTAGCGTCCACGTAGATCAGATTGGCATGAAGCTGGTTTTTAAAGACCTCGATCACGCTCTCCGACTCGTTCTTTCTCATGAGGCCGTGATTCACATGGACACAGACCAGCTGCTTGCCGATAGCCTTGATCAGCATGGCAGCAACTACAGAGGAATCCACACCTCCCGAAAGAGCAAGAAGCACCTTTCTGTCCCCTACCTGCCTGCGGATCAGTTCCACTTGGTCTTCAATAAAATTCTTCATATTCCAATTTGCCTGGGCATGACACACGTCAAAGACAAATTCCTTCAATACCGCCTCGCTGGGCATAGCGTCCATTTTTCTGTCACATTTCGCTCCGGGATGATCTATGGCAATCATAGGATACCCGCAGTTATACAGTGCCGGATCAATATCCACCGCTGTGCCGTCCACTATTCTGTTTTCGCCGCCGTTTAACACGATTCCCTTTACATTCTGAAGCCCCTGCAGTTGTTCCGGGGTAATGTCATGGGGATGTATCTCACTGTATACTCCCAGTTCCCGAATCTGACGGGCAATAGCAGTATTCTCTGTACTTCCTAAATCAAGAATCACAATCATGTCCTGCTTCATGGTCTTTTCTCCTCTTGTAGTATGTTTTTCTCACTGCATTTTCTCTGATCACCGGCCCAGACACCGACCGGTCTGTGTGCTGCCTGACGCGGATTATTTTCTGCGGATCCATTTGCCAAAAAGGTTCTTCTTGTATTTTGCAAGTTCGTCCCTGGCCTCTTTTAAATCACCTGCTTTCTGCAGATGCTCTACACCCTTCCTGATATCCTGGTCCACTCCCAATCCCTGCGCATACATCACACCAAGCATATAGGAAGCATCCTGATTGGACCAGGTAACATCTCCCAGAAGCTGTCTGGCCCTCACATAATCTTTCTGCACGCCCCTGCCGTAAAAATAAGCCTTCCCCAGATAAACAAGCCCCCATTTGTTGCCCTGCTCGTAAGCCCAGGTCAAAAGTTTTACCGCCCTTTCCTCATCCTTGGGAACTCCTTTTCCGTCAAAACACAGGGCACCCAGACGGTTATGGCATCCTATGCCGTCCTTAAGCCCCCTCTCGTAGCACTGGGCCGCACGGCTGTAATCCTGACCTGTCACTTTGCCTTCCTCATATGCCAGACCCACATAGTACCAGCTGTCTGTCTCTCCGTTCTCAGCCGCCTTTTTATGCCATTCAAAGGCCTCTGCGCTTCTTCCCTTTTCCTGCAGTTCCTTTGCATAGATGTACTGGTGAACCGGATAGCCCAGTTCCGCTCCGATCTTCCAGAGATCTTTGGCCTTCTCCGGCTGAGGCGCGATTAGGTCTTCATCGCCCTGGCTGTAGTAGCGGTTCAGGTTATTGGCCGCATGGTACATCCCGCCCCGAAATGCTTTCCAGAACCAGTCCTCACATTTGGCTATATTTTCGATCAGATAAGCCCTGAACGCCTCCTGACTTGGAAATGATTCTTTTCCTTTCCCGTCAATCTCAAGAAAATCCCACCAAAAATATGTATTTCCTATGGTATACTGGCAAAATGGCTCGCCCTGCCGGGCTTTTTCCAATACAATATCGAATGCCTCCTTTAAGCTGGAAAACGGCATTCCTGCTCTGAGCTGCGGTGTCAATTCTCCGCTTCTCAAGGCCAAAAGCACTCCAATGGCGCTTCCCTGCTGCACGGCTTTATGCATCAGCCCCACTGCTTTGTCATCATCCTCCGGAAATTCATGACCGCTCCATACATACTGGTGTCCGCAATAGCACCGGGCAAGAATACAGGATGCATCTCCGTCTCCGGCCCACGAAGCCTGCTCCAGACGTTTAAAACTTTCTCTGCCACGGCCTGTAGTCACGTCATAATAAATATCCCGAAGAGCCTGTTCTACTATATCGCTGAAAAATCTTCCCATTATTTTCTCCTCCATTATTTTGTCAATCAATGACTCACCTTTATCTCATGAACAGTTTACCATACTTTTTTAAAGGCGTACAGACTTGTATTTTCTTTCTCTTTGAAAATTTGAATATTTTATATCACCTGGTCAAGTCTCGGCACATATGATATACCAATACTGTTTGCATATGCAATCAAATAGAAAGGAAAATCTATGTTTATTGACAACGACGGATTTAATCTTTCCCGGTCTGTTTCTGAAAATGCCGATGCCGTTCAATCGCCGGATACCTCCCAAAACTCTTCCGGGCAGTCATCAGCAGACAATTCTCCAGGGTATGCTCCTATCTCACCAAATACTCCTTCCTGGGGACCGCCGTCTGGCAATGGCTCTAATGACTCGCCGGGGTTCGCCCCCATTTCACCGGATACTCCCTCCTGGGGACCGCCGCCTGGCAATGGCTCTAATGACTCGCCAGGATACTTCCCCATTTCACCGGATACTCCCTCCTGGGGACCGCCGTCTGGTGTGACACCCACACCTCCCATTGTGGTAATTCCCGGGCAAAATACGGGCTCCTGCTGTATCCCAAGCACCCGCAATGCCAACATCCGTTTTCTCCATGCTGCCGTTAATCAGCCGACTGTGACGATCCGCTTGGGCAACCGTACAGTCATCAATAATATGCAGTATGGAAATTTTACTCCATATTATCTGGACAGCGGAAATCAGCGCACACTTGTGACCATCACCAATGCCCAAAACGGAAACAGATTATATCAGACATATCTTAATCTTGCCGACAACACTGCCTATACCGTATCCATTGTAAACAGCGGCTCCGGTATCTCTCTGTTTACGGTCATTGACACTCCCTGCAGTTCCAGAAACTATGGCTGTCTGCGGGCTGTGAATCTGTCTCCCAACAGCGGGTCTGTAGATGTGTTCCTGGCCGGATATGGGCGCATCTTCCAGAATGTAGGCCAGTTAAGCACCACCAACTACCGCACCATTCAGCAGGGCACCTACCGCGCCTCCGTATCCGAAGCGCTGCCCTGTACTGGCAATCAAGGGGTTATCATGGCCGACGGATATGTAGAATGCAACAATACACGGATTGCAGTCATGGATTCCGCTACCTTTAATGTAATGAACGGCGTAACTTACACCTTATATATTATCGGTCGGGCATACCAGTTCCCTGCCCTTCAGATCCTTCCTGTTGAGAGTGATCTGATCTATTAACCCCGAACACATGAGGAAACCCGGAGATACCTTCCTGTGAGCATCTCCGGGTTTCGATCATGTTATCTAATAACCGTATTTTTTCCTGTTTTTTACAATAAATCCCAGAGAAACAGCCATAGTTGCCGACTCAGACAGCGGAACTGCCAGCCATACCCCCGCCACCCCCAAAAATGAAGGCAAAATGAGGAGACACATGGTAAGCAGCACAAAGGTACGCAGGGAAGAAATAACGGCTGACACCCACCCGTTAGACAAAGCTGTAAAAAATGCAGACGCAAAAATATTGGTCCCGCAGAAGAGAAAGGCGGCGGGAAAGATAAGAAATCCTTTCCGGGCAATGTTATAAACTGCAGTCCCCCTGGCGGAAAAAATTCTTACCAGAGGCTCTCCCAAGATCATGGACACCAGAAATACCACAGCAGACACCGCTGCAATAAAAATCATACAGATCCTGAATATTCTTTTTAGTCTCCCTTTGTCTCCCATACCGTAATGACAGCTGATCACCGGGGCAACTCCCATGGCAAATCCTATATACAGAGCTGTCAGCAAAAACTGTGTGTAAATCATAATCGTAATAGCTGCTACACCATTTTCACCCAGCAGCTTCATCATAGCCATATTAAAGAAAAATGTGGTGACTGCCCCGGAAGCCTGGCTTACCATCTCAGAAAAACCGTTAAGGCAGCTCTCCGCCAGCACAGAAATATTTATCTTAGGCTTTTGAAATCTCAAAGTTCCTCCATGAACGGCAAAGTAACAGATTCCGGCAATAGCCGGTATCAGATATCCTATTCCCGTGCCGAGGGCCGAACCCCTGATCCCCATTTGCAGAGACACCATGAAAATGTAATCCAACAAAATATTCACTGCCCCGGCGCTGATTGACAATACCATTCCTAATAAGGGATTTCCGGCTGTCACCATAAGGTTTTGGAAAAGAACCTGAAGAATGCTTGCAGGCGTGAAACAAAGAATAATAAACAGATACTCTTTACAGTAGGGAAACAGTAAAGGACTTGCTCCAAGCCTCCACACAATCTGATCAATAAAACATATTCCCCAAAAGGCGACCGCTATGCCCATAACCATTCCCGCAAAGACAATAAATGTAAAATCCCGGCATGCCTGCTCATCTTCTCCGGCCCCCATGTTCCGTGCGATCACAGCGCTCCCTCCGGCCGCAACCATAGTTCCCAGTCCTACTATAAGATTGATCACCGGGCAGACCATATTCATGGCCGACAGTGCGTCCGTATTCACGATTCGGGCTACAAAAATAGTATCTACGATTGTGTAAAGCCCCATAAATATCATCATGACAATGGTCGGCAGCGCAAACCGGAGCAAAGACTTTAGATCGAAATCCCTTGCCAGCGGATTTTCTGTTATCTGCGTTTGATTTATCATTGTTCTGTATCCTCCTTTTTATGTGTATTCTATCAAAAGGAGGGGCTGCATGTTTCATCAATCTTGCCTATGCTGCACAGAATTAAAATCTGTTTTATATTCATTTGCCATAGATAAACACCGCTTCCAGCGAATTTACTTAATCCATTGCCGATTAGATACCGGCCTGCCATGTCCAAAATATATTATTTTATTGCCCATCCTGCCAATCTTCCCTGCGCTTTCCAACATGTCATTTTTATTGTGAAACAGCATGGACACTGTGGGATAAAACATATTCATCAACGCGTCACCGACCATTAAAAAGGCACCATCCACATCAATGCCTATGGAACCGTCCGTATGGCCGGGCAAAGCCATAATCTTTGCATTAATCCCATAGCTGCTTAAACTTTCCCCGTCATTTAGTAATATATCAGGCTTAAACTCTTCCAATGTACGTATGGAAAATTCTTTGAGTGATGCTGACAAAACAAGTTTCCCTAAAAGGCTTTCAGCAGAAAGCATCTGTTCGGTGTTTGACCGAATCAAATTACAGTCCTTTTCATTCATTCCCACCGGAATTCCTAATGCATTTGATATTCGGGCAGCATTTTCCGCATGGTCAAAATGCCCATGGGTCAAAACAATTAGTTTAACGTGATAATATTTACACTGCTCCATCACCTGATTTATAAATTCTTTTTTACCTGTATCTACTAATATTCCATTCGTTCCGTTTTCGACTATATAGCAATTAACATTTCCACATTTTATTCTATGAATTTCGCTCACTTTCATTCTCCCACAAGCAAATTTATTTTATTCTTAATTCTTTCTTTTATAGAGAAAACCGTATCTTTAACTTGGCAATCTGTCGTATCAATAACATTGGGCTCATATGTACCCAGATCATGGAACTGTTCCCACATTGTTTCCACTAATTCCATATTCGTTGTTCGATCTAATTTGGAACGCCCAACAGCACGTTTCATGGTTTGGTCTTTGCGGCTTCCAAAAAAGCCTCTATCACTATCTGATTCTGTTCATTTGACTCTGGAAAATGAGGCGGTATTGCACCTTTGCTAAGATAATGATAATAATCATCCGTATTCATGTGCACGGATTTTTCCATATCAGATTCTTTAGCAATGATTGCAGAGGCTGTAGTTTTTCCGGTTCTCGGCGAGCCGGTTATTATAACAATTCTTCCTGGTTTCATTGATGTGTATCCTTTCAAATGCCAACATACAATTTTTAATTGTACCATTTTTACACATTCTTTTCTAGCAGCTTTTATGTTTCTAATTAATAGTTTTTTCCGTTTTTCTCCATCTTTTCTCTCTGCAATACAAACCGCTGAGTGGGATAGCCAAATTCAGTCAGCAGTTCTCCCTCTGCAAATCCAAGGCTCTCCCACTCTTTTCGGTAGCCGGTATCTGCTTTATCTCCCTCCCTGAAAGTGGTGACGCTGATCTGCTGGGAACATGTCAGTTCTTCCAGTACTTTTTCGCAGAATGCTTTCCCAATCCCCCTCTTTCGATATTGAGGGTGCACCCCGAAGAAATCAATGGTTCCTGCGGTCTCTCTAAATATCATGATCCCCACTGCCCTATCCCTGTCTCTTAATATCAATGCCTGGCCGGCTCTTATAGATTTCTTCAGCTGTTCAAGGTATTGTTCGTCGTCCAAATAAGGGAACCCATCAATCACAAGATGAACCAGTTTGATCCATTCCGGAATGTCTTCCTCTGTGGCAAAGACAATCCTGTCCTTCCAGGCCTTCGCCTCTAAGTATGCAGGATTCTCATTGAAGCTGTATCTTAACTGCAGGGGATAAAATACTTCCTCCTCCCTGTACTGATTGGGCGTCTTTTTATACATGGCCTTGAAAATATCGGTAAATGACTGCTGGCTCTCATAGCCGGCAGTGAGGGCTATATCAAGAATGGGCCTGTCGGAAAAAACAAGAAGCTTGGCGGCTTCCGTCAGCCGGCGGCGCTGTACATAGGTCTGGATGGTCAGCCCCGCCGTATGGGTAAACATGCGGTGCAGGTAGTATTTTGAATAGTGCAGGGCTTCTGCAATGGCGTCCAGATCCGGCTTTTCCTGCAAATGGCTTTCGATATAGTCGATGGCCTCTGTTATCATTTTAATATTTCCCGGCATTGCGCCTTTCTCCTCTCTTTATAAGTATGATTTAGGCGTTTGCAAAACGCCACAGCCCACATAAAATCAGGCTTTTTCTTTGATAAAATAGAACAACTCCTCACAGGTTTGTGGTAAAATTGAGATGTCAGTAACAATTCACCATACCCACCTGAAAGGAGTTGTACCTCTATGATACCATATAATCAGCTTTCTTTGGCAGATATTTTTTCAGATTGCCAGGAAATTTATGAATCCGACAAACCACAGTTCCTGTCTCTCTTACAACAGCACATTGACCTTGATGAGATTATTCCCGCTTCCTTCCGGAAGCATTTCTATGCATCAACGGGCAGAACCCGTAAATACCCTTTGCACGCTTTTTTATGGGCTCTCATTATCCAGCGGATTTTTTCTATCCCTACCGATTCCCTGCTCCTTGTTTTTCTCCTCTATTCACGACATCTCCGGGAATTCTGCGGCTTTGACAAGGTTCCGGATGCTTCTGAAATGACCAGATTTAAGCAGGACTTCCTTGAAGATATCCAGGCTGTTTTTGAACGGCTGGTTGACCTTACTGAGCCAATCTGCCAGGCCATTGATTCCTGCAGGGCTGATATGACCATTTTTGATTCTTCCGGCATAGAGGCATGGGTTACGCAAAATAATCCAAAGTATGCCAACCGCATTATCAAACAGCTCAAAGCCTACGCTAAAGCCATGCATTTTGATGACAGCTACGACCCTTATAAAGCCGCTTACGGCTCCATGCCTTCCCACTCCGCCGCCAACTCTGACATTAAACAGCTCTACATTGACGGCCATTTCTGCTATGCATATAAATTCGGCATCGTCACCAACGGCCTGGGCATTGTACGGCATATCAGCTTCTATAATAAGGATTTCTTTGATCATCATCCGGAAATCATCCTTGAAAAGAAATCCGATTCCCCGGATAAGGATAAATCGGTTCATGACGC
This sequence comes from Clostridiaceae bacterium, assembly GCA_910574345.1. Taxonomy (GTDB): domain Bacteria; phylum Bacillota; class Clostridia; order Lachnospirales; family Lachnospiraceae; genus UBA3402. The sequence continues at coordinate 778 of CAJSZV010000039.1, read as the reverse complement.
AAGACTGCTCATCCCCTCTTTACAGGACCTTTTGCCGCACATCCTCTTCTCAATCCCCATACCTTTTTAGGCGATGCTGCCTTTGACTCCGCCGGACTTTATAAGCAGCTTCTTTCCGGCAGTACCTTTGGCACCGATCCGAACGGCAGCGGCAGGCATTTCCAAAAAGCTTACATCCCTCTGAATTCTCGGGCAGGACTGGAAAATAAGGATTATTCCGTAAATCAGGACGGCATCCCCTTCTGTCCCAATGACCCGTCTCTCCCATTAAAACCAGAAGGTACCAGCAGGCTCAGGAGCGGTGTCATACGTTATAAATTCAGCTGTCCAAAGGGAAAATGGGAAAAGGATGCTTCCACCGGAAAATATCACCGTGTCTGCCACTGCGAAAATCCCTGTACTTCTTCTCCCTGCGGGAGAATGGTTTATATCTATCCGGAAAAAGACCTGCGGGCATATCCCGGCACCCTCCGGGGAACCACGGTATGGGATAATACCTATAAGATCAGGACTACCGTGGAGCGCTCTATCAATCAGTTTAAAGACAGCTTCGGGCTTGCCGGACGCAAAACTCAAAATGAAAAGACGCTCCATGCGGATCTGCTTTTAGCCGGTATCACACAATTGATTGGTGTGATTCTTGCTGATAAGATAAAGCAGCATCAATATATCCGAAGCCTAAAGCCCCTAATCGCCTAAGCCATTCCGTTCAGAACTTACCACTTTCAAATCGGAGGTCTGCTTTTCCTTCTATTAGTGCGCTCTTTTTTCTGTCTGC
>CAJSZV010000038.1 GCA_910574345.1 Clostridiaceae bacterium | reverse complement strand
TATTAAGCAATATATTTGGCTGACCACAATATATAGTGGTGGCTCTCAAGCTTTTAAATACACTGGATTCGGGTGGCTCTCAAGCTTTAAATTAGTGGCTCCCAAGCTTTAGAATAATCACATTTGCGTATAAACCATCGCAGAAATGAAATTGAATGTCATATCCGTGTCGGACACGATACAGAACAGCGCCGTCTTGCGGTCGCCAATCTTTTCAAGTTCCAGTTCGTCGCCCTCCATCAGTTCCCGCACCTCCCGGATGTCAAAGGGAGCCATTCTTGCGCCGCAGCTAATCAGGATCGATTTTGCTGTTTTGCCCGCCGCCATTTTGTATTTCTTATACTGGCGCACCGCAAAATGTTGTGGGTCGCGTTTTTCCAGCGCGTCAAACATCAGGTCAACGGCGTTTTTGAAGTTTTCATCATCCTCCCGCACCTCGGACGCATTGAGCATTTCCAGCAGGGTGGTCATGTTTTTTTCTTCTTCCGGCGCTTCGTACCAGATGTAGGCGATCAGCGCCTGATAGTAGAGGGCTTCGGCTTTTGCCCAAAAATCTTCACCGCCCTTGCTGTCCTCGCCCTTGGTGTTCTCCATAATGCAGTTGACCAGCTTCAAAATGTCGTTCTCGCAGTAGATATAGCGGAATGGGTTGTACTTCATGGACTGTTTGAAGTCAATCGTATTGAGTATTTTTATCTCATACCCGCCGCGCTGAAGCATTTTCCCACATTCCAGAACGACCGTGCCTTTTGGGTCAGTCACGATATAGCTGGCGTTCATCTGCATGAGGTTGGGCTTGATGTGGAAGCGGGTCTTGCCGGAGCCGGAACCGCCGATCACCAGCACATTTTTGTTGATATTGTACTTGGGGATTTTGTTTCTCCCCACCATGACGCGCTCTGTCTGCGTCAGGAGAATGTTCTGGTCGAATTGGGGATTGATGAAAGGCTTAATATCGTCGGAATTTCCCCAACGCGCCGAACCATACTCAACTCCGTGGCGGTATTTCTTGGCGTTTTTCGCCTTGAAATAAACCACGGCCCGGATAATGACTGCGCCGGCAGCGCCAAACAGCAGGTCGCGTGGGTGGAAGCTGGGCAGCGGGTTTTTGGAAATCAGCGTCCCCAGGCCCGATACCGCGCCCATTGCCTTTGTCACCATATCCGCGCCCTCTGCCAGCCGGCAGCCCTCCGCCACACGGTTGAAAAACCAGAAGATGAACACATAAGGCAGGTTAGGGAGCAGGATTTTCTTTACATCCAGTTTCACAGTTCAACGCCCCCTTTCTCCCGGTTTTTGGCGGTATCCCGCGTCAGGTTCTTTGCAATCTCCTTGAAATGGGAAAGCTGGCCTAACAGTGACGGCTTCTTCTGCGCGGAGCGGTTCAGGCTTTTCCCGGCATACTCGGCAAAGGCGGCGTTCAGTGCATCCGCGTCCCGTGCCTTGAAAAAGACAAGGTATTTCCCTTGCGCCGGGTCTTTTTTCAGCGCAAAGTCCACCCCGTATTTCCGCGCCACACGCTCAAAGGACTTGATATTTTTGCCGGTAATCTCAATGTTTTGAACGCCTGCGCCCTGGCTTACAAGCTGCTTCACGGTCTGCTTGCCGTGGTGGATTTTGGGGTTTTGGGCCTGTGCCAGATACTTCCGAATGGCCCATTTCAGCAGGCCGGCGGTCAGCCTGCCGCCTGCTTTGCCGACCTTGATGGTGAGAGCCACCGATTTTTCGCGTACTTCATCCTGCATGGTAAAACCTCCTCTCTTTGCAGGCTGGGACTAAACTGGTGTGCGCTAAGGCGGAACCAGCAGGCGGCGGAGCAGGTATTTCATGCGCCGGCCTCCTTTCCGCCCCACTTGGTCAGCACCACGGATTCGCCGCTTGCCATGCTGCCCCAAAGCCTGCCAGCGGTTTCGGCAAACTCGGCAGGTGAAGCGCAGATGTGGTCTGTCCCCAGCATCATAAACTCGCCGGGGCTGGCAAAAAGGCGCTGAAACTCGGCTTGCCGGGCAGGGGAAAGGGAACAGAAGCCCTCCTCGTCTGAAAGCCCGCACAGCAGGAATGTACCGCTGATGCACTCGTTTACAAAGGGATTGCAGCGGTTGGGCGGCAGTCCCTGACGGTTAGCGTCCTCGTTGTAGAGCAGCATGACCCGATGGGGCAGGAAACAGCCCATTGCCAACTCGCCACCGACAAGCTGTGAAAAAGTTTCCAGCGAGTAGTCCACCCGCGCCGGCCTGGGCGGTCTGCCCGGTTCCACCACCAGAATGTTGATTTCATGTTCCATGCAAAAGTCCTCCTTTGGTTTGATTGATGTATTGCAAAGCGCCGGACGGCTTAACCGTCCAGCAGCCCGTGCGCCATATCGTGGCTGACAAGGGATGTGTAATACTGCCCCATCGTGACGGGGGCGTTGTAGAGTGCTGCCAGCGTGTATGCTTTGATATTGCCAATTTTGGCAGTATTGCTTTTCAGGCTGTCCATGACGTAGCCAATATGTTCGCTGTTCAGCTTCAGGAACCGGCTTTTGACAACCTCGGTGGGTACTTCCTGCCCGCAGATACGGACAGATTCCCGTGTGGAGCAGCAGATTTCAAGCATTAACTCCACATAGCCGTCCAGCAAGTCCTTGTCGTAGGGGTTCCGTTCCAGAAGAATGTCATAGTCAATATTTTCTAAAATCAGTTCGCGGTAACTTTCCATCTCATCCAATCCCATCCTGCGCGGAGCGCGTTTACCAGCAGGGGAAGAAACTGCTGAGGGGGCAGGGGGGGTGATGGATAGATCAGTATCGCTTTTTTCAGTTTTATTTATATCAGTATTATTAGGGGCGGAAATTCCGCACTCTTGACCGCTGGTTTTCAGGGGTGCAGACTGCGGTTTTTCAGCAGTCTTGACTGCGGCACTGTCAAGCGGTCTTGACTGCTGGTTTTCCGCAGTCTGAACCGGTGCGGCGGGTTCCGGCTCCAGAATGAAGTTCTTAACGTAAATCCGGGCGGGGTGTCCCTGGCCCTGCTTTTTCCGTTCCACAAGGCCGATGCCCTCCAATTCGCGGAACAGCTTCGTCGCCTTGTCCTTGCCGCAGTCCAGCATGGCCATGACTTCCTCCTGGGTGAAGTAGAGGAACACGCGCCCGTTATCGTCCAGCCAGCCATTGCGGGCAGACAGCCCCATGCGGTCAAGCAGCAGGCCATACAGCACCTTTGCTTCCAGCGACACGCCTTTGTAGCGGCGGTCGGTCAATAGGATTTTGGGGATACGGTAGAAGCTGTACTGGTCGGCTTCATTCCCGTAGTAGTAATTCAGATTCAAAGTTTCCGGCATTTTGAAAGCCTCCTGTCTAAATGAAAAAAGCCCTGGCGATCTACGTCACCAGGGCAGAGTTATCTATAAACAAAAAAGCCGCACAGTAGCTGAACATCCGTCAGTTACTGTGCGGCTGATATGAATTAAAATCGGTATTACCGGGTTGCTGCCCGTTTGTCCTTTATGTGAAATGGTTCCTTATCACCTCCCAGTCTGCCCCCACCAAAGGGCGTATTGTAATGGAAAAAGAATGGTGGCAAATCCGAAAATCCTCTCTGATTAAGATTGCTCATGGATTTCTTTGCTTTCAGAAAACAACAACATATAGTATTGTATACATTATTTGTTTCTGTATTTAGTGTCATATGCGCGCTTTACAACACCTGAGCAACCTTGGTAATAATGGGTTTTCCGATTTGTCCTTATTATACCGTAAGGGCACACCAGCGCCACCACCAAACTTCTTATGTCCGGAGGTGATTACAATTCGGTTATGCAGGCTGGCGGATGGTCCAATCTGGAGATGCTGACCAGACGTTATGGGAAACATTCTTTTGCAAGTGAGCGTGAAAAGCTGGCCGGCAAGATGGATGATTTCCTTGATGGCAAAGGCATCAGTGAGCCACAGAAAAATGATAAAGATGAAGCAAATTCCGCAGAACAGGTATTGCAGCAGCTTATGAAATCCAATCCTGAACTGCTAATAGAATTTGCCAGGTCTATCCAAAATGCTAATAAAGAGTAAATCTATTAGCAGACAAATGAACGGATAAAAATACCGTATTAGCAAAAAAGAAAAAATCTGGTGTTTGAGAAGCTTCAAAATGGGAGTTTTATTAGCAGAAAAACAGGCCGGATTATTTGAACATCCGACCATTAAACTCGTATTAGCATGTAGGTTCGATTTTCAAATGTATTAGCATATTAGCAAATCCGAGTTTTGGTGCTGAAATGAAGAAAGCCGAAAACCCGCTAAAATCAAGGCTTTCGGCTATGTTTCCAGCGTTCCCGAGGTGACTCGAACACCCGACCTACCGCTTAGGAGGCGGTCGCTCTATCCATCTGAGCTACGGAAACGTGTATAAAATTGTGTGTGACTTGCTACTTCATGTCCTCCAAAAAGTTTCCGTTGTAGGTTCTCTTAGGAGGCGTGTGCTCTATCCAGCTGAGCTACGAGGACTCGAACGATATGAAGTTTATGAAAAGAGCTTTTTACCTTCCACGGACTTTGATGACCGGGATATTAGGAGGTGATAGCTCTATCCAGCTAAGTTATGGAAACTTACCATACAGCTTTCATGCATAAATGCTTTAACACTCCTATTATATCAGATTTTTCCATTTCGTCAAGACTTGAATTTTGCTGTCCCTTTCATCCATATCTGTCCCTTAAATCTCCGTCCCACCTGAGGCTCTCCAATCAGATCCTGCCTATTAATGGCTACACGAAAAATCATATCGTTGCATTCAATTTTCATTTCATAGATTTCTTCACCTGTAATTCTGTTCTTCAATACTTCCAAATCCTGGATATCTCCTATTATGGAATACTGGTCGCATTCAATACCGCATGGCATAAAACAAGAGTCAATGATAGAATAGATATCCTCTTTCAGAACTCTTCTGGATACCTGAGAATACAAATCAATATCTTCAATGGTTAATGTCTCCATAGCCTCTTCGCTGCCATTTTTTGCTGCCTCCAACAAGTTATTCCTTTCCTTTGAAGCAACTCTTGCCATCTCTTTCTGCTTTGCAGTCTTTTTAATAGGAAGAAGAATTTTCCCTTTCACAGACAATCCGGACAGATTGACAGATTCCACCTCTGTGGATTTTTTTGCCATCTTACGCTCTCTATATTCCATAACATTTTCCAGATAATAGATCAAGGAAATCCCTACTTTATATTCATCTAACAACCCGGCATAAGTCTCTCTGTCCGTATGGCGCTGAATCGAACAGTCTGCATTAGAAGAAGTATCCTGACTTAATATATAGGGAACATAGTATTCCGGCCTTACCTCTCCTGTTTCGTCCATCTCACCATAGATCGCTACACCAGTTCCAGGCGCCACTTCTGACCTTACTTCACAAAGATTGGTCTCCTCATCCAGTTGAATCTTTCTAATCTGCTCCGGCAGGGCTTCCACTACTAAATCTCTTATCAAGTCTTCAATCTTATGTTTTTTCTGATATGTGCTGAAACCAACAGTTCGTAGAAATCTATGCATAAATTCACCTTCTTTTTATTGTATCTCTTCGTTCTACTATCATACCCTATATTAACTTATATTTCAACTCTCATTATACAATCAATGCAGAAATAGTAAAAATAAAAGTTACAGTTAACCGAACGAGGGAAAAACGATAAAAACAGGCATAAAGTTTGCTTATAAGACTGATTGCTTGTAAGGCTGATTTTATCTGTTTTTTTCGCATCGGACGAATGCCCCGGCTTTTATCCGTTGGAAACGGGCAAAAGGATGTCCCATCCCGTGAGCAGTAATAAACAAAACAGCCCCATAAATACATCAGACATGCTGCTTGATCTATGGGGCTTTCTTACTTTTGAAGTCAGGGGATAAGCCCCCTCATTTACGAATAAAACACATTAAACAATTCCCTGTGCCATCATGGCATCAACTACTTTCTCAAATCCCGCAATGTTGGCACCGGCTACATAATTTCCGGCTACTCCATACCTCTTAGCAGCATCTGCAGCCTTAGCATAGATATTAACCATAATATCTTTCAATTTTGCATCTACTTCTTCAAATGTCCAGGAAAGTCTTTGACTGTTCTGGCTCATCTCCAATGCAGAAGTTGCAACGCCGCCTGCGTTAGCCGCTTTTCCAGGCATAAACAGCATACCGCTTTCCAGGAAGAAATCCGTTGCCTCCCTGGTAGAAGGCATGTTAGCACCCTCTGCCACAGCAAAGCAGCCATTTGCCTTCAATGCTTTTGCATCCTCTAAATTCAGTTCATTCTGAGTTGCACAGGGAAGAGCAATATCACATGGAATACTCCATATTCCCTTTCCTTCCGTATAAACTGCTCCCGGAACAGCATCAGCATACTCTTTAATTCGTCCGCGGCGAACTTCTTTGATATCTTTTACAATATCAAGTCTGATGCCGTCTTTGTCATATACATAACCATTAGAATCACTGAGAGCCACTACTTTTGCACCCAGCTGCTGCGCCTTCTCTGTTGCATAGATTGCCACATTTCCAGAACCGGAGATAACCACTGTCTTACCTGCCAGTTCCTTTCCATTATGCTTTAACATCTCATCAAGAATATAGATCAGGCCATATCCTGTTGCCTGAGTACGTGCAAGAGAACCGCCGTAAGTAAGACCTTTTCCTGTAAGAACACCTTCATATAATCCTGTCAGTCTCTTATACTGTCCATACATGAAACCGATTTCTCTTCCGCCTACACCGATGTCTCCTGCCGGAACATCCTCATCTGCTCCGATATATTTGTGAAGTTCTGTCATAAAACTCTGGCAGAATGCCATAACTTCTCTGTCGGATTTTCCTTTTGGATCGAAATTGGAACCGCCCTTTCCTCCTCCGATTGGAAGGCCTGTAAGAGAATTCTTAAACACCTGCTCAAAACCGAGGAATTTTAAAATACCCTGATTCACGGACGGATGGAGACGGAGACCTCCCTTGTAAGGTCCGATGGCACTGTTAAACTGGACACGATACCCTTTATTTACCTGAACCTGTCCTTTGTCATCTACCCAAGGTACACGGAAAGAAATGATTCTCTCCGGCTCTACCAGACGCTCCAGCAAAGCCATCTTACGGTACTTCTCTTCATTAGCATCAATTACCAGTCTCAGAGAATCCAAGACTTCCTTTACTGCCTGGTGAAATTCATTCTCCCCTGGATTCTGGTTTACTACTCTTTCATAGATCTCATCAACATATGACATGGGATTTTCCTCCTTAACCCTTTTCTCCATTTTGTTCACCTGCACATTTTACACCCTCTGTTTCCCTGCGTCAATAAAAAATAGAGATTACCTTAAAAAATAAAGCAGACATTAATATCCTAATGCCTGCTCTAGTGCTTCCTTCTCTTCGCTTCCTAATACAATATCTGTCTCCCCTTTTTCCACTACCTTAATATAAAGATAGCATCCTTCTCTGCTATGAACGGAATTCAGAATAAATCCCGTATTATTCATATCCAGCAGAGCGATTGCAAAACTTAAATTTCCTCCCATTCCTTTGAATGCATTATATTTTACCATTCCAAATTTTTGATAAGAACTTCTCACACCTCTTGTAAGTGTCTTCATGATATCTTTATTGGATCTGTCCTGGGATCTTAATTCTTTTACTTCTTCTATCAATTCTGCTATAATCATTTCTAAAGATTCAGCATCTTTTCCTCTCATAAACCGATCATATCTGCGATATAACCGGCTTAACTGTATAACACATATGATAGTCATGATCAGAAGAAGAAATGTTATGACTCCAAGGCTCAGAATTACAATGGCCGGATCCATAGGCCAATTATTCATCATACTTTGTGACATTCTTTTATTTCCTCTCTTTTTAATGTATAGATTCGATCAATTCTACAATTCGTTCCAATTCAGCTTCTGAATAGTATTCGATCTCAATGCGTCCTTTATTTTTATCTTTTTTGTTGATAATAACCTTAGTTCCCATGACCTGCTTCATTCTTTCTTCCAAATCTCTGAATATAAAACTAAGGTCTTTCTCTTCTGCTTTTTCCTTTTCTTCCTTTTTTGTTTTTCCAAACATTTTAACCAGTTTTTCCACTTCACGAACACTAAGCTTTTTATCTATAATTTTTAATGCAATCTGATACTGAGCTTCGCTGTTTTCCAGAGATAAAAGTGCTCTGGCGTGGCCGCTGGATATTTGCCCCTGAATCAACATGTCTTGAACTCTTTTATCCAGCTTTAATAATCTCATACAGTTTGTAATAGCCGTTCTGCTCCTGGATACCCGTTCGGCTATTTCTTCCTGGGTTAATTCAAATTCCTGAATCAGCTGTTGGTATGCCTGAGCCTCCTCTATAGGATTAAGGTCTTCTCTCTGGACATTCTCAATTAGAGCAATCTCCATTGTCTGCTGTCTGGTATACTCTTTTATCACCACAGGAACTTCTTTCAAGCCCGCTTCTTTTGCGGCTCTCCATCTTCTCTCACCGGCTATAATTTCATAGCGGTCTCCTTTTTTTTGTACCAAAAGAGGCTGAAGTACCCCATATTTTTTAATAGAATCCGCCAGTTCTGTAATTAACTCCTGATTGAAATCTTTTCTGGGCTGTGACTGATTCGGTTCGATAATGGACAACTTCATTTTAAATTCTTTACCAGATTCTTCTTCCTTCTCCGATTCCCTTCCATGATTTGGCAATGTTTCACGTGAAACATTCTTTTCGCCTTCGTTAACAGGATTTTCTACCACATCTTCCCCAAAAATAGCGCCTAAGCCCTTCCCCAATCCTCTCTTTGCCATCAGATATCCTCTCCTCTGCTCATCACTTCCGCCGCTAATAAACGATAACTCTCTGCCCCTGTTGATCTGGAATCATATAAATTAATAGGCATCCCATGACTGGGCGCTTCTGCTAATCTCACATTTCTTGGTATAATTGTCTTATAAATATTCTGATTTAAATTACTTTTAACACTTTCCACTACTTCTAAAGACAAATTTGTCCTTGCATCGTACATAGTAAAAACCACACCCTCTGTCTCCAGATGGGGATTTAACTTTTTCTTTACAAGGTTTACTGTTTTTAAAACCTGATTTAGTCCTTCCAATGCATAGTATTCACATTGAATGGGAATCAATACTGTATCGGCTGCAGTCAAAGCATTGATTGTAAGAAGATTCAAAGAAGGAGGACAATCAATAACAAGATAATCGTACTTTTTTTCCAACAACATTAAATGTTTTTTCAATATGGACTCTTTTTCCTCAAAATCCAATAATTCAATCTCTGCTCCTGCCAGATTTACATCAGACGGCAGAACGTCCAGATTATCCATAGCCTCCATGATGAGACACTCTTCTATATCGCACTCTCCTATTATTAATTCATAGATTGTCTTATCTATGTATCCTTTCTCCAAACCGACTCCGCTGGTTGCATTTCCCTGAGGGTCACAATCCACCAACAAAACCCTCTGTCCGGCTTCCGCCAGACATGCGGACAAATTAATAGCAGTAGTTGTTTTTCCAACTCCGCCTTTTTGATTTGCTATCGCTATTATTCTTCCCATAATATTTCCTTTCTGACACAGTGGATAGTATATCATATTTTTTAATGTTTTCATATGACTTTATCAAAAAAAGATAAATTAATTGTTACATAGCCGAACAATTAAACTTTAATATGGTTTATGATTGCCAGTACACGGGGAATATTATATAATAGATTAATAGATTGATCTTTTTTACAGCATTATAAACTTACATATATCTGTTTTAAAGGAGAGCTGATTTTCATGACTACTAAAAATAAACTGATTACTGCTTTAATTTTATCAAGCAGTTCCATTGCCGGCATCAGCCTTGTTAATAAAGGCATTAAATTATCAGCAGCTTCGAAAGCCTTGTTGGATAAATCGCAGATGAATTCTTTTCACTGGAGACTGGGAGATATTTATTATACAAAGACCGGAACCGGAAAGCCATTGTTATTGATCCATGACTTAGATTCCGCTGCCAGCAGTTATGAATGGCATAAGGTCATCCCTAATCTTTCAAAAAAATATACAGTATATGCCTTAGACCTGCTTGGCTGCGGTCAGTCGGAAAAGCCTTATCTTACCTATACGAATTATCTCTATGTTCAGCTTATCTCTGACTTTATCAAATCCGAGATCGGACATCGAACAGATGTGATCTCTTCCGGCGGATCAGAATCCTTTGTGATTATGGCATGCAGCAATTCGCCTGATCTATTTGATCGTATTATGCTTGTTAATCCTAACAGTATTAATACCTGCAGTCAGCTTCCCGGACCATATTCTAGATATTATAAGCTGCTGTTGGATTTTCCTATAATAGGAACTTTGCTCTATCATATTGCCACTAGTAAATCCTCCATAAAGCACGCTTTTTCTGATCTTTATTATGCCAATCCAAAAGCAGTAAAACAATCTATAATTGATACCTATTATGAGTCTGCTCATTTAGGGTTTTCTCCAAAATCAATTTACGCCTGTGTGCGTTGTAATTATACCAAATGCAACATTACAAATGCACTTAAAAAGATCGATAACAGCATTTATCTTATAGGAGGAGAAAAGCAGAATCATATAAAAGAATTGCTTACGGAGTATGTGGACTATAATCCAGCTATTGAATATTCGATTATTAAAGATACAAAATATTTTCCTCATATAGAAAAGCCTGCTGAATTCCTATTGAATGTTAATACCTTCTTCTCCTGAATTCATTTTTGAGTTCCAAAGACTGATGACATCAAAAAAGGGGAAATGTTTCACGTGAAACATTTCCCCTTTTTAATATTTACTTAAGAGGTTCCTTCCCCGGTATACCGGCTTTTCTCGGATACTTTTTTGAAGTATTTTCTGTCTTTTTAATCTTAACAAGCATCCTCTCAATATCAGAATCCGGAATCACAAATTCTTCTATTCTGTCAATTCCGCCTCCCAATAATTTCAAAGCCCCTTTTGCTTCCTGTATCTCACTCTCCGCTTTACCAGACTTATAAGCTACAAAATACCCGCCTGATTTTACAAAAGGAATACAATACTCAGACAAAGTCGAAAGATTCGCTACAGCCCTTGATACACACAGATCAAAGGACTCTCTATACAACGGATTCCTTCCAAAATCTTCTGCTCTCCCATGAACTGCCGTAATGCCGTGTAACCCTAACTGTCTGATTACATCATTTAAAAATTGTATTCTCTTATTTAAGGAATCCAATAAAACAATCTCTGCCTCCGGAATAGCAATTTTAATTGGAACTCCTGGAAAACCAGCCCCTGTTCCCAGATCGAGAATTCTTAAGTTCATTTTCCATTCATTATAATGATCTTCCTGTTCTCCACATAAAACTTTTATGACAGTAAGGCTGTCCACAAAATGTTTTCTAACCACATCCTCCATTTCCACAATAGAAGTAAGATTCATCACCTTATTCCATTCTATCAGCAATTCATAATACCTATAGAACTGTCCCAGCTGATCCTGTGACAACCCAATCCCGAACTCCCCCAATCCTTTCTTCATTAATAGATCAAATGTTTCCCTCATACATCTAATTTAATCCTTTCTCTATTTTCCCTACAAACCTTTGTGACGCAGCTGTTCCAAATGCACCAGCAATACAGAAATATCCGCCGGCGACACTCCGGAAATCCTGGATGCCTGACCTATAGACATAGGTTTATACAAATTCAATTTCTGAACAGCCTCCTTTCTAAGACTGTTCACCGATGAATAATCAAAATTCACATCCAGTTTTTTTGCTTCCAATTTCTTAAACTGAGCTACCTGTTGTTTCTGACGCCTGATATATCCCTCATATTTTATGTTTATGTTAACCTGTTCAGCAGTATCTTCCGGTAACTCCGGCATTTTATCATCAATTTCAGTTAACATAAAATAATCCAGTTCAGGCCGTCTCACAAGTTCCGCCAATGTGGCGCCTGTCTTTAAAGGTGTGCTCCCATGCCTTTCCAGAAATTCCTGTACCCTTTTGCTGGCTCCGATATTGGCATGCTCCAGACGTTCTACTTCCCTCTCAATATCCTTTTCCTTTTGGACAGCCCTTTCATATTCTTCATCACTTACCAATCCGATCTCGTGTCCTATGCCGCGAAGACGCAGATCTGCATTATCCTGACGCAAAAGAAGACGATACTCGGCCCTTGAAGTCATCATTCGATATGGCTCATGATTCTCCTTTGTCACCAGGTCATCAATCAGAACGCCTATATATGCCTGGGAACGGTCCAGCACATACTGCTCCCTTCCCTTCACTTTCATAGCCGCATTGACGCCTGCCATAAATCCCTGGACTGCCGCCTCCTCATAACCGGAACTTCCATTAAACTGACCGCCGCTGAACAACCCCTCTATATTTTTAAATTCCAAAGTTGCTTTCAACTGCCTGGAATTAATACAGTCATACTCAATCGCATAGGCATTTCTCACAATCCTTACATGTTCAAGACCGGGAACTGTCTTATACATGGCATGCTGCACATCTTCCGGAAGAGAACTGGACATGCCTCCCAGATACATTTCATTGGTATAGAGACCTTCAGGCTCGATAAATACCTGATGGCGTTCTTTATCCGGAAACTTTACTACTTTATCCTCTATGGAAGGACAATATCTTGGTCCTGTTCCCTCAATAGCTCCGGAAAACAGAGGAGATCTGTCTAAATTAGCCCTTATAATTTCATGAGTTTTCTCATTTGTATAAGTCAGCCAACAGGACACCTGCTCTTTCTGAACCCTGTCAGGATCTGTCGAAAAAGAAAAAGGAACGATTTTTTTATCTCCCCTCTGCTCTTCCATCTTTGAAAAATCAATGCTTCTCTTATCCACTCTGGCCGGAGTACCCGTTTTAAACCGGAACATTTCTACCCCATTGGCTTTTAGAGAATCTGTCAGATGGGTAGCAGCCTGAAGGCCATTGGGCCCTGTAGGATTGCTGACATCACCGTAGATGCACCTGGCATTCAGGTAAGTGCCTGTAGCCAAAATCACTGCCCTGCTGTGATATACTGCTCCTGAAAATGTCTTTACTCCTGTTATTTTCCCTTCCTTTGTCATAATCTCAGACACTTCCGCCTGGCGAATGGTAAGATGATTCGTATTTTCCAAAGTCTTTCTCATCTCTCTTGTGTAATCCTGTTTGTCAGCCTGTGCGCGGAGAGAATGAACTGCAGGTCCTTTTGACTCATTAAGCATCTTAGACTGGATAAATGTCTTATCAATGTTTTTACCCATCTCCCCTCCCAGGGCGTCCAGCTCCCGCACCAGATGTCCTTTAGAACTCCCTCCCACATTAGGATTACAGGGCATGAGAGCAATACTGTCCACACTGACCGTAAACATGATTGTCTCCAGCCCCAGCCTGGCGCATGCTAAAGCAGCCTCGCATCCCGCATGACCTGCTCCAACTACTACAATATCATAACTTTCCTCCAAATAAGGCATAAACAAAATTCCTCCTACTTTCCAGTACAAAATTTTGCAAATATCTCATTGACCAAATCTTCTTCCACTGCTTCTCCGATTATACTTCCCAACATTTCATAGGCATTCATCAAATCAATCGAGTAAAAATCTTCAGGCATTCCATCCTCAATACTCTTTTTAACCATCATAAAACTTTCGTAACTTTCCTTTAATGCTGTCTTATGCCTCACATTGGTAATATAAATTTGATCATTAAAGTCAATTTTTCCATCATAGAACATGGTTTTAACGGCTTCTTCCAAATCATGAATTCCTGTTTCTTCTTTGGCGGATGCCACAACAACTGCTTGTCCTGTTCTTTCTTCCAACTCCTTCCTATCTACCACTGTCTCCAAATCGGATTTATTCAAAAGCACAATAGCTTTTCTTTCCTTGATCATCTCAATAATATGTTCATCATTCTCATCAAGAGGTACGGAAGCATCCACCACATAAATAATCAGATCCGCTTCCTTCGCTGCACTCTTGGCACGTGACACTCCTATTTGTTCTACCACATCATCCGTATCCCTGATACCGGCAGTATCTACTATATTAAGATTAATACCCTCCAGCTGTATCTGTTCTTCCAGAGTATCCCTGGTAGTGCCTGCAATATCCGTTACGATGGCTTTTTCTGCTCCCGCTAAAACATTCATAAGGGAAGATTTCCCTGCATTGGGTTTTCCCAGAATCACTGTCCTCACACCTTCTGTCATAACTCTTCCCGTATCCGAAGAATCCAGCAGTTCCTTCACTTCCCTTATCATATCTTCCAGCTTATTCTCAAGGATCTCAGGATATCCCTCTAAAGAAATATGTTCCGGATCGTCCAGAGCCGACTCAATATAAGCGATCTCATAAATCACTTTTTCTCTCAAACTCTTTATCCTCTGAGATACCTTTCCCCTCAGCTGACTTACGGAACTTTTCAGGGCATACCGGTTCTTTGCATTGATAATATCCATCACAGCCTCTGCCTGAGACAAATCTATCCTTCCGTTTAAAAAAGCCCTTTTTGTGAATTCACCCGGCTGTGCCGGCCTGGCCCCATACTTGATGACAGTCTCCAGTATTCGCTTCATCATCAATACACTGCCATGACAGTCAATCTCAACCGTATCCTCTGCCGTATAACTGTGAGGTCCTTTCATTAAAAGAATAAGAACCTCGTCCAACAGCTCGTCTTCATCATAAATATATCCGTAATGAGCACGGTAAGTATCATCTGTACTCCACTCTTTCCCTCCATGTTTCTTAAAGATCTTTTTTATAATGGAAAAAGCTTCCTCCCCGCTGACTCTTATGATTCCGATTCCTGAATTACCCATGCCCGTTGCGACAGCCGCAATAGTATCCACACCTATCATGTTCGTTCCTCTTTTATTCAACCGGTTATAGTAAGAAAGACGGAGAAAAGCTTCCCCGTCTCGATTTCACAGACATCTTCATTCCTGATTCTGTCCCTGATTATTCTTTCTTCCTTCTCTGCGCTCTTTTCCGTCTCTCTTAAGGGAAATGACCACATGACGGAAAGGATCTTCTCCCTCGCTTCTTGTCACCACATAGCGGTCATTCTGAAGAGCAGCATGAATGATTCTTCTCTCATAAGGATTCATAGGTTCCAGAGATACATTTCTTCTGGTTCTTTTTACCTTGTAGGCAATATTCTTTGCCAAAGTCTCCAAAGTCTCTTTTCTTCTGGCACGGTAATTCTCTGTATCCAGCTTTACACGCACATATCCGTCACATACTTTATTCACTACAAGGCTGGTAAGATACTGAAGAGAATCAAGAGTCTGTCCTCTCTTGCCAATCAGAATTCCCATATCAGCGCCTGCCAGATCTAAAGTAAGTTCTCTCTCTTTTTCATCAAAGGAATTTGTAATGGCAACTTCCATTTCCATAGCAGCGAATACCTGATCTAAAAATACTTTGGCTGCCGCCGTACAGGCTTCCACATCAATCTTCTTTACCGGCTTCTTCTCATCCAGATCCTCTTCTGCTTCCTTTTTAACTGCATCCAAAGATACAGGTCGCTCCGCCTGCTTAACCTCTTCCTTTACCTCAGAACCCCCTTCTTCCTTCCTGGTCTTCTTCTGATTCCTCTGCTGGTTTTTCTGATTCTTTTGGCTGCTCTTCTTAGGATTTTCTTTTGCCAGTTCCTTCACAGCTTCCTTAACCGGCTCTTTCTTTTCCTTTACCGTTCCGGCAGGCGTACTGTCTACTTTTCCTGTTGTTAAGAATGCCTCAAGATCATCGTCTTCCCTTTTCTTCTTCGCCTTAATTACTACATTTTTTCCGCCAAATAACCCTAAAAATCCGGAGCTTCCCTTTTCAATCACATCATAATCCAGATTATCACTGGTAGTCCCCAGTTCGATCAGCGCTTTCGTAATAGCCTCATCCAGAGTTTTCGCTGTTACGGTTATCATATCCATAGGTTCCCCTCCTATTTGCTGTGCTTCTCATTATACTTCTGCACCATGTTGGCTTTCGCCGCCAGACTGCCCGGCTTGGCATCCTGGTTATAGTAAGCAGTGGATTCCTTTGCAATCTCCTTTGATCTTGCGATCTTGGCAGCCCTTGCCGCCTCCTCCTTATTCTCTGCCTCCTGCATAGACTTTAACATCTCGCCGGCATTCATATTGATCTTTGTAGGAGGAAGCCCTTTTCTTGCCCTCTTTTTATTAGCCTTCTCCACATTCTTTTCAATAAGTTCATCAATGTCTACTTTTTTCAGATACGCATTGACACCAATCTGTTGGATTACCTGAGTTACACTGCTCATAACCCAGTAAAGTCCGATTCCCAGCGGGAAAGAAAAACAGAACACAACAGACATCAAAGGCATATAGATGTTCATGGATTTCATCATTGCAGCGCTTGGATTCTCCTCGTCACTGGCCTGGGGTTGGGCTGCAGTCATAAGCTTTGTGCTGTACCACTGGGTTAAACCCGATAAGACAGGAATCATGATGGCAATAAAAGCCGTGACGATGGATACATCCGAACCGCTTCTCATAAATTCCTTAATTACATTAAAAGGAGTATAAGCAATATTCATGCCCAAAAACTGCTGCATACCGTTGATAGCCGCTATGGCATTCTCTCCCGCGGCAGTAGCCACATCGCTGATGGCAGGAAAGGCTTCTGCAAGTTCCGCCCACTGCTTGTCTGTCAGCTTGTAGAGCAGGTCAACCACCTTATCCATATTGGAATAATCAACGCTTCCCAGCCTGTTTGCTTCAGCCAGTTCCGTAAAAACAGAAGAGGCGGCAAAACCGGAAGGCAGCTTTTCTATAATCAAATCAAAATAATGTCTTACAGAATTTACATAGGCAGGAATGTTATACATTACCCTATAAAGCGCAAACATGATGGGAAGCTGAATCAAAAGAGGAAGGCAGCCTCCTGTCATGGAAGTTCCATATTTCTCATAAACTGCTTTCGTCTCCACGTTCATCCTCATCATGGAGTCGTTATCGTTCTTTCCCTTATACTTTTTCTGAATAGCCTGAATCTCCGGCTGCATCACTGCCATGAGCTTACTGGACTTCTGCTGCTTTAAAGTAAGGGGCAGCATCAAAAGCTTCATAACAATTGTAAAAAGAATAATGCTTAAACCGATATTCATTACCCCGAACTTACCGGTAAACCAAAACAGCGCCTCCATAATCCAGCCCAGAATCTGGGCAATAGGGCCTAAAAAACCGCCTGCCTTTGTCAGAACTAAAAAATCCAATGAATTACCTCCTCATCATTACGGAACTGGGTCATAACCGCCTTCTGCCCACGGATGACACTTAAGTATCCTCCTTATGGACAACCATAAACCTTTCATCACACCATACTTTTTCAGAGCCTCAATGGCGTATTGAGAACACGTAGGCGTGTAGATACAGTGATACCTTACCTTTAACGGAGATAAAAAAATCTGATATCCTCTGATACACAGTATCAAAAATCTTCTTATCATATCTCATCACTTCGATTCTTTCATAATGTTATGCAGTCCGCATAAGTGCCTGTATGCACTTTCCATTTTTTTGTAATCCGAATCCCTTGCTGCCATCCGGGCAACCACAACGATGTCTAATCCAGAGTCCGTCTGCTCTTTGTATAATCGAAATATCTCCCTAATCAAACGAGTTATGTGGTGTCTCACCACACTGTTTCCAACTTTTTTACTGACAGAAATTCCTATCCGGGTATGGTCCCCTTCTGTCTTGTAAACATACATAATAAGCAGTTTGTTGGCATAGGATTTTCCTTTTTTATATACGATCTGAAAATCACTGTTCTTTTTTATCGAAGGAAATCTTCTCATAGGACTCCTATACCCCTTTTAACCAAACTTGAGAAAAGAAAAGGCCACAATTGCTTGCGGCCCGTTCATTACGAAGTATCCCATAAGACATGCCACAGGCACGCCTTGCAGGATTAAGCAGATAATCTTGCTCTTCCCTTTGCTCTTCTGGCAGCTAACACTTTTCTTCCGCCCGGAGTACTCATTCTGGCTCTGAAGCCATGAACCTTGGATCTCTGTCTTTTCTTCGGCTGAAATGTCATCTTCATATTGCAGGCACCTCCTCTTTATCCTAACTTAAGCGCATTAAGACTATTCTAAATTGTTGAATTAAACATCTTCTCAATTATAAAGAAGGAATCCCCTAAAGTCAAGCACTTTTCGCAAAATAAGGCACTGCTCTCAACAGTACTTTTCCTGTGACAGCTACCAAAACCGCAGCTGCTATGGCTTCCGGAATTCCCGAACCGGTTATAGTGACCATAATCAGTCCCCACACAGCATCCACCGCCACGTTTTTCACCTGAGCATACTCTCTGGCAAGAAGCAGATAGATACTTCCCATAACAAACATGGTATTCACCATGGAACCTGCAAAACCTGTAATCGGAAGAGCCAGCGTCGGATTCACTCTGCACCTTTTTAACAGAATCCACAGCCATCCGGCACACACACCGATCATAATCCGGCATCCTACGGAGATCCATACTGCTTTCAAAGCTCCGCCAAGTCCTGTCATGCTCATAAAAGGCGAAAATGCAAAAGACAGCAGGGTAGGTGCGGTGGTATTGCTGATAAGCGAGCAGATGCCGAATACTCCTCCAAGAAAAGCCCCTGCCCAGGGTCCCAAAAGCACAGCTCCCAAAATAACGGGAATGTGCACAGTTGTCGCCTTGATGACCGGAAGATGAATCATTCCAAGAGGCGTATTAGCCAGCAGAATGACGATTGCAGCCATAAGTGCAACACTGGTCAGATAACGAGTGTCATTTTTCCTATTATTCATTTTTTCCTCCTGCTACTGTTCCCTCACAATGAAGGATACAATGCGTTTATTTATTACAATCCGAATTATATAGAATATGCAACCATACGTCAACTTTATTTTTCCCCATTTTCCAGAATGACCTCCACAAGTTATCCACAAAATGTTGATAACTTGTGGATAACTCTCTTGATTTCTTCTGATTTCTACACATAATCCTCCAGTATATCTTTATTTTTCAGGGAAAAATCCCATGTTTATAACCCTCTTTTTCCTTTTCCCCATACTGTGGATAAATATGTTCTTCCACATGTCTTTCACAAAAATTACACACATACCCCCCAACTTATCCACACAAATTTTCTATTTTCATTGAAAAAATTTCCTTCCTATTGTAAAATAGGATTAGATTGGGCAAATGTGCGGGTTTGCCTTTTATTACAGTTAGGAGACAAATTATGTTAGAACAGTTAAAACAACAATGGGATGAAATCCTGCTTCATCTAAAAGAAGAACATGAACTTTTAGATGTCTCTTATCAAACATGGCTTCAACCATTGGAAGTCTATTCCGTGGAGGGGAACATCGTCGGCATCCTTGCTCCTGATGCTCAGTTTGTCACCTATATAAGAAAAAAGTACGGACTTCTCCTCCAGGTAACCATTGAAGAAATGACAGGATTTGCCTGTACTGTGGACTTCATCACAAAAGACATGATCAGCGATTCAGGCAAGCAAAAGCCTGACAAGCAGCTTATTCAGAACCCTTCGGGCGATGTAAACCAGAATGCCTTACAGAATGCCAACCTTAATCCACGCTATACCTTTGATACTTTTGTCGTAGGCGCCAACAACAATCTGGCTCATGCGGCTGCTCTTGCTGTAGCCGAATCTCCAGGAGAGGTATATAATCCTCTGTTTATCTACGGAGGCGTGGGGCTGGGAAAGACCCATCTGATGCATTCCATAGCCCATTTTATCCTGAAAAACAACAAGGATGCCAAGATTTTATATGTGACGTCCGAAAAATTTACCAATGAACTTATCGATGCCATCCGCAACAAGAACAACATCTCCACTACGGAATTCAGGGAAAAATACCGGAATAATGATGTTCTGCTCATTGATGATATTCAGTTTATTATCGGCAAAGAAAGTACGCAGGAAGAATTCTTCCATACCTTCAACACCTTATACGAATCAAAAAAGCAGATTATCATATCCTCAGATAAACCTCCCAAGGACATAGAGACCCTGGAAGAACGTCTCCGCTCCAGATTTGAATGGGGATTAACCGTTGATATCCAGTCTCCGGACTATGAGACCCGTATGGCTATCCTCCGAAAAAAGGAGGAACTGGAGGGCTATAATATTGACAATGAAGTGATCAAGTACATTGCCACCAACATTAAGTCCAATATCCGGGAACTGGAGGGGGCTCTCACTAAAATCGTGGCCTTATCCAAATTAGACCACAACAAGGAGATTGATATCGCTCTGGCCGAAGAAGCCCTGAAGGACATTATCTCACCCAACGCCGAAAGAAAGATTACCGCAGATCTTATTATTCAGGTAGTGGCCGATCACTTCGGACTTACCCCTCTTGACATTGCCTCTCAGAAAAGAAGTAAGAATATCGCTTATCCCCGGCAGATCTGCATGTACCTCTGTCAGGAGATCACAGGTACTCCCCTTCAGGAGATCGGCAGGCTCTTAGGCGGAAGAGACCACACCACCATCATCCATGGCCGGGATAAGATAGCCGCAGACTTAAAAACCAACGATACCACAGCCAATACTATTGAGATATTAAAAAAGAAACTTAACCCACAATAAACCTGTGGACAACCTGTTAAAGTCTTGTGGATAACCCCTTAAGAATATTTGTGATTTTCACATTGTGGATAAGCTGCTTAAACTTCCCAATCATTCTCAACCTTTTCCACATAGATTTTAACACCTGTTTTTCCTTGATTTCAGAAGGATTCTCAAGTTTTACACAAATTCACAGCCCCTACTACGATTGCTACGAAAAAGAACTATTTCTTTCTTTCCATATGCCACCATGAACAGCAAAGGAGTTATCAACATTTATGAAGCTGATATTTAAAAAAGATGATCTTCTCAACGGAATCAATATTGTTTTAAAAGCAGTCTCTTCCAAAACTACCATGCCCATATTAGAATGCATTCTCATTGATGCATCCTCTGACAAGATCAAACTGACTGCCAATGACATGGAATTAGGAATTGAGACGATTACGGAAGGAATCATTGATGAGAGAGGAAAGATTGCACTGGATGCAAAACTTCTTTCGGAAATTATCAGAAAACTTTCCGGAGGAGATGCGCCTATAACCATTGAAGCAGACAATTTTTTCAATACGACCATAACCTGCGAATCTTCCGTATTCCACATCCAGGGCAAGGACGGAGAAGAATTTTCCTATCTTCCCTATATAGAAAAAGACCATTATATAGGTATCTCACAGTTTACTCTAAAAGAGGTAATCAGACAGACCCTGTTCTCCATCTCTGTCAATGACAGCAATAAAATGATGACAGGAGAACTGTTCCAGGTGACAGATGACCAGTTAAAAGTCGTATCACTTGACGGCCACAGGATGTCCATCCGCAAAATTACCCTGAAAGATCATTATCAGGATATAAAAGTCATTGTTCCTGGCAAGACTCTCAGTGAGATCAGCAAGATATTAAACGGAGATAATGAAAGCGAAGTCTTAATATTTTTCAGTAAAAATCATATTTTATTTGAATTTGATAATACAATTGTTGTATCACGTCTCATTGATGGTGAGTATTTTCGGATTGAGCAGATGCTTTCCAGCGACTATGAGACAAAAGTAACGATCAATAAACGGGAGTTTTTAGATAATATTGACCGTGCAAGTATCTTTATCAGAGAAAATGACAAGAAACCGATTATTCTAAATATTACGGACAGCCTGATGGAACTGAAGATGAATTCCAGTTTCGGTTCCATGAATTCAGAAGTTGCCATTCAGAAGACAGGCAGGGATATTATGATTGGATTTAATCCTAAGTTTTTAATGGACGCACTTAGGATTATTGATGATGAAGAGATTGATCTCTACATGATGAATCCAAAGTCTCCATGTTTTATCAAAGATCAGGATGAGAATTATATTTATCTGATCCTTCCGGTGAATTTTAACGCCGCCGCCATATAAAGGGCAGAAAGGAACCATATGGAAGTTATCAAACTCAGGGAAGATTATATCAAATTAAGCCAGGCCCTTAAGGCGGCAGGCCTTGCAGAGTCCGGCGCTGATGCCAAGTATGCGATTCTGGATGGAAAAGTGAAAGTTAATGGGGAGACAGAATATCAGAGAGGCAAGAAACTGAAAAATGGAGATATGGTTGCCTATGACGGACAGACCATAAGGATCGAAGCTGAAACATGATCATTGAATCCATAGAACTGAAAAATTATAGAAACTACCGGAGATTACATATGGATTTCAGTCCTGGCACCAATATTTTATATGGGGATAATGCGCAGGGGAAAACCAATATATTGGAATCTCTTTATGTGTGCAGTACGACAAAGTCTCACAGAGGAAGCAAGGACAGGGAGATGATCCGGTTTCATGAAGAGGAATCCCACATCAAACTAAATGTGAGAAAGTCCGATATGCCGTACCGCATTGATATGCATATGAAGAAAAACAAGGCCAAAGGAATTGCCATTAACGGAATTCCCATTAAGAAAGCCAGTGAGTTGTTCGGCATTATCAATATGGTTTTCTTCTCCCCGGAGGATCTGAATATTATAAAAAACGGCCCTTCGGAGAGAAGACGTTTCATCGATATGGAATTATGTCAACTTAATAAACTGTATGTCCATTCGCTTATTCAATATAACAAAGTTCTACTTCAAAGAAACAAACTTCTAAAAGAGTTGAATTTCCGTCCTGAATATAAAGAGACCCTTGATATTTGGGATATGCAGCTTTATGACTACGGTAAAGAGATTATCCGCTTTCGGAAAGAATTTACGGAAAGGATCAATGAGATCGTAAAAGACATTCACTATGGTTTGTCAGGAGAAAAGGAACGATTGATTCTGGCATATGAGCCTAATGTGGATATCAGGAATTTTTCCCAGAGAATTTCCTTGAATCGGGATATGGATCTGAGATTAAAGACCACTACCACAGGGCCCCACAGGGATGACATAAGCTTTATGGTAGATGGGATTGACATAAGAAAATTTGGATCACAGGGACAGCAGAGAACTGCTGCTTTGTCTCTGAAACTGGCGGAAATTGAATTGGTAAAGCAGATTGTAAAAGATTACCCGATTCTGTTATTGGATGATGTTCTGTCGGAACTTGACGGGGGAAGACAGGAACATCTGCTTTCCGGGATCAGACATATACAGACCATGATCACATGTACCGGACTGGAGGATTTTGTGAATCACAGATTTCCAATAGACAGAGTATACAAAGTGGTCAGCGGAACAGTCATTCAGGAGAATTAATCGGAAAATTAAAGGAGGAATCTATGGGTACGGAGTACGGAGCAGATCAAATACAGATATTGGAGGGACTGGAAGCCGTAAGGAAAAGGCCCGGTATGTATATAGGCAGTACCTCAGCAAGGGGACTTCATCATCTTGTCTATGAGATTGTAGATAATTCGGTAGATGAGGCTCTGGCCGGATTTTGTTCAGAGATAGATGTACAGATCAATGAGGACAATTCCATAACAGTTCTGGATAACGGGCGGGGAATTCCTGTGGATATTCAGAAAAAAGCAGGTCTTCCGGCGGTGGAAGTGGTGTTTACCGTTCTTCATGCCGGAGGCAAATTCGGTGGCGGAGGATATAAGGTGTCAGGCGGTCTTCATGGAGTGGGAGCGTCTGTCGTCAATGCCCTGTCAGAGTGGTTGGAAGTGGATATCTACAAAGACGGGAAAATCTATCATCAGCGCTATGAGAGAGGAAAAGTTGCCGAACCTTTAAGCGTTACGGGCAGCTGTTCAGAAGAAATTCATGGGACAAGAGTTACTTTTTTACCGGACAAAGAGATTTTTGAAGAAACCGTATACGATTATGAGACTTTGAGAATTCGCCTTCAGGAGACGGCATTCCTTACAAAAGCTCTGAAAATTATATTAAGAGACGACAGGGAGGAAAAGAAGGAAAAGACATTCCACTACGAAGGAGGAATCAAGGAGTTTGTCACGTATTTGAATAAAGGAAAAGCTCCTTTGTACGATCAGGTGATTTACTGTGAGGGAACCAGAGATAAGGTATATGTAGAAGTTTCCATGCAGCATAATGACTCCTATACGGAAAATATCTATACCTTTGTGAACAACATCAATACTCCGGAAGGAGGAACTCACCTGACAGGATTCCGCAATGCCCTGACAAAGACATTTAACGACTATGCCAGGAAAAACAAACTGTTAAAAGAAAGCGAGCCCTCTTTAAGCGGAGAAGATATCAGGGAAGGTCTCACCGCAATTATCAGTGTCAAGATAGAAGAACCTCAGTTTGAAGGACAGACCAAACAGAAGCTGGGCAACAGTGAAGCAAGACTGGCAGTGGATTCTATTGTCAGCGAACAGATGACTTACTTTTTAGAGCAGAATCCGGCAGTTGCCAAGGCTATGTGCGAGAAATCAATTCTTGCTCAGAGGGCCAGGGCCGCGGCCAGGAAAGCCAGAGATCTGACAAGAAGAAAAACGGCCCTGGAGGGCATGGCTCTTCCCGGAAAGCTGGCGGACTGTTCCAACAAAGATCCGGAAAAATGCGAGATTTATATTGTTGAGGGAGACTCTGCCGGCGGATCTGCCAAGACTGCCCGCTCCAGAGATACTCAGGCTATTCTCCCGTTAAGGGGAAAGATTCTCAATGTGGAGAAGGCAAGGCTTGACAAGATCTACGGCAACGCGGAGATCAAGGCTATGATCACTGCCTTTGGAACAGGAATTCATGAAGATTTTGATATCACAAAGCTGAGATATAATAAGATTATCATTATGACCGATGCAGATGTGGACGGAGCCCATATCAGTACACTTCTTCTCACATTTTTATATCGTTTTATGCCGGAATTGATTAAACAGGGTCATGTATACCTGGCCCAGCCTCCTCTGTATAAAGTGGAGAAGAACAAAAAAGTATGGTATGCCTACAGCGATTCGGAACTGAATTCCATTCTTATGGAGATCGGAAGAGACAACAACAATAAGATTCAGCGATATAAAGGTCTGGGAGAGATGGATGCGGAGCAGTTGTGGGAGACTACCATGGATCCGGAGCGAAGGATTCTGCTTCGAGTCAATATGGATGATGATGTGGCCTCCGAACTGGATTTGACCTTCACTACCCTGATGGGAGACCAGGTAGAACCGAGACGGGAATTTATCGAAGCAAATGCAAAGTATGTACAGAACCTGGATATTTAATGGAGGAAACCTATGGAACCAAATGTATTTGATAAGATTCATGATATAGATCTGAAGAAAACCATGGAGAAATCCTACATTGATTATGCCATGAGCGTAATCGCTTCACGGGCACTGCCGGATGTAAGAGACGGTTTAAAACCGGTTCAAAGAAGAGTTCTGTACTCTATGATTGAACTGAACAACGGTCCGGACAAGCCCCATAGGAAATGTGCCCGTATTGTCGGTGATACCATGGGTAAATATCATCCCCACGGAGACAGTTCCATCTACGGCGCTCTTGTCAATATGGCCCAGGAATGGTCCACCCGTTATCCTCTGGTGGACGGCCACGGTAATTTCGGTTCCGTGGACGGTGACGGGGCTGCAGCCATGCGTTACACAGAGGCCAGACTCAGTAAAATATCTATGGAGCTGCTTTCCGATATCGGTAAAGATACCGTGGACTTCGTTCCGAACTTTGATGAGACAGAGAAGGAACCTACGGTCCTTCCCTCCCGATACCCCAATCTTTTAGTAAACGGTACATCCGGCATTGCAGTAGGTATGGCTACCAACATACCGCCCCACAATCTCCGGGAAGTGATTGCTGCCGTAGTAAAGATTATTGACAATCAGGTGGAGGAAGAGAGAGAGACTTCCATAGAGGAGATCATGGAGATCGTAAAAGGTCCGGATTTCCCTACAGGAGCCACTATTTTAGGAAAAAGAGGAATTGAAGAAGCTTACCGTACAGGAAGAGGAAAGATTCGTGTTCGTGCCGTGTCGGATATCGAGACCATGGCTAACGGAAAGAGCAGGATTGTAGTTACGGAGATTCCTTATCTGGTCAATAAAGCCCGTCTTATCGAAAAGATCGCAGAGCTGGTAAAGGAGAAAAAAGTAGACGGTATCACGGATCTTCGGGATGAATCTGACAGAGAAGGAATGAGGATCGTCATTGAGGTCCGCCGTGACGCCAATGCCAATGTGATCCTGAATCAGCTATATAAACATACGCAGATGCAGGATACTTTTGGCGTTATCATGCTGTCTCTGGTCAATAACCAGCCGAAAGTCCTGAATCTTCTTCAGATGCTTCATTACTATCTGGATCATCAGAAAGATGTGGTGACCAGAAGAACAAAATATGATCTGAACAAGGCAGAAGAACGGGCTCATATCTTGGAAGGTCTGCTCATAGCCCTTGACAATATTGATGAAGTAATTCGGATTATCCGCAGTTCCGAAAACGTTCAGACAGCCAAACAGCAGTTAATGGAGCGCTTCGGATTAAGTGATGCCCAGTCTCAGGCTATTGTGGATATGCGTCTTAGGGCTCTCACAGGTCTGGAACGCAGCAGGCTGGAAGCGGAATATAAGGAGCTGGAGGCAAAGATTGAATATTTGAAATCTATTTTGGCGGACGAGAAAAAACTGTTGGGTGTGATCCGCGATGAGATCAGGGTTATTTCCGACAAATACGGCGATGACAGAAAGACGTCTATCGGCTTTGATGAATTTGATATGTCTATGGAAGATCTGATACCCAATGACGATACGGTTGTTGCCATGACCAGGCTGGGATATATTAAGAGAATGTCCCCTGACAACTTTAAGAGCCAGAACAGGGGAGGCAAAGGCATTAAGGGAATGCAGACCATTGATGAGGACTATATTGAAGACCTGATCATGACAAAGAACCATAATAATATTATGTTCTTTACCAACACAGGCCGGGTATACCGCCTCAAAGCCTACGCCATACCTGAGGCCGGAAGGACTGCCAGAGGAACCGCTATCGTCAACCTTCTTCAGATGATGCCAGGGGAGAAGATCACATCAATTGTTTCCATGAAGGAGTTTAACGACGAACATTATCTCTTCATGGCTACCAAATACGGCATGGCCAAGAAGACTCCTATGGGAGAGTATTCCAATGTCCGAAAGAACGGTCTCCAGGCCATTGTTCTCAGAGAAGGCGATGAGCTTATTGAGGTGAAAGCCACAGACAACACCAAAGATATTTTTATGGTGACGAAAAAAGGACAGTGTATCCGGTTCCATGAATCGGATGTACGCATAACGGGCCGTGTTTCCATGGGTGTCATCGGTATGAAGTTAGATGAGGATGACGAAGTTATAGGAATGCAGATGGATTCTCAGGGAGAGACCCTTCTTGTAGTGTCAGCCAACGGAATCGGTAAAAGAACGGACATCAATGAATTCCCTGTTCAGAAAAGAAGCGGCAAAGGCGTCCGGTGTTACAAGATTGTAGAAAAGACAGGAGATCTGGTAGGCGCCAAACTTGTTCATGAGGATCATGACGTGATGATGATTACCAACGAAGGGATAATTATCAGGATCAGCGTGAAAGATATCTCCACTTTTGGACGGAACACATCAGGAGTGAAGCTGATGAATATTGACCAGGATTCCAATACTTATATTGCAAGCATTGCCAAAGTTCGGGATGACGGCAATAAAGACGAAGAAGAGACGGAGCAGAGTGAGGATAATCCGCTGTAGATCGTGAAGATGCAAAAGAGCAGGGTACGAGACGATGCATACCCTGCTCTTTAAATTTGCTTATTATTCCAGATTCAGCTTATTGGACAGAATATAATTGGTGACTAAAAAGAAAAGCACTGTGGTGATCAGACTGAACAGCGTGGCATAAATCATGTATCCGGTGAATATGGAGGAGTTGCCTGTTATAACCAGGACGATGGTGCTGATAATCTGAATCAATACATACATTCCGATATAGGATAAAACAGCACCCATAATCCGATGATTTTTCCAGAGCTGGCCAATGGCAATACATGCAAAAAACATAAGAGGGCCATTGAAAAGTTCAAGGATTCCGTTGACAACTGTATAAAAACTATAACTGTTGAGTTTAAAATCTATGGCATGGACAAAGGAGTAGAAAATATCCATGACAGGAACGTCTTTCAAATGGCCTACAAAAAGAAGCAGGAATGAAAGTCCGATGATTAAGTTAACCAGAATATGCCAAAATGCCGACATAAGAGTTTTGGACCAGATGAGAGTACTGGTTTTTACTGGCAGTGTATGGGTCAGGTATCCGTGGTCGCTTACCATAGTCTTATAAAAATCATAGACAATGAAAACCGAAGTCATGACATAACATGCAATTAGATAAACGATACAAATTATCAGGTAAAAGATGGAAAATATGGTGATTCCGTCAAAAAATGTGCTGTTGTAGGGAACTTGACTCTGAGACAGGACAATTTCAAACAAAATTTTGCCCAGAACTGCGGCAACAGTATATCCGCCCAGAAGGGGAATAAAAAAGCGGCAGGTAGAACTAAAATCTTTTTTTAATAATTTGCCTAACATTGAAATACCTCCCTGAATAATTCATCAACGGACTTCTGATGATTTTCTCGTATATCATCAACAGAGGACTGAAGTGAGATGCTTCCGTTTTTAAGGAAAATGATTTGATCCAGCACCTGTTCCACATCGGAGATAAGATGAGTGGAGATGAGGATGGAACCATTTTCATTATAATTGGTCAAAATAGTCTGAAGTATATAATCTCTGGCAGCCGGATCTACTCCTCCTATAGGTTCGTCCAGGAGATAAAGGTCTGCATTGCGGCTCATGACCAGGATGAGCTGAACTTTCTCCCGTGTTCCCTTGGAAAGAGTCTTCAGCTTCTGCTCAGGGTTAATATTAAGACGCTTTAACATCTCATAAGATTTATTTCTGTCAAAATTGTCATAAAAATCATGGAAAAGATCAATAATTCGGGAGACTTTCATCCATTCGCTGAGATAATTCTTATCGGGAAGATAAGAAATTCTGGCCTTTGATCCAGGTCCTACCGGCTCCCCACAGACAGTTAAGCTTCCTGATGTGGGGACTAAAAGTCCGCAGGCCAGTTTAATCATGGTGGTCTTACCGCTTCCGTTGGGCCCCAAAAGTCCGATAATATGCCCTGGTTCAATGGTAAAATTCACATCATACAGGGCATGCATGGAGCCGAATTGTTTTGTAACATGGGAATACTCCAATATGGTATTCATACTTTGCCTCCTTGTAAACATAAGTTAACGAATCTCTTCTTCTACTACTTTCTCAACAAGAACAACAGAATCAGCAGCAGTGTAGCCAAGCTGTTCCATCTCGTGTAAAAATGTAAGAATCTTTTCTTTTCCAATGGATTCTTTCATCTGTTTAATCAAAACCCCATCTTCCGTAACAAAGCGTCCAGAAGTTCTCTGACTGTATATGAGGCCGCTTCGTTCAAGTTCCGCTAAGGCACGCTGCATCGTATTCGGATTCACAGAAGCTTCAGAAGCCAGATCTCTCACAGAGGGAAGCTTACTTCCTGCCGGATATAAGCCTGATATGATCAGAAACCGGATCTGTTCCAAAAGCTGAGTGTAGATGGGCCTTTCATTATCAAACTGCCATGCCATAAAAGACCTCCTTTATATTAATGTATTAAGTAATTAATACAATTATACATTAAGATATATGACTTGTCAAGGAGGGAATAAAATTTTTGCTTGCTTTCAGCTTTTAAATCACGTATGATAAATCTTAAGAATTCCGATACACAATGCGAGGAGGAAAAATCGTTGAGACATATAACAACCAAGGAGATTACCAGGACTATAAAACAGATGTGCATCGAGGCGAATCATACCTTATCTCCTGATATGAAGTCTGTTTTTGAAACGGCAGTGAAGGAAGAAGCGTCGCCTCTTGGAAAAAAGATACTAAATCAGTTGGAAGAAAACCTCAGGATTGCAGAAGAGGACATGATTCCCATCTGTCAGGATACAGGAATGGCAGTTGTTTTTATGAAAGTGGGGCAGGATGTCCATATAGAAGGAGGCGGTCTTACAGATGCCGTCAATCAGGGAGTAAGAGAAGGATATACCGAAGGCTTTCTGAGAAAATCCGTAGTTTCGGATCCTATAGAGAGAGTAAATACAAAGGACAACACTCCTGCAGTCATTCATTATGAAATTGTAGATGGAGATCAGTTGGAGATAACTGTGGCTCCGAAGGGGTTTGGAAGTGAAAATATGAGCCGGATATTTATGCTAAAACCTGCTGACGGAATTGAAGGAGTGAAAGATGCTATATTAACAGCAGTGAAAGATGCAGGTCCCAATGCCTGTCCTCCCATGGTAGTGGGAGTAGGCATAGGAGGCACCTTTGAAAAATGTGCTTTTATGGCAAAACATGCTCTCACCAGGAATCTTAAAGAGACATCCCCTATACCCTATGTAAGGGATTTGGAGAAAGAAATGCTTCATAAGATTAACGGTCTTGGTATCGGTCCCGGAGGACTGGGGGGAACGGTTACTGCCCTGGCAGTGAATATTGAAACTTATCCAACACACATAGCAGGTCTGCCTGTGGCAGTGAATATATGCTGTCACGTAAATCGTCATGTACATCGTGTGATTTAGGAGGATATTATGGAAAGATATATAGAAGCGCCTGTAAGCAGGGAAGAAATAAAAAAATTAAAAGCCGGAGATTATGTATATATAACGGGAACTATTTATACTGCCAGAGATGCCGCTCATAAAAGGATGCAGGAGACGCTGGACAGAGGAGAAGAACTTCCTTTTTCCTTACAGGGCAACATGATCTATTATATGGGCCCATCGCCTGCCAGGGAAGGCCGTCCCATTGGTTCAGCAGGTCCCACCACTGCCAGCCGTATGGATAAATACACACCGGCTCTTTTAGATCTGGGTCTGGGAGCCATGATCGGAAAAGGAAAAAGAAGCAAAGCTGTGATTGATGCCATTGTGAGAAATGGATCCGTATACTTTGCAGCTGTAGGCGGCGCCGGTGCGATTCTCTCAAAGTGTATACATTCCAGCGAGATTATCGCATATGAAGATCTGGGAACAGAGGCTGTACGGCGTTTGGAGGTAAAAGATCTGCCGGTGGTGGTGGTAATTGATTCCAATGGCAGTAATTTATATGAAACGGCTGTATTAGAGTACAGCAGACAGTAAAAACAGCATAATAATATATGCACCAGGGGGATCATATGAAAAGAATTCTTTTAATGGTAATCACCAATATCATTCATGTTCCGTGGTGGTTTTACCAGATTGATAAGATGGGGAAACATCCGAATCAGTACGGTGAAGAAGAACGGTATCATTATCTGAGAAAGCGTTTGAGAAGGATTATAAGAAGAGGACGGGTAAAGGTTGTCACATATGGTGTAGAAAATCTTCCTAAAACCAATGGATTTATTCTTTTTCCTAACCATCAGGGACTTTTTGACATGCTGGCGATCATACAAAGCTGTCAGAAGCCTTTAGGAGTGGTTATAAAAAAAGAAGCGTCGGAATGGTTTTTAGTAAAACAGGTAATCAGACTCTTGGACGGAATCCCAATGGACCGATCAGATGTGAGAGGTTCTATGGAGATTATAAAGCAAATGGCAGCTCAGGTAAAAAAGGGAAGAAATTTCGTTATTTTTCCTGAGGGAACAAGAAGCAGGAAGGGAAATGAGATTCTTGACTTTAAGGCAGGAACCTTTAAAAGTGCAGTAAAAGCTGGATGTCCGATTATTCCCGTAGCTCTGGTTAACAGCTTTCGTCCTTTTGATATTTCTTCTATTAAAAAGGAAACTGTTCAGGTACATTTTCTTAAAGCCATCTACCCGGAACAATATATGGGGTTAAAAACAGTTGAGATAGCAGATCTTGTACATGAAAGAATTCAGGAAGAGATAAATAGATATTGCTGAAACAGATGTAACTTCCCCACCGTCTGAACGGTTATCTCCAAGTTCGTATAAAAAATAAGAAAATAAAAAAAACAGGTTGACAAGAAATAGAAACTCTTGTATAATTGCTAATGCGCCTGAAAAATTAGGATGCACAAACGGAGAAATACTCAAGAGGCCGAAGAGGCGCCCCTGCTAAGGGTGTAGGTCGGGCAACCGGCGCGAGGGTTCAAATCCCTCTTTCTCCGCTCTTTTCCAGAAAAGAAATAAAAATGGAAAAGTTAAAAAAAGTTGTTGACAAAGCGAAAATCATGTGATAGAATGAATGAGTTGCCGCTGAGAACGACGACAAAGAGAACCTTGATAATCAAAGATTGAACAGTATGTAAGACCCTGAAAATTCCAAAAGAAAAGGCTTTATTGGAAGGCCTTGAATTTGAGAAAATTCAGA
>CAJSZV010000037.1 GCA_910574345.1 Clostridiaceae bacterium | reverse complement strand
AGATACACGGAAAAGACTGATTTTGTTAGTTGATGGCATATGGAGAGCCGTGTGCATCGAGAGGTGCCCGCACGGTTCGGGAGGGAGCGTCCACGAGGCGCTTACCTCATGACCTTTACAATACCTCTGACACAAGGGGTACATCGCAGTCCTACGGTTTAAATTATCAAAAGACCGGGAAAGAGCTTATGAGCCAAGATGAGATTGCAGTCATGGACGGAGGGAAGTGCATCATGCAGCTTAGAGGGGTAAGACCTTTTTTCTCCAATAAGTTTGACATCACAAAGCATAAGCAGTACCGCCTTCTGTCCGATTTTGATGACAAGAACGCCTTAGACATCGAAAAATATGTAAAGAACCTGTGTAAAGCGAAAGTCAGGGACAATGACACCGTTGATGAGGTGGAGGATGCAGGCGTGATTGAAGCATGACAACTGAATATTGAAAAACTGAATATGGAACCCGTCAACCAGCTACAAAACTTTTGGACAAAAAGTCCAGAAGTGGAACGGAGTTTTGAATGTACTTGGGAAAGGACAAAAACAAAGCGCCCGGCACAGCCAATCGCCAAACTGAATGTGCCGGATGCCCGCAGGGTTCTTCCTAAAGGATTGCCCTGTC
This sequence comes from Clostridiaceae bacterium, assembly GCA_910574345.1. Lineage (GTDB taxonomy): Bacteria > Bacillota > Clostridia > Lachnospirales > Lachnospiraceae > UBA3402. The sequence goes on along the minus strand of CAJSZV010000037.1, from coordinate 32,321 downwards.
TTTATTTTACCATAAGGCAGGGCATTTTAACATGAAAAACTCTTTCAGAAACCAGACAAAAACTATTTTTGAGAAAGAAAGAGGTAGAAACATGGCATTTTTTACAACAGCGGTAACAGGATTAAAGACAGTCGTAACAGCAATCGGAGCAGGCGTTGGCGTATGGGGCGTTATCAATCTGCTTGAGGGATACGGGAATGACAATCCGGGCGCAAAATCACAGGGAATCAAGCAGCTTATGAGTGGAGGAGGCATTATCATTGTGGCGCAGACGGTGATCCCACAGCTTTCCAGCCTGTTTTCATAAGATAAATGGGCGGCATCATAGACAAAATCACTGATTTCATAAAGGAGATGCTGCAGGGGTGGGTGCTTAGCAACCTTGATACCATGTTCTCCGATGTCAATGATAAGGTCGGGACGATTGCGGGGGAGGTCAGCAAGACACCCAGCACATGGAACTCCGGCATATTCAGCATGATACGGACGCTTTCGGAGAACGTGGTAGTACCCATAGCAGGCATGATAATCAGTTTTGTGCTGATCTATGAGCTGATAACAATGGTAATCGACAAAAACAATATGCATGACTTTGATACAAGCCTGTTCTTCCGTTTTTTATTTAAGGCTTGTATCGCTGTCATGCTGCTTTCCAAGACCTTTGATATAGTCATGGCGGTGTTTGATGTGGGAAGCCATGTGGTGACACAGGCGGCATCTTCCATATCAGGCTCCACAAGCCTTGACGTACAGGCTACCCTTACCACCATGTTCAATAACCAGATTGACACGATGGGGATAGGGGAGCTTATCGGTCTTGGCATGGAAACTATGGTCATCAGCTTATGTATGAAAATCATGTCCGTCCTCATCACCGTCATTTTATATGGGCGCATGATTGAAATATACCTTTATGTGTCAGTTGCCCCAATCCCGGCAGCGACAGTCACCAACCGGGAATGGGGTACAATCGGGACGAATTACTTAAAAGGGCTTGTCGCACTTGCCTTTCAGGGGTTCTTTATCATGGTGTGCGTGGCGATCTATGCTGTGCTTGTGGCAAGCGTGGCAGTGGCAGGCAATTTACACAGCGCATTATGGTCGGTTGCGGCATATACCGTAATCCTCTGTTTCAGCTTATTCAAGACAGGCTCATTATCAAAATCAATTTTCAATGCCCATTGAGTACAAAATTACTGTACTTGGCGGGCATTGCCCACGAAAGGAGCAGACTATGGCAATATCCGTACCAGTGCCGAAAGACCTGAGTGGAATCAAGACAAAAGTGGCGTTGAACCTTACCAGAAGGCAGATTATCTGTTTTTCCGGCGCAGCGCTTGTGGGCATACCCTTATACTTCCTTACCAAAGGGGTATTGGGCACACAGGGGGCGGCGCTTATCATGGTGGGCGCAATGCTGCCATTCTTCTTTTTGGCAATGTATGAAAAAGACGGTTTCCCGGCAGAGAAGATATTATACTTCATGCTCCGGCAGAAGGTACTCACGCCGGGAATCAGACCGTATAAATCGGAAAACCTTTACAAGCAGTTGGAGGAACGGGAAAAAATCAGGAAGGAGGTATGTTTCCTTGAACAAAAAGCAAAAGGCGGGGGCGGCAAAGCCAAAACCGCAGGAAAATAAGCGGACACCGGAAAAGGCGGGACTGACCTTATCGGAAAAGAAACGCCTTGCGGAGCTGAAACGTGCGCTTGCCGGGAACAGCAAGGAGCAGGCGAAGCCGGACACCGCACAGAAAACCATTACATTCAAAAAAATGTACCGGGACGGCATCTGTCAGGTGGCGGACAGTTATTACACGAAAATGGTGGAGTTCTTTGACATCAACTATGACTTGCTGGAGGTGGAGGATCAGGCGGATATTCTGGAAGAATACAGCAAACTGATTAACTACTTCGATCCGTCCATAAAGTTCCAGTTGTTCTTATTTAACAGGCAGGTCAGCGAGCAGGCTCTTGCGGAGCAGTTTGACATTTCCTTACAGGGCGATGCGTTTGACGATATTCGTGACGAATACACGCAGATGTTAAAGCACCAGTCGGCAAAGGGCAACAATGGCATCATCAAATCAAAATATCTGATTTTTGGCGTGGAAAGCGCCGGGTACAGGGAAGCAAAGAGCAAGTTAAGCAATATCGAGAAGGATGTGGTACACAACTTAAACAATATCGGCACAAACGCCAGAGGTCTTGACGGGAAGGAAAGGCTGCGTATCCTGCATGAGTATTTCAATCAGGGTACAATGGAGCCTTTCCGTTTTTCGTTTAAGGAGCTGTCAGAATCCGGGAAGTCGGTCAAGGACTATATCGCCCCACCGGGGTTTGACTTCCGCTATCCGAGCCGCTTTAAGTCCGGCAGCATCTATGGGAGTGTGTCTTACCTTGATATGATTGCGCCGAAGTTTACGGACGAGATGGTTAAGAAGCTGCTGGATATTGACGATAACCTCACACTTACCATGCATATGCAGACCATTGATCCGGTGGAAGCAATCAAGATGATAAAACGTGCGCTCACCGACATTCAGAAAATGAAAATAGAGGAACAGAAGAAGGCAGTCAGAAGCGGCTACGATATGGATATTCTGCCTACGGACATCGTGACTTATGAGAAGGACACGCTGGAGCTTCTGGACGATTTGAACACAAGCAACCAGAAACTTATCAAGATGACGTTCCTCATTGCCTGTTACGGGAGGACGAAGCGGGAACTGGAGAACCTGACGCAGAGGGTGTCCGGCATTATCCAGCAGGCAAACTGCAACCTGCGGTGTTTGCAGTATTTACAGGAACAGGGGTTAATGGCAAGTGCGCCGATTGGCTGTAATGAGGTGGGGATTGAAAGAAACCTCACCACAAAAAGCGCCGCTGTCCTTGTACCCTTCTGCACACAGGAGCTTTTCATGCCCGCCCCCGCCATTTATTACGGTCTGAACGCACTTTCCAACAACATGATTATGGCAGACCGGAAAAGGCTGCGTACACCGAATGGGGTGATTTTGGGCACACCCGGCAGTGGTAAATCATTCAGCGCAAAGCGTGAAATTTTATCCTGTTTCCTTATCACAAAGGACGATATTATCGTCTGCGATCCAGAGGGCGAGTATTTTCCATTAGTGCAGGCGCTTCATGGGCAGGTGGTAAGGCTTGCCACTAACTCAAAGGATTACCTGAACCCGATGGACATTCAGCTCTCCCATAAGGGGGATAAGGAAGCGTTGAAGTTAAAGAGCGATTTCCTGATTACCCTGTGCGATTTGATTGCCGGAGGGAAGGACGGTCTGGAAAATGACGAGAAGGGCATCATTGACACCTGTATCAAGCATATCTATGACGGGTATTTCAAACACCCGAAGCCGGAGAATATGCCCATACTGGAAGATTTGTATAATGCGCTGTTAAAGTATGAGCCGAGGGATGTTGCGCCGGAGATGCAGAGGGAAGCGAAGCAGAAAGCGGTTCGGATTGCCAACAGCCTTGTCTTGTATGTGCATGGTTCGCAGAACTATTTCAACCACCGTACTAACGTGGATTCCCATAACCGGATCATGTGCTTTGACATTCGTGATTTGGGAAACCAGTTAAAAGAGATTGGAATGTTAATCGTACAGGATGCGGTCTGGAACAGGGTTTCGCAGAACCGGGAACGGAAAGTTGCCACAAGATATTACTGTGATGAGTTTCATTTGCTCCTGAAAGAAAAGCAGACCGCAATTTACTCGGTGGAGATTTGGAAAAGATTCAGAAAGTGGGGCGGGATTCCAACAGGCTTGACACAGAATGTGGGCGATTTTCTGAAATCGGAGGAAATTGAGGGCATCTTGGGGAACAGCGATTTTGTGTACCTGTTAAACCAGAACGCCAAAGACCAGCATATCCTGGCAGATAAGTTAGGACTGTCAGAAAAACAGCTCATGCACGTCACCAATTCCGAGCCGGGAAGCGGTCTGATACTGTTTGACAACGTGGTAATCCCATTCGTGGATAAGTACCCGGCAGATACAAAAACCTTTGCGATTATGAATACGAAGCCGGAGGAAGCAAAAGGGAGTGAATAAAATATGGGGGAAGAAACTGGCAACAGTATTATTTTATCAGACCAGATATATTGTATGGACTGCATGGAATTAGTAGCACAGATGCCGGACAGATATGTGTCGATGATACTCACCGATCCCCCATATGGAATTTCCTACCAGAACAATTTCACTAACAGCAGGCATCAGGTACTTGACGGGGATGAGGGAATAGATTATGAACTGTTTGCGCATGAAAGCTATCGTATTTTGAAAGATGATGCTCATGCGTATTTCTTTACCCGGTTTGACTGTTATCCATATCATTATGAATGTCTGCGGCAGGCTGGATTTGCCATAAAAAACTGCATGGTTGTAGAAAAGGGAACGGTCGGCGGCATTGGCGATTTAAAAGGCAGCTATGCCAATAATGCAGAGTGGATTATTTTCTGCCAGAAAGGAAGGAGGATTTTTAACCATACAACATTACTGCAGAACAAGAAAAAGGCGGGAAACAGATTCCATGCAGGCAGGGAATTAAGCAGGAAATATAAAACAAGGTTTAATGCCTGTTGGTTCGGCTCTGAATATCCTAAAGCAACTTATAATTCCGTATGGCAGAAGCAGAATGGCATATACCACCCTACCATTAAGAATGTAGAGTTTCTTTCATGGTTAATCCAAATATCCAGCCAGCCGGGGGAATTAGTATTTGACGGTTTTATGGGGACAGGGAGTACCGCACTGGCAGCAATAGCAACCGAAAGACGTTATTTAGGTGCGGAAATCAATCCGGGGTATTATGAAACAGCGGTAAGGAGGATTAGGGAAGTGCAGTAAACTGAGTGATTTTTATTATGGGTTTGGAGGAACTAAGAGAATGGCACAAAATAAGAAAAAGGATACCGTCTACCGTAAAGAAGTAAATAAGGAGTTCCATAAGGTAGCGGATAATGCCTTTACAGGTGGCGGCAATGCTGCCTATCAGCCGAGGGATTCCGGCATCGGGAAGCCGGGGCATGGTTCGGGCGGGAAAAGGCAGACGGAAAAGAGTATGCAGGCGCAACAGGAAACTTTTGGACAAAAAGTCCAGAAGTCCAAAGAGAGCCAGCCGGGAAAGGAAAACAGTTTTACAGACAATAAAAGCATGGATTCCCGGAAAAATGATGCCGGACAGCGTAAATCGAACCATGCTTCAAAATCCCATGCGAAAAAGCAGATGTACCAGAACACTTCTGGACAAAAAGTCCAAAAGTCCGATGCAAAGCCGGGGCAGGAGGAAAACCCGGATTTTATAAAGGAAAACAACACGTTTACCGGGCAGGACAATTTCAATCAGCCGGAGGAAACAGGGAAGAAACAGCCGGATGCGGAAGATTACCACCGGAGGGACACTTACAGGCAGTCGCAGAAAAAAGGGAAGTACCATAAAAAGCGGGTACAGAGGGAACACCAGAATAAAGGCGGCACGAAGGAAAAAGCGGAAAATAAAACATTTACGGAAGAAACTTTTACAGGAGAAACCGGAAATTCTTTTCAGGGGGAAGGAGGCTCTGAATTTGCCGGAAGCAAAAAGCTGAAAAAGAAGCAGCGGCAGGCACAGAAAGCCGGGAGGAAGGTACAAAAAGCAAGGGCAAAGCTGCCTAAGACAAGGGAATACACCTTGCAGAGAGTGTTTGACGAGAAAACCGGGAAGGGAAAATATGTAATTGTCCCTCTGGATAAGGAGAAGCCTTTCAAGCAGGAGGGCGTATCCAAAACCACCATGCGCCGGATGCAGAATGAGGGCAGGAATTTTGTGCATGGGAAAATCGCTGAAACGGAGAAAGAAAATTCAGCGGTGGAGGGCGCACACAAGTCGGAGCAGAAAGTGGAATCGGTTTATTCTTTCGTCAAAAGGCAGATAAATGGGAAAGAGCAGAAACAGCGGGCAAAGATAGCAAAGCTGGAAAAGAAGCAGTTTAAAAAGGAAGTCAATTTCCAGTACCAGAAGTTTCTGGAAGAAAACCCGCAGATGCAGAAAAAGGCATTGCAGAAGCGGTTACAGAAACAGCGCATTAAACGGGAGTATGTCAAGGCGAGGAAAAAAGCGGCGGCAGGAAAGACGGCGGAGCAGGCGTTCCAAAAGACAAAAAACGGTGCGGTCACTGTGGCGAGGAAGTTACAGGAGTTTGCGAGGAAAAACGCCGGACTGCTTGTGACAGTGGGCATCATGGCTCTGCTCCTTATGATGATTATGGTTTCCGTATCGTCCTGTGGGGCGATGTTTGCGGATACGCAGTCCACGATTTTAGCAGCGAGTTATTTAAGTAAGCCGAAAGAGATTGACGCCGCTGATTTACAGCTTACCCGTCTGGAGCTTGACTTGCAGAATGAGATTGACCGGGTGGAAACGGATTATCCGGGGTATGATGAATATTCCTATAATCTTGGGGCAATCGGGCATAACCCGTTTACCCTTATCGGCTATTTATCGGCAGTCCATACGGAATTTACCGCAAGTGAGGTGGAAAGCGAAATACAGGCTCTTTTTGATGAGATGTATACGCTCACACTTACGCCGGATACGGAAACGAGGACAAGGACAGTCACAAAGACAGGCACAAGGACGGTCACTGATCCGGTCACAGGGGAGGAAACAGGGGAAGAATATGAGTATGAGGAGGAAGAAGAATACGAGGTCAGTATCCTCCGGGTGACACTGACGGTCATACCGCTTGAAAGCCTTGTTTCCGGGAAAATGGATACGGAGCAGGCGGAGATTTTCGCCATGTACCGGGAAACAAACGGTCTGCTTCAGGAGTTCACATCGCCGCTTAACCTTTACTGGTATTACTATGTGTCAAGCTATTACGGATACCGGAAAAATCCAGCCACAGGGAACGAGGAATTTCACCGGGGCGTGGATATAGCTGTACCGACAGGCACAACCGTTTATGCCGCCCATGACGGTACGGTGACAGCGGCGGCGTATGACAGCCACTACGGGAATTATGTAGCGATTGAGATAGACGGTTACATAACCAAGTATGCCCACATGGACAGCATCAGCGTGGGTGCGGGGCAGGAAGTGGAAAAAGGGGCGGTCATCGGCACAACGGGGAACACCGGGAGCAGCACAGGAAGCCATTTGCATATCGAATGTTTATATGACGGGGAGTATTATAACCCGTTATTTTATTTCGATGTGGGCGAAGGCACGCTTTACGGGGAAACGCCGGGAGGTCTGCCGGGGAACGCCATACCGCCGGATGCCTACGATGACGCATCGGTGCAGGCTCTTATGGAGGAAGCCGCAAAATACCTCGGCTACCCTTATGTGTGGGGCGGCTCAAACCCTTCCACAAGTTTTGACTGTTCCGGCTTTGTCTGCTGGGTATTTACCAACAGCGGGGTGCATAACCTTCCACGAACTACAGCACAGGGGATTTATGACCAGTGTACTCCGGTTTCCGCATCGGACGCAAAGGCGGGGGACATTATCTTTTTTACCGGGACTTACAATTCTGCCGGGGCAGTGAGCCATGTGGGGATTTACTGCGGTGGCGGGACTATGATACATTGCGGCGATCCGATCAGTTACGCAAGCATCAATTCTTCGTACTGGCAGAGCCATTTTTACAGTTTCGGAAGGTTAAATTAAGGAGGCATTTATGACAAAGGAACGCATTGAAAAGGAGCTTTCCAAAGTGGATGCGCAGCTTGAATCCTTACAGGCAAAAAAGAAGGATTTGGAAGAACAGAAGCGCATGGCGGAAAGAGCCGAAAAAATGGATATTATCGAAAAGCATAAAATCTCGTCCGAGAAGCTGCAATTACTTATCAAATTCAGCGAGGACGAGATTTTGAAGTTATTGGAAGAAAAAGAAAACGCAAAGGAGATGGCAGGAAATGAAGAAAAAGTTATCAGTTAGGGCGGCGGTGTCGCTGTTCTTGTCGGCATTGCTGTTCTGTATGCCCATAGGGGCGTTTATGGCGAACAGTGGGAATACGGTAGATGCCTATGCGGAGGGTGCGCTTACGGAGGAAAACAATACCGAAGGGGAAACAGAGGAAACCGCCGGAGCAGAGGAAAGCACTGAAACCGGGGAAAATTTAGAGAATGGGGAGGATGAAACCGGGGAAACAAAAACCGAGTCCGGCAGTAATGAGGAAGAAACGGAAAGCGGTACGGTATCCGGGAACGAAGTACCTGAACCGGAATGTACCTGTAAAGAGAAATGCACACAGTATGTTACGGATAAGGATTGCGGTGTCTGCAAAGAGGATTACAGCTTATGCGAGTATGTGAACCCGAATGTAAAGGTCACAATCTCCACTCCGTCCGGGTGGCACAATGACACCACAAAGGTACATATCTCCATAGAGGACGTGGCACATTCCGGCAACTTCACCATAAAGACAGTGCAGGCGAAAGTGGCACAGAATGGGAGCTGGACAGACGTAACAGAGGATATGTATGTAGAGATTTCGGAGAATACCACCGTCTATGTGCTTGTGACAGACCAGAAGGGAAAAACCTATGAGAAAAACCGCTATATGAAATGCTTTGATTTCACGAAGCCTACCTTAAACGCTGCGGTCAGCGACGGTCTGCTCTCCATACAGGCGCATGATACGGATTCCGGCATCAAGGCGGTGTATGTGAACGGGTATGAATTTACGGAGCTTACAAACGGTGTCCTGAATATCCGTCTGCAACAGTTTGACGCAGGCTACCAGTATTTTACCATTTCCGCAATGGATAACGCCGGGAATATGTCGGAGGTCTACAAAACAGCCAACCCGTATTACACCGATCCGGAAAAAGAGGACGGGAACGAGAAGAACCCGGCAGAGCAGCTCCCGGTGAACGCACAGGCTACCAAGCCTTCCTCCGCCACCGCACAGGTGACGGAGCATACCAAGACGGACAGTGACGGGAACACCGTTTCCGAAAACAACCTTGCAGAGCAGAAAAAGCAGGCAATGGCGGAAGCGGCGGCATCGGAGAAAAAAGAGGAATCCGGGGAAAAGGAGAAAAGCGAAACGGGAAAGGAATTTTATACAATCCAGACCGCATCGGAAAAAGTGTTCTACCTTATCATTGACCGGGACGGGGAGGAAGAAATGGTGTATTTCCTGACGGAAGTTACGGAAAATGACCTGTTGAACGTGACAGCGGACAACAGCGAAACCTTACCGAAAAATTCCGCTGCGCTGGAGTCCGCAATCCCTGTGACGGAGGGCGCACTTCCCAATAACAACGGGGAACAGGGGAAGGAGGAAGAACCTACGGAAGAACCCACAGAGGACGGGGAGGGGGAAAACACCGAAGAACCTGAGCTGGAGAAACCAGAAGAAAACCCGGCGGCAACCTATATCATTCTTGGGATTGTGGCAGTTGCAGCTATTGGCGGCGGCTATTATTTCAAAGTAGTCCGGAAAAAGAAAGAGGAATTTCTTGACGAGGACGATGATGAGGAGGACGAGGAAGAAGAATATGACGATGATGAGGAAAACGAGGGCAGTGAGGATGATTTCTTTGAAGATAAAGAAGGGGAGGATGACTAAATGCAGTTAGTGATAGCGGAAAAACCGAGTGTTGCAAGGAGCATTGCGGACGTGATCGGCGCATCGGAAATCAGTGACGGATATATGGAGGGGAACGGATATATTGTGAGCTGGTGCGTGGGGCATCTGGTGGAACTGGCACAGCCGGAAAGCTACGGGGAACAGTGGAAAAAGTGGACGTATGAGAGCCTTCCCGTCAAGCCGGAAAAATGGCAGTATGAGGTGAAGCCGGACACAAAAGCGCAGTATGACGTGCTGTACCAGTTGATGCACAGGAAAGACGTGTCGGCTGTGATTTGTGGAACAGACGCCGGACGGGAGGGGGAACTTATCTTCCGTCTGGTGTATGAAATGGCAGGCTGTGACAAGCCAATCAAACGCCTGTGGATTTCCTCAATGGAGGAAACCGCCATTTGTGAAGGGTTTGAGAATTTACAGCCGGGGAGCGATTACGATAACCTGTACCATTCCGCACTGTGCAGGCAGGAAGCGGACTGGCTTGTGGGCATCAACGGTACAAGGCTGTTCACTGTCCTGTATGGCGGAAAGGTTTTAAAGGTGGGGCGGGTGCAGACACCCACCCTTGCGATGCTGGTAGATCGGGAAGCAAAGATTATGAATTTCCAGAAGGAAACATATTACATGGCGCATATCCTGATGGATGGGATAGATGCCGCCACCGGGCGCATGGATGACAAAAAGAAAACAGATGAAATTGTGGGAGCTTGCCGGAACGGGCAGGCTCTTACCATGTCTGTTGTAAAAGAGGAAAAAGCAGCCATGCCGCCGAAGCTCTATGACCTTACCACCCTCCAGAGGGATGCGAACCGTTTATTTGGTTTCACCGCAAAGCAGACCTTAGAGTACACACAGAGCCTTTATGAGAAAAAGTTAGCCACATATCCGAGAACGGACAGCCAGTTCTTATCCGATGATATGGGGCAGACCGCAAAAGGTGTAATTGAAGCGGTGTTCAGCTCCCTCATGTTTGAGGAAAACAAAACGTCCAGCCCAGATATAAAAAGGATTCTGAACAGCAAAAAAGTGACAGACCACCACGCCATTATCCCCACAATGGAGATAGGGAAAGCTGACCTTGCAGCACTGCCGGAAACGGAGCGCAAAATTTTATCCCTGATTGCGAACCGCCTGTTATGCGCCACCGGGGAGAAGCATCTGTATGAAACAGTCAAAGCGGAGTTTTCCTGTAACGGACACACTTTTGCGGTTTCCGGGAAGTCTGTCACGCATAACGGGTGGAAGTCCTTTGAAGATGCCTTTAAGCGTTCCTTTAAAATCTCCGGGAATACGGAAGAAGAAAAAGAGGAAAAGAAGCTGCCGGAGCTTTCAGAAGGACAGGTGTTTGACGGTGTGCAGACCAAAATCAGCGAGCATTTCACTTCCCCGCCGAAGCGCTTTACGGAAGATTTATTATTATCCGCAATGGAACGTGCCGGGGCGGAAGATATGGGCGATGACGTGGAGAGGAAAGGCTTGGGTACGCCAGCGACAAGGGCGGACATTATTGAGAAGTTAGTCAAGGACGGCTTTGTAAAGCGTGAGAAAAAGCAGATCATACCAACAGAGGACGGATTGAAACTGATTACGGTGCTGCCGGATGTGGTGAAGTCCCCGAAACTTACCGCCGATTGGGAAAATGCTCTGACACTGGTAGCGAAAGGGGAGCTTCCTATGGAGGACTTCATGGCGGACATTGAAAATATGGTGTCGGAGCTGATACACACCTACCATGAGGTCAGTGACGAGCAGAAAAAGATGTGCGCACAGGAACAGGCGGCTCTTGGGGTATGCCCGAATTGCGGCGGTCAGGTGGTAAAAGGAAAATTCGGTGCGTACTGCATGAAAAAATGCGGTATGAACGTGAGCCGGATAATGGGTGCTGTCCTTACCGATGCACAGGTGAAGGATATGCTTGCTGGAAAGAAAATCCTGTTAAAAGGGTTAAAGAGCAAAGCGGGCAAGCCCTATGATGCCTATATCATTCCGAGCGGGACAGAAGAATATAGCTATACCAAAGACGGGGAAGAAAAAAGCGGGGTACAGTTTAAGTTTGTCATGGAGTTTCCGAAAAAGAAATCTTCTGGCGGGAAGAAAAAATAAGGGAGGAAAAAGTATGTTTACAACCGGGGATAAGTTATTAAACGTGATGAAAGAGGAAGAAATCAGCATTGTGGAGCTTTCCAGAATGTCAGGAGTGCCGGAGAGGACGATTATGGATGTTTTGGCGGGCATCAGAGAGCCGGAGCTTGGCGTGGTGTGCCGGATTGCGGACGGACTTGGCATCTGCGTCCATGAACTTCGTGCCGATGAGGAACAGTATGCCATATCCGTACAGAAAGATACCCTTGCAAAGCTGATTGTGGTCAGTGAGATAAACGGTGTGGAACTGGAAGAACTGATACATACTATTCTGGAAAAAGGCATTGAGGAACATGGTTTCTATGAGTGATTGATAGTAGGTTGTAGGGTTCGTTAAGTACCCTACAACTGAAATGTGAAATATTCTGAGAAGAAATTGAGTTACAACTGATAGGGTGGTATAATTTCCATAATACGTTAGCTAAAAATAGATATAAATATTATGGGAGGTTATATGTTAGAAGGATATTTGAGTGGACTTGAGGAAAATGAAATACGTTTTATTTCAGAGAATCATAAGGATTTTAAGATTATAGTAGATGAAGAACACTTTTTTTGCTTGCAACATGAAAGGATAGAGAAGGATATTGTTGAGGGTTATCTTTTTAATAATTATAATTTTAAAATGTTCGGTTGTATATATAATGGGAGAAGCATCTCGTGTAAAGGATATATTTATTCGAGCGGTAATAATCCGCCAGATGATCTTTCACAATTTGATAGGATCATGTTTACTGGAAAGCCGATAGATGTATTTGCTGGCGGTAGTGCTAATGTGATGAAGAAGATTGATAATGGGATAGATTGGAGTGAGCGCTTATATGCAAAAGAACCTCGATATTGGAATGAAATAAATACAAAATATCCGGCAATAGTTAATGGGATTTTATGTGAAGTAGGAATCGACTACGCTATTTATTATAATGAAAGGTGGGGAGAACGCAATATAGGTACTTGTACGCCACAATTTTATATTGATTTTAAAGAATCGGTTGGAATTGATATAATACCAGACTGTTATTTGTGGGTATTTGATTTTATGAAATTTTTGAGTTTCCGCCGAAATATTAAGTTTGATAATATTAAGATTTATAAGAGAAACAGAGATAAAAAATTTGAAAAAACAGGGATTGTTTATTTCAGAACGATAGATAGAGGTGAGTATACAAATTCTGAATTGAATACAATTCTTACAAGGGATGTTGGAGATAAATTTGGAGAACTTTTTCAATATATTGCAGAGAGGCGTCAAAAAGATACTTCTGATGAGTTATTTGTTCCAGATAATGATACGGAGTATAAGGATTTAACTCATACAAGTTTTTTAGAATGTGCATTAAGTTTTGAAGGAGAGTATGACCGTACACAAGAAACAAAAATGGAAACTAATGCAGAGTTCCAGCAAATAAAACAGTTAGCAAATGATGTGGTGATTGACGAATCCTGTAAATTAGTGGATCAGGAGGAAAGCGATTCTTTAAGAGAGGAATTATTGGAATATATTAAGAAGAACTTTGAAAGTGCTGCCGATGAATTAAAAGAGCAACGGACATCAAAGAAAAAGAAGGAAAAAATTGAAAATTATGCGAAAAAAATATTAGATGACCTTGATAAAATAGATTTTTCCTTAGAGGAACAATTCAATAATGTGCTAAAGAAATACTCAGATATTTTAAATGATTATAAGAAGATGTTAGCACAGAGAATGAAAATCCATTTTGAAGGAAATAGCAATTTAGGTCAGATATTTTCTAAGATGCGAAATGAAATAGGACATGGACACCCGAAAGACTTAGAGGATATTCACGCCTATACATATCAGTTAGCCAGATGTATGATATATGTTATGATTTTGGATAATACTGGAATTTCACATGATGCAATAAAGCGAGTAATTCATAAGATTTTTTAAGAAAATGGAATTTAAAGAAAATGCACTTAGGAGAAATCTTAGGTGCTTTTCTTATATGAAGAATCAGTGGAGGAAAGGAGCAGACAAAAATTGAATAAAGTTTACCGTCACTGGTGGCAATGGCTTATGAACGAACCATAGCCGCCTTTTTTATTGCCAAAAAACAATAAACAGGAAATGGAGGTTTACCATGAGAAAATATGACTTAATTTCCATACTTTCCGCAGAAACATCAAGGGAAGTGACGAGAAATGAAGAAAGCTGGAAGAAATATCTGAACACAGCATCAAGGCTCTACAAATACCCGTTCAAAGACCAGCTCCTTATCTATGCCCAAAGACCGGATGCTACAGCCTGTGCTTCCATAGAGATATGGAATGAAAAAATGCACTGCTGGGTAAACAAAGGGGCAAAGGGTATCGCCTTGTTTGATGAAGAAGGGAGTCCCAACACCGGACTGCGGTACGTCTTTGACATATCGGACGTGCATAAGGCAAGGCGCATCGGGCGTTTCCCCAGGCTTTGGGAGATGAAGGGGGAACATCAGGAAGCGGTGCTTGACCGTCTGGAAGGGATTTACGGGGACACTGACAAAGAAGCCGGGTTTACGGACAGGATCAGGGAGATTGCTTCCCGGATTGCACAGGACTGTTATGGGGAGCTTGCTTCGGATATGGAATATCTGAAAGAGGGAAGTTTTCTGGAGGAACTGGACGAACTGAATATTGCTGTCCGTGTCCGGGAAACACTGGCGGACAGCATCGCCTACACTGTTTTAAAGCGGTGCGGCATGGAAGATGCGGAGCTGGCAGAGGAAATCCAGTTCCCCTATATCCATGAGTTTAATACAATCGAAACACTGTCGCACATCGGTGACAGCATATCCGATTTATCCAAACCTGTGCTTATGGAGATTGGCAAAGCAATCGGGGCGTATGACAGGGAAATCGCCGGAAAGGAAGCATCAAGAAATTTTGTCGAAAAAGGACTTGCAAATACCTCTGGCACACGCTATAATGCTTTAAAGCGTGAAAGTAAAACGGAGGACATACAACTTACCACACAGACCGGGAACGCCGGGGAAAGGGGAAAAAATAATGAATCTGACTTACGAGAAGAACGGGGATTATCTGATACCGATGTTAAAGATGGACGAACAGCCGGAGGGGACACTGACGAAATACGGACTGATGAGGAAGAATTACTTACAGGAACACAAGAAGGGGATTTACACCGGGCTTCTGCTGAAAGGGAAGCTGAAAGAGCATCTTCTGACCATTCAGGAGCAGGCAGAGCAGAGGATGGAACTGCTGACCGGGCAGATGATGAAGCAGGAGGGAGTGACGGAAAAACTCAAGGCGGAGAACCAGATGCTTTGGGTTCAGAAGATGAACAGCATCAGGCACTCGGCGGAGGAAATCGTACTGAGGGAACTGGTATACAGCCTGTAAGTGAAGGAGCGACTGAAAAAACTGAAAATAAGGATTTACCAGAGCCGGACAGTGGAGAACCATTGCCCGGTCTTTCTTTGTCTGAAATAGAGAAAGGCATCTTGCAGTTTGATGAATTTATGGTGCATAAATGCCCGGATATTGCCGGGGTAATGCTTTTCGAGCCGGATAAGGATAAACAGACGGAATATATCAAAAACAGTTACAGGCATAAGGAATTTACCGAGTTTAATGTAGGGGAGGAAAGAGCCGGGTATAGGGCGGACGAAAACGGTCTGACCGTCTGGAGGGGAAGTTATTTAAACCGGACAGCGGAGGCATCTGTATCATGGGAGGATGTGAGGAACAGCATCGCCTTTTACATGGAAAAGGGAGAATATCTGAAAGAAGGGCAGATACCGCAGTGGGAAGAACCAAAGGAAACGGAGGTTTACCAGCAGCTTAGTTTATTCCCCACCATAGAGGAACAGATCGGCACGATAGAAGCGGCGCAGGCAGGAGAGAACTATACCATGCCCGCCGCTTTTTCTCTGCCGCAGGAGCAGCTTGAAGCCATTTTACGGACAGGGGGTGGACGGGATAACAGCAGGAGCCGCATTTACGCCAAGTACCAGCAAGGCAAAACGCCGGAGGAAATGGCGGAGTTTCTGAAAAATGAATATGGAACTACCGGGAAAGGCTTTGACTTCGGCAGCAATCCCATTTCCGTTTGGTTCAATGAATCCGGCATGAGCATCGGCTACGGGATGTCCGCAAAAGAAAACCCGGTTGCGTTAATGGACTGGCAGGAGATAGAGGGCGTTGTCCGTTCTATGGTGGAGAGTGGCTCTTACATGGGCGCAAATGAAGTGTTCCTTGTGGATGCGGTGGAACGTCAGAGGGTGTCAAATGACCTGTTCAATTTCTTTTGGGACGGTATCGGGGAAGCGCCGGAGAGCATACCGATTAAAAGCCACAACCACCCGGAGAGCATGACAATCCTGTGCGAGCTTTTATCCACGCAGGAGGGGCGTGATGTCATCGCCGGGGAGCTTTCCCGCGCAAAAGAGCAGATTGAAGCCGGGGAAAAGCAGATCAGGTGGCGGTATGTGAAAAAGCCAGAGCATCTGCTTTCAGAGATTGCGGATTTGAGTACAGAGAAAACGGAATACCCGGTACAGGACAGCGTGGAGGTGCTGCATGAGGATTTTATTACACAGGATGAGATAGATGAGCGTCTGACAGGCGGCAGCAACTATCATCATGGGCAGTTCCGTATCTATGAGTATTTTATGGAAGGGCATGATAAGAAAGAAAATATTGCCTTCCTTAAAAATGAGTACGGGACGGGCGGCGGTTCTCCCGCCCTAATCGGTTCAGACCGGAGCGATGAATGGCACGATTCCAAAGGAATCAAACTGGGGAAAGGCAGGATAGGCGATCCATACGCAAAAGTGCTTTTAAAATGGAACGTGGTGGAGAAGCGCATCAGGGAGCTTGTCAATGCGGATAAATACCTTACGCCGAAGGGAAAGGAAGCCTTTGCACAGTACAAAAAAGAGCAGGCGGAGGAAGCCATGCGCCGGGAGCAGGAAAAGCTGGAGCATGGTGTCCGGGTAGAATGTAAAGATGCCATAGAAAAAGCGATTGCGGAGAAATTTGACGGTTACACCCTTCCGGGGGATACTGCAGAGGGCGTTATCCGGCAGTATGGGAAGGAACGTGTGGAAATCGTCCTTGCAAACACAATCATGCACTTATCCCATGACGGGCGGTTTTCCCCCGACAATAAGGAGTGGGCAAAAAGCCTTGTCCCTTCCGCTGACTGGCAGACCAGGGATTACCTCGTCACGTCCCACCCGGCTGTGCTGGACGGTTTTACAAACCAGACAAGGCGGTACATAGAGCGTGACAGGGAGCCGGAAAAAATTGCTGTACCGGAACAGGAAGCGGAAATTTCCGGGGAAAAATCCAAAAGTCCCGAACCGGAAAATAAAGCCAGCGACAATGAAAAAGCGCTGATGGAAAGGCTTGCGGAGATGTCCGCTGTGGTAAAAATCTGCGGTGCGCTTTCTATGAAAGATGTGGTCGGCTGGAATGAGGATACCGGGGCGGTTGCCATAGAGGATGACAGCAGGAGTTTAGAGGGCAAGGCGGTCTATGATACTCTGTTTTTAGAAGCTACTGATTATGTCCTGATGCAGTCATTAAGCGGCAATACGGAAAAAGCGGTGGAAATGGATGCTCTGCTGAAGGAGGCTCAGAAGTATGCGGCACGTTATGAGAGCGAGCCAAAACAGCAGAGGGAAGGACACGCTGCGGAAGTTTCTGAAGCAGAGCTGTCAGAAGAAAAGAAGGAAGAACCTCTCCCGGATGCCGAGCCGGAAAACCTTACAGAAGAACCAGAACAGGAAGAAACAACACGTTTTACGGTTACGGAAACTTCGGATGCCTTTACAGAGCCTTATGCGGTGTGGGACAGCGAAACGCAGGATTATTATGTAACAGGCGATGGCACAGTGCCGACATTTGACACACCGGAGGAAGCGGATGTTTTCTGCCATAAGCTCAATGAAGGTTTACAGACAGAGAATTTACAGGAAACAGGGCAGAAAGAAACAAAAGATATTGCGCCAGAGCCGGAAAAGGTTACAGAGGAAACAGAACAGCCGGGAACGGAAAATATTTCAGGCACAAAAGATGTTGCTATAAAAGATGATTTTCCCGACATTGACACTCAGGCTGTCCGGGAAGGTCTGGAAAAAGCAGGCATTGTGGACGGGCAGGTTGTAGATGAAAATGCTTTGGAAAACAGCCCGTTTATCCAGCAGGTCATGGGCGATGTGGAAACGCTGACCGGGGGCAATTCGCCAGAGCCGGAAAAAGCATCACAAAAACAGCCGGAGATTGATAAAACAGGCGCAGTCAATTACCGCATTTCTTTCAATGAAGCAGAGAATACTGGGAAAGGATTTGCGCCGAAAGAGAAATTCCGGCAGAACGTGGAAGCCATACGAACCCTTGAAAAGATTGAAAGTGAACGCCGCACTGCCACACCGGAGGAACAGGAAGTCTTAGCAAAATATGTGGGTTGGGGCGGTCTTGCCGATGCCTTTGATTCTTCCAAAGCGAACTGGGCGAATGAGTATCAGGAATTAAAGAGCCTGTTATCCCCGGAGGAATACGCTTCCGCAAGGGAAAGCACGTTAAATGCCCACTACACAAGCCCGGTCATCATTCAGGCAATCTATGACGCAGTGGGGAAAATGGGATTTACAAAAGGTAATGTGTTAGATCCCGCCGCAGGCATCGGGAATTTTTATGGCTGTCTGCCGGAGGAAATGGCGGGGAGCAGGCTCTACGGGGCGGAGCTTGACGGGATAACCGGGCGTATCGCAAAACAGCTCTACCCTCATGCGGACATTCAAATCACAGGCTTTGAGAATACCACCTATCCTAATGACTTTTTTGACGTGGCGGTGGGAAATGTGCCTTTCGGACAGTATAAAGTGTCTGACAGACAGTATGACAAGCATAACTTCCTCATACACGATTATTTTTTCGCAAAGACTTTGGATAAAGTACGTCCGGGCGGCATCGTTGCCTTTGTCACTTCAAAGGGGACTATGGATAAGAAAAACCCGGAAGTGCGGAAATACCTTGCACAGCGGGCGGAACTATTGGGGGCGGTCAGGCTTCCGAACACAGCGTTTAAGGAAAATGCGGGTACGGAGGTCACTTCGGATATTTTATTTTTAAAGAAGCGTGACCGGGTGTTAGATATTGAACCGGACTGGGTGCATCTGACGGAAAAAGACGGTATCGTGATAAACCAGTATTTCGCAGACCACCCGGAAATGGTACTCGGAAAAATGGAGATGGTTTCCGGGGCGCATGGCATGGAAAGCGCCTGTCTGCCGGACACGTCCCTTCCCCTGTCGGCGCAGCTTAAACATGCGCTCTCTTATGTGGAGGGCAGCATCGAGCAGGCGGATTTCAATGAGATTGATGATGAGCTGGCAAGGGAGAACATACCCGCCGATCCGGACGTGAAGAATTACAGTTATACCGTAGTGGACGATAAAGTGTATTACCGGGAAAATTCCATTATGAAGCCTGTGGACGTTTCGGAGAAAGCGGAGCAGCGCATGAAGGGCATGGTGGCAATCCGGGACTGTACGCAGGAACTGATAAACTTCCAGTTGGAAGAATACCCGGATGAAATGATTAAAAACAAACAGACGGAGTTGAATCAGTTATACGATGATTTCTCCAAGAAATTCGGTCTTATCAGTTCACAGACCAATAAAAGGGCGTTCAATCAGGATTCCAGCTACTGCCTGTTATGTTCCCTTGAAAATCTGGACGATGAGGGGAACTTCATTGGAAAAGCGGATATGTTCACGAAGCGTACCATTAAAAAGCAGGAAGTTGTGACGAGCGTGGACACAGCCAGTGAAGCGCTGGCGGTATCGCTTAGCGAGAAGGCGGGCGTGGATTTAGCCTATATGTCGGAGCTTGCGGACAAGAGCGTGGAGGAAATCACAAAGGAGCTTGCCGGGGTAATCTTCCAGAACCCGGTCACAGAGGAATGGGAAACCGCAGACGAGTATTTAAGCGGGAACGTGCGGGAGAAGCTGTCAGTGGCGAGAACCTTTGCAGAAAACCACCCGGAATATGCCATTAACGTGTCCTCACTGGAAAGCGTACAGCCGAAGGAGCTTGACGCATCGGAGATTGAGGTGCGTATCGGCGCAACATGGATTTCCACAAAATATATTGAGGACTTCATGCGTGAAACCTTTGAAACGCCGGGATACCTGCTTGAACGTAAGACAATGGGCATACAGTATTCAGGCGTGACCGGGCAGTGGAACGTGAAGGGGAAAAATGCGGACAGGGGAAACGCACTTGTCAATATGACCTACGGAACAGGGCGGGCAAACGCATATCGGATTTTAGAGGATTCCTTAAATCTGCGTGACACCCGTATTTTTGACATTGTGACAGAGGACGGGAAAGAAAAAAGAGTCCTCAACAAAAAGGAAACCATGCTTGCAAGCCAGAAGCAGGAAGCAATCCGGGAAGCCTTTAAGGACTGGGTGTTTCGTGATCCGGAGCGCAGGCAGGATTTATGTGCAAAGTATAACGAGCTTTTCAACTCCACCAGACCGAGGGAATATGACGGTTCGCACTTAAAATTCCCCGGCATGACACCGGACATTGTACTCAGACCGCACCAGCTTAACGCTGTGGCGCATCAGTTATACGGGGACAATACGCTGCTTGCCCATTGCGTGGGGGCAGGCAAGACCTTTGAAATGATTGCGGCAGCAATGGAAAGTAAAAGATTAGGATTGTGTCAAAAGAGTTTATTTGTTGTGCCGAACCACCTGACGGAGCAGTGGGCGAGTGACTTTCTGCGCCTGTATCCGGGTGCGAATATCTTAGCGGCAACCAAGAAAGATTTTGAACCCGCCAACCGGAAAAAGTTCTGCTCCAGAATCGCAACCGGGGATTACGACGCTGTGATTATCGGACATTCTCAATTCGAGAAAATCCCGCTTTCCACCGAAAGACAGATGGCGATGATTGAAAGGCAGATAACGGAAGTTGAAATGGCAATCGAAGCGCTCAAAGCGGAAAATGGAGAGCGATACTCCATTAAACAGATGGAAAAAACAAAGAAATCACTGTCCGCAAGGTTGAGCCGGTTAAATGATTCCAGCCGGAAGGACAATGTTGTGACCTTTGAACAGTTGGGCGTGGATCGGCTGTTTGTGGACGAGAGCCATAATTATAAGAACCTCTTTTTATACACAAAAATGCGGAACGTGGCGGGCATCGCACAGACGGAAGCGCAGAAATCCTCGGATATGTTTGCCAAGTGCCAGTACATGGACGAACTGACCGGAGGGAAGGGCATCACATTTGCGACGGGTACGCCAATCTCAAATAGCATGACGGAATTATACACCAATATGCGTTATCTCCAGTACAACACCTTACAGCGGTTGGGGTTAGGGCATTTTGACAGTTGGGCGGCATCATTCGGGGAAACTCAGACAGCCATAGAACTTGCGCCGGAGGGTACTGGATACCGGGCAAAGACGAGATTTGCGAAGTTTTTCAATCTTCCAGAGCTGATTGCGTTATTTAAGGAGAGTGCCGACATTCAGACACCGGATATGTTAAAGCTGCCTGTGCCGGAAGCGGATTATGAAAATATTGTGTTAAAGCCGAGCGAGTACCAGCAGGACATGGTTCAGTCCCTTGCGGACAGGGCGGAGGCAGTCAGGGACAGGAAAGTGCAGCCGAACATCGACAATATGCGTGAGCGATACGTTACAGCTACAAACCACGAGGAAAACGTGACAAAAGCTGTGACTGGTGTGCAGTAGTTAAAAGCACATCAGGATAACTGATAATCTGAGAAGTGGAATGACAGGGTAACGCCTTGAAACGCTTCCCTTAATACCCCGTTGGGCGAGTGGATAAAGTTCACGGCTCACAGCACGGAGAGGACGGCTGAAGTATACCCAAACAGGCAGAGCTGTGGAAAGGCCGGCAGAGGTGCCGGCTGTATATGACAGGTCGGAGGTCTATATATAGTCATGGTTAGAATGTCTGAAAAGACTGACATATCTGCGAACGTACAAGTCTATATGTCGCATAGATAGAAATGTCTATTCCACGGGCGTGGAGCCAGTGAGGTAAAGTAAAAGTGCATGTTATGAAATACCTTATGCCGTTACAGGTGGCATCAAGCTGGCAGGCTTAAAGCAGAACCTAAAACTATATTGAAATCCTTGAAGTTTTTTTTTCAGGGATTGGGATAAGATTATCGGAACGTAGTAAGTTACCCGACACCTGCCCATTTGCAGGTGGTGATGACGAATCATATAAGCGTCTTTGCGGGTGATGAAAGTGGAGGCACAGTACTGATGATACACGCAATAATAAGGCGTGAGGAGGGATAGCCTCCAGTCAGTAGTCAGATTTGCAATAGGAATTATCACCATAGGTTCGAGCAAGACAAAAAGTTTGCTCCGAAAGGAGTGATGTTCTATGACAAAGAAACTGAAAAACAAGAAGCTAAGGCACAACGAATACTACGATATGCAGGATATTTATGACGGGCTGTACCAAAAGAGCAAAGACGGCGGGAAATTCAGGAACCTAATGCAGTATATCACTTGTGAAAACAATATAAAACTTGCGTATAGGAACATCAAAGACAATGCCGGGAGTAAAACGTATGGTACAGACGATATGAATATCAAAGATATTGAGCGAATCGAAGTAAGCGAGTTCGTGCAGATTATCCAGCGTAAATTTAAGGATTACCAGCCAAAAGCAGTAAAAAGGGTAGAAATCCCAAAAGAAGGGAGCGACAAAACAAGGCCGCTTGGAATCCCCACAATGTATGACCGCCTGATACAGCAATGTATCTTGCAGGTTTTGGAGCCAATCTGTGAAGCAAAGTTTTATGAACACAGCTATGGGTTCCGCCCAAACAGGAGTGTGGAACATGCTATCGCCCAGACGCACAGGAATATGCAGTTATCCAACCTGCATTACTGTGTGGATATAGACATACAGGGATTTTTCGATAACGTCAACCACTCAAAGCTGTTAAAACAGATTTGGACAATGGGAATACAGGACAGGCAGTTATTAGTGATTATAAGGAAGATGTTAAAAGCCCCGGTCAAAATGCCGGACAAGACCGTCTGTTATCCAACGAAAGGAACACCACAGGGCGGTATTTTGTCGCCGCTGCTGTCCAATATTGTGCTGAATGAGCTGGACTGGTGGGTCAGCAGCAACTGGGAAAACATGCCGACAAGGTATGAATACTACACAACCACCACCAAAAACGGCACGGTCAGCAGGAGCGGCGCAATGGAAGCATTAAAGAAAACCAATGTAAAGGAAATGCGGATTGTGCGGTATGCGGATGACTTCAAAATCTTTTGCAGGAGTTATGACGCCGCCGTCAGGACATTCCATGCGGTGAAAGGCTGGCTGAAAGAACGGCTGAAACTGGACATCTCACCCGAAAAATCAAAGATAGTAAACTTGCGGAAACACTATTCGGACTTTCTTGGATTTAAGTTAAAGGTTCATCGGAAAAGGAATAAATACACTGTTGTCAGCAGTATGAGCGACAAGGCTGTGAAAAAGGCGGCAAAGAAGCTGGTGGAGCAGATAAAGCGCATACAGAAGCCGGACAGTGGCAAAGAGCAGTATAAGATGATACAAAACTACAATTCAAAAGTCATGGGCATACACAATTATTATAAAATAGCTACCCGGATATGCCTTGACTGCCGAAAGATAGCATTCCAGGCAACGGCTGTATTCAAAAATCGTATGAGGAAAAATTTTAAATCCGTTAAGTATTATAAAAAGCGGAAAAAGAGAGTGCCAAACATATCAAAAGCTGTGAAAATGAACTATGGGAAAAGCGAGCAAATCCGATTTATAAGCGGCTATGCAGTAGCCCCGGTTGGGTATGTACAGAACAAAATCCCTAAGTGTAAGAAAAAGTCTGTCAATAAATACACAGCCGAAGGGCGTGCTGAAATCCACAATAATTTAGGGATAGACACCTTTACGCTGTTGAAACTCATGCAGAACCCTGTCAGCAACAGGAGCATACAGTATGCGGACAACAGGATTTCACTTTATGCCGGGCAGTATGGGAAATGTGCAGTAACAGGGATAAAACTGGAATACAGCGACATCCACTGCCACCATAAAACCCCACGCTGTCAAGGCGGTACAGATGAATATAGAAATCTGGTAATCGTGCATGAGGACATCCATAGGCTAATCCATGCGACAAAGCAGTACACAATATCACAGTATATTTCCGAATACAAAGACACCATAGATTTACGCAAACTGAATGAGTTGAGAAACCTAGCTGGAAACACAGAAATAAGTTCTTTGGATAATACTATTGCAATCTAATTATTGATGGAGCGCCGTGTGATGGGAAACTGTCATGCACGGTGCGAACCGGGGGAAAGCGGCGAGAACTGTAAAGCCAGTTCAGACCGTTACCTATCGGTATTAAAGATAACCAACGATGGAAGAAAGTTAGCGTTAGACCAGCGGCTCATCAATGATATGCTTCCCGATGAAGAAAACTCCAAAGCCACAACCTGTGTGGAGAAGGCGTTTGAGATTTGGGAGCATACAAAAGAGCAGAAATCGGCGCAGCTTATCTTCTGCGATTTATCCACACCGAAGGGAGATGGGACATTTAATGTATATGAGGACATCAGGGATAAGCTCATGGCGAAAGGAGTGCCGGAGAATGAGATAGCTTTTATCCATAACGCCAATACGGAAACAAGGAAAGCGGAGCTGTTCGCAAAGGTAAGAAGCGGGCAGGTTCGTTTTTTGTTAGGCTCAACCGCAAAAATGGGTGCCGGAACCAACGTGCAGGACAGGTTGATTGCGTTACACCACCTCGATGTGCCCTGGCGTCCGTCCGACATTGAACAGCAGGAAGGGCGGATTTTAAGGCAGGGCAACATGAATGACAAGGTGAAAATATTCCGGTATGTAACAGAAGGTACGTTCGATTCGTACAGTTGGCAGCTTATCGAGAATAAGCAAAAATTCATCGGGCAGATTATGACGAGCAAATCCCCGGTCAGAAGCTGTGAGGACATAGACGAAGCGGCTCTCACTTATGCCGAGGTGAAAGCTCTGGCAACGGGCAATCCCTACATAAAAGAAAAGATGGTGCGTCCGTAAACCGCTAATTTATTGGCGGTGAGGTCTAGTCAGAATACTCCCTTTAGCAAGGAGTAGGTAAAAGTATTAACGTGGAGAAATCCACAGCCTATCATTCTACAACTTATCTGATTTTGGAAACAAAACAGGGAGTGTAGCATGTTGTTGTCTATTATAGGCAGGCAATAGAGAAGTGATTAAAATTTCCTGACAAGCGTCTTTATTGCGAGAATGAAAATTCGTATATGAGGGTAAAAGCTAGATTGCCTGAACGATAGCCAGAGCCTGGACATAGCTTTGTCCCTGCACGAAAGGAGTTGAAACGTGCAGTGTCTTGGCAGTTGTATTTCCATTTTGTATAACTGCGGAATACTCAAGACAGGGCAACCATGAGTAGTGTGTAAATGGCGAAAGTCGTACCCGACAATACGGAAAGCTATTGTTTTGATTAGACTAAACGGAGATTGCCTAAACCCGTAAAAGGGCATGGCAACAGAGCTTCCATAGTAGTCTGAGGAACCTGAAATAACAGGGAAAGCTGTAAAACCAGATGCGGGAAAGCCGCCCACATGGCGAAGGGAAGCAGTAAGTTTGGAAAATACAAAGAAAGGAAGGTGCGTGAGGCATTGAGAAATCCTATTAACGTATTGAAAAGCTTAGGCGAGAAATCGCAGGAAAAATCGTATAAGTACCAGAGGTTATACAGGAACTTATACAACCCGGAATTTTACCTGCTGGCATACCAAAACATTTATGCCAACAAAGGCAGTATGACACCGGGAGTTGATGGCATGACCATTGATGGTATCAGCATGGCTCGGATTAACAGAATCATAGAGAGTATGCGAAACCAGAGTTACCAGCCAAAACCTGCAAGACGTGAGTATATCAAGAAGAAAACAGGCAATAAGAAAAGGCCGCTTGGTATTTCTTCCGCTGATGACAAGCTGGTGCAGGAAGTAGTCAGAATGATACTGGAAAGTATCTATGAGGGAAGTTTCTCCACAAAATCACACGGTTTCAGACCGAACAGAAGCTGCCATACAGCACTGACACAGATTAGGAATACCTTTACAGGCGCTAAATGGTTTGTTGAGGGCGATATTAAAGCGTGTTTTGACAGTTTTGACCATGCAGTGTTAATTCGTATTTTGAGGAAACGGATAGAAGATGAAGCATTCTTGAATCTGATATGGAAATTCCTGAAAGCAGGATATATGGAACAGTGGACATACAACAAAACATATTTCGGCATTCCGCAGGGTTCGGGGTGCAGTCCAATACTTGCAAATATTTACCTGAATGAGTTAGACGAGTTTATGCAGGGATTGAAAGAACGGTTTGATGTAGGGAGCTGTGACAGACGTAAAGTTTCTTATGAATATGAAAGTGTAAGGGGCAGGGCAAAACGCCTGAAAAAGAAATATGCCAAAGACTGGAACGAAATCAGTGAGGAGGAACGAAAACGCCGTGCAAAGGAAATCAGGGATTTGAGGGCAGTGTATACAAAACTGCCCAGATATGATGCACGGGATACAGACTTCAAGAAGATACAGTATACAAGATACTGTGACGATTTTCTGATTGGAGTTATTGGAAGCAGGGAAGATGCGGAAACCATAAAGGCAGAAGTAAAGAAATTCCTTGCGGAAGAATTAAACCTGACGCTTTCGGACGAGAAAACAAAGATTACACATACAAGTGAGTGTGCTGAATTTCTTGGCTACAGAATTAAGGTATCGAGGAATGAGAGCATTAAACGCCGAAAAGACGGAGTGAAGACAAGACCGTTCAGCGGAGTAGTGAAGCTGTATGTGCCGAAAGAAAACTGGATTAAAAAGTTGCTTGAATATGGGGCAATCAGGATTGTATCTGACGAAAATGGCAATGAAAAATGGAAAGTCATGCACAGTGGCAAAGTTCTGAATAAGAGCGACATTGAGATTTTAAGCGATTATAATGCAAAGGTCAGAGGGCTGTTCAATTATTACTGTATTGCTGACAATGCCTATGTAATAGGAAAGTTTGGCAGGACAATGAAATACAGCATGATGAAAACTTTTGCATTCAAGTACAAAACAAAAGTTTCCAAAATCAAAAAGAAGTATGTAGTGAATGGAGATTTTACAGTCAGCTATGAAACGAAGCAGGGGAAGAAGACTTCTGTATTTTACAATCAGGGCTATGGCAAGAGGGATAATTCTATCGCGGGTCAGGTTGAGGTACTGCCGCAGTATAAGCGGTATGACAGACCAAACAGCCTTGCAAGGAAGTTGAAAACCAAAACGTGTGAGTTATGTGGCGGTTATTGTACAGACTTGGAAATTCATCAGGTAAAAAAGCTGAAAAGTCTTAAGGGTAACAGTGAGTGGGAGAAACTTATGCGGAAACGCAGGCGGAAAACACTTGCAGTATGCCCAACGTGCCATGAGAAAATTCATTCCTGTGATGAAGAACGATAAGTTGAACTTATGGCGAGCCGTATACGCTGAGAGGTGTAAGTACGGTTTTAGGAGGGAGTATGGTACTGTCGAAGTTGATGACAGACTGTGCTTACCTCATGATTTAGATATTCAGGTGTCCAAGCTAAAGCTGTTAAAGGCGAACCACACCAGCCAGAAGTACCGCTTAGAGGACAATATCGTGAAGCATTACCCGGTGCAGATTGCTTCCATGAAGGAACGCCTTGCAGGGTATCGTGCCGACATTCAGACCTACGCACAGAATAAATTCCCGGACAAGGACACTTTCTCCATAAAAATCGGCAACCGGGTATATACGGACAAAAAGGAAGCCGGGGCAGCGCTGATTGATATGTGCCGGAGCGCAAAACAGCCGAATATGGCAGTCACAATCGGGGAGTATCAGGGATTTAAGATGAGCGTTTCCTTTGATTCGTTCTTTTCCAAGTTTACAGTCAACTTAAAGGGCAGCATCAGCCATGAGGTGGAAATCGGCACTGATCCGTTGGGGAATTTACAGAGGTTAAGCAATGCCTTAGAGGGCATGACCGGGAGAATGGAAACGGTGGCGCAGAAACTGGAGAACGTGGAGCATCAGCTTGAAACCGCAAAGGTGGAGGTCACAAAGCCATTTGCACAGGAAGCGGAGCTTGCGGAGAAGCTGGAACGCCTGACAGAACTAAATGCCCTGTTAAACATGGACGAAAAGGGCGGCGATGGAATTGATATGGACGATGAGCCGGAAAATGACGGGGAGCAGGAGGAACTGGACATAGAGGAAATGGGGCGTGATGCGGAAGCTGTGGCGGATGTGCCTTTTAAACCGCAGATTAACCGGGCAGTATCGGAAAAGATAGCGGAGCATGGGAAAGAGAGGAGGCTGGCAGACAGTCCCAGAGGGCGTATTTCCGTAAAAGAGAAACTTGCCGAGATGCGGGAGAAGGCATATGGGCAGAAAGCGCCGGAAAAGCCGGATATTTCAAAGGGAAAAGGAAAAGAGGAAAGTTTATAGGTAGTAATAAAAGGGTAGTCAATCGACTGCCCTTTTGTTAAGAATAGAGAAAATAAAGTCGATATACTAAAATAAAGAAAATTTGGGAGATATTTATATGGACGTTAATATATTAGTTGAAGATATTTTGGAATATAAGAAAAAGAAGAAGTTAGCTTTTTTTGTAGGTGCTGGAGTATCTGCAGTTTCAAATTATCCAAGTTGGTATGATTTAGTCAAAGATATGGCAGATGAGTTGAATTACAAATATGAACTAGATGCAAAAGGAAAAGCAATTTTTTCTTCAGAAGAATATTTACGGATACCACAGATATATTATGATAATAAGAGTGAAACAGAGTATTTTGAAAAGATAAATGGTGCATTTTCTAGTGATTGTAAGCCTAATGAAGTTCATGATTTGATTATGCAATTAAATCCATATCACATACTAACAACAAATTATGATACTTTATTAGAACAAGCGGCGAATAAATATGGTATAAATTATAGTGTAATCAACCATGATGAAAAAATATCTGTGACACCTACAAAAAGATATATATTAAAAGTACATGGTGATTTTGAAAATAACAAATTTGTTTTAAAAGAACAAGATTATTTAGATTATGAGAAGGATTATGTTCTTATTGATACAGTCATGAAAACTATTATTGCAACTAATCTGATTGTATTTATAGGTTATGGATTAAATGATTACAATATTAAACTTATTTTAAATTGGGTTAAGCAGGTTCAGGGAGATACATTTATTGAGCCTATTTTCATTTATACTGGAAAAGAAGAACTGTCTAATGAAATGATAACGTATTATAAGGGACGTGGGATCAGAATTATTGATACCAATTGCTTTGTGAAAAGCGGAGAGTTCAAGGATAAATATATTGCAGTTTTAGAAAAAATTGTGAGTTATAATAAGGCTGATGTATTAAAAAATGATAAAAACTTATTTGAATATTTATATGAAAAATTAGTAGGGCTAAATTTTTTTGAGTATGTTCGCGCTAGAGATATAGAAACGTTGTTTGAAGGGAAATATTATATTGATCAGCAAAACTATATTGTTAGCAGAGACAGCAAAGCATCTTATATAGAGGTGTTTTATGGGTTATTAAGTAAAGTAAATGAATTGGATGAAGATTATAAATTGAAACTTAATGTTATTCAGAGAGTATTGGATAAATCAAATATAAAAGGAATTCATGATGCTGGATATATTTATAATGGTATGGAAGAACATACTATTCGTAATGAGGTATTTTGGAGCGAATATGAGGAAATTGAAAAATTTTTGACAAGAAACTATGATTCTCTTAAGGAATGGTATGATGCAGCATACGGATTATATGCGGTAGGTAGATTAGAAGAGAGTTATTTGTTATATACAGATTTGCTGTCTTGGTCAAAAGAGGATAACGATTGGATACTTTATTATTTTTGTCAGATTAATAGATATTTTGTTTTTTTGACTATTACATCATATACGAATTATTTTAATAGTATAAATGGTCAGATGGCATATGGAAATGTTAATTTATTTAATGATGAGTTTATTGATTCGATGACTTCGGAAATGAAAAATTTTCGATTTGAAGAATTGTATTATGAATTGCCTGCTGAAATTAGAGAAAATTATGTTTTTTTACAAAGGTTATGTACAAGAAATATTTATTCTCAGGATATTATTGAATCATTTGAAAGTATCTATAAGATTGAACAAGATATTTTTAAGAATAAAGTCATTTTGGCGGGGCAATCAGAATATGAGAAGGTTAAAAGAAATATGTTAGATGCAATTATGTTTATATATGATAATAAACTTTTATATTCTCAATTTTCTGAACACAAGAACTATATAAGAAATACATTAATTAATGTATTTAAGGGCGAATATTATAGGATGAAACTTCAAATAAAGGAAAAGAATTTTTTTTCTAATCCTCATTACAAAATAAGTGCGCAAGATTTCGTATTGATATATAAAAATTTTAAGCGAGAAGATATACTATATTTAGAGAGTATAATTGATTTTGAAAAGTTTGATTTATCAGAACAACATGCTATTGAAGATATAATTTGGAAAGAATTTTCTTATCTTGAAAACAATTATTCCTCTAAATTACAAGGAAATAGAGTGAGGATGTATTTTATGTACAAGGAAGAATATAATGCGTTATGCTATTTGGCAATACATTTTATTTCTACACATGAATTACAAGAGAAAATTGTAAAATGTATTTTGAATTATATAGCGGTTAGAGAGATTGATGAATATGATAAATTATGTTTGGTAAGTAAATATATTCAGAAAATAGGTTTAAATAATCATATTGAAATGATTATAGAAGATTTTTTAATAGAAAAATTGTTGCATTATAAGAAATATCCCAATGCCTATAATTTGGACAATCAAGGTCGATTAGCATTTCCAAAGTATTGTAAAGTAATTTTAGATTATAATCCAGATTATAAGTCGAAAAAACTTTCAAATTTATGTAACGAAAATTTACCTATACATATGAAACAATATTTGAAAGAATTTTCAGAAGTACTTTTAGATGACGCAAAAAAGTTTTTATAATTCTAAATAATTTACAGCGGAAAGGGTAGGGAGGAGACAGGACTAAATTGCAGAAATTGAAACGAATACGGGCAGTAATATTCACTCAAATGTGAAAGTAAATAAAAAACAGTATGTAGAGAGCAGCCAGAAATGGCTGCTTTTATCATGCTCAAAATTAAATGGAGGTATCAGAGAAAATGGAAACAGCAGGACAAAAAACAAAACAGGTCATGGAGGAAAATGACGCATTAAAGCAGTTCATGGAGCTGCTTAACCAGCAGAACATGAAAGAGCAGTCACAGGATTTTATGGGGGTGTTCTGGTATGTGGCGGGTATGCAGGTACAGCTTAGCGCAATGGTGGATGAATTACAGAGTGTCCGGGAACAGCTTTCACAGATGCAGGAGAATCAGCCAAAATCAGTGAAAGAGAACCTCATGGATAAAGTGGCGTACCTTCAGGAGAAAATTACGAACCTGTCGGAACGCCTGACAGCGGTAAGAAACCGTCTGGTGGAAACAGCATCACAGGCGGTCAATACCTTTAAGGAAAAAGGAAAAGCGGAGATGTGCAAGGTTCTTCAGAAAGGAATTTCCGGCGTGAAGTCCATGCTTTCCGGCTACCGGGAGCGTCTGGTTGACGTGATGACGGATTTTGAAAAGACAGCCAACCAGATTGACAGCATTGGGGACGAGTTAAAGCAGATCGGGAACAGCGTTTCCAACGTGGGCAGGCTGTTAGCCGGGAAAGGCACGAAAGAGGTATCGGACGAAAAGCCGGGTGTCGGTCTGACAAGGACAGTCAATATGCCTGTAAAAAAGGCGGTTGAGAACCTCCGGAAAAAGATTGACGGGGCGGATCAGGCGTTTGAAAAGCTGGATCGGCTCTCTGCACGTCTGGATGCCGGGAAGGAAGCGGAGAAAGGAGGGCGGGTGTCCGTAAAGGATAAGCTGTCGCAGATGAAGGAAAAGGTGGGACAGCAGAAAAAAGCGCCGGAGCCGGACAAGGCAAAGACGAAAAGCAAAGAGGAAAGTCTATAAAAATATCAGCAAATAAAAATATCCAAAGCGGGGGCAGACAGGGAAACTTATCTGCCCCCTGTTTTTATGGAGGAAAAGGAGAGAAAACCATATGGCAGATGCAAGAACTGAAAAACAGAAAGTAAAAGAGATAACGGACAGGCTGGAGGAAGGCTTGAAGGCGCTGTTTGAAGGGGAGAAATATAAAAGCTACTTAAACACCATGTCAAAATTCCACAATTACAGCGCAAACAATATCCAGCTCATAGAGATGCAATGCCCGGATGCGACATACGTTGCCGGCTACTTATCCGATTAATCGGATAAGTACCCATATGCTTTGTTCATAGTTATCCTCCTTAAAATGATTTATTTATGCAGAAATCCGAGAAAACAAAAACTGTTTTCTCGGATAACTTTTTA
>CAJSZV010000036.1 GCA_910574345.1 Clostridiaceae bacterium | reverse complement strand
GGAATGATAGACTATAAATTTTCACCGTCCTTTCTTTGATATCTTTGTCTACCGCTTGCTAAAGGCGGTTTATGGCATACACCCTAACGGGCGCACAATCGTTTCTTTGACGAGAAAAACAGCGGCTCTGCCACAGGACTTGTGATGTCCGGAACCGGAATCTGCAGTATGCTTATGAGCGGAATCCTGCCTTCTTTTATGGATAACCATGGGTGGAGGATGGGATATGTGCTGTGTGGAGTACTGTGGGGGTTGGTGATGCTTGGCGCTGCCTGCTTGATCCGGGAATATCCAGATACCGGAGAAGAAAAAGGTAAAAGCGCGGCTGAAAAATATGGCCTGACCTATAAAGAGGCGCTGCATTGCAAAGGATTTTACCTATTGATCGGGTGTGTGCTGCTCTGCAATATCATTATGGTGTGCTCCCAGCATTTACCTGCCTACTTTCAGGATGCGGGGATGTCCGGCATAGAGTCGGGAAAGATTATGATTGTTTTCAGCCTGGGCCTGATCTTATGGAAAATTGTGCTGGGACAGGCGTATGACCGGCTGGGAGCCATTCCCACCACGATCATCTGCTATGGAGCTTATATGGCGGGAATGTGGATTCTGTCATTAGAAACACTGCCTGCTCTCATAGGAGGGTCTTTGCTGGCGGCCTTGGGAATCGCCTCCTCAACGGTGCTGTTTCCGCTGATCACCCGCAAAATTTTTGGGTTAAAGGAATACGCGCCTATCTGGGGGAATGTTTCCATGGCAACGGCTTTTGGTGTTGCCGCCGGTTCCCCCATCTGGGGCGCATTCTATGATTATTTTGGGAGCTATCATCTTGCGTTTTTGGGTGCTCCCGTTCTTTTGGCGACGAACCTGATTCTGCTTGTTGCGCTGATGAGAAAAAAATACTACGAATTGCCGGAAAACTTGGCTTCGATTCCAAACTCTTCCAGTTTTCGGTAAAGTGTCCGTCTGGAAATCCCTAAATACGCGCTGGCTTCTGACCGGTTATTGCCGCAGGAAGCCAGTGCTTTTAATAAGTCGTCTTTGGTGAGGCGTTTGCGTTTGATGGCAGCAGGCGCAGCAGAGGGAGTTCTGGCAGCTGAATTTGGAAGCTGGCCCTGGGCAGAAGCCGGCACAGTAGCTTTAGAAACGGAAGCATCTGGGGAGGATGAGGTTTCAGGCGTTCGGCGGTCCGGTCCGGGCGGCGTGTCAGGAGCCGGCTGGGCGGGAACCCGTGGCACGTCCGGCAGTCCCGGATAATAATGCTGGGATATATTGTCCAGGATATATTCCGGAAGAATGATATCGCCGGGGTAAAGCTGAACGATACATTCCATCAGATTCTGCAGTTCACGGACATTTCCCGGCCAGTCCATACTTTGGAGCAGTTCCTTTGACTGGGGAGAAAATCTCATGATATTGGGCTTTTCGATTCTTTTTGAAATACAGCGGATAAAGTGCTCCGCCAGAAGGACAATATCATCAGGCCGCTCACGCAGAGGGAGTAAAAACAGCTTCATGGTACTCAGACGATAGTATAAGTCTGCCCGGAACCGTTTTTGCCCGATCATTTCTTCGATATTGGCATTGGTGGCAGCGATAATGCGGACATCTGTTTTGATGTATTTGTTTCCTCCCAGCCTCATAAGCTGCTTCGTCTCTGTGACCCGCAGAAGCTTTGCCTGAAGGTCTAAAGGCATTTCTCCGATTTCATCCAGGAAGATCGTTCCTCCGTTGGCCAATTCAAATTTTCCGATATTTCCATTCTTTTTGGCGCCGGTAAAGGCGCCGGTCTCATATCCAAACAACTCGCTTTCTACCAGGTCTTTGGGCAGAGCACCGCAGTTCAGGGCAATAAAAGGTTTCCCACGGCGGGAGCTTGCGTTATGGATGGCTTGGGCAAATACGTCTTTTCCTGTTCCGCTTTCCCCCAGAATCATAATATTGCTGTCTGTGCGTGCCATCTGTCTGGCTTTCTGGATCAGGTGCTTCAGACTGCTATCCTCCCCGATGATGTCTTTGAATGTCTTGACGGCGCCATTGGCCACCTGCCTGGAGAGCTCGGCAGTCAGCTTTTGGGGAGTTGTAAAGTAGAATACCACCCCATGGGCATTAATCATGGGCTGGTTGAAAGCGTCTGTGGAGGCGATCACTTCCACGGTTTTTCCCTGGCTGGTTACCTCCAGAGGCTGGTTCGCGATGGTGCGGTGATTCAAGACGATGTCCCACAATTCCCTATTGGCGGGAAGGGGGTCGATCAGCGCCTCAACCGGTTCATAGTACAGATCCATGGGAGGGATTTCCAGGGTCTTGAACAGTTCCTCATTGTAATAAGTTGCCAGGTTTTGTCCGGAACTGCTCATCATATTGTCAATGGAGAGAATGCCTTTTCCGCTACGCTCATAATACATGGTCGCGATGTTATTGAACTGCAGGGTAATCATCATATCATGGGCAGTGCCGCGGATCAGTGTCAGATAATCCTCCCATGCGTTTTCCAGAGAGGCGATAATGGCAAGGCCACATTCCTCCATCTGATCATAGGGTTCATAGGGGCTTAAGATGCTGATGGGGGCATAGTAGATGGCATACTGTTTCAGCGCGGGCAGTTCATTTTCCTCTCCAATGGTTGAGAGGCTTTCCCGTCCGATGATTCCCTGCCGGACGGCGTTATGGCCAATATCCTTCCAGATGCTTCCGGCCCGGATTCCGTCTTTCAGATAACATTCCAGCGTGTAATTCTCCCGGGCAAACAGATCCAGAAGAATCCCGTCTCTGGAAAAAAGTGCCATGGCATAGCGGCTGTGGGAACTTAAGGATATGGTTTTGCTGATATAACGCCAGATAAAGGTGTACAGACGGGAAAGCTTTTTGCGCTCTTGATTCAGGACTTCATAGGGTACATAGCGGAAATTTTCGAAAGGCATGGGATCCTCCTGTGGGTTCTGTGTTTTGTGCCAATTTTGTGCCTGTAGTATAGCACAAAACTGTGCCAAATGGAAGCTTGTGTGCCAAAATTTTCACGGTTTTACAAAAAATCCATGCCTTTTACATGAAAATTTTTGGCATGGAACTTGCTGTTTAATATAGTAGAACATCGAAAAGGAGGAAAACGATTATGGCAGTACGCAACAAACCTCTTGGACGGATTGACGGACGGATTATCGATGATATCTGGAAGGGAAGTATCGATATGCATATCCATCCGGGACCGGATCCCCTGGCGGAGCGTCCTCTCGACAGTGTGAAGGTTGCCTGCATGGCCCGAAACGCGGGAATGAAGGGAATCGTCTTAAAAAGCTTTTCCTATAATACCGCTTCGGATGCTTTTCTGATTGAAAGGAATCTGACGCCTGAACTGCGCGTGTTCGGCAGCGTGGTGATTGGCTATACCACAACGGGAGGCCTGGCCCATGCGGCGGAAACCATTGAAGCTATGGCAAAAATCGGGTGTAAAGTCCTGTGGTTTCCGGCCATGGATGCGAAGCATTGCCGGACTTATCTCGGAAGAGAGGGCGGAATCTCCATTCTGGATGACCATAAAAATCTGAAGCCGGAAGTCTATGACATTTTAAAGGTAGCAAAGCAGTACCGCATGGTTGTCTGCTCTGGCCATATGTCCTATGAGGAAAGTACAAAAATGTTTGACGCGACCATTGAACTGGGGATCACAAAGATGGTGGCAACCCATCCTCTGGCGGAATTAAGCCGGTTTACCCTGGAGGAAATCAAGGAACTGGCAGCCAAGGGTATTTATATTGAGCATGTGTATGGGACGCTGATGCCCCGCCTGGGAAGCATGGATCCCAGCGATTATGTGGACTGCGTTAAGCTGGTAGGGGCAGAGAGAAGCCTTATGGGAACGGATCTGGCACAGGTGTGGGATATGTCGCCGGCTGACGGGATGCGCCATTTCATCGCGATGATGATCCAATTTGGGTGCGCGCCAGAAGAAGTGGAGTTGATGTGCAAGAAAAATCCTGCCACACTGCTGGATATCCAAGAATGAGCAGGATCTAAAAATAATAAAAAAGGAGAGCGAAAAAATGAGTGATTTAAAGGAAAAAAGGTTTGGATTTTTAGGATGGGGCGCCATCGGTTTCCCCATCTGCCATGGACTGGTAAAGAGTGGTTACAGCGTAAACCTTCCTACTTACCGGAGAGAAAGCGCCCAGAGACATGGATTTTCCGGGCTGGTGCCGGATGAAAAGGCGAAAACAGAGGCCATTGACTGGATGCTTGCCAATGGGGGAATCGCCTGCGGCTCTCAGAGAGAGCTTTTAGAAAACAGCGATATCCTGGTATTTTCTCTTCCCAAATCCCAGCAGGTAGAAGATGTGGTGTTGGGAAAAGACGGGGTTATGGAGGTATGTAAGCCGGGTACTGTAATCATTGATATGACATCTGCCGACGCGGTAAGCACGAAAAAGCTGGCAGCTATCCTGGAGAAGAAGGGAATTGAACTTCTGGACGCTCCGGTCAGCGGCGGCACAAGCGGAGCGGCGGCTCAGACCCTTACCATCATGTGCGGCGGCAAAGAGACAACGTTTCAGGCCATGAAGCCGGTGCTGGATGTTATGGGAAATCCGGATAAGGTCACCTATATGGGACCCAGCGGATCCGGAGACATGATCAAATGTGCCAATAACTTTTTGTCCGCCTGCTGTGCCGCGGCTACCACAGAGGCGGTGGCTGTCTGTGCCAGAGCCGGGATTGATCCCCATATGGCGGTACAGGTGATCGGTTCCAGCGGAGGCACAAACCATGCGGCCACCATGAAGTTCCCCAATATCGTATTTCCGGGGAAAAACTGGAACTTCTCTCTGGGACTCATGAGCAAGGATGTGGGGCTTTTCAATTCGGCCAGCAAGGATATGGGAATCCCCTCTCTGTTCGGTAACCTGACTGCGCAGATTCTGGCAATCCCCAAGGCTGAGGAAGGGGAGGATGCGGATTGTATCCAGGTTCAGAAACTGTATGAGCGCTGGGCGAAAGTGGCGCTTTGCGGGATTGACACAGAAGAATAAGAGGATATGACATGAATCCAAAACCATTAGAGGGAATCACAATCGTGGAAATGGGAACTTCGGGAGCAGAGGGGATAGCGGCGCTTTTGCTTTCTGACTATGGCGCAAAAGTACTCCGTCTGGAGTTCCCGGATAGTAATAAAAGCTTTCGGATTTGTGACAGAGGAAAAATCAGGCTTTTGTTCCGTCCGGATATGCCGGAAGACAGGAAATGGCTGAAAGATTCATTGCCGAAAATCGATGGAATTGTGACATCTGTGCCTGATTTACAGATGTCACAGTGGAATCTGACTGTTGACACACTATGCAGCCAAAATCCCAGACTGGTATATACTTCCGTGACGGGATTTGGCCAAAAAGGGCCATATGCGCAGAGGCATGGGTATGATGACGGAGTGATTCAGGCTGAGTCCGGATTTATGTCGGTTACCGGGCCGGAAGGGGGAGAACCGGTCCGCAGCGGAAGCGATTTCGCGGCTTTCGCCGGAGGAGCCAATGCCTGTATTGCCACATTGATGGCGTTAATTGATGCAGCCCGTACCGGGCAGGGGAGAAAAATAGATATATCCATGATGGATTCCCTTTTATATGGGCTGGAGAATCAGTACAGCGTTTATCTGAAATCCGGGAAAATTCCAAGACGCATTGGAAACCATTATGCCCTTTCGGCTCCGGTGGGGGATTATCCCTGCCGGGACGGCAGGAAGCTGATGATATCCGTTGCCACCCAGGCCCAATGGGAGAACTTTGCCAATGTCCTGGGACATCCGGAATGGCTTGACAACCCGGATTATCGGGATCTGAACGGCCGCCTGAGGCATTATGCCCAGCTGGGGGAGGAGGTTACCGCCGCGTTTATGGAGCACGATTGTGACGAGCTGATGGAGCTGCTCCAGACGAAAAGCTGCATTTACGGGAAGATTAATAATTTTGAGGATGTGGTAAACCATCCTCAGGCAAAAGAACGGCAGATGTTTATGGAAATCTCTGTTCCTGACGGGACAAAAATGACCGTGCCCTCCAATCCACTGATGATCAATGGGCACAAATCTGCCGGCACAAAAATAAGTGACACAAAATTGTGTCAGGAATGTGACATGAATCGGATATTTGACACAAAGTCATAGGGAAATTTTTGGCATGCAAGTTGCACTTTATAAAGAACAGAAATAAAAAACACAAATTAAAGAAAAGGAGAGAAAACATGAGCAAACCATTGGAAGGCTTCCGGATCCTGGATTTCAGCCAGTTTATGTCTGGCCCTATGTGTACCTTGTTATTATCTGACTTTGGCGCGGAGGTGATTAAGATCGAAAATCCGCCCATAGGAGATAATACCCGCTATGGCAATATTATTGACCGGGATGTAAGCAGCCATTTCGCCACAAGAAACAGGGGAAAAAAGAGCATTGTCCTGAATATGAAGGACGAGGCTCATAAAAAACTCTTCCTGGAGTTGGTAAAGACGGCGGATGCGGTGATCGAGAACTACAAACCGGGTACCATGGAGAAATTCGGGATTAATTACGATGTGCTGAAAGAGATCAATCCTAAGATTGTATTTACCTCCATCTCAGGCTATGGACAGAACGGCCCCTATGCAGGCCACGCCGCCTTTGATCAGACGGTACAGGCGGAATCCGGCATGATGAGCATTACCGGCCCGGAGGGCGGAGAACCGGTAAAAAGCGGCGGCTCCATCGCGGATTATTCCGGCGGGTTGATGGCATGCATCGGCACCCTCATGGGGATTCTGGAGGCCCAGAAGACGGGGCATGGCCGCAGGGTGGATGTTTCCATGATGGATTCCCTGATCTTCTGCCTGGAGAATCAGTTCAGTTCTTATTTAAAGACGGGAAAGGTGCCCAGGCCTATGGGGAACAGCTACGCTTCCAGCGCGCCCATCGGCGCTTATCAGTGCAAAGACGGAAAATCTTTGATGATTACCGTAGGTACGGACGCCCAGTGGAAGACCTTCTGCGAGGCATTGAACCAGCCTCAGTGGTTTGCTAATGAAGGATGGGCTACCATGACCCAGAGGGCTGCCGATTATAAAGCGATTGACGCGGAGGTGAACCGGGTATTTGCCCAGTATACCAGCGAAGAAGTGGCGGATATGCTGTTCAAGGGCAAATGCGTATACGGAAAAATCAATGACTTTGAAGCGGTTGCCAATCATCCTCAGGTCGCCTACCGGAAGACCATCGTGAATGCCACATACGCCAATGGCGTGACCTTTCAGGTGCCGGGGAACCCGATTCTGATGAGCGGGCTGGAGCGGGAAACCGAGTATTCCGCGGCGGAGCTGGGTGAAAATACCTTTGAAGTGCTCAGTGAGGTGACGGATGAAGAAACCCTTCATCAGATGTTTGATCCGGTTATGGAAAAAGTGGCAGAGGCCCAGAAGGCAATCTATTCGAAATCGAAATAAGGAGAATACGGCATGGCACGGTTAATCGAAAGCGGAAAAATTGAAGAAGTGATTTTTGCCAGGTTTGAACCAGGCGAGGACATCCTGAAAGCTTTATATGATATTTGCAGGGAAAAAGAGATTAAGACAGGAATTATCTTAGACGGCAGCGGCAGTGCGGTGGATTTTACCTACCAGCATTTTCCCATCAATCCCAAGCTCTGTCCTACCAATGTTTCCATTGGAACCATGCATGGAAAGTGTGAGATCAGCCTTCAGGGAACCATCGGCTCCACGGTATGCAATCTTGCCCAGGGAGATACACCGGATGGGGTAGTGGAACGGATGTTTCCAACAGTTCCCGGGCTGTGGGAAGGTCCTGCCGATAAGTGGCCCATGGTAGGCTGCGAGTACGGCCCCGGGACTCCTTATATTCATGCCCATTGCGTGGCCAGCAATGCGGATTATACCGTATGCGGCCATCTGATGCCTGGAACGAAGGTTGCATCCGGAGATCCCACAAAGCCGTCTCATTTTACGGTGATTATCGCGAAAATCAGCGGCGTGGAACTGCAGGCAACCATAGATCATAAGATTGGGTTTTATCAGAATCTGGTAAAGACAGAGGAAAAGTAGTAGGGAGGAGACCATGCGCGATTTATTTGAGAAAAATCCTTTTCTGGAAAAGGTAAACAGGGGAAAAGCGCCGGTGGGTTTTTTCAACTATCTGAGGGATACGGCTGTGCTGGATATTGCCGGTACGGTTGGATTTGACTTTGTGGTGATTGATAATGAACACACAGCCATGGAGAGAGAGACAACAGAAAAACTGATTTTGGCAGCGGAGTTAAACCGGGTGGTTCCTTTTGTCCGGGTACCGGAAATGATTCCGTATTTGATGAGAAATTATATGGAGATGGGTGCCCGGGGAATTTTGGTTCCCCATATTAAAAACGGGGCAGAGTGTAAAGCGGCTCAGGGAGCTCTC
This sequence comes from Clostridiaceae bacterium, assembly GCA_910574345.1. GTDB lineage: Bacteria > Bacillota > Clostridia > Lachnospirales > Lachnospiraceae > UBA3402. The sequence continues at coordinate 25,373 of CAJSZV010000036.1, read as the reverse complement.
AGGTACCCGCCAAATGGAAATGCCAGCTGCTGCCGGTCGAATCACGCAGACGGCTTTGAGGCGAAAAACTGGATGAAGTATTTAAAGCATGTGGAGGATCTGGTGTTTGTGCCTATGATCGAGGATCCGGAGGCAATCGAGAATCTGGATGAGATCCTGGATGAGCTTTTGCCGGGAAGGGATATGGTGATGTTCGGAAAAGCAGATTATGGTCAGGCCTGCGGTTCCTTAAATGAAGACGGAACCTTTACTTCAGAGGTAAATGAAGGGTATTTAAAGGTATTAGAAGGGTGCAGAAAAAGGAATATCGGCTTTATGGCATGTCCGTCCGCAGGGCCAAACGGCCAGACGGCAGCAGATGTACAAAAGGTAATTGAAGATGGATGTTCTGCTGTGGTTCTCAACACGGATCAGCTGACCCTGGGGGCCGCTTTTGGAGCAATCGTGGGGCCGTGTCTGGAGCTGGATATTAAAAAATAAAAGGAGGGCGAGTTATGGATTTAAAATTAACGGGGAAGGTAGTTGCCATTACCGGCGGTTCTGAGGGAATAGGATATGCCATGGCAGAAGCATTCGCGAAGGAAGGCTGCCAGGTTGCCATCTGCTCCAGATCTCAGGCAAAGCTGGATAAGGCCAGGGCAGAGTTTAAGGAAAAAGGATTTGACCTTTATGTGAGAAGTGTGGATGTCAGCGACTCGGACAGGCTCTATGGCTTTGTGGATGAAGTGAAGAAGGATTTTGGGAGGATTGATATCTGGATTAATAATACGGCTACTACCGTGGTGAAATCCATTCTGGAACTGGAACTGGAGGAATGGAACCAGATTATGAGAACCAACTTAAATTCTTATTTCGTAGGGACTCAGGCCGCAGGCCGGGTGATGAAGGAGCAGGGGGGCGGCGTGATTATCAATGTGGCTTCCTTCGGAGGGCTTATGCCTCCCATGTACCGCAGCGCGTACTGCACCAGCAAATATGGAATCAACGGGCTGACCCGTATGTCAGCGGCGGAATTCGCGCCTTTTGGCATCCGCGTCAATGCCGTGGCTCCCGGCACGATCAATACGGCCATGCAGGCAGCGGCAGGGCGCAGTGAGGAAGATGTGAAGAGAGTGGCGAAGAATTTTGCTTTACATAGAGCCGGAGGAGGTTGCCAACGTGGCTTTGTTCCTGGGATCCCATATGTCGTCCTATATCGATGGAGTGGTGCTGGAGTGCAGCGGAGGAAAATTCCTGGCACAAGACTGCGATACCGCATGGCAGCAGAAACGATAAGAAAAGGGGACAAAAGCAATGTTGGGAATTTTGGGGCTTATTTTGGCAATTGTTTTTCTGATTATCTTTGCGTATAAGGGGCTGGGTGCTTTGCCCCTTGCCATGGCCGGCGCTTTGATTGCCATTATTTTTAACGGCATGCCGATTTATCAAACTCTTGCCGGTGATTTTGTGCCGGGTTACGCAAGCGCGTTCACCAGTTATATGCTGCTTTTTGTCAGTTCTGCGTTCTACGCCAAGCTGATGGATATCTCCGGATGCGCCACTGCTATTGGCAATAAGTTTACGGAGTGGTTTGGAACCGGACATGTGATTTTAGTAGGGATTATTATCGTAGGCATTTTGACATATGGGGGAATCAGCCTGTTTGTGGTGATTTACGCAGCGGCTCCGATTTTATACACCATGCTGAAAAAGGCGAATCTGCCAAGGCATTTGACCGTTATCTGCTTCAGTGCCGGCTCGTCTACCTTTTCCATGACCTGTCTGCCAGGCTCTCCCCAGCTGTCCAATCTGGTTGCCACGGAATATCTGGGAACCTCGTTAAACGCGGCGCCGGTGATGGGCATTATCTGCGGCATTGTCATGTTTGTGCTTTGCGCGTTGTATGGGGAATGGGCTTCCAAAAAAGCCCGGGAACGGAAAGAGGAGTGGAGTTATCCGGCCAACGTGGACCCGAAAAATTATGAGATTGACGCAAGCCAGCTGCCGGCAGCATGGAAAGGGTTTTTAACCATTATCTGCCTGATCGGCATTATTGTCATCGGCAGCCACAAGGGAGTGAACGCGACTCTGATCGCGGTCATGGCCATGGTAATCGGAAGCGTTATGGTCATTGTGCTGAACGCGGACCGGTTTTTTGGAAAGGTAAAATGGCTGAAGCTTTTCACTGAGGGGATGACAAGCGGCGTTGCATCCATCGGCGGGATTGCGGCCATCCTTGGGTTTGGCGCAGTCGTCAAGGCGACCCCGGCTTATCAGGATATTATTGACTGGGCTCTTGGCCTGAATATGAATCCGCTTTTGTTAGCCGTAGTGGTAACCTGTATCGTATGTGCCATTGCCGGCGGTTCTTCCTCAGGACAAAGGATTATGTATGAAACGATGACGCCCACGTTTATGGCATCCGGAGCAAATCTGCCGGTTCTCCACAGACTGGTGGCCATTGCCTCCGGTTCTCTGGATACCCTGCCCCACTCTTCCGGCCTGTTTCTGGTCTATGACCTGTTGGGGCTGACTCACAAGGACGCATACCGTCACAGCTTTGCCGTATCTGTGCTTGTGCCCTTATGTGTAACCGTTGTGGCAACAATCATTTGCGTAGCTGTAGGGATTTAACAGAATCAAAGTAATACTATATTCATTTCAGGAGGAAAATTTTATGTCAGGACATCGAATTGACGAAACATGCCGTTTTGAGGAGGGCTTTACCATCAAGAATTTCAACAAAATGATGGAAGGGAAAGTTGTTATCGTGACCGGAGCCAGCTATGGCATGGGAAAGAAAATGGCAGAGGTGATGGTAGAGCAGGGAGCAAAGGTCTTTGTGACTGCCCGGGGAGAAGAAAAATTGAATGCGGCTATCGCTGACATTAAAGCGAAGACCGGCGGAGAGATCTGCGGAATCGCGGCAGATTCTTCCAAACCGGAGGATTGTAAAAAGGTGATTGAAAAAGCCCTGGAGGCTTATGGAGACATTGATGTGCTGGTCAACAACGCAGGAAAGGGTGAGCTGATCACCATTGACGCGGTCAGCGATGATATCATCGATCAGGTCGTAGACACCAATATGAAGGGGCCCCTGTATCTTTGCCGTGAAGCAGTAAAGTATTTCCTGAAAAAAGACAGCGGAAATATTATCAACATTTCTTCTTCCAATGGCGGACGGCCCATGTGCGGAGCTGCCTATTGTTCTACCAAGGGAGGGCTAAACACTCTGACCAAGAACGTAGCTATCCGGTGTACGGGAACCGGTATCCGGTGCAATGCCGTTGCTCCGGGACATACGCCCAGCCCTACCGCTTATGCCCATGATGACGGCGGTCCCCAGACTCTGGCGGAGGGTGTGATGAATGAGGTACGCAACGCGCGTACCGTCCGCACCGTGCATCCATGGGAGATTGACCAGGCCTATGCGGTTCTTTTCCTTGCCAGCGATATGTCACGCTGCATTAACGGTGAAGTGCTGACTGTTGACTGTGGCTGCTACTTATAAAGGAAGGCAATACCGGCATTCCTGGAGGCATGCCGGTATTGTATATGGAAGAGCGAAAAGAGGTAAAAATATGGCAATTGTAAAGGCAAATTTCTTTTCAGAGTCACTAAAACGAATGGTGAATTTTATGGCAGTGATTCCCATTGATAAACGGGAGATGGATGGAGAATGCCTTAGAAGCAAAGAGAAGCCTTTAAAAACATTATATCTTTTTCACGGGCTTTATGGCGGAGAATACGATTGGCTGACCAGCACTCGGATTTTTAAATGGGCAAAGGACCGGAATCTGGCAGTGATTCTCCCTGCCGGTGAAAACAGCTTCTATAATGATATCCAATATAATCATTATGGCAGATTTGTGGGGGAAGAGTTGGTTAACTTTACAAGAACCATGTTTCGGCTGTCGGATAAGCGTGAAGACACCTTTGTGGGCGGGCTTTCCATGGGAGCATTGGGAGCGTTCTACAGTGCATTTCGTTATCCGGATACCTTCGGGTATGTAGGTGCATTGTCAACGGCAGCTCTGGCGGACAACTATCCCCAAGGGGAGGGTACACCGGCCGGACTGCTGGAGAGGCGGTCGTTTTTTGAAGCTGTATTTGGAAAAGAAGAGGAATTAAACGGAAGCCCGGCGGATTACCATAAGCTGGCTATGGATGTTGTAAAAGCAAGAAAGCTATTGCCAAAGATTTTTATGGCAATAGGAAAGGATGACCCGCTTTTAGAATGCAATCGGGCGTATCATGAATTTTTAGTCCAGGCAGGCATCTCGGTGGATTATCTTGAGGATGAAGGAGCCCATGACTGGGCATTTTGGGATCGCAATCTGTACCGGCTTCTGGAATGGCTTCCGGTGGAACGCTATCCGGAAAAGAAGATCTATGATTTTTAAATGGGAGAAAACAATATGGAAAAAAAGTGGTCTGCATATCAGGAAGAAGCGAAACAGAAGTTTATTGACGCAAGAGGGGCGTGGAAATGGAGCGCCATGTGGGATACCATTCTGGAACTGGATCCCAGTATCGTGGCTTCTTATGCCAGATATTCTTCCGTGCCCGATAAACGGAATTATCTGGATATCCGGATGAGGAAATTTATCTGTATTGCCATTGACAGTGTAACCGGCTGTTTAAATGCCAATGGGCTGAAAAATCATATGAAGCATGCTCTTCAGTTGGGAATTGATGTAAAAGAAATCCTTGAAGTCCTGGAGATTACCTGTATGGTAGGGGTTACCAGCCATGAGATGAGTGTTCCTCTTTTGGTAGATGAACTTCAGCACAGAGGAATCAGCATTGCTGCCAGAGAACTTACAGACAGTCAAAAGGCGTTGAAAAAGGACTATATGGAAAAACATAACGGATACTGGTCGGAAGAAAAAGAAAATATTTTAAAGCTGGATCCCGAATATTTTGAGACATTTGCCGAGTTTGAGGAAGGCCCGTGGAATAACGGCCCCTTGTCTCCAAAGGAAAAAGAGTTAATTTATATCGCGGTTCACGCAGCTCCAGTTACATTGCATCCGGAACAGATCCGGTATCATATTTCCAGGGCATTGGATTATGAGGCAAGTATAAATGAGATTATGGATGTGCTCCATATCGTCAGCACACTTGGGATTCACGCAGTAACCATGGGGGTTCCGATTTTAAAAGAAGCAATCAGGGAAGTTGAAGCAGAAAAACAATAAGCATAGAACAAGGAGGAAATAATCATGGCAAATATTGAAAAAGTTGACTGGCATACCCGCCCAACCCCGGATTTTGATTCCATTATCGGAAAGGGCCTTGGTCCGAGATTTTTTGAGTATACATGGAGAGATGTTATTTTGTATGCATTAGGGGTAGGCTGCTCGAAAGATGATCTTCCCTATGTATGGGAGGGATATCCCCAGGGACTAAAAGCTCTTCCCTCCTTTGTCCTCACCGCCTATCTCAATGCCATTACGATGCAGCCTCAGAGAAGGGTGCCCTATGCGCCAAACGAAATCCCCGGTGATCTGATCATTGACGCGCTGGACGGATATATTCCCAATCGGCTCCATATGGGGGTTGATTTTATCATGCACAAACCCATTGACCCGCTGTGCGGAAAGATTCTCACGGAAGACAGCGTGGAAGAGATTTTTGACTGGGGAGAAAAGGGCGTGGTGAACCAGTGTAAGATGGAAATGTATGATATTGCCGGAAATCCTGTATGTACCTTAAGAAGCCAGCATCTGATCGCGGCATTCGGAAATAACGGGAGGCCGAAATATGTTTCCAATAAGATGAACTATCCGGACAGAGAACCGGATTTCCAGTGTGATGACCATATTGCCGATAATCTCGCGGCCCTCTACCGACTGACTGGTGATACCTATACCACCCACATCGACCCGGAAGTTGGAAAAGGGTATGGGTATAAAGGTGCGTTTATGCCGGGACTCTGTTCCGCAGGTTTTGCGGCCAGACTAGCGATCCAGGCGGTTATTCCCTATGAGCCGGAGAGAGTGCTCCATGTGGCAACCCAGCTTAGGAGCGTGACTTTCCCCAACACTCCGGTGAAATTCCTGGCCTGGAAGGTGGAGGAAGGGAAACTGATCTACCGGATGATCAATAAAGAAACGGGAAAGGCGATTGTGGATAACTGCCTCCTTGAGTATCGGGTATAAGAAGGTTGGGAGGAAAAATAATGAAGTACAAAAAGCTTTTATCACCAGCGAAAATAGGTTCCCTGGAACTGAAAAACCGTGCGATTATGGCTCCTATGTCCGCAGCTTTGGGCAATCCGGACGGAACCATCTCCGATCCGTTAATCGCGTATCTGACAGCCCGCGCGGACGGAGGCGTTGGAATGATCATCACGGAGTATTGCTTTGTAACGGAGGACGGAAGATCATCCGATCATCAGATTTCTGTGACGGATGATGGTAAAATTCCCGGCCTGAAAAAACTGGCAGATGCGGTACATGAACATGGCGCGAAAATCTGTCTCCAGCTTCAGCATGGAGGAAGGCGTTCTATGGTACGTGTAATGGCGCCTTCTGCGATTATGAAACAGACAGACAGGGTAACCCCCTATGAGATGACCACTCAGGATGTATATGATTTGATTGATGCGTTTATTGCCGGCGCTGTCAGGGCAAAAAAAGCAGGCTTTGATATGGTGGAAGTACACTGCTCCCATGGATATCTGTTAAATGATTTCGTTTCTCCCAGCGCAAATCGGAGAACTGATGAATTCGGCGGAGGAATTACCGGACGGGCAAAGGCTCCGGTGATGATCATAGAGGGAATCAAGAAAGCCTGCGGAAATGACTATCCGGTCAGTGTCCGCCTAAATGGCGATGATATGGTATCGGATGGCAATCTGGGAAGGGATTCTGCCGCATTGGCGATGCTTCTTGAAGAAGCGGGAGCGGATTTGATCGATGTATCCGGCGGAATGAACGGCGTAGGCTACGGGATTGCCCCGGCGGCCGTAAAAACAGGGTATAACGCGGACCCGGCAGAGGAAATCCGCAAGGTAGTGGGGATTCCTGTTGCGGTGGCAGGAAGAATCAACGAGCCGGAGTATGCGGAGAGCCTTTTGCGCAAAGGGAATGTGGAGTTTATTACCCTGGGAAGATCGTTGTTTGCGGACCCTGCCTTTGTCAACAAAGCGGCAGCGGGGAAGGAAGAAGAGATCTGCCCCTGTGTGGGATGCTTACAGCGGTGTTATGGCAGCTATGGCCACGGCGGACAATTTCGGGGATGTATGGTAAATCCATTTTCCATGAGAGAGACGGTGCTTAAGATAGAACCGGCAGAAACGAAAAAGAAAGTGGTGGTAGTCGGCGCCGGAATCGCAGGGATGGAAACGGCATGGATTGCGGCCGCCCGGGGGCATCAGGTTGAATTGGTTGAGCAGAGCGCCTATCCCGGCGGACAGTTTAGGATCGCGGCGATTCCTCCCCACAAGCAGATGCTGGCAAGAGCCTGTGTGTATTACAGCAATATGTGTAAAAAGCATGGCGTTGTGATGCGTTTTCATACAAAAGCAGACAGAGCTTTCATCGAATCCTTAAATCCGGACATCGTGGTGATCGCCACAGGCGGCACCCCTTTGGTTCCCGGCATTCCCGGCCTTAAGGATTCCGGATGCATCGCCAACAGGGAAATCCTTCTTGGAAAGATCGCGCCGGGAAACAAAGCACTTATTCTGGGCGGCGGCCTTCAGGGGGCAGAGACGGCGGATTTTATGGCAGAACATGGATATGAGGTCACGATCATCGAGATGAGGGACAAAATTGCCATGGATGACCATCCGGCAACCCAGAAGCTGCTTCTTGAACGGCTGCGTGCCAATGGTGTGGATATGATTACCTCTGCTACGGTGAAAGCGGTCTGTCCGGATGGAGTGGATTATGAAAAGAACAGCCAGTTAACCAGCCTTAGGGGCTTTGACAGCATTATCCTGGCATTTGGAACCAGGTCGAATCAGACGCTGGCGGAAGAATTAAAGGGAATCCAGGCGGAAGTGGTCACGGTAGGAGACGCGGCAAAAGCCGGAAACGCAGTAGAAGCAATTTACCGCGGCGCAGTATTGGGAACAACGATCTGATCTGAGGAGAAGGTGTATGACGAAACAGAAAGTGAGGAAAACCCGCTTTACCCTTTTGGATATGGGAGATTTTGACGCGTACAAGGCTGAGCACGTTACCTTGACGGAGAGAGAACAGCTGGAAGACGCGCATAAAAGAATTGTATGGCCCATTCCCTGTTATTGTGTTCTGGTGCAGCATCCGGTTTTGGGAAATGTTCTCTATGACACGGGGATTGATGATGAGTATCCGCTTCGCTGGCCTGAAAATCTTCTGAAAGAGTATCCGGTAAGGCGGTTTCGCGGATTGAAGGATCGGCTGGCGGAACTGGGATTATCCGTGGAGGACATCGATCAAATCATCTTGTCTCATATGCATTTTGACCATGCCGGGAATCTGCGGCTGTTTTGCGGGACAAAAGCGGGAAAAGATATCATGGTTCAGGAGGAGGAAGCCCGCCATGGATTTCTGCTCTCGAATATTTATGACTGTGAGGAAATAAGGTATCGATATGACGGCTATGTCCGCCATGAGTTTAACGGCCTTGGAGGAATCAGCTTCCGGCTGGTGAAAGGGGATGTAAAGCTGGCAGAAGATCTGGAACTGATCCACCTGCCGGGACATACGCCGGGAACCATGGGATTAGTCGTGCGTACAGAGGGCTTTGGAACCGCTGTTTTCCCGTCAGATGCTGTTTATAATGCCGCGAATTACGGCCCACCCGCAATGCTTCCGGGAATGTGTGCCTGTCCAAAAGAATTTGGAGAAAGCATTGAAAAGTGCAGGAAAATAGCAGAGCAGGAAAAGGGCGTTGTGTTTTTCGGTCATGATGTGAAAGATTATCAGACATATAAAAAATCGCCGGAGTGGTATGAATAAACCAGATATTAAGATGCAGGCCAGTTTACGATAAATGGCCTGCATTTTCTTAATATCTTTCATGATGAATCTCTTATCATACTTATTAATCAAATCATTTTGTTCAGTATTTTAAGAAATGCCAAAAAAGCATTGAATGAAATGTAATGAAGGTATTGGACTTGTTTAATAAGTTGTTCTAAAATGTGTGTAAAGATAAAGGGCGTGTTTGCGCTTTTTATTACTGTGAGAAGAAAGAAGGAGAAAAAATGAAAAGGAAAAGATGGATATTTTTGTGTCTGGTCAGTGCTTTGATGAGCCTGTGTTTTGGGATGACGGCTTTGGCCGCAGGATGGAAGACAGGTACCGGATCAAATCAAAACCGTTGGTGGTATGACTATGAGGACGGAACCTATGCAAAGTCCGGATGGCAGTGGCTGGATGGAAATCAGGACGGAACCGCTGAATGCTATTATTTTGACAGTGAGGGCTGGATGGCAGCAGATACGGTTACACCGGACGGATATCAGGTCAACAGGGATGGCGCCTGGGTAGAAAACGGTGTGGTGGTGGCAAGGGAAGCCCAGACACAGAAGGAGGAGAAGAACGCGATTTCAGGTAATCAGTTGATTGTATATTTTTCCCGTACAGGGACAACGGAGAGAGCGGCAGAGAGGATTCATGAATTGACCGGGGCGCAGATAGTGAAGATCGAAGCGATAGAAAGCTATCCTTCATCTTATGAGGCAACCTTAAGCCGTGCAGAGCGGGAGCTGGATACAAAGGCACGGCCCGCTATTACTGCCCTGGTGGATCATATGGACCAGTATGATACGGTTTATGTGGGTTATCCGATCTGGTACGGGACAGCGCCTATGCCGGTGTTTACTTTCTTGGAAACCTATGACCTCAGCGGCAAGACCATTGTTCCTTTCTGCACCAGCGGAGGCAGCGGTGTGGAAACCAGCGTCCGGGATATCCGCAGAAGCTGTCCGGATTCCAATGTGACAGATGGGCGCAGAGTCAATGACGTGAGCGGAATCCAGCCATGGCTTTCGAGCCTTGGCTTACTCCGGTAAACCAGTATGCGCCCGGCATCGGACGCACCACCTCACATGTAAGTCTGGCGGGCGCATTGGGGTCTACGCTCCGTTTCGGTCGTTGCTGAACGTGTGCCATAGGCACACAGCAACCCAGAATGCATGCCGCCTAATCGGCGGCGGATGTGCAGAAAACGGGAGTGGAATATGTCACTTCGTGACCCCGTTTTCGCACAGTTCAGCGCCGGAGCGCTGAACTTTCACAGTAAGCAGAAAAACAAGCCTGCCTGGCAAGGTCCGGTCAGGCTGCGGATATACATCAGAAAGGAGACAGAGACGGATTATGCAGACATGGAAGAAAGCGGGAATGCTGCTTTGCCTTGCGGGAGCGCTGGCCGGCTGCCAGCGTCAGAAAGCAGATACGGGAAATGTTTCTGTAACAGAGGTTACAGAGACGGAAAGCCGTTTTGAGACGGATGGGGAGACAGAGGATATGGAAAGCTATTTTGAGGTGACTGCGGAAACAGAGAATATAGATGAAACGAAAAGGAGCGGTACGCAAATGGCAGAGACAGACAGCAGCGCAAGAATGATTCAGATAAAGGCAAACGGAAATGTAATCACCTTTGCGCTAAATGACAGTACAGCGGCCAGGGAGCTTTATGAACAGCTTCCAATGACTGTGGAGAATGAGGATTTCAGTAATAATGAAAAGACTTTTTACCCGCCGGAGAAACTGGATGTGACAAATGCTCCGTCTACAGACGGCAGTGTGGGAACTTTGGCTTATTATGAGCCATGGGGGGATGTGGTACTGTTTTATGGAAGCTATAATCCCAACGGCTCTTTATATGAACTGGGCAAGGTGGTATCCGGAGGGGAAATGATCGGGGAGATATCGGGTGAAATGGAAATCTCTGGGTTGGAGTGAACGGCTATATATTTTTGATGTAATACTGACACTGTGTCAGAAAACCTATAGTGGAGGTTGGAAATTGAAAAAAAGGCAGCTTTTGAAAATGGCCATAGACTTGTCCATGCTGATTCTTCTTTTGTTTCTGATGGGTTATCAGCTCTGGGGTGAGGCGGCTCACGAATGGGCGGGAGCAGGAATTTTTTTACTTTTTATTATACATCAGGTGATGAACCGGAAGTGGTATAGGAGTCTGTTTCGTGGGAGATACGACAGAATGCGGGCTTTGACTTTGACAGTGAATATGCTGCTGCTTATGGGAATGATCGGTTTGATGGTAAGTTCGGTTATTCTTTCCCGCTATGTTTTTTCCTTTTTGCCGATTCGTGGAATGACCAGGATGGGAAGGCTGCTTCATATGGCAGCGGCTTACTGGAGTTTTGTTTTGACGGCAGTTCATCTGGGGCTGCACTGGGGCATAGTCTTTGGGATGTTTGGAAGGCAGCAGAAAAGGATGGGGAGGTTAAGGCTCCTGGCAGCAGGACTTGCCATGTATGGAGGCTGGGTCTTTTTAAAAAGAGATATTGTTACTTATCTTTTTTTGCGGACAGAATTTGTGTTTCTTGATTACAGCGAGTCAAGGCTTTTGTTTTATGGGGATTATCTGGCGATGACAGGATTCTTTATTTATCTGGCTTATTGTGGGAGAAAGATACTAAAAAGCCAGGGCGGACATAGAAAACCTGTATGCGCCGGCAGCGGACGCACCACCGCACATGAAAGTCTGGCAGGCACACTTGGCATGCCGGAATGCATGCCGCCTGTCTGGCGGCGGGACCATTAAAGTAACGAAAGGAGATACAGATTTATGAGGATTTGGAAGATAATGGGGATACTGTCGGCCGCCGCCGTGTGTCTGACAGCATGTACCCAGGCATCGGGGGCCACAGAGGGACGGCTGGCTTTCGTGAGAGCTGTGCCGGAGGCAGATACAACACCGGCAGCAGCCGGAAACGTGCTTAGGACAGATACAACCCAGGCTGCAGCCCGGACGGTATCAGGGACGGGCATGATGCAGGCAGCAGGCGAGGAACAATCCAATGAGAAAACATTGATTGCTTATTTTACCTGGGCGGATAATACAGTGGTGACAGACCAGGATAGGGCGGTGGCCAGTGCTATGGAGCATTATGAGGCCATGGGAGATGCCAGCAGATATGGAACGGACGCAATAAGCTCGGCCAGTCTGGTACAGCCGGGGAACACGGCAATGATTGCAGACTGGATACATCAGGAGACAGGAGGGGATCTGTTTTCCATTCAGACAGTGGAAAGCTATCCCAGTGACTATAACGAATGTATGGACAGGGCGTCTGAGGAAAGGGCACATGGAACAAGACCGGAGTTAAAATCCCAGGTGGAGGGATTTGATGAGTATGAAACCATATTTATCGGGTTCCCTAACTGGTGGAGTTCCCTTCCCATGCCAGTGGTCACATTTCTGGAAAGCTACGACTTTTCCGGGAAAATGGTGGTTCCTTTCTGTGCCCATGGAACTGGCGGGATTGGCGCTACCGTGCGGGAACTGGAGCGTGCTTTGCCAGAGACGGCAGTTGTATATGAACCTCTTGGAATTTACCGGGCCGATATTTTGCAGGCGCAGCCAAAAGTGGAGGAATGGCTCAGGGAGCAGGAACTGGTTCCAATAGAGGATCAGAAGGAACAGGCCGCCCGGCCCGTGGAGCAGGGAAATGGTTCGGATGTATTGATTGCGTATTTCTCACGGGTTGGAAATACGGAATATCCGGAAGGAACGGATGCCAACAGTTCTGCCAGTATGATGGTAAGGGGAAATGAACGGTATGGAATAACAGAATATGCTGCCCGGCTGATACAGAATGAGGTGGGCGGAAGGATTCATCTGATTCAGACCAGGACCATGTATCCGGCGGATTTTGACGAAACGGTGGAGCAAAATCATAGAGAGATAAAAGAAGGAGTCATTCCTGAACTGAAAGAAGACTCATTGAACATGGAGGATTACAAAACTGTTTTTATTGGATATCCGGTATGGGCGGCAACAATTCCCCAGGCGGTTCGGGGATTTCTTCAGGAATATGATTTTTCAGGAAAAACGGTAGTCCCATTTTGTACTCATCAGGGATATGGGGCAGGCGGAAGTTATGAGGATATTGCGAACATAATTTCGGATTCCAATGTTTTAGAGGGAATCGCATTTGACGGAGATCATATGGAGCAGGCAGAGATGGAGGTGGAGCAGTGGATTTTGGGACTGGGACTTTCATAGAGGAAATTGGGGAAGGAGGCGGATTGAGATGAAGAAAACCTTTGGGGCCGCGCTTATTTTATTGCTGCTGTTTGCTATAACCGTATATGGAAAAAGTGGACAGGGGAAAAATGGGACAGCTGTAAAAGCGGAATTTAATTTTGAGACCAGGACCGTGCTGCTGAACAGCGGCTATGAAATGCCGGTCAATGGTCTGGGAACTTATAGTCTTCATGGGGATGAATGTATCAATTCTGTAAAAACAGCGTTGTCCAGTGGCGTGCGTCTCATTGACACCGCTTCTGCGTATGGGAATGAGCAAGAAATAGGGGAGGCTGTCAGGCAGGCCATAGATGAGGGAATCATTGAACGGGAAGATGTGTTTGTGATTACCAAATTATATCCTGGAAGCGAGATGGAACATCCGGAGCAGTCTATTCAGGCGTGTCTGGACAGGCTGAATATTGGCTATGTGGATATGATGCTGTTACATCATCCGGATGAAAATGATGTAAAGGCATATAAAGCCATGGAACAGTTTGTGGAGGCTGGAAAAATTCGTTCTATTGGTCTGTCCAACTGGTATATAGAGGAACTGACAGATTTTCTTTCTCAGGTAGATACGGTTCCTGCGCTGATACAGAATGAGATTCATCCCTATTATCAGGAAAATGATGTTATTCCGTTCATTCAGGAACAGGGAATCGTTGTGCAGGGATGGTATCCATTGGGAGGCAGAGGGCATACGGCAGAACTGCTGGGTGATCCGGTAATCACTAAGATTGCCGGAAAACATCAGGTGTCTTCTGCACAGGTGATTCTCCGCTGGAATCTGCAAAAAAATGTTGTGGTTATCCCTGGTTCCAGCAATCCGAATCATATCAGGGAGAATATGGAGTTGTATCATTTTACTTTATCGGCAGACGAGATGGAGCAAATCAATGCACTTGACCGGAATGAGAAGCATGACTGGTATTGAATGGAAAAATAGACGCAACGGTTCAGGGGTATCTGAACTGTTATAAACAGGCGAAAAAGGAGGAATTTATTTATGAAGAAACTGTTTACTGTTTTTGTGACACTGGCATTGGTACTTGGCCTTGCTGCCTGCGGCAGCGGGAAGGAGGAAGAGGATTTGTCCGGGAGCGTCCCGCCGGAGGCATCCGTGCAGGCGGCAGAGGAGAAAAGCACGGAAGGAGAGAATACAGAGGGAACTCAGCCGTCTTCGGATGTGCAGGAGGAAAACGGGCTGGAAACGGATGAGGAACCGTCATTGGGGGACCCGGAAGGAGGGGAAGTAAAGGCGCTGGTGGTATATTTTTCAGCTACAGGGAATACAAAAGCGGTTGCGCAGACCCTTGCAGGGCTGCAAGAGGCGGATATCTATGAGATTGTGCCGCAGGAACCCTATTCAGAGGAGGATTTAAACTACAGTGATTCCACCACACGGGCAACTGCGGAGCAGAACGACCCGGATGCCCGTCCTGCTATACAAGGCGGCATAACGAATTTTGAGCAATATGAGATTGTTTATGTGGGATATCCAATCTGGTGGGGGGATATGCCGCGGATTCTGTACACGTTTTTTGATACTTATGATTTCAGCGGAAAGACCATTGCTCCATTCTGTACTAGCGGTGGCAGTGGGCTGTCGGGAACGCCGGGAACCATTGCAGAGCTGGAAAGCGGAGCAACGGTTCTTGAGGGACTTGCGGTCAGCGGATCGGGGGCGGACAGCGCCCAGAGCAGTGTGGAAAAGTGGCTTGGGGATATAGGGCAGGATTAGGCGGGAGGACAGCATGAGGCTTCTGGTAAAACTAATAGAACCCAAAAGGATGATTCCTAGAGAGAGGAAAATATTTTCCAATGAGGACTTAAAAGTGTTAATTATGCCTTTATTTATGGAACAGCTTCTGGCGGTTCTGGTGGGAGTGGCGGACACCTTTATGGTAAGCTATGCCGGGGAGGCAGCAGTATCGGGACGCCCTGGTGAATATGTTTAATACCATTTTCATTTATCTGTTTTCTGCGCTGGTTGCCGGCAGAGTTGTCGTGGTGAGCCAGTATATAGGCAGGAGGAATCAGGAGAACTGTAATCGGTCTTTCAGGCAACTTCTTATGGTGCCAAAAGCATTTTCCATTTTCATCACTGGTTTTGTGCTGATGTTGAACAGGTAGCTTTTAAGGGTGCTCTTTGGGGAAGTGGAAGATGACATGATGGAAGCCTGAGTTACTTATCTTCAAATATCGGAATTGCAATAATAGAAACAAATATAAAACGTGGCTCCTGAAACAGAGATATAGATAGAATAATAAACAACGGCGATGGAAGGCATAGCAAAAAATGAAGAAAATGCTAATGATATTGTATGATGACGGAAGTACTTTTAAAGAGCTATTCCAATTTCTCAAAGAAAAGAACAAGAGTGAAATGAGAAATGATTCTTCTACAACCAACAGCATACGGTACAATGGTATTGAGATCGATCTAAAATACCGGACTTTCAAACGAGATGGCATCTATGTTGAATTGACCAATTATGAGTTCGATATCCTCTACTTATTAGCCAGTCATCCCAAACAAGTATTTTCTAAAAAGCAAATCTACGAACAGGTATGGAATCTGCCCTACCTGGGTGCAGAAGACAATGTGGTAAGTCTGATCCATAGAATCAGAAAGAAGATCGAACCAGATCCGGCGAGGCCAATTTATATTTTGACGGTATGGGGGATTGGTTATAAGTTTAATGGTGCGTTGGA
This sequence comes from Clostridiaceae bacterium, assembly GCA_910574345.1. GTDB lineage: Bacteria > Bacillota > Clostridia > Lachnospirales > Lachnospiraceae > UBA3402. Next base: position 9,461 of record CAJSZV010000036.1, on the reverse strand, counting down.
TGGATAGCCAGTGTATCAAACAATTTTAAGTTATTACAAAAAATAAGCAGCATATATCGCGGAAAACCAATTCAGCGACAATGTTGCTTATTCTTTTCCCTCAATCCCCAAAAGATAATCCGCAGATACATGAAAGTAACTGGCAATCGCCACAATCTCATAATCCGGCACGAACCGCTTCCCCTGCTCAATCCTTAAAATTGTCAGATCTGTAAATTCAAACCCTTCCGTTTGCAGCCGTGCGGCAAGCATTTTCTGAGAAATCCCCTGGGCCTTCCGCAATTCTTTCACTTTGTTTCCAATAATGTTCTTCGACTCACCGTTCCAGTAAATCTTCATTCCTTCCCTCATTTCTAAAGATGAAGTATCTAGGATTGATTTTACCGAATCAAAATGGTAATATACTTCTAAAGATGAAGTTTGAAGAAAAAACCAAATTCTATGAATTGATTACAATAATTAAGGTATCTTTATCATATAGAAATGGAAGGAGAACTATGGAAATGCAGAACATTGTCTGGGAAAAAATAGGAACGGTTCTGAATACCTTGCACTGTGAGGATGTGAAAAGGGAAAGCTATATCCGGCTGCCGGAGGCAGAGGAGGCATTAAGGCTTAAGAAAGAGGCAGAAGAAGAGCTTGAAGATGTGTTGGAGGTAATGACATCTGATCAGAAAGCATGTATTGAAAACTATATCGACAGCCTGAACCACCAGGCCTTTGTAGAAGAGCAAACGGCATACTGCCAGGGATATGTTGACTGTATCCAGCTGCTTGCCGGACTGGGTATCCTGAAAAGCAACCCGAATGTAGAAAGGATGATTGAAAAAATCAGAAGTTGATTCTCTATAGTTAAATGGCTCACTCCCCATACGGAATGAGCCATTTTCAGATAGGATTATGACAGTTGGGCTTGTCAAATCATGTAGAAATATAAGAATTTATCAGACTTTTATCATAAACGGTACAGATTTATTTGGTAAAATGATTATTAAGTTCCAGAGCCGGCTGCAGCAGGGCTTCCGCAGTTGCCAGCAGTACCCGAAGTTGGTGTTCATCACAGTGGGTCAGTAAGCGAAGCAGCTGCTTATATGTAGTACTGTTGTCATTCCCATTGGGATAGACATAATCATCGGCGGAAAGATTCAGAATCCGCATAGCGTTGCAGAACACCGGAAGGCTGGGTGTATTTTTGTAGCGTTCCAGATCGCCAAGGTAAGCAGGAGAGAGACCAAGCTTTTCCGCAAGCTCCTCCTGCGTCCAATGCCGGTCCATCCGGGCGTTTCTGATCATGGTAGCAAAAAGCGTTTTTGGAATATCCATGTTTATTCACCTCCATAAATATAGTGTAATGCCCTATATCGCAAAAGTGAAAAGGGCGATACTATACCTTAAAACGAGGGTTTAAACCGAGATAGGCATACAATCCCTTTTTTGGATAAAAAAAACAGATTCTGGAGAAGGAGATTTGTATGCCTGTTCTTGCTTCCGGAATCGGTCAGGAGTATATGGTGATTCTAAAGCGTGGAATAGACGGAAAGAAAAACCGGTTAACAAGTATCCGGTTAAAAAAATCTCTGGCAATGTCGCACAGTCAGACAGCCTGAAATCTTGGGTAAAACCCTATATTAGAAATAAGGATAGAAGCGGTATCCGATTACAATATGTCCGATGGTTCTCTGTTTCCATGGGCATTTTTTATATTCTTCTAAGTTTTTATAAAAGATATGTTCTGTTGTTTGAATTTCTGACAATCAAAAGCACATTCCCTTTAAAAACACATTTTCCTATGATTTTCAGGCTTGTTTTGCCTGGTGAAAGGGCTTTGGTAAGAGGGCCGCCCTTTGAATGAGAGGCTTTGTATGAAAAGCCGGGAAATATTGGATTGCACCTTAAAAAGAGAATAGAGAAATTCTGTAGTCCATGGGGTGTTTACCTTCTTATCTTCCAAAGTCTTACCCCATAATTCCCATAGAAACATAAAACAAGGAGTTGAGGACATCGTTATGGAATGCCCTTTGATTCTTTTTATCTGGAACTGGAGGAGAAAGATGGGATTAAAAAAGGCTTCGGCATGTTTTCTTGCTATGGAAAAACGTGCCTTAGAGGACGGACTGTTTGTGGATTATGAGGCAATCACAGCTACGGAAAACTACTCGGCCGTGACCTGCACGGTATCTGAAAAGCAGGGTATCCGGAGGATTGTACGGATGGCGGCGGATAAGGAACTGTCCATTGCCCAGCAGTGCGCAGGGTATATGGCTTTGTGTGACTTTTATGGAAAAGACATGGAAGAGGCGGATAAAGGTTCCGGTGGAAGGACGGAAGAGGGAACGCCGCCTGCTCAGACAGAAAGAAAAGGCCCATCTGGAAATGGCGCAGGAGGCGCGGCAACCAGCAATACCAGGGCAGCGGATTCCTTGCCAAACACGGCCACAGACAAAAGCAGGAAGATGGAAAACACGGCAGGTACTGCTGGAAATTCTCCAAAAGGCGGGGAGAAATCCCAGCAGCAGCCACCTAAGCCTGACGGACGGGAGGCGGATGATTTCCAGGTTCCTGTGGGGAAATACAAAAACAGGAAGGACAACTGGATCTCGGATATGGTAAAGAGCGCGGATGGGCGCAGGACTCTTTCCATGCTCTATGATGTTACCAATCCCAGCGACAATATGAAAGAAATTGTCATGTCAGCCAAAGATTATATTAAGCGTCACAACATCAACTTAAGGGAGTAAGACAGAATGGGAAGAGAGTTTTACCGTTCAGGGAACACAGCGGAAAAATTCTTGCGTTTCCTGAAGGAAAATATGGCAGCCGTTATCTATGACTGTGAGACAACCGGGCTTTCACCGGAGAAGAACCATGTAATCCAGATATCCGCCAGGAAATGTTTTGTCTGTGAGGATGGTTTTGAGGAGATGGAGAGTCGGGCCTGGTATATCAACCCTGGCTACGCCCTGCCGGAAAAAATCGTGGAACTTACGGGAATCACCGATGATTTCCTGGTAGGAATGCCAAGGGAGGCAGAAGTAATCCATGAGATTGCCGGCTTTTTTAAAGATATGACGGTGGTGGGATACAACAATCTCCAGTTTGACGACCCATTTATGGACGCCATATATACACGGAATGGCTTAGTCTTTGCACCTCAGGAATCCATTGACATCTACAAGGTAGTAAAAGCAGTAATCCTTCCGGGGGAGACCGTGAATTATAAGCTTGGCTCTGTCACCAATTATCTTGGTCTGGCTGATGGAATCACCCAGTTTCATAATGCGGAGGGTGACACCATGGCCACGCTTCTGGTGGCAAACGGCTGTATTGACCGGTGCCGGGAAAAGTGCCGCAAGTCAGCTCAGCGTCTGATTCGGACAAAGGTAGTACGGATAGCAAGGTGGGAGAATCCACGAAATCAAAGGCAGAAACGGATTTATGTGGAGACAGAGGACACCACGCTGTATTTTGACTGCCTTACCCATGTCTGGTCCACAAAAGAGATTTCGGACATGATTTCCAGGTATGACATGGAGTATGTCATTCTACAGGTAATGAAGGCGACCAATTGTCATTCGGAGACAGACCTTGCCAGATGGAAAGGCAGCATACAGATTTCTAAAAAATGAATCAAGGTATCATAACGAAAGGGAAACAGGCGGATACTTGTTTCTCTTTTTTTATGCACAGGCCCATGCAGAGGAAGTGTGCCACTAAAGTGGTATACGGGCCGTGTGCGAGTAGGGGGAGAGGCCTACCTTACTCGATTGTACACAGGTACCCAGAGGAAATATGTCAGCCAAGCTGACGGGTGTCTGGGCGTGTAAGTGGAGAAGCCTCCTCTACTCGATTGCGCAGACCCACATAGGGGAATATACCGCTAAAGCAGCGTGTAGGCCGCATAGCGAGCAGGGGAGAAAAGACACACTCGATTCCCTATAAACAGTGTTCTATCCTCATAATTTCCATGAAACCCAGAGAAAGGATGGAGGACAGAGATGGCTGAGAAAAACAAAATTTGAAAGGATCTTAGAAACCCATACTTCCATGTGCCAGCTGGCCGCTTTCGTTTAAACAGGCTAGGGCTGGCGCCATGGACTGTTATGCCCGGTATGCCAGAAACGCGCCAGTGACGTGTTTTCTGGCTGGAAAGGAGTAAACATATGAAAGACGCCAGATTTCTGTTGGACGATTATGAAATCAGCGGAGAACAGGAAGACGATTTTGAAGCAGCGGTCAAGGATATTGATACCCACACCTATTACACAAAGGTGTGCTTACGGTCCTTGTCCCTTTTAAGCATTATGAAGGAAGAAAAACAGGATCAGGAGCAGTTTCCCGGTATCTTACGTGCCTGGAGGTTGGACCCCGGAAACTATTGGCAGGACGGAAAAACAGCCCAGATCCCCGGATACAGCTTTCCCACCCAGAAGCTGCTCCCGTTACAGACAGGCGAACTGCCTGCGGATTCGGAACTGATGAGAGAGACCATGGAACAAAATCCTACCATGGTAATCAACCGGGAAAGCGCCAGCGGGGACGCGGTTTATTATGTGTCCTCCCTTGCCGCCAATACCATGGCCCAACGGCTGGGGATTGCAAGCGATATCATGCGGGAACACAGCCTTGCCAGGGATATTTTCATGGCCCAGCTTTTAGACCGGGAGGAGGAAGTGACCCTGGTGATTAAGCAGTACCGGCAGGTAGGGAAGATTTTCGCCATGATGAGCAGCAGCTACCGGCCCATCCCCTTACATGAGATCTGTGTGGTGTATAAGGATCTTATGGGGCATGACATGGAGAGCAGGCCGGACGGCGGCATTGTGTACGGCGGGCTGGGTCCGATGAGATGTGAGGGGTGGGACATTACCCATAAGCGTGCCAGGATTTCCTTTTCCTTTGAGGAGTACGGGGAGAAGCTGCAGGGCCTTTATGGTTTCACAAGGCCGATGGTGCCCTGTGTGGAGATCCAGACCTCGGACATCGGGGAAAGCTCCTTTGTGGTAAGAGGATACTGGAAGTTAAAAGAAAACGGCGCAGTGGTATATGACACATCTTATGCCAAGGAACACCGTGGTAAAAGCCTTATGGATGGAAATCTGGATAAGGTGGAGGAGGACATCCGCCAGTGTGTCCTTGGACAGTATCTCCGGCTTCCGGGGAGACTGATGGAGCTGAAGGAAATTGACATCACGCCTCCAGGGCTTGACCTGTCTAAGTGCCATAACGGGACCATCAAAAACCATAAGGCAGTCCTTGCCGCTTACAAGCAGGTGTTCAAGCAGCTTGGTATGGTGAAGGTCTTAAGTAAAAAACGTATGGATTCTGTTTTAAGGGCCATAGACTGGCACCATATTGACGATCATGCCCATTATACGGCTTATGATCTGGTCATGGACATCTTTTCCTTATCGGAGACCCTGCGGCCTTATATGGAAAAGGAAGGCATGAACCAGGAGACGGTCCGAAAATTCCGGGAATGTATTTCCGGGGCAGCTTACGTGGAACTGGAAGGGGAGAAAGGGAGAAACCAGGCGTTTCCCTTGTCGGAAGCAAAGTAGGAGGGCACTATGAAAGGAATATTCATGAAAAAGAATGAGGAGATATTCCTGGTTATCGGAAAAGTCTGTGAGATTCAGGATGTGTCTCCCCAAAAGTATGAGCTGACCGTGGCTTATGACCGGTACAGCCAGACGGAAAAACGGATGGAAGAGGCAAGAAGCAGGATTATCTTTCAGAACCAGGAACCGCGCCAGGATGGGAAGGAAGGGATTCCCTGGGCGGAGATTGCCAGAAAAAAGCGGTTTCGGATTGGCAGTGTGGTTGCGGCCCTTGTCCGGTTCCCCATGGGGGATTTTGAGCAGGGCAACGGTTACCGGGTGGTCTATGGCGGTGTCATCACCTTCCCTCCGGATGAAAACCATGACTATGCCAGAAATGCCATAGGCGGGCTGGTAACATGGATGAAGGACAAAATAAGCAGCAAAGGGGAGCCTTATTTAAGTATGGGGCTCTACCTTGGCAAAGACCGCCAGGGCGCTATGCAGTCCACGGTGATTCAGGTCATAGACCGGCAGATGATGAAGCGCTGCAGAGAGGCCCTGGAGCCGAAAGGCGGAATCAAAAGCTATGCTTGGTTCCGCTGCGGAGAGGCTTATGAGTACCTGGACAGGGAGTTAAATGAACGGTCCATCTATACGGCCTATGACATGACAAAAACAGGAACCTGCCAGAAACAGGGAAGATAAGGAAGGAGAAATTTATGGAATTAGAACGGATAAGGATAGAAAATTACCGGGGCAAGGACTTTGATCTGTGCCCCAGGAAGCGGAACTTATTCTTAGGGGCCAACGGAGCCGGGAAGACCTCCCTTTGTGACGCCATCCGGTTTGGCATTACCGGACTGGCTTCTGAGGATGTGAGAAACACTTCGGTTCGGATTCTCTATAAAAACGGCATGGATACGGAGCGGGTACGGGGCAGAACCAATACCTTTAAAGTCAATGGAAAACGGGTGACCGAGGAGGCGCTGAATCTGGCTGTTGCGGATACGGCGGGCTTACCGGTTCCCCGTTCAGAGAATCCGGAAGAAAAAGGGAAGAGGAAGAGAATTGACCCATTGGAAAGTGTGAAGATTACCAGCAGCTCTGAGGTATTATTGCACTTAAAGCCGGGGGAGCTGTCCGCATTCCTCTTAAAATACATTCCGGAGCGCCTGAACTTTGATATTGTCATGAATTATTTTTCCAGGATGACGGAGGACATCAATCTGGAGTGTTCCTTATTCTTTCCGCCCATGCCGGAGGAATTCGGCATTGAGCAAATCGAAGCGGCCCGCCGCTATTTCTATGAGGAAAGGACGGCGGCAAAACGGTCATTACGAGGAATGGAAGCGGAACTGGGCAGGCTGCACCCAAAAGAGCCTTCCAAGACTATGGAATTAATCGAACAGGAGCTTGCAAGTATCCTGGTTCGGGAGGCTCAGGCAAAGACGGGACTGGAACGGAGCCGTAACTATGAGGAAGCGAAACAGAGACAGCAGAGGCAGAAGGCCCGGATTAAGGAGCTGGAAGGGCAGCTGCCAGAAACACCGCCTCAGGCTCCGGAAGATGGAGAATGGGAGAAGATTGAGGCTTCCAGGAACAAAGCGGAACAGGAAAAATCCAATCTGATCAGCAAGGCGCAGATTATTAAAAATAACCTGGAACTTTTCCGGCTTACCCTGGACAGCCTGGATAAACCGGTATGCCCGATTTCAAACAAACTGATCTGCTCCACGGATAAGTCGGAAGTCCGTGGCGAAATCGAGAAGTCGATCAGGGAGAATGAACAGCTGTACGGGCTGTACCAGACCGATATCCGGACAAAGGAGGACGTGATCCAGCGTTGTATCGAAAGAAGAAAGGAATATGATGAACAGAAAAGAAGCTTTGACCAGTACGAGCGCCTTACAGCGCAGATCAAATTATGCAGGGAGAACCTTACAGAATTGCCAGAAAAGCCGGAGTCCCCTGTGCCGGCTGAAGACACGGCAAAAAAGAAGCAGGAACTGATGGCCGAAAAGCGGAACCTAGAGGATTTCCAGAAAAAAGCGGAACTTACAAAGGACGTGGAACGGTTTCGGGCACGTATTGAGCGTTATGACTATCTGATCTCTGCTTTGGAGGATAAGGGGGAGGTGAAATCCGGAATCATGGAGCGGTATCTTTCCATGTTCACCAGGACCTGCAACCTGCGTGCCGCCAGTTTTGCGCCGGGATATGAACTGAGGTTCATTCAGGAGGATGGGGTGCGTATCCTGATGAAGACACCGGCAAATCATGGCTTCATCCCTCTGGAGTCGTTATCCAGCGGTGAGACCATTATTGCCGTATGTCTCATTACGGATCTGTTAAACCAGCTGTCCAACACCCGCCTGCTGTTTCTTGATAATGTGGAAGCCCTTGATACGGAGGCGCTGGGCAATCTGCGCAGGCTGATGGAGCAGCCGGATTTCTTGGACAGCTATGACCATATTTTTATCTGCGGGGTTAATCACGCGGATGTACGGAATGCGTTTAAGGATATGGATGCCCAGTATATTCCCGATTAAAAGATAAGAGGGATTGTGACAGAGCCAATGTGGGATGGGTATGGTTTGATTCATCAACGGAATTTATAAAAAGCAAATAAATACATAAAGAAGGGTTGAGAACCCTAGAAATAAGGAAATACAGCGATCAGTGAAAGGGGTGGCCATCCGGGCTGCCTCTTTTTTCCTATTTATGCCGGCTTTCTCCCATAATTGGACTGAGACGTAAGGGGATTCCCGAGAGCGTGTTTGACAATTCATTCCCATCATCTGCACGCCCCAATTTGCAGGAGATTTGGCCCTCATTCGGTCAACGTAGCCCACTACGCCTCCCTCATTCGGACCCAATCTCCTGCAAATTGTGACGCACATCTGACGGAAAGCAATTTTCAAACACGCTCTAAGTCGCAGACACTATCAACCATCTATGGGGCCTTTTATGCCCTGGAACATGAAAAAAATGAAGGAGACAAGACATGAAACCTGGTGAAATCATGAATGAAGCAGTATTTTGCGGAAGGATCGTAAGTATCCGTGGAGATGAAAACAGCGGCACGGTCACGGTTGCCTGTCCGGCAGTAACGACCACAAGACGGTCGGGAAAGGTTGAAAACGGAGTGAGGGTGAATTATCCTTCTCTGTCCTACAACAAAAATACCATAACCCCGGACGTGTTTGGGAGTTTTAAACGAGGGGATTATGTAACCATCAAAGGCTATGTGCAGGCATATCTGGGGCTGGACAAGAATAACGGAGAGACCAGGGAGATTACCAGTCTCTACATCCGGGAGATGTTCCATGACAGGAGCAAGATGGAGAAGGTGTTCGGTATCCCTGGCCGGACCTATCCGGAGACGAAAAATGAGGTATACCTGACAGGGACCCTGGCCGGGATCGTCAAGCGGACAGAGAGGGTCCTGGCCGTCCGCCTTGATCTTTCCACGGAACACCGCAACCTGATCAACGCGGTATATTACAATGCCAGGGCAGGCATTGCCAGTGAGTACAGTATCGGAGACAGGGTCCATATTCTTGCCATGGTACAGACTGTGGATACCAGGGAAAGCAGGCATATTTACAGCTATCAGGATATCGTTATCCTGGATTTCGGAAAGCCGGCCAGTTCTAAGACGCCTGAGGATGTTTAAGGTTCGGACTTCTATGCAGCTTTTGACGGATATTGCCAAACTATGGCTTTTTGCTTATCCGCAGAGAGAACAGAGGGATAAAAAGCCACCATAATTATGTTGGATTCAATTCATGCCGGCTATACGGCATACATAAAGTCCAGCTAAGAAATGTCAATAGGTAAAATGAAAAATGTTTAAAAAGTTTTTTTCAAGCAGTTGATGTAAAAAAGGGTAACTTTAATAAGCCCACCCCTATGGAAATT
>CAJSZV010000035.1 GCA_910574345.1 Clostridiaceae bacterium | reverse complement strand
TTATATTAAGCAATATATTTGGCTGACCACAATATATAGTGGTGGCTCTCAAGCTTTTAAATACACTGGATTCGGGTGGCTCTCAAGCTTTAAATTAGTGGCTCCCAAGCTTTAGAATAATCACCAGGCGCAATAATTCTTCCGTTTCCATTCTTTTTCCATCCTTTCCTGATCTTTTTGCGGGCATATGAGTATGTATCTGCAATCTTTTCCGGCCTGCACCTTAGAATCTTACCAATTTCCGTAAAGGTAAGTTCCCGGAACACCTTGGCAAACACTACCTGAAGCTCCAGGTCCGTCAGGCAGGACAGGCTGTTCCACATCCCGCTGTCCAGGCAGTCTCTTAAATATCCCTTTATCTCCTCTGTTTCCCAGGAAACCTTCTCTGCCCCTTCCTGATTATATCCGGCAATATCCGGTTGATCCTCGCCCGCTTCCTCCCATATCTCTAAATCTGCAGACAGTTCTTTCCTTTTCTGCTCTCTGTTAATATAATCCTTCCTGGACCGCTTTACGGCTGTTTCCACATATCTGGTAAAGCGTCCTTTGACAAGATCATCCTTTTTTCCTTTCATAGTTCCCTCCGGCTATCAAAATCTTTGATTTCCGAAGGAATCCGGCGGCCCTCTTATCTCACAGGTACATATACCCAAGTTAACTAAGGCGTATAGTATTAGTTCAAAAGCAAAGAAGGAACAGCCCTGTACTGTCCCTTCTGAAAAATAACGTTTCCCCTCTTTTAAATTTCTCCCTGATTCTTTAAACAACGGCCTTTTTCAAAACTTCTAATACTATACACCTTATAAAACTAAGGTTTATAGTATATGTTCTATTTCACAATTTCCATTTACACTCAAGGGGAGATGAATACTGTATGAAAGATTCAAGCCATCAGATTGGCAGCCGAATCAAAGCTGCACGTATGGAGAAAAAGCTGACCCAGGAAAAACTGGCAGAAATTATCAATATTTCAACAACTTATGTATCCGAAATAGAAAGCAAAGGTACGGTTCCCAGTGCCGCTATTTTGTTTCCGATCTGTAAATTTCTCAATGTCTCAATTGATGATATGATTTTTGACACGACCTCTGATTCTATAAGAAATATTACAAGAAAGTTATCCCAGTGCAGTGAAAAGCAGCTGGAGTTAATCAATTCCTTAGTAGATGCTGTGCTTCAAGTTGACTTACATGATTAACCACCCCCATAGTCCTTTATAACATATGGACTTCTCTGCTCTTTCTCTGGGAGTTCTCTGAGCAGATTTTTATTTATATTTTTTCAAGTAAAAAGACATGTCGCAAAAAGCACCAGTTTCTGCAACATGTCTTCTTTTTCTATTTTCTGAATTTGTATCCTCGATCCCGTATTGTTATAATCAAATCTGATCTTCCGGTATGCTCTTTTAGTTTCTTTCGTATTCTGGAAATTGTAATTTCTATGGTATGATAATCGTTTTTGTCATCTTCTGCTATTTGATTATATATCTGCTTTTTACTAAGCACAATCCCCTGGTATTGGTGTAACAAATATAAAACTTGAAATTCTCGGTTCGTAAATTCAATTTCATTCCCTTTATAAAGTACCGTTTGTTCCATTGGATTAACTATCAGATCTTCATATTTCAAAATACAATTTTTATTCAAATTCATTTATCACCTCTTAAAATCAGTATTTCTTTTTTCCAATCCCATTGAACATGGACAATTATATCTTATTTCATAATCTTCTTTTAAACAGAAATACCCCCTTCTAAGTGACAAGTTATTATTATTTTACCTGTCTGGTCAGAAGGGGGTATGTAATCTCATAATAATCCTATTAACTTAACCTGTTGCGCTAGTTAAACTCCACAAATCAATATTTTGTACATACGTCATATTAAAATATTAAATATTGATTTGACAACTATTATTTGATCCTATTTATCCAGTAGTATGGAACAAAAGTTGTCATTATATTATGACTCAGACAAACTTGACATAACATATGACTACTTTATTTAATCAATATGTAGTATATAAATATGTGTCTTTACTATATATTGATTATGATGAAAGAAATTAACTAGCACAACGAGTTAACTTATTTAGAATCAGCTTTCTATTAATATCATAAATGCCTCATAAAGCCTTAATACTCCTGTTTTTTCATCAGGATAATTCCCAATACGTTCGTGTCCCTGTTTGATCAGGTAGTTTGTCATCTCATAAGTGGCCATATAATCTTGAAGACCGACATTTACATATTCCTCCTCTTTTCTTGTAAAATAAGAATCAATAAATACCACCGGTATTCCTGCCAGTTTATTTAATTTAGTGGAACCCTCCGGCTGACTCCCCAGGATAATCGGTCTCTCGATATTCCAGGAAGTGGCAACTCTTAAGGATTCCTCTACATTCCCTGACGTATAAAGCATCATGTAATATCCGTTTTCACGTATGGCCCTTTCCATGGTGCCAATTAATTCAGCAAAAAAGCTTTTCTCTCTCATCAGAATTATGTTTTTTCAGTTTTAACTTATTTGTTAAAATTCTCATCAAAACATAATACTGAATATTTATAGAAAAAAGCACATTTATAAAACTAAGTTCTGCCTAATCACGTCCAAAAAGCATCTATCGGCTTTTCTCTTATCATAAGCGGCTTGAGGAAATCAATGGCTTTGCCAAGCCCTTCCTCCACAGACATCAGCCCGTCCTCATGCTCAATGCTAATGGCACCATCATAGCCGACCAGCCGAAGGGCGCTGAGAATCTCTTTCCACTGCTGAGTGTCATGGCCATATCCCACGGTGCGGAACATCCATGCCCTTTTATTCAATTCTCCCAGGTTTTGAGTATCCAGCACACCATGGATCTTAACTTGTACCGGATCCAGATATGTATCTTTTGCATGGAAATGGTAGATTGCGCCTTCCAGCGCCCGGATGGCCTGCGCTGGGTCGATACCCTGCCAGAACAGATGGCTGGGATCCACATTAGCTCCGATAGCCGTTCCCACTGCTTCCCGCAGTCTCAGCAGGGTTCTGGCGTTATATACGCAGAAGCCCGGATGCATCTCCAGAGCGATCTTATGTACGCCGTATTCGGCTGCCTCGGCCACTGCCTTTTTCCAGAAAGGTATCAGCACCTCATTCCACTGATAGTCTAAAGTCTTTTCAAAATCACCAGGCCAGGGATAGGTGACCCAGTTGGGCGTCTGATCACCTGGGGCACCGCCGGGACATCCAGAGAAGGTCACGATACGGTCCACACCCAGCTTCTGCGCCAACTTCAGGGTGTTGGTGAAATCCTTGGCAGCCTTGGCCCGTACTTCGCTGTCCGGATGTACATGGTTGGAATGGCAGCCAAGAATACTAACCTTCAGATCGTACTTTTTCAACAGTTTGCGGTATTCCTCCAACCTCTTCTCATCTGCCAGCAAAGTTTCCGGGGCGCAGTGACCTGTTCCTGGAAATCCTCCTGTACCGATCTCCACGCTGTCTACGCCTCTGTCCCTAAGCCATGCAAAGGCATCTTCTGCGCTGCGGTCATATAAGGGTACGGTAACAACACTTAAATTCATGATCTATACCTCCTTTTATTTTCGTTCCTTTCGTTTTCCTACCTATCTGCGTTTCTCCTGCAGCTGCACCCGGTATCCGTCAGGATCCTGAGTAAAATAAAACTGCATATCCGGCCCCGTCACAACAGGCCCTTCAAAAGCCTTCTCATTCTGTCTGATAATCTCTAAGGCGTCTTCCACCTCAAAGCTGACCGCCATCCCGTTGCCAGGAACAACATCTTTTGGTGTCTGTCTGCACACCAGTTCCAGGTGAGGCTGATCCTCCTGTCCCAACATAGCGATCCGATCTCCCTCTTTGCTGATAAACTGCCGGATTACCGGAAGGCCAATAAGATCCCGGTAAAAGGCTAGGCTACGGTCGATATCCCGCACTTCCAATATAGCAAGCAAAAAATTCATGGTACACACTCCTTTATATGCCAATGCCCGCCGCCCTGGTGTAGCGGGCGGCGGCGCTGATCGTTCCGGCTTATTGGCCGATATATCTTTTCATCATCACATGGTGACGGCGGACCTGTTCGATCTCGTCCTCCTCATAAGGACAATCCTGGCCGTGGTATGCTCTCTGTCCCTCAAATTCGGAGCAGATGTAACCGTCCCAGTTGAGCTTTTTCAGCATCTCGATAGGTTCTTTATAATTGATTGCCGTTTCTTCACAATTCTCATCCATCTGATTGAATTTGCCGTGGATATGAAGCGTCACATCAATGATATCTTTTAGCAGCGCAGGCTCACTGTAGCGGTTCATCATGGCCGCTCCGTTCAGTGCGCCGATAATCCGGCCACTGGCCCCCATCTCCTTAGCCTTGGCAATGATCTTTCCGAAATTTTCTTTGTTTTTTACCGCTTCCTCCACATATGAGAGAACGGCTTCTTTTTCACCGGTTACTCTGGCTGCTTTCAGTTGAGCACCGTTTAATCCTGTCATAAAAATCCCGAAGTCAGGGATCAGGCCGATCTTGTCGGTTCCATGCTTACGGGCCAGTTCCGCCACGTTGAGCATCCATTTGCCGTTGAGTGCGTGGGGCGGATGAACCTCCAGCCCCATGGCTACGCCGTAATACTCCGCAGCCGGTAACGCCTGCTCCAGCACCTCCGGCGCCACCAGAGCCAGGACCCGGATACAGGAAAAGCCCAACTTAGATGCCAGCGCCAGATCCTGCTCCATCATTTGCACCTGTTCCTGCACATAGGAAATTCGTCCCTTATAGATCATGGAATCGATGAAGGAATCCATGCATACAGGCACCGTATCGTATTTTACCATCAGATCTTTCCACCAGGCAATACCTCTGTCCGTGATATTGGGATAGATGGCATCAGGGTAACGGTCAATAGGCATCTGCTCATAAATCAGTTCAATCCCTTTTGCTCCAGTGGTCTCTACCGCCGTTTTTACACAGCCTTCCAGATCCAGCTTACCTGTGTAGTATGCTTGCTGATAACTGTACAGCGAAACACCTCTCTTGATTGCCATTAAACCGCACCTCCTTCATAACAAACTGTATCCATCTCGTCTGGGTCTACAATATGGCTTACCACGCAGGGTCTGGCCTTGCGTCCCATATAACTCATGCGGATGGAACAGCCGATCTCCACCTTTGTGGGACGGCCGGAAAAGATACCAAACTCCAGAGGAACAAAAACGGTCGCCTCCTGTCCGTATTCCCAGCGAAAGGTGGTTACTGTCTCAATCTGAGGCCAGGTGTAGGTGTGGCCGTCCACAGTAAAGGTCAGTGTTTCCTTGGGAAAGTGATCTTCACCTACAGTCACAAACAGGTCATCCACCATGCTTAAGGCGACTCCCCGATAATAAGGAATCTTCAGTTTAAATTCAAATCCCAGCCGATTTCCGTCTGGAGACAGAACATTGCGAATCTTGGATTTATCTACCATATATTTCATATTAATATCCATAATTAATACCTGCCTTATTCAAATTCGACGCTTTTGCCTGTGGCAGCGGACTCTCTCACCGCCTCCATCAAGGCAAGCACTCTGCGCACTTCAGGTATCCTGATGATAAAATCTTCTTTTCCCTGGTACGCCTTTAAGTAGTTACGGAAATAATCCAGATGGTCACAATCCACATCTGGAAGCGGGCTAGTGACTAGAAGCCCTTCCGGAGCGGGGCCAAAGGAACGTGTCGGTCCGTAATTCATGGCTGCCGTCCGCTCTGGGGAGTGGGTTCGAAGGGATGATGTGGTAACAATCTTTCCTACAGGATTCATGCCGTCCGAGTAAACAGTCCCCTTGTCGCCTCCCATAAACCAGTGGCGGCTGAACCATCCTGGATGGTCTGTCAGATAATAGGTTCCCAGCTCCAGTTGGGCCATTACACCATTCTCAAAGGACAGAGTAATATTGAAGTAATCGTCCACTTCTTCGTTGATCACGTTTTTGAGACAGGCGTAAACACTTTTTACCCGGCTTCCCACCATCCACAGCATCTGGTCTAACAAATGGACACCCCAGTCATAAAGCATTCCTCCCCCCTCAGACTTTTTCACATGCCAGTCATGCATATAGCCGTTAAATCCATAGAGAGATGTCTGAATGGTGTAGACATTGCCCAGAGTCTGACTGTCATAAACCTTTTTGATTGTGCGGAAATCTTTGTCATACCGCCGCTGCTGATGTACAGTAAACCGCACGCCGCATTCTTTCACCACGCATATCATCTCGTCCAGTTCTGCCACGCTCATAGCCACCGGCTTTTCGCAGATGATGTCTTTGCCTGCCCTGGCTGCCTGGGTAACTAACAATTTGTGCTGATTGTTATTGGCAGCGATGATAACCACATCAACATCGTTCCTTGCCAGAAGTTCCCCAGCATCTGTGCAGGCTGCTACGCCTCCTGGGACGTCCTCCAGCTCTTTGGGGTTAATATCGCAAACAGCGGTCAGCTGCGCTCCTTCTGTCTGTTCCAGATTTTTCTGATGAACATGGCCCATGTAGCCATATCCGATGATTCCAAATCGTACCATAGTCTTCCCTCCCTCTTATCGTGTGACGGCACACACTGCTTTGGACTTTCTTTTTTTAGACTAACTGAATCTCGTGCCCTTCTGCGGCAGACTTGTAGATGGTATCCAAAATCTGGGTAACCACAAATGCCTGCTCCGGAAGAACTAATGGGTTTGTATCGTTTAAAATGGCGTCAAGCCAGTAGTTTGCTTCCTCGTAGCCTGGCTCTCCCTTCTTTCCACCATCAAAGTAAGCGACTCTTCCGGTCTTGGAAAGCCATTCCTCGGTCAAGGTTCCATGATGTCCCCGATTAAACACCAGCTCGTCTTTGTCGTAGTACATGCCGGACCGAACTTCTGCTCCTGCCAGAGTTCCACAGAGAGTAGTAGAAGCTTCTCTGGCATCCAGGATATTCAAAGCCCAGGATGCCTCCAGATAAATGGTTGCTCCGCCCTCCATCTTAATGTAGCCGAATGCAGAGTCCTCCACCTCATAGGTTTTGGGATCCCACGGTCCGAACTTGTTGCCCTCCACAGCTTGGGGCAAGTGACCCAACTTGTAGAATACAGAACCGTTGACACTGACCGGCTTGTAATTGTTCATCATCCATAAGGTCATATCCAGGGCATGGGTTCCGATGTCAATAAGGGGCCCGCCGCCCTGCAGAGATTTGTTGGGAAATACGCCCCATGTAGGTACGCCTCTGCGGCGCACGGCGTGAGCTTTGGCAAAGTAGATTTCCCCCAGTTCACCGGCCTCGCAGGACTTGTGGAGCATCTGTACTTCTGGGCGGAACCGATTCTGATAACCGATGGTAAATTTCTTTCCGCTTTTTTTCCAGGCATCCATCATTTTCCTGGCGTCTTCTGTACTATGGGACATAGGCTTTTCGCACATTACATGCTTTCCGGCCTCAAAAGCTGCCACTACAATAGGCGCATGAGCCACATTAGGAGTCAGTACATGTACTACGTCAATCTCCGGATCTGCCAACAGCTCATGGTAGTCTGTGTAAACTTTTCCGTTGCCTTCGCCGTACTGATCCGCTGCTTTCCTGGCCCGCTCTTCAATAATATCGCAGAAAGCTATCATCTTACACTTCTCACCTAACTTGCTCAATGCAGGCATATGCTTCTGATTTGAAATTCCTCCGCAGCCGATAATGCCGATCATCAGTTTTCCGTCTTTCATGATCAATCCCTCTCTTCTTTTTTATTATCATCGACTGTACGATGATTTGTTTTGGTAGCTTTAGTATACAAAAGAAAACCCAAAATATCGCTTTATTTTTTGACTATATTTTCGATTTATTTAATAATTCTTTTTAATTTTTATCTTAATATGACTATTTTAGCAAAATATCACATCTATTTTTTGTCCTATTCTTGCAATAAGAAGGACTGATGTGGTAGAATACAGGAAGAATACCGGACTTGCGGCATTTTTGCCCCAAATACGCCTATACCAAAAACAGTCCCTTCGAGGCTGTGACAACCATTCCCAAGGAGGTATCCCATGAACCAGATCATGAACTTTTCCTTTACTGACGCCCCTCAGTCTGACTGGCACAACCACCTGGAGCCTGAACTATTCTTTCTTCTGGACGGTGAGCTTGAACTGTCGGTAGGCCAAAAGACGTTCCAGTGGCAGAAGGGGGATTTTCTGCTTATTAACTTTAATCAACCCCACCGATACTGCCATAGCAAACATGTGTTATTAGGTATTCTCAAACTTGATTATAGGGCCTTATGCCGGAAGCTTGGCACCAGCCGCCCGTATTTTTTCTGCAACAGCAGGCTGGAACGCCATAATGCTTATGGGGAAATCCGAAAGCTGATTACTCAGATCTTCAGCCAGCCAAATGACGGTCTGGGATTGCCCGGTATTTATCTGGATATTCTGTACAACCAGCTTTTGTTTCTCCTGGTCAACAATTTTCTCGTTCTGCCAGAGGATCCCCGTTACCGCCAGATACAGGATGAGGACTCGGAGCGCCGCAGCGAGATTACCGCTTATATTGACCTTCACTATCAGGAGGATTTAAAGCTTGGCGATCTGGCCGCTGCTTTATATCTTTCTGAGGCCTATCTTTCTAAATACATTAAAAAGAGCTTGGGCTGCGGCTTTGTGCGCTACTTAAACGGAGTTCGCCTGACTCACGCAGTAGAGGAACTTCTCTCCGGAAAGAAATCTATCACCCGCGCAGCGATTGAGGCCGGATTCCCTAATATGTCTTCTTTCAACCGCATATTCAAGGAGACTTACCATACCACGCCCTCTGCCTATTTAGAACAGCACAGAATCTTGGCGTGTCCACCCCCGCAAATGCCAAAGCCAGACCGCCTGACAGGACGCTTGGAACATCTGTGGAGCCAGGAGGCGTCCTCTTCTCCTGAAACAGACGGCCTGCCATTTAAGGATATTTCCCTGGACCCTATAGGTCAGTCTCTTGTTCCCTATAAGAAAGTTTGGAGCCAGATGATTAATATAGGCCCGGCTAAGGATCTGCTGCGGGCAAAGACCCAGTCTCATGTTTTGTTTCTCTGCCGTACTCTTGGATTTTCCCAGTTCCGGCTCTGGGACCTGTTCAGCAGGGAACTGTACCTTGTTATCAACCCAAAGGAGCATCGCTATAATTTCAGCAAGTTGGATAACATCCTGGATTTTCTGACGTCCAATGGGATGCACCCTTTTCTGGAGCTGGGCTTTAAGCCGATTCAGATCATCCAGACTCTGGATCACTATGTGACTTATGAGGAGCAGAAGATTGTTTTTGAGGAACCCGGCCAGTTTTCCGCCTTCCTCCAGGCGTTTTTATCTCACTGCATCCGAAGGTACGGCATCGCCGAAGTGGAACAGTGGGTTATTGAACTGTGGTATGATGAGCGGATGACGGTTGAGCGGTATCTGGATACTTTTGACTTGCTGTCTCAGACCGTAAAAGCCAGGGCGCCTCATCTGCGGATTGGAGGGGCTGGGTTCAATGTCAGTTTCGGTACGGACCCCATGGCGGATTTTCTCCGCAGCTGGAAGAAACGTATGTCTTATCCTGATTTTATTTCGATTTACAGCTACCAGTATATTCCTTATTCTGTGGATCCGGGAAACAAAAAGAGGTTTAAAAGCGGGCAGGTTCGCTGGCAGCGCTCTACAGATACCCATTATCTGAAGAACCAGATCCGTATGGTCAGGGAGATCATGGCCTCAGTCCGGTTTACGATCCCTGAGGTTTATGTTACGGAATGGAATTCTACCATCTCCAGCCGGGATATTTTTAATGACAGCTGCTACAAAGGGGCTTATGTGCTGAAAAATCTTATTGACACCTACGGCCAGGCTTCCCTGCTTGGGTACTGGGTAGGCAGTGATGTGTTTTCGGATTCTTATGACAGTGATGCTCTTTTAAACGGTGGAGGCGGGCTGCTGTCCAAGGATGGAATCTGCAAGCCCGCCTACTACGCGTTTTCTTTTATGAACCGTTCCGGTCGTTATGTTCTTTATCATGGGGATCATTGTCTGGCTACCCACGACGGCAGTGGTACTCTGGATATTGCCTGCCACAATTGCAAGCAGCTGAACTTCAGTTATTACGCAACCTCCCAGGAACGCTTTTCTTCCAAAATGCCCCGATGGGAACAGGTCTTCGATGACACTTCCTCTCTGCGTCTGGTCTTTCATATCCGCACGGATACGACGGATAATTACCGGATCACCGTCTATTCTGTCAGCCGCAAAAGCGGCAGCGCCTTGGACAAGTGGCTTTCCATGGGACAGCCCTCCGACCTGACGCCCGAAGACATCTCCTATATGGAGCGGGTGTCTGTCCCTCATGTAGAAATCTATAACCGAAAGGCATCTGAAGGGGTCCTGGTGGTGGACACTGTCCTGACCCTTAATGAAATCCAGAGCCTGCACATACAGCCCTGTCACAGAGAGCCGGATATGTCAAAGTATAAGGGCCTGACTGCCACATAGGTGAACCTAATCATGCTTCTGCCAATCCCATCTCCAGCCGGGTCTGTTTCGCCAGAGCCATGCGGGCGCGGCGTTTTTTCCGGTAACTCCATTTACTCATATTATCTCTCAGTATCATAAACAGAAGGAACAAGGAAAAGATGATGATGTTCTGTACCATGCCTTCCATGGACAGCTTAGCCAGACCCAGGCCCAACAGCCGGACGCTTATGGTCCCGCAGAGCACGCCCATGACCGGATTGCCCACAAAGGCTCCCAGCCAGGTTCCTACAAACATAGGGAACATGCTGCCGAAAAACATACCATTGCTTCCCATGTCCAGGGTAGGCACCAGGGTACCCATAAACGCTGTATTGAACACACCGGCACAGGCTGCCAAAGTTCCTGCCAGGGTGTAGCTGATGATACAGTTTGTGTAGATATTGACGCCGGCGTCGGAGGCCAGACGCTGACCACCCTGGACAGCCCTCCCTTTATAACCGAAAGTGCTGTACTGAAACATAAAGGTCATTACTGCGATCATTATTACAATGACCGCCACTACAAACCATATTTCGGACAGGATCGATATTCCTGGTTTGCCGTAAAGCATCAATCCCTGCTGATTGTAGGCTCCGAAAGAAAGACACTCAAAGATAAGAGACATGCCGATGCCGAAAATCATGGGCAGGATGCGCAGCTGAACATACAGGGAACCTACCAGAAGCCCGCACAGCAGGCCAAGTACCATACTGAATATCAGTACGCCTACACCGCCTAGTCCCATCTGCAGTGCCAGATTGCCGCCAAAGATACATGCCAGGTACATCTGAGAACCCAGGGACAGATCCATTCGGCCTACCCTAAGATTGCAGTTGAGGGCCAAAGCAAAGCTGAATGTGGTAAGGATATTCCGAAACAAGGCCCGTACATCTGTTCCAGAACTGATCACACCCTGGCCTGTTGCTATGAGATCAATGGTATTCATAATGAGAAAGACCATGATTGGCAGCGATAACATCTTCAATATACTTTTGACTTTATGCGCAGTCAGATTCTGTTTCATAGTCATACCGTCCCGGCTGCAGGATATTCGGCGCGGCTTCCCATCCATACGCCTGCCCGCGGCCGCCTTTCTTAAAATAAAGTAAATTTTTAGTAACAGTTCAGATAGCAGAAGCGGCGTGGCCCGGCTCGACCGCCGCCACGCCGCCTTTTATCCAGCAGTTAGCTCATATGTTCAATAACCCAGTCAAGGGTAATGCTCTTATAGTAATCTACCAGTTTTTCATTGGTCAGATCCGGGTTGCAGATGCCCAGTGCGGCATTGATGGCATCCTCGTTAAATATCCAGGTTTCTTTTTCTGCATTATCCCATGTTGCGGCCTGGTTTACCTGTTCCCGACTGCTTAATGCCCATATTGGCATATTGAAAAAGGCTGGTTCGCCATTGGCCATGCGGTTTAAGTGCTCATAGCCTGTCAAATGGTTATAGACCTGGATAAAGCCCATGGCGCTTAAGAAACTTACAGACTGCACAGTAGCCATATCCAGAGACGAATTGCCGAATTTATCGTCTGTATTAAAGGCAGTTACCAACGTATCGGAAATGGAGGCGTTTACTGCTACTTTGATATTCATGTCAAATCCCCGCTCAACTTCGTCTACTGCCACGCCTGTATAGCCGTATGTGGGAGCCGCCTGAAGGAATACTCCGTATTTGCCGGTCTGCAATGCTGTGCTGGCTCCCTGTACCCAGTTGTCGGAAGTGCTGTTAGTTCCTGGATAGATATAGATATTGAGGCCCTTGTCATTGGGAACTTCCAAAGGAACGGAAGTTGCGGCCAGATTTTCGATGGTGTCTTCATAGGTCAGGCCATAGATATCCTGGAGAGCTGCCAGCACGCCCTGGGTACATTCTGCATGCATGGTGTTGCCCTGGAACGCCAGAGCAGAGGTTACCATAAAGCCTTCGGAGCCGTCTTCGGAAGCCACACTTTTGATCCACTCTTTAAATTCATTGGATACGATGCTGGGCTCAGTGCCCCACACGCCGGTCATGGTCTGATATCCGCCGGTAAAAGCGTCTTCTACCATAGGAGTGCGGGTGGTGTTTACGCTGTAGAGCAGCTCATATTCCTCGCATACCTGAATGATCTGATTCACATCTGGTGATGAGCGGTAACTGATGATGCCGTCTACGCCCATATCCACGCAGTTTTCGATAAAGTTCATCTCGTCCTCCGCACTTTTCACCTGCTCGGAGAATACAAATTCCACATTGTAGCGGGGCGCGATATAGTTTTCGTAATAGTTGCGGCGCAGCACCGTGCTGTCGTTAGACTGGGATTCCATGACTCCGATCTTAAACTTCTTGAAATCCTGGGGAGTCTTGGCTTCCCCTGCTGCTCCTGCCTGGGACGGGGCTGCGGTTTCGCCGCTGCCGGAATCAGCCTGGGCTGTGGTGGTGTTTCCTCCGTTACTGCCTTGGGAAGTGCTGTTTCCATTTCCACAGGCTGTCAGCCCAAACGTCATGGATAGAACCAGTGCAAGTGCTAATGCTCTTTTTTTCATTTTGTTTATCCTCCATTTTTATTTTTATGTATGTTCTTTTATTTATTTTTCCCTAATCCTGGGCGGACGGAAGCGTAGCCGGCCGCTCGCTGTTCAAAAATACCAGTATCAGAAACACAATGCCCCTGACTCCCTGAATCAGCATAGGCGAAACATCACACATCAGAAGTCCTTTATTCAGCGCTGATACGGTTACTGCTCCCAAAAGACCTGCGTAGGCGTTGGAGCGGGAACCTCCGAATATTGACATACCGCCCAAAACCACTGCCAACATCACATCCATACCCATGCCTGCCCCCAGGGTCGTACCTACTGTGGAAGTCCGAATTATGGAGAACACAGCGCTTAATCCTACTCCCAATCCGGCAACCGCAAAACTTATCAAGACTGTATTTTTATACTGAATGCCTGTCTGCTGGGCGCATCTGGCGTTGCCGCCTACAAATTTCAGCTTGCGCCCTACAGAGGTGCTGTGAAACAGTATCATACAGAATACAAAAAACAGGATAAATGAGATGTTGCGGAATCCTGCATTTTCAAGCTGACGGCAGAGGCCGTAGTCTATGCTTACAGTGTCCGGTCCCAGGATCAGGCTGACTATAGCACTGTATAGCTGCATCATAACTATGGAAATAATGATGGTCCTGACGCCGAACATGGCGTGAATGAACCCGTTAAAACTCATCAACACCACCCCTATTACCAGACAGACTACAACCATGAAAAACACGCTGCCTGTGGCATTATAGGCGTAAACCCCTGCCACTGCCGAAAACGCCATAGCGCTTCCCACTGAAATATCCATGTTTCCTGCAGCAAACACAAAGGTCATAGCAGTTGAAACCGTGGCAATGATCAGCGCCTGGTTAAATACGCCCATGAGCACGGTTTTTCTGAAGAAACCGCCTTCTGTAGCAATGCCGAAGCCTGCGATAATCAAGATCAGCACGGTCAGCGGAAAGATTAACGGGAACATGGGCTTGTCCCGAATGATACGGATATGATCCATAACACCTAGTTTGCGCGTCCCCTGGGGGAGCTTGTTTTCCTTCGTATTTTCCATATGTTTCTCCCCTCCTTAAATCATACATTCTATTAGTTCGTGCTGCTGATAACCGTCTTTTCGGAAAAACTCCCCGTTGATCCGTCCGTCTTTCATGATAAGTATCCGGTCTGACATACCGATGAGTTCCGGCATTTCTTCGGAGATCATGACAATGGATTTACCCTGCTGCTTCATCTTATAGATTAGCTGGTACATGGATGCCTTTACACCCACATCCACGCCTCTGGTGGGACAGTCCAGAATCAGGATGTCGGCATCGTCGGCGATCCATTTGCCGAATACGACTTTCTGTTTGTTGCCTCCTGACATGGCTTTCACTTTCTGCCGGCCGTTTATGCATTTAATGGCCAAGGTTTCTATCTGCCGGGCCGCATAAGATTTTTCTTTCGCCGGCGATATGAACGGACCAAACAGCCGGTTTTTCTTATAACCAGTACTCTGTATGTTGGCCTCAATGGAAGCATTAAGTTCCAGAGATTCGGTATCCCGATTCTTAGATACATAACCCATGCCATTATCAAAGGCTGATTTGGCTCCGGTGATGACTTTTTCGTCTTTCATCAAGACCACTTTGCCATCTACCACATCCTCCAGCCCGTATAATGCCCGCCCCAGCTCATGCATCCCGCAACTGGAAATACCTCCAATCCCCAGTATCTCCCCTTTGTGCAGTTCCATACTGAAGCACAGCAGGGATGACATAGTGGTAATACAGTCGGCTTTCAGCACCACCTGACTGCTGTATCCGTCTTCATCAACCCGGTAGTACTGGCCGCTAATCTCCCGTCCTACCATCTTCCGCTTGATGTCCTCCGGATCAAACTGCTCTCTGGGGAAAGAATCTATAATCACTCCATCCCTCAATACGGTCATTTTGTCGCAATGCTCCATCAATTCTTCCAGGTCATGGCTGATAAAGACTACTGCCTTCCCTTTCTGCGCCCCGTCATGAATCAGCTTGTACAGCAGATCCCGGCCCTTTTGGGACAAGGCCGTGGTCGTCTCATCCACAATAATAAGTTCCGGTTCATGGTACATCACTTTGGCGATCTCGATCAGTTTCCGGTCCTGCATATCGTACAGCCCTGCCGGAAGGGATGGGTCGATATCTTCTACTCCAATCTTGTCCAGGGCTTTCCTGGCCTCCGCCACCATTTTTTTCTTATTGATAATGGGTCCTGTCTTAAAAGGCTCATAATTGCCCAGGAATATATTTTCGGCCACGGAAATACTTCCGATGGTGCCTGCTTCCTGCACAATCATCCCAATCCCGCCGCGGGCCGCTTCCAAAGCCGTGGCGGGACTCCATGGATGGCCTTTGTAGGTCATGGAACCGCTGGTGGGCGGCTGAATACCTGCAATGATGGAGGAAACCGTTGATTTTCCCGACCCATTTTCGCCAATCAGTCCCAATATCTGCCCTCGCCGAATATCAATATCTACATGGTTCAGAGCTATTGTCACGCCAAAATTCTTGCACATGTCTTTTACCTGGACCAGTATTTCATGCTCTGTTGACATACCGCAACTCCTTTCTGTCAAATGATTATGTATTAACTATATACTGTTTTTACCAGTTCCTCCGCCAACTTTCTGCTTTATTTTATCCAGATTGTGACATTTTTCAGCATCACAAAAACCATATATCGTGAATATTACCACAATCTATCCTTTTTCTGACTTTTTATTCAAAAAAATGAGCTGCCACAAAAAATATGCAGCAGCCCCATGTCTAACTTTCTTTCAGCGCCCTCTCTTCCTTTGGCGTCCGTCCCATGACTTTTTTGTAAGTAAAGGAAAAATGGCTGGAATTGCAGTACCCCAGCTTGGCTCCAATGAAACTAATCGGAAAACCTGTTGTTCTTAACATTCCCTGAGCCGCTTTCATCTTCTGTTCTGTGATGAATTCTTTTAGGGATATCCCCATCTCCCTGCTGAACATCCTGCTCAGATAATCCCGGTTCAAGTGTACATATGCTGCGATATCATCCCGCCGCAGGTCTTCCTCCAGGTGATTCTGAATATAATCCATAACCAGTCTCATGACCGCTTGGGAATCAATATCCTCCGATTGTTGCTCCTGGCCTAAATTCATAAGTGCGTAATGGATCAGTTCCTCCATCTGCTGCACAGATTTAGTGCCGCTTTGGTAGAGCTCCATGGCCTCAGCCGTTGTAAAGATACTTCCCAGGGCCCGTCCTCCCTCGTTCATCCAGGCGTAAAGCATCTGCATGAAATCCTGGTAAAATGCCCTCAGCGTTTCCTTGTTCATAACATTTTGCTGGGAAAGCTGCCGCAAAAGCCCTATTGCCTCTTCTTCCACCGTCTGATAGTACCCTTCGTCCAACAGCTTTTTCCAGTACTTTACTTTTGACAAACGGTAGCCGGGCTCTCCCTGGAAAACGTCAGCTTCTGGAAAAAAGACTCCTTTTTGCCGAAGAACATTGCTTTCTGCCCTGGTCTGAAGCTTCTTCCATAGAAGTCCGGCTTTTTCTGCAGCCTCCGGTTCCTGGAAATAGCAGGCCACATCAAATTTAAAATACCTGGCGCAGAAACTGTCCAAAAAGCCCAGCTGACGCACCAGTTCCTTTTGGGATACCAATTCTCTCTCACGTCCCTGGAGCAGAAGAGCGCAGACATCATTGTCAACCATAGCCATGGCAGCAATCTGACCACAGGCACCAAAGATCTCATCAGCCACATTTTCAAGGGTTGCCTCCAAAAGCGCTGGCTCCCATCTGCTTTCGTCTTCATTCCACCGGACGATCTGCACCATTACAAGGTATGCCGGCTCTTTCAACTTAGGCAACATTCCCTGCTCTTCCAAAGATTGCCAGACTTCTTTCATGATCCTTCCCGCCAGAAGGCTTCGGATAGCTCCACTGCCAATTCTCTTCTGCTGCCTTACCAAAACCTGGCCCTGACTCCTGGTAATCTCGTCTTCCCTTTTTTTACTTACGGCAGCAATGGCTTTGGTCACTACCCGGACAATTTCCGAATAGGGAGCCGGCTGAACAATGTACTCAGCCGCCCCTAGGCGCAGCGCTTCCTGGGCATAGGAAAATTCCGCGTGACTGGTCAAAAAAACAAAATAAGGGGAATATTCCTTCTTTCTGACCCAATGGAACAAATCAATGCCTGATTCTACTGGCATCTCGATATCACAGAGTACGATATCAACAGGTTCTTTCTCAAAAATAGTTTTCGCTTCCAAAGCATTTGATGCCGTCATGACCCTGTCGATAGACAGCCCACCCCAGTCAATTCCATCCAGCAGCCCGTTGATTACGGATTCCTGGTCATCCACGATCAAAAGGTTCATCCAGACTCCTCCTCTCCTATTTCATCCATTGCCAGCATCAGCTCTATCTTTGCCCCATTGTCGTTAAAAAAACGGAACACACACCGGTCCCCGTACAGAAGTTCCATCCGCTGTATGACATTGCGCAGTCCGATGCTGCTCTGCTTCATCCCATCCCGGCGGGATGCCTCCAGGATATCTGGTGGGAAGCCGGGGCCGTTGTCGGCAATCAGGATATCAGCCAGCTGCTGACCATCCGCCTCCAGCATCCTGACCTGTATCTTTACTTCAAGTTCTCCTTTCTGGGTGGTTGCGTGCTTTACACAGTTTTCCACCAATGTCAGAAGACTGACCGGAGGCACCATGACGATAGAGGCTTTCGGATCCACAGAAATATAGATCTTTGGACTGCCGCATTCACATTCTTTTTGAAGCTGAATATAGTTTTCGCACATCTTAATCTCTTGTTCCAGTGGGATCATGTCTGTGTCAATGTCCATCACATAACGCATATGCCGGGACAGACAAAGGACCGCCTCCTGAATTTTGGCGTTCTTTCCGGACTGTGCCAGACCGAATATGCCCTTGAGACAGTTGAGATAAAAGTGGGGCCGTATCTGCATCTTCAAACTGTTCAACTGGGACCGCTCAATCTCAAGTTTCTGCTCATAGCTTTTTATCCTGGAATTCACCAGTTCTGTGACCATGGCGTTGAAGGTCTGCTGCACTTTGAACAGTTCCGCGCTTCTTAGCCCTTCCAGCCTTACATGGAGATTACCTGTCTGAATCTGTTCCATAACCCGTACCAAATGGGCCAGGGGATGAAACAGCATACTCCGCAGATAGAACAGTTCAAAGGCCAGAGCAAGCACCGCCACCGCCACATACAGAACAGGACTTAAGTAGAGCAGACGGATGCTGTTATTCATAGAGGAGTAAGGCTCTATCAGGGCAATCTTAAAGTTGATGAACTGCTCCTGGGTCACGATGTATTCATAGTTCTTGTCTGAAAAATAGTAATCACCATTAAAGTCATAGTCCAACCGCATATTATGGTTTTCCAGAAACCGACTGTTGGCCAGGATTTCTTTTCTCGTGAACAGAACCAACTCTCCTCTTTGCTCATAAAAAATGGAGGCGTTGGTGACAACCTGGGACAAATTATAAAAGCTTATAATATAGCAGCCGTTCTGCTCCACCATACGACAAAGATAGTGATGTTCCTGCCCCTTTTCCAGATACCATCCCAGATCCGTCTCCCTGGCGTTCATCTTCTGTCTGGCCATGGCCCGAATCTCCGGTTCAAGGCCAGTATACAGGATAATGGAATTAAATTTTACATATATAGTTTCCGTTTTGGGACAACAAACAACCAGGGCGGTAAGATCTGCGTTATTTTTAAACCCTTCTTCCAGCACGCCGGATATTGTGTTGCTATAGGTCTCCAGAGTCTGCGGAGCGCCTCCGGATGTAAATTCATAAAGATCACTGTCTTCATAGACCAGATGATTAAGGAACTTTTCGGTTTCAATAATCTCATCCTGAAGGGTACTTACATAAAGCTGAAGGCTGGAACGGTTTGCCTGCCCAATCTGATCCTGAATCTGCCTGGTAGCCATATGGGTACCCCACCCAAAGAAAACAGATGTGGGGAACAACAGCAAAATAACCGCCCAGACAATCCTCCGGCGCAGCACAAAGGTTTTCTCTTTCTCCATCATACACCGCTTTCTCTGTCAGTAAACAGTTTTATTTCTGAACATTTACATCAACTTGTCATATTTCGGACATAATTGGTCTTATTTTTTATTTATTCTGCCATATTCTTACTATAAAATACTTTTATAAAAAAATCAAGTTTCGCAAATCCATAAAAAGGAGGAACATATCATGCTGATTGATTGCCACGCTCATCATGTGGCTGCACCTTTTAACACCGATTACCTTGCCTGGATGGAACAAACCGGCAGGAAGGATTTCGGACCTGTTTATCTCTGGAATAATCCGGCTTTTGAGGAGGTTTCACTGCGCTATAAAAAGATGGAAGCTTCTGGTATTCAAATCTCTCTGAACACTTACTCTGCCAATATCACCCAGATCATTGATGCTGCCTGCGTAACCGTGGGAATATCTCCCCTGGAAGCAGTGCAACTTCTCAATGATCGGACCATCTCCCTGTGCAAAGAAAGCGGCGGGCGTCTTTTGACCACTGCCCTTGTGGATTTGCGACTCGGCAATGAGGCACTTTTAGAGATTGGCCGTTGTCATGACTCAGTAAAGGGGTATTCGATTCTTGCGGCATACCGTCTGAATGGACAGCTTTGTTTTCTGGACGCTCCTGAGTTTGAACCCTTCTGGTCAGAAGCGGAGCGGGCGGGAAAACCGGTTTTTATCCATTTCAGCAATTTGTATAAGGTGAATGACCCTGACGCCCCTCTTCCCGGTTTTATGAATGACACTCTTCTGTATGCCGGAATGGGACAGCTAATGGAAGACGCCCTTTGCGCTGCCAGGCTGGTGCTTTCCGGGATTTTTGACCGCCATCCGCGGCTTAAAGTGGTTCTGGGACAGCTGGGAGGAATGTATCCTTTTATGCTGGAACGGATGGAGATGCTCTACACCATGTATTTGACCGGAGCAGAACGGGCCGGACGCTGTGTAACTGACCCCTCCGCTCCTGAACGTTTTCTCCGCAATATGAAGAATTATACGAATAACATCTATGGGGACACCCACTCCATGAGCGCGAAAGCTGTTATGTGCGCTGCTGAAATTCTGGGAAGCGACAAGATTCTTTTTGGTTCTGACTATCCCATCACCCCTGATGACTGGGGTATGGGCCATGCTCTGGAGCAGCTTAAAGAACTTCCTCCAGAACTGTATGACCAGGTAGCTTATAAAAACGCCAAGACGCTGCTGGGACTTTAAAATATTTTTATCGGAGGTTTGTTCATAATGGGAGAAGAAAAAACGGGTATCTCAATCTAACGGTCAATGGGGAGATTTTGAGCGGGAAATAGATTTCGGAAGAAACTGCCGAAAAGACTATGATCAAACGGGCTGTTTTGCGGGCTGGGGCAGAGAATAACATCGGTTAAGCTTATAGGCACTGTTTCCTGAATAGGCTGAACCTGTCGGAGCTTCCGACAGATTCAGCCTATCTGGGATCCCAAAAAATCGCTGTCACACCAATTTATACAATAACAATTCTCAGCCTTGGTATTTTGATTTTCTATTTCTCATTAGTATCAGTCAAATATTTATCTATCCCCCTGGCACCCGCCCGTCCTGCCTCCATGGCAAGAATCACCGTGGCAGCCCCGGTCACCGCGTCGCCTCCGGCATAAACGCCTTTCTTGCTGGTCTTTCCGGTCATCCCTTCCGCCACAATGCACTTTCTCCTGTTCACTTTCAGTCCCTTGTTGGTGCTGGAAATCAATGGATTGGGGGAAGTTCCCAGGGACATGATGACCGTATCCACATCGATCACAAACTCCGAACCCTCGATCGGCACAGGTCTCCTTCTGCCTGACGCGTCCGGCTCCCCAAGTTCCATGCGGATACACCGCATTCCTTTCACCCAACCGTTATCGTCCACCAGAATCTCCGTGGGGTTGGTCAGCAGATCAAAGATGATTCCCTCTTCCCTGGCATGGTGTACTTCCTCCACCCTGGCCGGAAGCTCCGCCTCGCTTCTCCGGTACACGATATGTACGTCCGCTCCCAGACGCAGCGCCGTCCTGGCCGCATCCATGGCCACGTTCCCGCCGCCCACCACGGCAACTTTCTTTCCCGCGGCAATAGGTGTATCGTAATCATCCCTAAACGCCTTCATCAGATTGCTCCTGGTCAGGTACTCATTGGCGGAAAACACGCCGTTGGCATTCTCCCCCGGTATCCCCATGAACATGGGAAGCCCTGCGCCGGAGCCGATGAACACCGCGTCAAATCCCTCCTCATCCAGAAGTTCATCGATGGTCACCGACTTTCCGATGATCACATTGGTCTCGATCTTTACTCCCAGCTTCTTCACATTCTCGATCTCCGGCATCACCACGCCCTCCTTGGGCAGACGGAACTCCGGGATACCGTACAGCAGCACGCCGCCGGGCTCATGAAGGGCCTCGAAGATCGTCACCTCATACCCCAGCTTGGCCAGATCTCCGGCACAGGTCAGTCCCGCCGGGCCGGAGCCGATGACAGCCACCTTCTTTCCGTTTGTTTTCTCCGGTCTGTCCGGTACAAATCCGTTCTCCCTGGACCAGTCCGCCACGAACCGCTCCAGCTTTCCGATGGACACCGGTTCTCCCTTGATGCCCCGGATGCACCGGCCTTCACACTGGCTCTCCTGGGGGCACACCCGGCCGCACACAGCCGGCAGGGCGGAAGACCTGGCAATCACCTTTGCCGCCGCCTCAAACTCCCCTGTCTTTACTTTCTCCACAAACGCCGGAATATCGATAGCCACGGGACATCCCTTTACACACCTGGCATTTTTACAGTTCAGACACCGGGAAGCCTCTTCCATGGCCTCCTTCTGATTGTAGCCTAAGCAAACCTCCTCAAAGTTTGTGGCTCTTACCTTCGGGTCCTGCTCACGGACCGGAACTTTCTTCAGCACATCCATCACTCGTCACCTCCGCAATGTCCGCATCCACCGTGGTGGGTATCTCTTTCTTTCAGTTTCAGCATGGCACGGCCCTCTTCGGTCCGGTACATCTGCTGCCGCTTCATGGCCTCGTCAAAATTCACAAGATGACCATCAAACTCCGGCCCGTCCACGCAGGCGAACTTTACCTCATCCCCAACGGTCAGACGACAGGCGCCGCACATGCCGGTCCCGTCTACCATAATGGGATTCATGCTGACAATGGTAGGGATATTCAACTCTTTCGTCAGCAGACAGACAAACTTCATCATGATCATGGGGCCGATGGCCACACATACATCGTAATGTTTCCCCTGGTCTTCCACCAGTTCCTTCACCATATCCGTCACCATGCCTTTTCGCCCATAAGAACCATCGTCCGTGGTTATGTAGAGATTTCCAGCTACCGCTTTCATTGACTTCTCCAGAATCAGCATATCTTTTGTTTTCGCGCCTATGATTACATCTGTATTAATTCCGTGATTCCTAAACCATTTAACCTGTGGATATACAGGGGCCGCACCCACACCTCCTGCTACAAAAACCATCTTCCTGCCTTTCAAAACCTCCAAATCCTCATGAATAAACTCCGATGGTTTCCCCAAAGGCCCAACAAAATCCTGGAAACAGTCGCCCGCTTTCAAAGAAGTCATTCTTTGAGTGGAAGCGCCCACAATCTGAAACACAATAGTAACCATCCCTTTTTCCCTGTCATAATCGCAAATGGTTAGGGGGATTCTCTCTCCTGTCTGGTCTATCTTTACAATAACAAATTCTCCCGGTCTACAATTTCGGGCTACTCTGGGAGCCTGGATATCCATCAGATAAATTTTATCTGCCAATTTCTCTGATTTTACTATTTTATACATCTGTTTGCTTTCCTCCCTGCATATAGGTAGAGTAAATATTATTCTGTAAACTCAACTACAATCCCATCTGGATCTTTCACTGTAAAATGTTTTGGTTTTGGCTCTTCTTTTGCTATATCAGAAGGTGAATACCCAAGTCTTATGGCTCTTTCCCTGATTCTTTCCAACGGTTCTCCTGCCAGATAACTCATAACCATTCCATGCACCTGAACTTTCTCCCCATCTTTAAACTCAATCAGTTCAATCATAGTCCCTTCTTTACCATTTCCAAGAAAAACAATTTTCCTCTTTTCCATCTCCATATGATTCACAGTCTGTAATCCAACTAATTTCTGATAAAATATAAGGGATTTCTCTATACTTCGAACCATTATCGTAATAAAGTTCAGCTTCATTTTTGCCTCCTCAATATGTAGATTATATCGTTACAGGCTATATGCCTTAAACCTGATGGCCAATCTATTTTCTGTCTTATACTTCACAGAACGGCAGACTGTTATCGTCTGCCGTTCCTGCTTTTTATGTATCAATATACGGAAAAGCCACATGTAACAGGCTTTTTGTACTATATCTGACGGGCAATCTTGTTTCCCTCATGAACTGCGTTTACGATCTTTCTTGGATGGATGGCATCTCCGATCATATAGATTTCTTCCGTCATATCCTCAAGCTCCTCATACAGTTCTCTGTTTGCATGGTAGCCGATAGCCAGCACTACCGTATCCGCCTCTACCTCCGTCTTTCTCCAGTTTTTGTCCTCCACCACAATGGTCTTTTCCCGGATTTCATCCAGCTTTGTATCTACCAGAATATGAAGCCTTTGAGGGAAGTATTTGGGGAACTGGTTTCCCATAAGGGAAGCCTTATCCATCCCCGGCATATCCCGGCCTATGTCATTTTGCATTTCAACAATAGTCACTTCCTCCGCGATATTTTTGTAAAGCAGGGCGTCTGCGGTTTCAATTCCTACTTCTCCGCCGCCGATCACCGCAACCTTCTTTCCAATAGCTTTCGTTCCAAGAAGGGCGTCCCTGGCAAAAATCACATGAGCTTGGTCTGCTCCCTGTACGGAAAGCTTTATGGGATCAGCCCCTGCCGCGTAAATGACTGCTTCCGGGGCAAATTCTTTCACGGCTTGGGCCGTTGCTTCTTTATTCAGGCAGATGGCCACCCCAAGCTTTTTGCACTGCCTTTCGGCCCACCGTGTAAACTTCTGGAATTCCTCCTTACCGATGGGAAGAGAGGCTATGTACAGGTTACCTCCCAAATGATCTTCCTTTTCCCAGAGTGTCACCTGATGGCCTCTCAAAGCAGATACCCTGGCTGCTTCCAGACCTGCCGGTCCGCCTCCGATTACCAGGACTTTTTTCTGCGTATCCGCTTTCCGGATTTCTTCCTCCCCATGGGCGCAGCCGCTGTTCAAGGAACAGTTGAGAGCCATATGCTTCACCACCGCGCTGTCCAGGCAGTTCAGGCAGCGGATACAAGGACGGACATCCTCCTCCCTTCCTTTTAATATCTTGGAAGCCAGCTCCGGATCTGCCAAATGGGCCTTGGCCGCACGCACAGCATCCACCTGCCCCTCTGCCACAGCCCTCTCCCAGACTTTGGGATCATACTCACCGGAAGCACGGCAGGAAACAGGAACATGGAGAACTTTTTTAAATTCCTTTACTGTCTGGAAGATTCCTTTGGGCTGACGTCTTGCCCCTGCCGCACATTGCTCCAGGGTAAAGGTCTCATAAGTGCCCTCAGTTTGAAAATCGATAAAATCAATCCCTTCCCGTTCCAGTCTCAAGGCAAAGACCATGGTATCCTCAAAATTGGCCCCTCCAGGCAGCCAGTCGTTATAGCACATGGTGTACCCTATGGGAAAATCAGGACCGCAGGCCTTCCGGATTCCCTGAACGATCTCGATTGCCAACATCATTCTTCCTTCCAGGCTTCCGCCGTATTTATCTGTTCTCTTGTTGTTGTACCCGGAAAAGAACTGGGCGAGAAGGTAGGCTGTAGCACCGTGAAGTTCCACGCCGTCATATCCAATCTCTTTTGCGCGGACAGCCGCTTCGATAAAGCTCTGCCGTGCCGCTTCGATCTCCTCAATGGTCATGACTCTCGGCTGGATATAATGTCCCTTCCCTAGTTCATAACAGGCAACGCCAGAAGGCGATACCGGATCCTGGGAGGAAAACATTCCCGCATGGTGGAGCTGGCAGATAATGGGAGTACCATATGCATGGACCGCGTCCACCAGACGGCTTAAGCGGACTTTAAACTTGTCATCATCAATCCGCAGCTGCAGGGGCCTTACGGTATGCCCTCCGTCCACGGCGGTAAACTCCTGAATCAGCATGCCGGCTCCGCCCTTTGCCCTTGCCTCATAATGAGCCAGCTGCACATCTGTCAGTTCTCCATCCACAGAACAGGTATTGGTTTCCATAGGAGAAAGCCAAATCCGGTTTTTCGCCATAATTCTGCCGATTTTTAAAGGTTCTGCTAAACAACTCTTTTTCATCTTTCCTGTTCTCCTTTTCTCTTTCTGAATTCATCAACCAGCGCCGGAAGCACTTCTTTATAATCCCCTGCAATGCCATAATGGGCAACTCCAAAGATCGGCGCGCCGGCATCATTATTGATTGCTACTACTGTTTCTGAACCGCTCATCCCTGCCAGATGCTGGATGGCTCCTGAAATTCCTACGGCAATATAAAGTTTCGGTGCCACCGTCTTTCCTGTCTGGCCGATCTGATACGCATGGGCAATCCACCCGGCATCTACCACTTTTCTGGTAGCTCCTACCTGACCTCCTAAAACCTGGGCCAGTTCTTCTAAATATTTAAAATTCTCTGCTTTTCCAATGCCATATCCACCTGCAACGATGATCTCTGCCTCTTCCAGATTCACGGATTCCACAACTTCTTTCACACGCTCGATCAGCCTGGTAGATATCTCTTGCGGCATAGTGCGGATCGTTTCATAAATCATCTCCCCATGGCATGACGGTTCCGGTTTGGGTCTTTTAAATACACCCTGCCGCACAGTTCCCATCTGAGGACGGTCATTGGGGCACATAATGGTTGCCAGAAGATTTCCGCCAAACGCGGGACGGGTCCATTCCATATTTCTTGATTCCACATTGATATCCAGACTGGTACAGTCTGCCGTCAATCCTGTCTGAAGGCGGCAGCTAAGCCTGGGACCCAGGTCACGTCCATTATTGGTGGCGCCGATCAACATGACGTTTGGTTTATATTTTTCTACTGCTTTATGCAGCGCATTGGTAAATGCATCCGTGGTATAATACTGATATTCCGGCGCATCAATGACGATCACTTTATCTGCCCCATACTGAACACACATCTGTGCCGTCTCTTCCACCTGATGTCCTACCACAAAGGCCCCCACAAACTCTCCCAGTTTATCCGCCAGCTTCCTTGCCGGATTTAAAAGCTCGAAGCTTACCGCCTTTGGTCTCCCTTCTTCGGTCTCCACAAAGACATAGACACCTTTATACTCAGAAAAATCCATTCGTTCCACCTCCTAGATCACCTTTTTCCGGGCCAGAATATCTGCCAGCTTTCCCGCGTTCAGAGCCGGTGAAGCCTCTTTTATATACTGGCACTCACTCTGTCTTTGGGGTGTCGTAGTCCTTACTACCTTGGTAGGCGAACCTTTCAGGCCACACCTGGATAAATCCAGGGTATCTTTCATGGTTTCTGCCGTAATGGTCCGGATATCCGCCCACTGAGCCCTTATCTTCGCTTTCAGTGTGGGATACCTGGGTTCATATGCGGTCTTCACCACGGTCATCACACAAGGCGCCTTCACACCGATCCGGTCATATCCATCATCATTTTCCCTTTTTGCCTCAAACTCACCGTTCCTGTATTTCAGGGCAGACACATAAGTAATCAAAGGCCTCCCTAAATGCTCGCTAAGTTCCGGCCCTACCTGGGCAGTATCCCCGTCTATGGCCTGTTTCCCACACAAGATCAGGTCAAAAGTACTGCCTTTCTCCCTTTCCAAAAAAGCAACCGCCTGAGAAATAATATAGCTGGTAGCCAGCGTATCCGAACCGCCGAAAGGCCGGTCAGAAATCAGCACCGCCTCATCTGCCCCGGCTCCCAGACAACTCCTTAAAGCATTTTTTGCCTGAGGCAGCCCCATAGTCACGACGGTAACGGTTCCGCCTGTCTCTTCTTTCAGACGGCAGGCCATCTCCAGCCCGTAGGTATCAAACGTATTGACAATACTGGGTACTCCATCACGAATGAGAGTATGCTTTTCCGGATCAATCTTAATCTCCGTTGTATCCGGCACCTGTTTGATACAGACAAGTATGTTCATCCTTATCACCTCCATGTTTCTTCATAACAGCCACTGGATTTCTGAATCGCTATATGGTTTTCAGTCTGTCCAGTATGGCTTCTGTCCTTATTTTTGCCCACAGGCATGAGGAATCCTTTACTGCATTCTTACATTCTTCCAGAAGATCACAGACCTCCTCTGAAACCCTGCCAACAGCCTGGGATTTTATAAGGGTTTCCTTCAAAACCTTCAAATCCTCTTCACTCAGGATCCCTTTCCTGCTCTTCTTCATCAGTTTTTTTACAACAGGACCATAAATCGTATGATCACGGGCCAGCAGGACCGGAAGCGTATAAATACCTTCCCGAAAGTCCTGCATGACCAATTTCCCGGATTCCTTTGTATCCGATATGATGTCCAGCAAGTCGTCCCTCAGCTGGAACGCCCGCCCCAGTCTCCGGCCCAGCTGCTCATATTTTTCTACAATTCCCTGATCCCCTGTCACTTCCATAGAGCCAAGACAGCAGGCTGCGGCAAACAGCACGCCTGTTTTTCCTGCTATATTTTTGTTATACTGCTCTA
This sequence comes from Clostridiaceae bacterium, assembly GCA_910574345.1. Lineage (GTDB taxonomy): Bacteria > Bacillota > Clostridia > Lachnospirales > Lachnospiraceae > UBA3402. The sequence goes on along the minus strand of CAJSZV010000035.1, from coordinate 11,639 downwards.
TGGTTACATTCTGCCGGTACCTGCAGTGGGTCTGGTTCATTTCGCCGACACACATTTCCTCAATACCATCCGTCAAAAGCAGCGCCCTGTCCTCTCCATGGGATTTCAGGACCTCCCTTAAAACACAGGCCAGCACATAATCCCCTGCGTAAACAGCCGGGGAATTGCCATATCGCTTCATCAATGTAGGCCTTCCCCGGCGGATTGGGGACTGATCAATTACATCATCATGAAGAAGGGAAGCTGTATGGCAGAGCTCGATGACCGCTCCCCATCGGATAAGACTTTCTATGTGGGCTGCAGCTGCCTTTTCATCAACCAGACAGGCGCTTAGGACCAGCATCTGAGGGCGCAGCATTTTTCCCGGCGCCGCCAGCGCATCTTTCAGCATCGTCCCGGTAAGCTTGTCTTTTAAGACTCCCTGCACGATCCGCTTCATTCTTTTCTCTGTCTGCGCCAGCGCATACTCCATGATCTGACCAGTCTGCCCCAATTTTTTCATTGCGATCTTCCCCTGCCTGTATTCTTTTTCTTTTTTCTGTTTTTCCACCACGAGTTTCTCAGCTTCAGTCCTGCCAGAACCGTATCCGGCCGCAGTCCTGCCACCCCGTCCATCTCTCCTGCCATGCAAAAGCCGCAATCCATACAGATTCCAAGTTCTTTTCCCGGACACTCCTTCCATGTGCCATCTAAAAGAATAAAATGGGAAATCCAGCAGTTATGATGGGGCTTTCTCTCTTTCATCCTCCTTAAGCCTGAACAGCTGTTGATAATGGGATAGCCTGCCCTCTTCATCTTTATGATATGGTCAATCACTTTTTTTCTGGTTTCCCATGGCAGAAGAAGTTCCTCTGTCCCAGGATACGGCGTGAGAAAATTCAGGGAAATAGCGCAGACAGCCGGGTTCTCCTTGGCATAACGTATAGTCTCTGTCACGGATGACACATTTTTTCTGTGTATTACCATATTAATGGCCAGATTCTTAAGCCCGCTCTCACGGATGTTGCGGTCTAAGACCTGAAATGTCCCCTTTCCCCGTACCATGTCATGACAGGCTTGATTTCCGTCCACGCTTACCCAGACAAAATCTGCCCTGGTATCTCCAAAAGGATGCTGCCCATTGGTAGTAAGCGTACAGTGAAAGAATCCTATTTCATGAGCAAGATCATAGAGGTCATTGAGGGCGTGTTCCCCATCCATCCACAAGGTAGGCTCCCCTCCTTCAAAATCAATAAATCGGGAACCTGCGTTATAAGCTGCCTGAAGCTCCTCATTTATCTGCCCAAAGGGTTTCATGGCTGTGCCCGCGTGTACCGAAGAGGCACAATGCCGGCATGCCAAATTACAGCAATCCGTAATGGCAATCACCGTCTGAAGAGGGCCATGGCCTCCTAACATCACATTTTTCACATACCATACAGGCAGATAGATCAACTTCCCTATTTTCATCCCGCACCTCCTGACAGCCATATGGCGGCCATGCTTGCGCCGCTGAAATAGATGACAATATTCCGTGCCAAAAGCCACCGGACAAGAAACCAGTCTACCCCAAGTTCCCGCAGCCTGTCCCAGTTCTTTACCGGGCCGTACCACAGCTTCCACCGTACTTCTTCCTGTGGGTATTTTACATATCTTCTCATGGATCGGCACAGTTCCAGGGAGAAGGGGAACACTGTCCACACCAGCAAATACCACCAGGACAGCAGCCCGCAAATGGCTGCCCCTGTAATGAGGAGGTAGGGCAATACATTCATCCCATAAAATACTGCCAGACGGACAGACTCTTTGGGAAACAGGGCAGCCAGGGTTTTCTTCCCCACAGACTGATCGGCTGCATAATCCAGAATAGAATGGGTAAACAAGATAACCGTCACCAGGATTCCCATGCCCAGGCCTATCATGAACACTGCCGGTTCTACCCGGCCGCAGGCAGAGGCATAGACCCCAATCATGTTAAAGGGTCCGAACATGATGCCCACTACAGCTTCCCCAAGCCCATGATAGCTTAGACGAAAAGGCTTTCCTGAGTAAAAGTACCCAAAGATGCCTGCCGGCACTCCAATCTGCAGGATAATCATACCGCGCCTTGCGAATATCACTGTCCCACAAACGATTGCCGCCCCGCCAAAACAGGCGATTGCACAGGCCAGATCCTGCAGAGTTGCTGATTTATCCTGCAGATAGGGACATTTTGCCGTATAGGCCCGAAACCCTGCCCGATCCAGTACATGGCGATAGCCTGTCTGATGGCTGATATAATCAAAATAATCATCCAACAGGTTGAACCCCAGATGAGCAAATGCCACGCCCATGACCCCCAAGGCTCCCAAAAGGAAAGAAAAACCTTCTTTTCCCCAGGCCATGAACATCGCTGTCACTGCAGGCATCATGCTCTGAGGCAGGGCGCCTGCCCTGGCATTTTTAAACCATTGTTTTCCCGTTTTCATCTTAGCTTTTCCGATAAAGGACGCCTTTGCCATTCTCCGGATAATCCCAGTCTTTTATCAGGCTCTTGCCGCATAACACACGGCAGGTTCCACACTCCAGACATCCTTCATAAGAAAATTGCAGCCCGCCTTCTTCATCCAGGGTATACAGATGAGCAGGGCAGGCCAGCAAAAGCTTATGAATCTCCTTGTGATCAACCTTCTCCTGCTTTATGGTAATATGTGCATGTTCTTCATCTACACGGAACATATTGGTTCCCAGCTTATCATCTACACTCATTCGATTCATTTACAATGCCCCCAATCCGCGTATACCGTCCAGCGCCAGGTTTACCAACCCTACTTTCGCCGCCGCCCTGGCCGCTTTCGTCAGAATATCATCCTGCCTGTTTCCGTCTACAACATAAAGCTGGGCCAAAAGGGAGTCAGCCATCTGGGAGTAATCATCATACAGCCGATGGGAACTGGCCATAAATCCTGGGAAGTTCTGATACTGAGCCATATCCCTCATGACAAAACTTTCATTTAGCAAAGTTTCATATTGGGACAGGGACGCCTGGGAAAAATCCCCCAAAGCCCTGGCCCGAAGGACAGCCTCCGCTGCCAGCCTTCCGGATTCGATTGCCAGATCCATGCCCCGAACCGTAAATCCAAGATTCATGACAAATCCTGCTGCATCCCCGGTCAGGATCACGCCGTCCTTCACTAATGCAGGGAGTGCTTTTTTCCCGCCCTCAGGAACCAGATGGGCAGAATATTCCACCACTTTTCCCTCCTGGATCAAAGGCTGAATCATGGGGTGCTGCTCAAAACGCTCCAGCATCTCAGGGACAGCAACCTCACTGTGTTCCGTGTCTCCCACTGTAGTCACAATGCCTACCGAAACCGTATCCTTGTTGGTATAAAGGAATCCTCCGCCTATTTTCCCTCCGGTCACATAACCAGTGGCCATTAAGGCAGTTCCTTCTCCGTCTTTCAAACCGAAATGCATATTGATCTTCTGGGAATCCAGTTTGATTACTTCTTTCACTCCCACTGCCACATGCTCCGGATCCCACTCTTTCTTCATACCGATTTTCTGGGCCAGAAGAGAGTTTACGCCGTCTGCCAGTATAACCACGTCAGAACGGAATACATCTTTGTCCGAGCAGATTCCGCAGACCTTCCCCTCCTCCATATATAATTCCCTCACTGTAATTCCGGTAATGACCAATGCTCCTGCCTCTTCTGCCTTTCTGGCCAGCCACTGGTCAAACTCACTGCGGTTTACTGAGTAAGACGGGGCCGCGTCAAGCCTGTCGGAACCATACTCTATAACGGTTCCCCCATCTTCTGTCAGCAGAGCCAGACGCTCTCTCACAATCCTGCGTTCTATGGGGGCCTCTTTCGCGAAACCAGGGATCATTTTTTCCAGACTGTGTCCATACAGCCGCCCGCCGGAGACATTCTTTGCCCCGCAGTGCTCTCCCCGTTCAACGACCATCACCTCCAGGCCGTTCCTCGCCATCTCGTAGGCCGCGCTAAGGCCTGCCAGCCCGCCGCCTACCACAATAGCATCCCATTTATCTATTCCTTTTTTCATGAAATCCTCCTGTCCGGCCACTATTTTTTGTCCTGCAGCAGAATCTGCAAAAGGAGCAGCGTACTGTCCACTAAAGTTCCAAAAGTGGCCACACCAAGCTCTGCGGCCGCACCGGCCAGCCGTGACTGACCATTCTCTCCCAAAATAATATGTAACGCATCCGGCCCCAGTCTGCACAGATTATTTCCAATCTCACGAAGCTTCTCCTCCCCCGCTGTGCCTTTTACCAGCATATCCGGAAGCTCCTTAATCAAATCCCAGTTGACCAAAGAAATTGCTTTTCTCAATTCCTCCGGCTTCAGATAAATTTTCATGGAATAAGCTCCCATAAGCTTACACACCATGACAATGTTTCCGTTGTCCGGATACACCTTGGTAACGTCAACCATTGTCTGGCCTTCTTTGCTTACCATCTTCATCCAACGATTCCTCCTAATATTAAGGTTATGGCTCCCCATGTTATCTACGGGGAGCCACAGGTTTCATGATCAGATATCATCAATATCCTTTCCAAGTGCCTCCAGTACGGCCATTGCTGCTGCACGGCCTCCGCAGCTTACGCCGGAGCCGGGATGGCACCCGGGACCACAGATAAACAGCTTATCAATGGGCGTGGTATAGTTATATCCCGGAATCGGACGATTTCCAAGATTCTGCTCCAGGAAGCTACCCAGCTGGGCAAAGTCTCCGTGAACCATTGCCGGATCATGCTCTTCCAGCTCAACCGGTGAGCAGGACCACTTTCCGATGATATTTTCCGGTCCCATATTGGTAGTGTACTTTCTCAGGAAATTCATCACTTCTTCGGCATAGTCTTCTTTGATTTCTCTCCACTTTTCACTTCCGCCATCCCGCAGATCATAGGGAGCATACTCATAAAAATACATAATATGCTTTCCCTCCGGCGCACGGCTGGGATCGTGGATGGTTGATACAGAAATCAGCGGGAAATGGGCCGGGATTCCTCTTTTTATATTGAAGAAATACTGCTTGTACTCATCCAGGGTATTGGGCGCAAACTCTACAATAAACGCCTCATTTAACTGGGGGCTGTCCGCAATCCACTTGGGCGGCTCATGAAGGGCCACGCTCTGCTGGAAACAGGAGAAATCAGAGGATTTCAAGCGATCAACTTTTTTCTGGAAATCCTCCGGCACACTGCCTTCCGGAACCATATGCGGAAATACCTGTTTTAAATGAAGGCCGCTGATCACTGCCTGGTCCGCATAAATTTCCTTTCCGTCTTTTGTGATGACACCGGTACACTTTCCGTCTTCCACAATATATCTCACTGCCTCGCTGTTTAAATGGATGGTTGCTCCGTGGTCTTTCAGATAGGCTTCCTCCGCCTTGCTTAAGCTTCCGGAACCTCCCTTTGGCATGCCGGCCCCCTGCCCCATATGAGCCGTACCCAGCATAACGAACACCATAATTCCTGTTCCTTTGGTAGACGGGTCAACCATAATTTCTGAAATCCAGCGGGTAAGGGCAATCTTAACCTTATCATTCTCAAACCATTCGTCAATGACATCCTCGCAGCTCATCATGGTAGCGCGGAGAAGCTCCCGCATCTCCGGGCCGCTGTCCATCATCCCGGCGAAGGTCCCGAAAGATGGCGGCGGAGCATAGAACCCCTGGACAATCATGCCGACTCCGCCTGCCGCCCATTCCTGGAATTTCCGGTAAGCCTGGGCATCCTTTTCGGAATATTTCGCAATCTCCTGGCAGGTTTCCTCCAGTGTATTGTAGATACTTAAGGTAGTTCCATCTAAGAAGTGAATACACATCTGCACTTTCGGATAAATATATTCAAATCCGTAATCTTTTTTAAGCCCCAAATCGTCATCTTTAATGGTAGGACTCAACTGTGCCAGGACATGGATGGTGGAACAATGATCTGTCACAAACCCTGGAGCTATATATTCCCCTGATAACACGCCTCCTCCTACACTGTCATTTTTTTCAATGAGACAGACATCCATGCCTGCTTTTGCCAGATAGCATCCCGCAGTCAATCCATTGTGTCCCGCCCCTACAATCACGATATCATGTCTTTCTGCCATATATCTTAATCTCCTTTCTTAACCTGTCCTTTTACCATCCTTTACAGATGGGATGCATTGGCATTGGAACCTCCGCCGTCAACAGCGATGGTATCGCCGGTAATATAGGCTCCGTCATCAGAAGCCAGCAAAATGGCCGCCCCATTGTATTCATCCGGTCTTCCAAGTCTCTGCAGCGGGAATCCCATAGCCGCATTGGTCAGCAGCTGAGGCGGCATACTGGAATTCACCGTATCCGTGGTGGTCAGGCCAGCCGCGATGGTGTTGACTGTGATCCCATGAGGCCCCAACTCCGCCGCCAAAGCACGCGCAAGAGCTACCAATGCCCCCTTAGACGCAGAGTAATGAGCCATCAGTGCCTCTCCCCGCAATGCCTGACCGGAAGTAATAAAGATGATTCTCCCATTTTTTTGGGGAATCATATATTTCGCTGCTTCCCTGGAACAGTAAAAAGGCCCGTTAAGATTGACATTGATCACACGGTCCCACTCTTCTTTCGTGGTCTCAACAAAGGCTGCTACCGGATAGATCCCGGCACTGTTCAGCATGATATCAATCTTGCTGCAGGTTTCTTTCACATGCTTAAATGCCGCTACAACAGCCTGCTCATCGGAAATATCCACTGCAATCCCAAAGGATTTTTCAGAACCTGCCTCCTTGAGCAGTTTTTCCATGGCAGATACCCTCTCCTGGTTTCTGCTCATTACCACCACCTGCGCCCCTTCTTTTGCATAAGCAAGCGCAATTTCTTTTCCTATTCCGGCAGTTCCGCCGGGGACTACTGCAACTTTACCCGCTAATTTCATATATTTTCCCTTTCTTCTATATAGATACATTTGATTCTTATCAAAATCAGACAGCTCCACTATTTTTTCAATAAATCCTCGCCAGTTTGCTTTGATTTTGTATATATTTTATATTTTTTCGTATACCTCCTCTCTATCGCCCGTGGTTCTGTATGGATATGACAGAATCATTTGATTCTCTTATGGCATTTATTATATATCTTTTCATAGATAAAGTCAACAAATTATTACATTTTAATCTTATTTTAGAATCATTTGTATCTATTTTTATCGAAATCACTCTTTCTAATTTCGATTTTTTATGATAAAATGGTGAAAAGGTCCAAAACGGGCAGTAATTTCTAGAGAAAAGAGGGGTGTTCATGCAGGATAGTTCTACATATGAAAGGATATTGAAAGCTGCCGCAAAGCTTTTTGCCGAAAGGGGATATCACGGCACTACGACCCGTGAGATCGTAAAAGAAGCTGGTTCCAGCCTGTCATCCCTGCAGTCCTGTTTTCAGTCAAAGGACAGTGTTTACTCTGAGACCATCAATCGCGCTTTAGCCAGACAGCACGAAATGCTGAAACCGGTTTTCGATGAAATTGATGCCTATGAGCAGGCCGGGCTCCTGAATTCTGACAACTCATGGAACCTGATTAATGATTTGGTAACAAAAATGGCTGATTGGGTCACATTAAAAGAGGAGCAGAATGTCATACGCCTCATGAATCAGGAAATGACATCCTTCACCCCCTTTTTTCCCATTGTACCTGACCACGCCATGTCCGTTCACAGCTACTTCTGTAAATTGTTCCTGGCCTATGCCGCAAATATGGATCCGTTTGCGGCAAGACTTTTAAGCTTTTTTGTGGTTCTTTCCTTTTTTGACCTTGCCCTGTATCCCCGGGTTCTCGGGCAGGTTCTGGAGTGTGATATGGAAGATTCAGAGAACATTCTTCACGCGAAGATATTAACAAAATCTTATCTTCTTTCTTCTATCCGCTCATACCTGGATCCGTACCGCCAGGGAAACGGATGCCCACAAGAAAATTAAAAACATTCATTCAGAAAATCAGGAGGAATTTTATGTTGGAATATAAATATGACACTCAATTATTAATTGAAGGCACAGATCTTGACGAGGACGCCATAAACGATTATTTTACCGAACATTTCAAAGGCGACTGTTTACTGGCCGTAGGCGATGAAGAATTGATAAAAATTCATTTTCATACCAACGAGCCATGGAAAGTCCTGGAATATTGTGCATCTATCGGCGAAATTTACGATATCGTGATTGAAGATATGGACAGACAGGCCAAAGGGATGAAAGGTTAATGGCAGCAGCAATAAAAAGCAATTCCTTCGCCTTTCTTTCAGAGGTATAATATCCATGTATTATACCTCTGTTTAAGAAAAAATTTCGAATACCCGTCAAACTACAAAATTAAGAAGATGTGAAACGTTTCTATATAGAATCTTTTCTTTTTCTTCCGCTGTAAACACATCTGTTTTCCGCAAATTTTCCGCTGCTTCAGCAATGTGAGGCACTGCGCTTGGCGGATAATCTGATCCGAACACAATATGATCGGCTGCGCAAAAGTCCTTCATCATGCGGAATACCGATTCATTATCTGCCAACGCCAAATCATAGTAAATGGATTTCAGCTGTTTTTCTACCACTTCAGAACTTTGCGAAATCCCGTTCCAATCACCTGCCCGGCTTAGGCGGTAAGCCAAAAACGGAATTGTCCCGCCAGCATGAGATAATACCCACCGTATATCTGGTGTCCTTAGCATCTTATCCCTATATATATAATCCATCATTGCCCGGGTAGTCTCAAAAACGAATTCATAAACCGTATCATCACACCCGGAAAGACGCAGATCATTCCCCGGGGCGCGTACTGCGCTGGGATGTAAAAATACCACTGCTTTTCTTCGGTTTAATTCGTCAAATACCGGATCCATTCGATCATCGCTGATATAGATCCCATGATTATTCGTTGGAATACAAATACCAGCCGCATGCAAACTATCTAAAGCATATCCTATCTCTTCTATCGCTTCCTTTACATCATCAAAAGGAATAGATGCCAGAAATGTATAGTGCTTCGAATCCAGCAGGCTGATTTCGGCCATTTGCTCATTTGTTCTTCGTGCCTGACCTTTACTCACTGGCAAAACACATGACAACACAGCTCCATCAAACCGTAGATATCTCATATCTATCTGATCCTGTTCAAAGTTCCAGGGATGGACTTTAAAATCCGGCGGAAATACGTGATGATGAAAATCAATTATTTTCATAATAAATTCTGAAGCCTCCTTTAAAAAGTAATTTCAGCATCGACTATTCTCATACTGTATCAAACACATACTATCAGCTATTCAGCTGAAAACCGATTTTCAATTTTCTTCCATACAGGCGTCTCCATACATCCATCCACAGCTCCCGCTTCCAGTTCTTTGTACATCTTGTAAGGTACCGTAAAACTCAGCAGTTCCTTGGACAGATAGTTCCTTTGGGAAATATCAAAATATCCCAGGATTGCATTTGGGTATTCTTTCTCAATTTCCTGATACGCCAATAAGACTGACTGACAAGCAGAGGAAAATGGTGCAACAACATTCAGCGCCCTTCCACGGTAGTATCCAGATAGAATTACAAGAACCGACAATTGATCCGGATTTACAAAGAATACGATTAAATCCGGTAATTCCTTTTCTCCTACCAGATGAAGAGGTTTGAAAACCACATATTTTTGAGGTGTTTCCGTATATGGGATTGCATCCGCCCATTTGCGAACAAGCTCCGGCGTGTCATAAAAACGTTCTCCTTTGCCCAGGCTTCTGCCAATCTTCATTCCCTGTTGCTGCAAAATCTCATCTCCCCTGGAAAGCAGGGCTTCTGTAGGATGTCTTTTTTCTTAAACGCATTTCCGAAACATAGCCCTACCCCACCTCCAGCGCAACCATATGTTTCCTCATCAAATGTGGAGATAACATCTTTTGTGGCTGCTGCCACAAGCATAGATGCAGCACATACACGGGCTCCTTTTGGGGCCTGGATGGTCTTTTCCGTTTTTTTATCCGTGAAGAAAATTGCTACCGGATTTAGCTTGAAATCCAGTTTTTTACATAATATACTTTTCATATAATGGTTCCTTCTACAAAGCAATCTCAAAGAGAATCAAATGATTCTTTATTCTAACAGATAGCACTACACATGTCAATATAGCAAAGCATGCTCTCTATGAAGATCATGCGCCATCATACAAAACATAAAAATGCTCCACATATATAAATAAAAACTGATAAAACTATGTCAACTGTTTTTACAGCATACAACCACCATCCGCTCTCCCTTCTTTTGATAACTGCATGTAACAAGGTATAGCAGAGATGCTTCGTCATTTGGCAGAATAGATGTCTCAAAAATTGCTCTTTCTTTTAATTCCCGAATTCTCAAATCACTCTCCTTGCACCGGCCGATTACATCAAAATAAAACAAACCTGTATTCTCCGACCATTCTCTCTCTGTTACACGTAAAACTGCAAAAATCTTGTATTGACGGTGATCCCATAAGGTATCCAATAATACTTCCGAATGCTTTTCCCAATAATCCCTACTCTGATAATTTAATAAATCTGCAAACATCGTCCCATTCTTCATATTGTGCCCATACAGAAACAACGGCCCTTCCTCCAGATTCATATCCCCTGTCCCCACAAAGGGAACCCCGGCATAGGAATCCCTCTTGTAAAAATCCCTGTGCAGATAATACTCCCTGTCTGCCAGATTCTGCATCACCGGATAATCTATATTCGTTCCTTCAATCGTTATCCACCCTACAAAATCCGTATTTTCCTTGTATAGCTCCTGATATTCTTCCAACATTGCCCTTTCATCTATCCTATCTTCTTCAACGGCACCTGCTGTTCCTTCAACCACTAATGGTGCTGAAAAATCAGATCTGTTTTTTTGCTCTTCCACTTTTTCTCTCAACATTCCAAAAGTATCCTGCTCTTTTTTTAGATCTAACTGCCTTCCAACCATGACTACGGTTGTGCTTATTAGCACCAGCACCAGACCTCCCAGTATCACCCTTTCACCCCATCTCATAGTTCCGACTCCTCATATAAAATCCTTGAAAAATAGAGAAATCTGCCCTTCACCCAGCGGCAGATCCTGTTCTCTGTCAGATATTCCTCCGCCATACATTCCGGATTATCTCTCCCCCACCCGGTTTTCTCTAAAAACTCCTCCACACTCCTATACCCCTCCAAGGCCTTTGCCGCCCGTGCAAGCTTCCTCTCATCCCAATTCTCCTGAACCAAAAATTCCTGTTCTAACATATCCGTCAAACCATTCTGAAAGCCAATACCGTTTTCACCATTCATCCGTAAATAAATCCTCCACCCGTTCAACTTCTCCAGTTCTGGTATCCTTCTGTAATTTTGATTTTCCTTCTTCCTTTTCTTTATCCAGTAAAGGCGATTTTTCATTAAAATCATCAAAAGTCTCCTTTAGCTGCTGCAAATCGGCCTCCCCTGTTACCTCCTCTCCTTCCCGGAATTTCCCCTGATTTTCTTTTTGCTTTGCTTTCTGAGAAAAATCCTTAGACTTCTCTGTTCTTTCTGCAGAAATATCATTGACATATACCCGTTAAATCCCACAATCCGACTCCCACTCCACTCCTCCTCAATCAGCACCGCAAGATAACGGCTCAGATTCCGCTTCAGCACCGTTTCATA
>CAJSZV010000034.1 GCA_910574345.1 Clostridiaceae bacterium | reverse complement strand
CGACTTGCATGTGTTAAGCACGCCGCCAGCGTTCATCCTGAGCCAGGATCAAACTCTCTTGTTAAAAGTTCTCCTTGGGTCAGAATCAACTCTTGGCTAATTCTTTTCCCGTTCTTACTGTTGTTTTGGTTCGTTTACTCTCGTAATCATTCTGAATTTTCTCAAATTCAAGGCCTTCCAATAAAGCCTTTTCTTTTGGAATTTTCAGGGTCTTACATACTGTTCAATCTTTGATTATCAAGGTCCGTTGTGCTGTGCATCTCAGCGACAGCTTTGATAGATTACCACATGTATTTCCTTTTGTCAACATATTTTTTTACTTTTTTTGCATTTTCTGTATTTTTCGCTATTTTTGCTCTTATACGGAAATGTGTTAGGAACTGTTTCAGCATATAAGAACCTCAAAAAAATGTTGTTTTTCTTGCCATTTTACATAAAAAGCATTATAGTTAAATCAGCTTATAAAACAACAGAAAGGATTTTTTATGACACGTTTATTTTCTGCTGCTCCTGCAGCAGCCCTATTATCTCTTTCCATGTCACTTGCCGTTCCCGGCCAGGCTTTCGCCCAGACCTCATCTTACGGGCCCGGCGCAGCAGCCCAGGCAGAAGCCGGGAAATCTCAAAAAGAGCAGGCCAGAAGACAGACCCCTGATTATCAGGCATTCCTGGCTTTCGCGGCCGGCACTCTTCCTGTCCTCACCTTTGACGTAAACCGGTTTGTACTGCCTGAGGAAGCAAAGGTTCTCGTTGTGGTTGAGGGAACAGAAGGGTCTGCCTGTGATGTCTATGTCTATGAAAAAGAACCTGAGGGATGGAAGCAGGTTCTTGACACTCCCGGCCATCTGGGGCTTAATGGCATGAACGGCAGCCGCAGAGTGGGGGACAAGACGACTCCTATAGGCGTCTTTCGGCTCAACACGCCCTTTGGTCAGGCACAGCCGTTAGAAGGTTTCCCCAAAGATTATATTCAGGTGGACTCTTCCTACGTGTGGAGCGATGACACCAACAAACTGGAAAAGGATACCCAGACAGCCGGCGAAAAAGTCGGAACCTCGGCTTATACCGACTACTATGACTATGTTCTTGATATGGGGTTTAATCCTGAAGGGATTGCCGACCAGGGTTCCGCCCTGTTTATCCACTGTGAGGGGGATCATTGGACGTCTTCCTCCGGCTGTGTGGCCATCCCCAGAGAGCAGATGGCAGAGATCATGAAACTTTACGGAACATGGGACGAAGGCAGCTGTTTTATCGCTTTAGCTCCAGGAGGGACTTTTGACAGCATCTATAATACCTATGGAAGCAATCATGGGCTGTCTCCGGTTTGCTATCATAGATAAAGGCAAATTTTGTGTTCCTCATACTTTCAGGTCTGTGAACAGTTCGTCCAGGTCGGTATACCCTTTTACTGCCGGGTCTTTTGCAATCCCTTCTGCTTCCAGCATAGCGACAACCGTTTCGCTACTTGGCTGGTTAAGGGAAATGTCAAAGGGAATCCGCCCCTCACGCAGAGATTGGCGGACAAAAATATTGAATGCCGTTGTCAGGTTCATACCGAGTTCTCCGAATAGCCTGTCACTTTGCGCTTTCAAGTCTGAATCCATGCAGATGGTGATGTTTGTAGTGAAGCCAGCCATATAACCGTCTCCTTTCCTGTTGATGATTACAGCATATGCTGTCCGCACCAAAAAAACAATATTTTGCACAAGGAAATCAAAAACAAACAGAAATAGCCGCCACTACTGCAAATAGTGACGGCTGACACCATGTGTTAGTTTGGAACCAATAAGACAAGATAATCAAATCCCCATCTTCGCCATCACACTCTGAAGATACCTCCACTCCTCCTTCATCCGCCTAAGTTTCTCTCTCCCCTGTTCCGTGATTCTATAATACTTACGGACAGGTCCCTTAGACACCTGCCCCTCATATAGAACGGCGGCTCCTTCCTTATAAAGCCGCCTCAAAATAGCATAAAAGGTACTTTCCGTCACTTCCGGGAAAAACTCATGCATACTCTGTATAATATCATACCCATACAGACTTTCCTTTTCAATATAGTTAAGGATACACATTTCCAGGATCCCCTTTTTTATCTGCGCATCCATAAACCGCACCTTCCCATCCGGCCCGCCAGCCATTTCCATATGACGGCAATTCCCATCCCCCCTGCACAGTATATCACAGGAAATAAAAACTCCCTTCTCACCTCGTTTGTCGTAAGAATGTTCAGGCTGTGCAGGCAGTTTCTTACACTTGCGATAAACAGCATCACTCCCAACGGATACGCCGTGTCCGGCAGATATCGTATAGAGACTGTTACCGCCTTTTTCACCATCCACAGAATCAAAAGCAATAGGATAACCTGAAAGAAAGCGTATTCTCTGTCAATGGCTAATCCTATGGAAATCCCTCCCACATGAGTCGGCATCCTTTCCACATTTTCCACAAGCCATTGGATTTCTGCCTCCAGAAAAATAACCGTCACTGTAAGAAAAAAATAGACCGCAAAAATCTTTTTAGCGCTGCCCGCCTTGATGAAAAGATAGTGTTCAACGGCAAGCTGCCCCCGCCCATGAAGGAAGCCAAAAACACAGACAGGCATCAGAATCAGCCCCCAGTCAATGTCCTGACTGACAGAATATGAAAAAACAAATGACAAAATCATGGCCACCCCCCAAAAAGCGGACCATTGATAACAATACCGTTTCGCCTGAGGATTCTCTTCAAGCATAGCCCTCACTACCTGTCCCGGCGTCCCCCACTGCTTAACCGTATCTTCCACAGATTCTTTTTCTTTCCCGGCTGAAATATATTCCTGATAATCCTTCAGAATTTCCAGAACCTGATTCGTCGGAAAAAAGAACAGCAAATACTTTCCCAGCCAATGTAAGTATTCCTGATTCGTAGATATTACGGTACCCTTGTTCCACTTACTGATATCCATGCCTGACTCTCCCCTCTCTTCTTAAATCGTATTCTGCTGCAACTACTGTTTATTAATCAGTAGCTATATTCATTATAGCACTTCCGGTTTTTTTGTCAATGAATTCAGGTATAAACCCGGCAAAAAGAAGCCCCCGCCCTCCGAATCACCGGCGGGCGAAGGCTCCTTTTCTTCCTCTCAGCTTGTCACATCATCAATCTGTCAAATCTTCTCCATTGGTCTCGATTACCTTCTTATACCAGTAGAAGGAATCCTTGCGGTAGCGGTCCAGAGTCTTCAAATCAAACTCTTCTCTGTCCACATAGATGAACCCATAGCGCTTCACCATACCCTCATGAGTGGAGATCAGGTCTACTGCTGACCATGGGCAGTAACCCATCATCTCACATCCGTCAGAGATAGCCAGGCGAACCTGCTCAATATGTTTGCGCAGATACTCAATTCTGTATGGATCATGGACCTTGCCGTCCTCCGTCAGCTTATCATAAGCTCCCAGGCCGTTCTCAGTCACGATCATGGGCAGGCGGTATCTGGAATACATCTCACGGATGGTCGCCCGAAATCCCATGGGGTCAATCTCCCATCCAAACTCTGTGGTGGGCAGGTTGGGATTGCGGAATCCCTTATAGAATCCTGCTTCCCCTCTTGCAGTCTGCTGGTCTGCTGCCGGGTTCATAGTCTCTGTGCCGTCGCTTGCCTCTACGGTAGAAGTGTTGTAATAGTTAAATCCGATAAAATCAGGATGGCCGTTCTTTAGGGCCTCTGCGTCGCCGGGGGCAAACTCCGGTGTGGCGTCATGCTCCTCCAGATAAGCCCACACAAGATTGTTGTATACGCCGTACACAGCCATATCAAGATACAGCCAGTTACGGATGGCATTGTAATTCTGTGCAGCCAGAGTATCTTCCGGTTTGCAGCTCGCCGCATATACCAGAGAAATATTGGGAGCAGGGCCGATCTTGGCGCCTGGAATCATCTCATGGCAGAGAGCCATGGCTTTGGCCTGTGCTACTAACATATGATGATTCTGCTGATAGGTCTCTTTTAATACATTGGTGCACCCTTCCGGAATGGTCAGAGTACCGATTACCGGACCTACCAGGGTCAGCATATTCTGCTCATTGATGGTCAGCCAGTATTTTACCCGGTCTCCGAAATTCTCGAACATTACCTTGGCAAAATTAAGGAACCAGTCAACGGACTCTCTGTTGGACCAGGAACCCCGCTTGTCCAGAGCGGCTGGCATATCAAAATGGAACATGGTGACAAGGGGTTCGATTCCGTATTTCAAACATTCGTTAATTACATTGTTGTAGTACTCAATTCCCTTGGGATTCACTTCCCCTGTACCCTCAGGAATAATTCTTGACCAGGCGATGGAGAAACGATAGGTCTTGAATCCCATCTCGGCCATCAGTGCAATATCCTCTTTGTATCTGTGATACTGGTCAGCACACACAGTCAAATCGGAAGTCCCCTCCGGCACTTTCTTCACATCCTGGCAGGATGGTCCTTTGCCGTCTTCCAGATTCGCACCCTCTACCTGATAGGCAGATGTACTTGCTCCCCAAAGGAAATCTTTTGGGAATGGTTTTAATGTCTTGTGCAGCATTTCTTCTCTTCTCCCTTCACATTATAGTAGCTTGCAGGTTTTGTATTACTATTCATGAAGGACGTCTTCTTACCCGCCGGAGGCGGGCAGGAAGCATCGTGCGTTCGCCCGATGTGGAAAAACGGATGAAAACAGTCTTACAAGCAAGCTTGACGACTGCTTTCATCCATTTTTCCCCGCCCCGCAAACTGTAACACGTTCTATTATACTAGCTTTCCAGGCATTTGAAAAGGGCTTTAAATCCTTTCTTTCTCCGATTACATAAAACAGTAACCATATTGTGGCTGTTTTAAAAGGGGATGAGAATATGTCAGAAAAAGAAATGCTGAAAATTTCAATCAAAGCATTTTCCAGAGTCCAGCGCTATATGAGACTATCTGATAAAAATTCGGAAGCATATGCTGAGATGAAAGAGCGATATATAGAACTTAAGATCTTTTTAACGGTATCCGGCATTAACTTGGACCGAACTTGATCACATAAAAGAATAATTATCAGCCCCCCTGCTATACTGCAGGGGGGCTGACTGCTATGACTTAAAGCCGTACAATTACAGCTCTATCTAAACACCGAATCGGCAGCTTCCTATAACCCCTTGTTTTTTCTCCGTGCCGGATTTCCTTATTAGCCACACGCCAGCTTCACTCTCTAGGCCTCCCAAATTCACCACAACCTCCTGGCCCTTAAACTCCGCCGTAATCTCATATTCCTTCTTGTCATAGTAGATAAATGAACTTTTTCCCTCCTCCTTTTCATACACACAGATGGTCAAAGGAGCTGCAGTCTCATCTGATATATAATCCACTGCTTCCGTCATTGGTACAATACTTCCTGCCTTTACATAAAGCGGCATATCATCCATATCCATAGATATCACGGAAAACTGCTTTCCTTCCACATAATCGTTGGAAAACCAGTGATACCAGCCGCCTTCCGGGTAATACACTTCCCTTGTCCCCCCTTCATTCAATATAGGGGCAACTAAAAATGCATCTCCAAACATCCATTGATCATCAACAGACAGGCAGTTCCTGTCATGGGGATCGGACAGATACAAATGTTCCATCACAGGAAGCCCTTCTCTTCCTCTTGCATAGGCAGTTGAATAGATGTAAGGGATCAGCGCATATCTTAATCTGTCGAATTTCCTGAATATAGTCTCGGCCCTTTCTCCGAAAGACCATGGCTCCCTTGGGTTATTGGCTCCATGACACCTGGTATGGGAACAGAACATTCCCGCCTGCATCCACCGGATATACACTTCTTCTGTGGGCCGTCCTAAGAAGCCTCCTATGTCATGGCTCCAGTAGGTAAACCCGGACATTCCCATGGACAGTCCGGCTCTGATACTGTAGCGCAGTCCGTCAAAATCCGTAAATGGATCACCTCCCCAGTGGATGGGATATTTCTGCCCGCCGGCATAAGTCGATCTTCCCCACAGCATAGGCTCTTGTAAAGACTGACTGGCCGCTTCATATGCGGCGCGGGAATAGAGGTAGGGGTATATATTGTGAATTTCCTCTCCACTGTACTTGTAGTAGCTTCCTTCTATGGGGACGCCTTCTCCCATATCGGTTTTGATCACCTTCACACCCATATCATGAAGATTCTTAAGCTGTTTTTGATACCACAGCAGACAGTCAGGATTTGATAAATCCATGACCGGATTGGCCCTGGCGATCTCACCATACTGATTCTTGGGAAGCCAGCCCCTTTTCTCCATCTCTTCCTTCATTTCAGGAAGAAATTCTGAAGTGATATAGGGCTTCTGCCACAAACTCAATTTGATTCCCATACGGTCAAGCTCCTGAATCATAGCCTGGGCATGAGGGAAATTATGACTGCCGAATTTCCAGTCACAGGCCCAGGGAATCTCAAACCAGTCCGTATCAATATTGATCACATCACAGGGAAGATCCCGCTTTCTCATTTCCCTTGCAACAGACAATACTTCATCCTCTGTTTTATAAGAGCACCGGCTCATCCAGAGTCCCAAAGACCATTTAGGAATCAGAGGGCTTTTGCCCGTAATATCTGTGTAGCGCTTTAGAATCTCTTTTGGCTCCTTGCCGTAAATGTAAAAAATATCCAGCAAAGATTCTCCATACACATGACAGCTTGTGCTTCGGTTAGAACGGTTTCCCATAAAAAATTTGCTTCGATAATGGGTATTAACATACATTCCGTATCCCCTGCTGCTGAAATAAAAGGGAAGAGATACATATGTCCTGGAACTTCCCACTGACAGAGGGTCTGTAATGAACACATCTATCTCCTGCATCCTTTTATCCACCGGGGAATATTGTTCTCCAAAGCCGAAAAAGCTCTCATTATGTTCCAGCCTGCTAGAACATACTGCAATGCGCTCCCCTGTCTTCGGATTTTCCACAAATCCGAAAGGAAAACTTTCATGAGTAAAATCCAGAACACAGTCATGGTTCTCCTGTCGATAAATTACCCTTCCGTCTTTTCCCAGAATTGAGAATCCAAACTCATCCAGTCCCACAATTCCGTCACATTCAGAAGTCTCAATCCACAGTTTCCTCTCTTTCTCACGGACCGTAAACTTCTCCGGCACAAGAGGCGGGACGTCCTCCAACATGACCGTATGATGTTCCCGCTCCTCTTCTCCCACTCCTGACAAGAGTCTGAAAATTCCCTTTTCATATATTTCCAGCCTTATAAATGCAGGGAAATGTTCCTCCCCCCGGCTCTTGTCTATAACAGGCCTTAATTCCCCGTCGCAGTCGATCTGGGTGTTATAGATACAGTCACCCTCAACTGTCATAAGAATTCCCTTCTCATCCTGCTTCCAACCTGTGATTCTTGCAAATTTCATCAGCTTTAGGTTATAATCTTTTCCCTTGCGGAAATGATCCTCCGTGTACTCATAATACATACGGATCCTATCGGGGCACGGCTCTTTATAATAAACCCGCTTGTCCTGTCCCTGCACCCTTACGTCCATTTGACTTTCCATTATTTTATATCTCCTTGTTTCATTTACGTGTTATCATCCGTCCCAAACAATCCCCCAGACATTTAAGACCATAGATCTCCTGGGAACAAAAAGAAGTCCGGCAGTTGGTCAGACTTCTTTTCTTACATGCAGCTTCTATACAACAAACTTATACCTTACATCCAAAGCATAGGCTGTCTTGTGGCAATATTTCTTCGTGCCTCCTCGTCCGTGGACTCCACGGGAAGGCTGTCATAGAGTTTCAGCAGTTCCTCTCTCCCCAGGGTGCAGCCGGCAAGCATCATATACCCGGTTCTGGCAGGGAAGGCTTCATAGTGCATCACATCCGGCTCATAAGGCCAGGAAGATTTGTCAAGCACATAGGGCGTAATAAAATCCAGAGCTTTCTTTATACTTCTCCCCGATGGAGACTCATACTCCCACAGGTTTTCCTCCGGTTTGGAGAGAAGATGGCACAGAGACACCATATTGTCCACTACAAAGATAGAATAATTGTAAGGCTTGGTTCTTCCCGTCTCTCTTGGGAAGGAACCGTCCTCTGCCTCCTGCTTTAACAGCCCCTTCTTATAATATTCCCTGCAGAAATCCACAATCCGCTCATTGTCCGTGAAGAGAGCGAAGGCTGCAGCCTGAACAAAGAAACACACGCCGTGGTTATTATCCTTGTTCATCTCCTGGATACCGTTGGGGTCCGTTAACATCCAGCCTAAATACCTACAGAACCATGTCTTTAATCCCGTATAAATCTCCTCTGTCATTGCCCTGCAGCCCTTGAGATGCTCGATACAGAATACCACGTCCACCAGGTGAAGGGTGTCGATAATGCCGATTCCCCGTCCGGCACAGAGCCCTAAGATAGCCTGAGCATATTGAAGGTGGGGCGACATATAGGTATCTTCATCCAGGAAAAACTCTTTCAGATGCGTGACTGCCCTGTCTGCGTACTGTTCTTCCCCGGTCAGCACATAGGCTGATGTGAGAAATACCACATTGGTGCGCATCTGACGCATGATAATCCTGTGCCCGTTAAAATTATCCGGGTTAGTCTGGCCGTCTCTCTGGATATAGGGGAGCCCGTCCTTTGTATCAGGGTTGGGCCACCAGTAATCTCCGTTGGAATAATAATCATGGGGACCGCCGGCACTTCTCTGGCTGGCAATATCCGTTATATGGAGCACAGGGGCCTTTAAGGCCGCCTGCGCTTTCTCTATCACCCAGTCCTGATTCCTCCATTCCGGCTGAATCTTATATTGTTTTTTGTATGTAATCATAGCATCACCTGTTTGGGTCTCAAGTCAATGGTTACTGTCTGTTAAGCTCTGCTTTTGCACAGTTGAGGAGAGCTTTCATATATCCGGTGCTGTAAGCCCAGGCCGAATTCTCCCCGCCTATGCTCTCGCCCCACACGGGAACATGGTCTACATGGATGGCTCCGTCATAGTCGCAGCGGACAAACTGCTTCATCACCTCATACATATCCATGTATCCGTCTTCCAGAAGAGTTTCCTCAAAATACGGAATCGTGGCGCTTACATTTCTGAAATGAACCACAAATACTTTCTTATTCTCCACAAAGTATTTGATGTCCTCAAGCACATTGCCGAACTCATCGCCGCCTTCCAGCCAGCAGCCGATACACATCTTCATTCCCAGATACGGGCTGTTGCCGGACAGTTCAAAGGCATGTTTGTAATCCTCTGCCGAGGTGATCAGGTTGGAGATTCCCTTTAGGCAGGCCACCGGCGGGTCGTTGGGATGAAGGGCAATCTTTACATTGGCCTCCTCACATACGGGAAGGGTCCGGTCAAGGAAATACTTGAAGTTCTCCCATATCTCTTCCTTTGTAAATAACCGTCCGTGGGAGTATGGATGGGTCTTTAATTCTTCGATGTCTACCAGGCGTCCCACACCGCCTCTCGTGCAGGTACTCACTGCGAATTTGGTGGTCAAAACCTGATTGGGCTCCCAGGTCATGTACACAACGGGAATTCCTGCTTTTCCAAGAATCCGGTTAAAATCATTGTATGCCTCAATGGCCTCATCCCGTCCGGGAAGTCCCAGATGAATCTTATCGCTCTTATAGAGATGCACATTGCCTGCATCTGTAATGGTAAGGCCCAGTTTGTCCAGGCGTTCTTTTGTCCTCATAACGGAATCATAATCGGTATGTTCATCCTTAAAGATAACATACACGTATTTCACACCCATTTGCTTGATAAATAAAAGCTGTTCATCTGTGTAGTCTGATACGACTTTGGACTGGACCTTGATCTTATCTCCCAGCATACTCTTGTTCCCCTTTCATTGATTACTCTGTTACTTTGTCCAGTGAACGGCCTCTGGTGTCCACTGCTCCAGGCTCACCTCATAGATTCCGCTGTCCGCCAGACCCGGAACTGCAAAGGACTGATAATATACCACAGCCAGAGGTGTGATCATCACATAGTCATGAACCAGAGCCATGGCTGCCTTCTGAAGATTCTCTTTCTTCTCGTCAATGGTCTTGGCTGCCCTTGCCGCAAACAAAGGCTCTTCAAATTCGGCCGGTCGAAGCATAATGCCGTGATTCTTAATTCCCTCGGAAGAGTACAGACGGATGTAGTTGTTGGTAAAGTCCATCTTGCTGGAACCGCGGTTGGCGATGAATCCGTCGATGTCATCTTCCTTCTGCATAGCATCCAGCGCAGACTTATCCAGCACTTCCACTTTGGCCTGAATCCCGATCTGAGCTAAGATGGCCTGGAATGCAGTTGAAGTGTCGTTATCAGCAGACTTTGTGTAAATGGTAGTCTCAAAGCCGTTGGGATATCCTGCCTCCGCTAACAGCTGCTTTGCAGTATCCAGGTTGTACTCATAAAACTCTGCGTCAGGAGAGTAAGCCCAGGAGTCTGATGTACAGAACAGAGGTGTGGCCTCTCCCATGCCGCCGGACAGGGCTTTTGCCACATCATCCCACTGGATGGCATGCATAATAGCCTGACGGACTTTTAAGTCTCCCATAGGATGGTCGGGATTCTTGCTGTTCCAGATAATGTGCTTGATATCCGCACAGTTTGCATTTCTCTGGCCGATACTCTCAAAACCTGCCTGCTTGATGGCATTGATCACAGCCTCGTTCTCAAACTTCATGGCCACACCTACTTCTTTGTTTAAGAGGGCGGACATCATGGTATTGGTATCCGTGATCATGTCAATCTCCAGTTTGTCAAGATAGGGAAGTCCCTCCAGACGGTAATTTTCATTCTTGGTGTAGGTAATCTTGTTGTCGGCAATAAAGGACTCTAAAAGGAACGGGCCTGTACCTACGGCATGGGTCTTGCACCACTCCTCGCCGTTGGCATCGTAAGCTGCCTTGGAGCAGATATAGATGTCGCCGATTACGTTGTCCCAGTTGTTAGCCCAGCTGTCATACTGGATCTCCACAGTCAGATCATCCACCACATTGATGCTCTTGGGCGTTCCGATCTCACTGGCCTTGCCGTTGTCAATATACTGCTGAATGTTCCAGGCTACCACCTCCGCATTGCAGTCGGAACCGTCTGTGAAGGTTACGCCCTCTCTCAGCTTGATGGTAAAGGTAAGTTTGTCTGCATCCGTGATAAATTCTTCCGCCAGCCATGGATAATAATTTCCCTCGGAATCTGCCCGGCCTAAGGATTCCAGAACAGGCTGGGCGCCGAAACGGTCGGCAGTGCTGGTGGACTGAGGCATAAAGAAGGTGCCGTGGGTCTGGGGAATGGCGATGACAAGGCTTCCTCCGGCCTCCGCCGCGCCCGGCGCTTCTTTTGCGGCCTCTGTGGCTGCGGGCTGAGTGTCTTTGCTGCCGGAAGCCTCTGTTGCCGCCTCGCCTGCCGCCGCCTGAGTCGGGGCTGCCGTTGTAGGCGCAGACTGACTGCCGCCGCACCCGGCAAGGGCTCCTGCTGTCATGGCTGCCGCCAACGTCATGGACAAGATTTTCTTTGTTAACTTCATAACTTACTTCCTCCTTTTATGATTGTCATTTATCATACAGGAAACAGGCCACTTCATGGCCGTTCCCGGTATCTTTCAGCATGGGAACTTCTTTTTTGCACCGGTCTAATGCATGGGGGCACCGGTCATGGAAAGGACAGCCTGACGGACGGTTGGTAAGGCTTGGCACTTCGCCGCGGATAGGCACCCGTTCCCTCTGGGCCTCCACCACCGGATCCGCTACAGGCACCGCGCTGAGCAGTGTCTTTGTGTAGGGATGGAGGGTATTCCGATACAATTCTTCACACTCGGCGATCTCCACCACCCGGCCTAAGTACATAACCAATATCCGGTTGCTGATATGCTTTACCACTGCCAGGTCATGGGCGATGAACAGGTAGGCAAGACCAAGCTTGGCCTGGAGTTCTTCCAGCAGGTTAATGATCTGGGCCTGGATGGATACGTCCAGGGCCGAGATGGGCTCGTCACAGATGATCATGTCCGGGTTGGAGGACAGAGCCCTTGCAATTCCGATTCTCTGGCGCTGACCGCCGGAAAACTCATGGGGCACCCGGTATTTTAAGGCCGGGTCCAGTCCTACGATGCGGAACAATTCATCCACTTTTTTCTCATATTCTTCTCGGTTCTTCACCAGCTTATGCAGAAGCAGAGATTCTCCTACGATGGACTCCGCCGTCTGCCTGGGGTCTAAGGATGAAAAGGGATCCTGGAAGATCATGGCAATCCGCTTCCTGTAGGGGTAGAGCTGCTTGTCGCTAAAGTTCGCAATATCCGTTCCCCCGAAGAAGATTTCCCCTTCCTCCGGCCGGTACACCCGCATGATGCAGCGGGCCAGAGTGGTCTTTCCGCATCCGGACTCTCCCACAATGCCTAAGGTCTCTCCCTTCCTGACCTTAAAGTTAATATCCTCTATGGCTTTCACTTCCCCCACCTTCTTGCGCATCATGCCCTTGTAGATAGGGAAATATTTCCTTACGTTTTTCACTTCCAGGCACAGTTCTTCGCCGGCCTCAATCCTGGGCGCTTTCTTCAGTTCCTTTCCTGCAATCTCCGCCGCCTTAAGAGCTTTTTCCTCCTCCGTCAGATGGCAGGCCGCAAAATGTCCCGGCTCCAGTTCGAAAAGCTCCGGTTTCTTCATACCCTTGCACTTATCCATCCGGTACTCGCACCGCTCATAGAAGGGGCAGTATTCAGGACGGGTGGCAGGGTTGGGCGGAAGCCCGTCGATGGGAATAAGGATTCTGTCTCTTGGATCGTCAAGCCTTGGGATTGCCCGCAACAGCGCCCTGGTATATGGGTGTTCAGGATTGGCAAAAAGGCGCCCCGCATCGGTCATCTCCACCACACTGCCGGAGTACATCACGTAGATCCGCTCCGCAAACCGGGCCACGATTCCCAGATTATGGGTGACGATAAACACTGCCGTGTTGGTCTTCTTGGCAATATCCCGGATCATCTCAAGAAGCTGGGCCTGAGTCGTCACATCAAGAGCCGTAGTAGCCTCGTCGGCCACCAGAATCGTAGGCTCTGACGACATGGCCATGGCGATCATGATTCTCTGGCGCATGCCGCCGGAGAACTGCTGGGGATAGTAGTCAAACCGCTGCTCTGCGTCAGGGATGTTGACCATTTTCAGCATCTCTATGGTACGCTTCTTGGCTTCTTCCTTGCCAAGATGGAGGTGTTCCATAATATTTTCCTGAATTTGGTAGCCGATGGTCAGCACAGGGTTTAAGGAAGTCATAGGCTCCTGGAAGATCATACTCACCTTCCCGCCCCGCATGTGGCGCATCTCTTCGCTCTCCGGCCCGTATTCCAGCATATTGTTTTCATTTCCCTGGATATATACTTCCCCGCCGGTCACTTTTCCCGGAGAGCTTATGAGCTGAAGGCTGCTCATCATGGTTACGGACTTTCCGCTTCCCGACTCTCCCACGATTCCCACGATCTCACCGGGATTAATGTACATGGACACCTTGTCCACTGCCTTTACCAGCTGGCCGTCTGTCTTAAAACAAGTCTCTATATTTTTTATCTCTAACAGATGTTCCATTCTGATCGTTCCTCCTTTAGACTTCGCCCCGAAGCCTTGGGTCCAGGGCATCACGGACACCGTCGCCGAACATATTCAGGCAGATTACCAGGACTGCTACACAGATACCGGGGGTCAGGGCAAAGACCGGATTCTGCATAAGGAACAGTCTCCCTTCACTTACCATGCTTCCCCAGGATGCCGTAGGCGCACTGATTCCAAGCCCTAAAAAGCTTAAGCCCGCCTCTGACAGAATGGTGGAGCCTACCTGCTGGGTCATCATAACGATAATGGGGGAAATGCTGTTGGGAAGAATGTGCTTAAACATTAACCGGAAATCCTTGTTTCCCTGAAGCTTCCCTGCCATAATGTAATCAGCCTCCTTGATGGTCAGCACCTGTCCCCGCATCATCCGCACATAACCTGCCATGGAAGAGATGCCAAGGATAATGGCCAGGTTGCGGATTCCGCTTCCGAATACCGCGGTAAGAGCCATGGCCAAAATGATCTGAGGAATGGCCCGAATGGCTTCCATGAGACGGCTGATCACATCGTCCACGATTCCCCCAAAGTATCCGGCCACCATGCCGAAGAAGGTTCCGATGACACAGGCGATCATGACGGCCAGCACACCGATAATCAGACTGACCCTGGTTCCGTAGATGATACGGCTCAGTACGTCCCTTCCGTAGTTATCCGTTCCCAAAAGGTGTGTGCCGCTGGGGCCCTGGAGAAAGGATGCAAAGTCCGCGTAGTTGGGGTCATAGGGGGCAATCACCGGTGCAAACACGGCAAGGAGAATGAAAAGCACTACCACCACCGCGCTGAACATTGCCACTTTCCTGGCAAATAAGGTTTTTATTGTTTTTTTCCATCTGTCGTTGTTTTTCATAGGGCGCCTCCTTACTCAAAACGGACTCTCGGATCTACCACTGCGTACAGGATATCCGTCAAGAGGTTGATAATACAGGATACCAGGGCGGTCACCAGCACGCAGGCCTGGACTACGGGAATATCCCTGGACTGGATAGCTTTGACAAACAGGGAGCCCATACCCGGAATGTTGAAGACCGATTCCACAAACATGGAGCCTGCCAGCATGGAGCCAAGGCGCATGCCCAGGATGGTAATAACAGGAATCAGGGCATTTTTCAGGGCGTGGAGGTAGATCACCTTTTTCTGGGAAAGTCCCTTGCTCCTGGCGGTTCTCACATAGTCCTGGCGGATTACCTCAAGCATGCTGGAACGGGTCTGTCTTGTGGTGGTGGCGATGCCTCCAAGGGCCAGGCAGAACAGAGGCATAATGGTCTGTTTAACTGCCAGCACAGGATCCTGGGAGAACCAGGTAAAACCGTAAGATGGCAGCCACCCAAGCTTCATGGCAAAGATGTACATAACCAAAAGGGCGATCCAGAACTGAGGCAGACAGGCTGTGATGTTGGCGATCAGGGTTACCACCGTATCCGCAGTCTTCCCTCTGTGCACCGCACTGATGACACCGAAGAGAATTCCCAAAGGGATGCTGATCACAAAAGCGCTTAAGGAAAAGAACAGGGTAATAGGCACCCGCTCCATAAGCACATCCAGTGTGGGCATATGAAACTGAGTAGACTGGCCCCAGTCGCCCCTCATGGCGCCGAAAAGCCAACTGAAATACCGCTGAATCACAGGCTGGTCCAGTTTCAGTTCGTAGAACACCCTGTCATACTCTTCCTGGGAGATCTCGCTGCCAAGCATGGCATAGACGGGATCGCCGGGAATCATGGATACCAGCAGAAACGTGAATATGGATATTAAGAAGATAATTAATATCATCTGGCCGGTACGTTTTGCTACATAGGTTGTCATAAGATTTTCCTCTCCCCTCCTACATATTCTTTCATATTTTCTCTATATTCAATGGTTATACCGGAAAGCTTAAGGTTCTTCGTCCCCTCTGCATAAAGTCCGAAAAGTTCCGACGGACGGATGCCCTCTCCCTCACAGGGACGCAGATCATAACTGTCGCAGGGCCATTTTGAACTTTTTTCCAAAACCACATGAATATCTTTCAATTCCAGGCCATTTATCTCGTGGCCCTCGCTGCCATAGATAAAAATTCCGTTTTCACCGCGGCAGTTAATATTCTGGAGACGGACGTGTTCGATCTGTCCGGATCTCACTCCTTCTTTCCGGTCACATACCGTAATATAGATGGGCTCCGCCCTCCCCCACCACTCCTTGGAAAACCGCCTTGTCTCAATATTCAGATCGGAGATCAATACATTCTGTATGCTTCCTTTGTCCCTGAGCTGGAAAGACACCCCCCGGTTGCTGCGGCTGATATTACAGTTTTCTATAATCATATTCTCAAAATCATCTTCGCTCTCTGTGCCGATTTTTATAGCGGAACTGGTAGATACTAAGGTACACCCCGATATATAGATGTTTCTGCAGGGACCATAGGCCTCATGTCCCGCCGTATTTTTCAGGCAGATACAATCGTCTGCGCACTGAATATGGCAGTTGACAATCCGCACATCCTGACAGTGGTCCGGGTCAATTCCGTCTGCGTTGGCCATCTTCAGATTATTGAGAATACGGATGGCATCAACCAGCACATCTCTGCACCCTGCCATGTGCAGTGTCCAGAAAGCGCTTCTGGCCAGCGTAACTTCTTTTATGGTCAAATGCCTGACATCCTCAATAAGTATTAACGGAATCCTGGGATAATAGGCTCCCTCTATATGATACTGGCTCTGTACCCCATAATACAGTTCCTCCGAACCGTCGATGGTGCCGAATCCGGTGATCCTTATATTCTCTCCGCCTTTTGCATAAATGAAATAATGTCTGGGCCGCCCGTCAAATTCACAATTTATATAGGAAGGAATATGTTCTGTTTTTTCTTTATTATGTACATTTTCTCCGTAGACTTCATAATCTTCGCTGTTTAAACTGGCCTTTAAGATGGCACCGCTTTCTATATGGAACTCTACATTGGATCTCAGAATAAGGGAACCGGAACAGTAGGTATGGCCTCCCGGAAGCACCACTCTTCCCCCGCCGTCTTCCGCACACTGATCAATCGCTTTCTGGATCGCCTTTGTATCCAGGGCTTTTCCGTCTCCCGCAGCCCCATAGGAAAGTACATTATATTCCATTTTCATTTCCCTCCAAATTATAATTAATACAAATAATTCTTTTTTGCCCTTTTATGCTATTTCCATTCGCCTTTTTCTCTGTTATAATGAATAAATCTGGTGATTTTCTCCCTGCTTCTTTGGGATTTTTTTTAAAAACTATATAGAATCGCTGTTTTTGTATCTTTATTATACTTTATTTTATGCATTTTTTCCAATGACCCTTTCCTATCATTCTTATAAGCATTGCCTATAATAACAAGGATTTCTCTATGAAAGGAGCCTATTTTATGGATAAGCGCTATCTGGAATATATTCTTGCCCTGGCAGAGACAGGCAATATGACAAAGGCCGCCAGGAAACTTTACGTCTCCCAGCCCACTCTGAGCCAGTTTCTCTCAAAGCAGGAATCGGAGATCGGAGCTCCCCTTTTTAAGCGCATAAGCGGCGCCTATGTCCTGACTCCTGTGGGGGAACTCTATGCGGAATATGCCCGCAAGGTCTTGTCCCTGACGGATACTCTGGAAAAGGACATTCAAAGAATTTCCAACACAAGCCGCATTAAGATCGGCACCTCCGCTTCCCGTGCTTTACAGATGCTGACCTTTATTCTCGTGGACTTCTGCAAGTACTATCCTCAGGTGGAACTGACGCTCTCCGACGGAAGCCTGCGGATCATGAGCGGAGCCATCTCCAAGGGAGAGATGGATGTGGCTTTTGTCACGGCTCCCTCTCTGGAACAGTGGAAGGGACAGAGTATTGAGTTAAAAAAGGAGGAAGTGGTCTTTGCCGCGCCAAGCAGTCACCCCTACTGCCGGCAGCTGGCTCCTCATACCCCCCATACGTTGAACAGCAGTCAGCTCATAACCTATTTTGGATCCTCCCCCTTTATCCTTCAGCTGAAAGGGTCCTGTATCCGCTATCTGTTGGAAGACTTTTTGGCTGACCAGAATTTTAATCCTATCATTGCCTGCAACACCAGCAACGCCCACTCCATCTGCGATATGGTGGCAAGCAATATCGGAAGCGGTTTTATCCCTACGGGCTACGCCATTGACTCGCCTAAGATCACCTGTTTTTCCCTGGAACCTAAGATTCACCGGATTCACTCAATTTTGTACCGGAAGGATCTGGTTCTGGGCCCCCATCACAAGTATCTCTTTGAATTGGCGAAAAACTATGCAGAGGAGCATTGGAAGAATTTGTAGTTTCTTAAAGAAAGTATGGTTTTATTTTCCAAAATCATGCCGATATACTAAATATGGAGAGTATGTTGTTTGCTTTTGTGTGCCGCAGAATCGGCATACCAGTATGAAAGGAGCTTGTCATGAGAGTCGGCGAAAGAAGCTGGGAATCGGCGACCAATGCCTATGGATATAAAGCAGCCGCCCGGTCAGAAGATAACAAGAGAAATGCTGATAATAACATCAGTTCGGGTTCTGATACAGGTAATATTTCGTCTCGGAAGGTCTCGGAGAAATCCTCAGGCGATTCCGGCGGGAATTTTAAAATGAAGGCCTCCACGCCTGATGATTCCGTGGGGCAGCTGGCCTCCGAACTTGCACGGGCGGAGACCCGGCTGGATGTTCAGCAGGTTTACTCCAAAGCCATGAGGGCTCTGGCCAGCTTAAAGATGGCTGCTCTGTCCAGCGACGGCAAGGATGCCAAAAAGACAGCCCAGATGGTGAAGCGTATGGAAAAGCTTATTAAGCGTATCCAAAAGAAATTAAAGCATTTAAGCAAGGAAGAACAGCTGGAAAACAGGAGAAAGAAAGCCGAAAAACAGCAGCAGGCGGCGAAGGAAAAGGAGATTCGGGAAGAGATCAAAGCCCGAAAGAAAAGGCGCCGCAGAGATGAGCGGGAGTATGCCAACAAGGAGATAGCCCAGGATGCCAAGGAAGCCAATCAGGAGTTAATGTCCTCTCTGACAGGCGCCGGAGCTCTCTCTTTGCCGTCCATGACTGCAGGGGGAGCGCCGGGCCAGATGATGGCAGGCGGAGACCTTGCGGGGGGACTGGCGGCTGCGGAAGGGTTGTCGGTGGATATTTCAGTGTAAATGCAATAGAATAAAAAACCCCTTGAAAATGCCTGACTTATCGGTAAAAGCCAGCATTTCCAGGGGTTTTTTCAAACCGGAGACGGAGGGATTCGAACCCTCGTGCCGGGATGAACCGACAAACGCATTTCGAGTGCGCCGCGTTACGGCCGCTTCGCTACGTCTCCATCTTGTCACATAATCTTTTGTTATGCCGACCACTAAATTATACACGATAAAACCTCTTTTGACCAGTGGTCAGCATAACTTTTTTCAATTATTTCCCAAAATACTGATTCACACCTGCCAAAAGTCCGTCCGCCAGCTTATCCAAAGCGGCATCTGAGTGGTCGGAAGCCTTGTCTCCCAGTTCGATATCAATGGAAGGAACCGTAGAATAGGAAGTCTGGGTTAAATCCATCTCCATAGAACCGCTGGAGAAGATCTTGACCTCTGCCTCTCTCAGCCCGGCCACCAGGCATTCTCCAAGAGCATTGTGTTTCTCCCAGTTGGATTTCACCGGCTCCATAGCCCGGTAAGATGAGACATTGGGAACACTCATGTAGAATGCCCCTTTATTATTGGTTGTGGAATCCCAGTGAAGGGCAATGTGACAGTCCGCCTTGTTGTTGGCAATCACAGTCCTGGCTATATTGTCAAGCTGCACATCATCCCCTTCCCGGATCATAAGTACATCATATCCTGCTGCCAGAAGTTTTCCCTTCAGTTTTTTCGCCATGGCAAGAGTCACTTTTGACTCCGGCGTTCCGTCGGAAAATGTCATGCCGCCTGATACAGCCACCGCCGATGTGGCCCCTGCTCCCGTAGTGCCGCCTGTAACTTTAGGCGTCCCGTCCGGGTGGCATAAAGTCTTAACATTGGATCCGCCCTTCGTCCCATGGCCTGCATTGACACAGACCGTGATCCCTTTCCGGTTATCGCCTGGCGCCTTGTACAGAATGGCCTGCCCTGAATTAATCTTTGAAAATTCTCCGTATTTCCAGGAAGAATCAAAAGCAATCCCGCTTCCGTCCCCTGCCGTCTCTCCTGAACCTGACGCTGTTTCCATAGCATCCGTCCTGGGCTCTGTCACAGAAAGATATCTGCTTGCAATATAACAGGCCGTCCCGTTATAATCCACTTTGCTCCATGTGTCATCATATCCCGTGCGGTGCAGTTTCTGACCTTTTTGAAATACTGCCATAACCTGGGACGAAGTAGTGGCTGATGCCCTTCCGTTGACATCACTTCCTGTCACATAGACTGTCTCGTCCCGGTCTTCCATAGACAGTGCCGTCTCTCCCACTACCACCGTCTCCCGGCTGCTGGACTGGGCCTGTTCATAGTTTTCTCCCTCTGACTGCCGGATATATAAAACAGGGTTCTCATCTTCTGATGATACCGTTTCATGGCTGCCAGGGGAACCTTCCGGCGTGATTTCCTCATATTTTTTTCCGCATGCCATTGTCAGCGCCAAAATCATCAGCAGCGCCAACACGCCGGGCACTTTTTTTCTCATCGAATCACTCCTCCTCCCACTACATAATCTCCGTCATAGAACACTACAGCCTGTCCCGGAGTAATCGCCCTCTGAGGCTCGTCAAACCGGCATTCAACCAAATCCGCTCCCGCCTCTCTGATTCTGCACTTAGCGCCTTTATGACTGTAGCGAATCTTAGCCGTCACTTCCATCTCCCTGCCGCCAAGGCTCTCCACTGCCATCCAGTTTAAACCGCTGCAGGTAAGATAATCGGAAAATACATCACCGGAATCGCCGATAACCACTTCATTAGTCTCAGGCCGAATGGCTGTCACGAATACCGGTCGCCCCAAAGAAAGGTTCAGGCCTTTTCTCTGGCCTATGGTATAGTGAGTAATCCCCTGATGTTTTCCAAGGATACGGCCTTCTTTATCTACAAAATTCCCCTCCGCCACCTGGACACCGGAATTCTCTCTGATAAACCGGGCATGATCATGATCCGGAATAAAACAAATCTCCTGACTGTCTGGTTTGGCCGCCACAGAGAGCTGGATCCGGTCTGCCATGGCGCGTATCTCGTCCTTGCTGTAGCAGCCCACAGGCATGAGAGTATGGGACAGCTGGTGCTGAGTCAGATTATACAGAGCATAGGTCTGGTCTTTGGCCGCGGTCACGGACTTTTTTATTGTATACCGGCCATTGGGCAGTCTCTCGATCCGGGCGTAGTGGCCTGTGGCAATATACTGCGCTCCTATATCCATGCTTCTTTTTAAAAGGGATTCCCATTTGACATACCGGTTGCAGGCGATACAGGGATTCGGAGTTCTGCCGTGTATATACTCGTTCATAAAGTATTCAATCACACGGTCCCTGAATTCCTGTCTGAAATTCATGACATAATGGGGAATCTTAAGTTTCCATGCCACCTGCCGGGCATCCTCCACCGCGCTTAAACCGCAGCATCCACCGTTTTCCTCCTGAAGGGCCCGATCTTCTTCCTGCCAGATCTGCATGGTAACACCAATGACTTCATAACCCTGTTCTTTCAAAAGATACGCGGCTACGGAAGAGTCTACCCCGCCTGACATACCAACCACTACTTTTTTCTTATTATTCATAGACTCCTCTTAATACTCCTCGTCCTCATCATGCTCGCTGATATCAGACTTAGGCTTTTCCAGGCCTTCGATGGTAATGCCGTTTTTCTCGGCATAATCCCAAAGAGCTGCATGAATCGCCTCTTCCGCCAGCAGCGAACAGTGTACTTTAACCGGCGGCAGTCCGTCAAGAGCTTCCATGACAGCCTTATTGGTAACTTCCATGGCCTCCTGTACGGTCTTTCCCTTTACCATCTCTGTAGCCATACTGCTGGTAGCCACTGCCGCGCCGCAGCCAAAAGTCTTGAATTTCACGTCGCGGATTACCTGGTTCTTATCAATATCCAGGTAAATCCGCATGATATCTCCGCATTTGGCATTGCCCACTGTTCCTGTACCGCTGGCATTTTCAATCTCTCCTACGTTTCTTGGGTTTTGAAAATGGTCCATTACTTTTTCTGTATACATAAAATATCTCCTTTTCAGTGTGTATTTTCAAGCAGAGCCGGAAAGGATCATCTTGTCTGCTTCATAAAATCCTCATAAAGCGGCGACATGGATCTCAATCTGGCCACGATCTCCTTGATCTTCTCCACCACAAAATCAATCTCCTCCTTTGTATTCTCCTCGCTGAGAGTGAGACGCAGGGAACCGTGAGCGATCTCGTGAGGCAGGCCGATGGCCAGCAGCACATGGGAGGGATCTAAGGAACCCGATGTACATGCAGAGCCGCTGGAACCGCAGATTCCGTTGGAATCAAGCATAATCAGCAGTGATTCTCCCTCGATAAACTGGAAGGCAAAGTTGGCATTGTTGCTTAACCGGTTGGTTCTGTGTCCATTGAGGCGGGTATAGGGCACCTCAGATATTACCCTCTCGATCAGGTAATCCCTGAGTTCTGTCTCCTTTTTGGCGCGCTCCTCCATGGAAGCCATAGCTATCTCCACCGCCTTGCCGTAACCTGCGATACCCGGTACATTTTCCGTGCCGCCCCGGCGTTTTCTCTCCTGAGCCCCGCCGTGAACGAACGATCTCGTCTTTAATCCGGTGCGGATATATAAGAATCCCACGCCTTTCGGCCCATTCAGCTTATGGCTGCTGGAACTGAGCATATCAATACCATATTCGTCCACATTGATGGGTATATGGCCATAGGCCTGAACGGCGTCTGTATGGAAAAGAATTCCGTGAGCTCCGGCAATTTTTCCAATCTCCTTAATGGGCTCCACTGTACCGATCTCGTTGTTGGCAAACATAATTGAGATCAAAATAGTATCGGGCCGAATAGCTTTTTTCAGTTCATCCAGCTTCACCGTTCCGTATTCGTCTACATCCAGATAAGTGACTTCAAATCCTCTCTTTTCCAGATATTCGCAGGTATGAAGCACTGCATGATGCTCGATCTTGCTGGTGATAATGTGCTTTCCTTTTGAGGCGTATGCCTCTGCCGTGGCTTTGATGGCCCAGTTGTCGGATTCGGTTCCGCCCGCCGTAAAATATATTTCATTGGTTTTTGCACCAAGACTTTTCGCTATGGTCTCCCTGGTATGGGCGATGGCCTGCTTGCAGGGAGCGGAAAATTCATATACCGAAGAGGGATTGCCGTAATTCTCCGTAAAATAAGGAATCATGACTTCCACCACCTCCGGTCTGGTCCTGGTAGTCGCTGCATTGTCCAGATAAATCGTTTGTTTCATGTATGTGATCCGCCTTTCTGTAGTATTAAAGTTAAAAGCTTCATCTACGTTTTCTATTATATAGTATATTCCTAGCATTGCAATAGGGATTATATATTTTCGTTCTACCATATCTTCTCTTTACATATTTTGTAATAATTCCCTTTGGCATCGGAGCTGTCATGACCGATTTCTTCAAAAAACATACCCTGATTACCGGAACTCTCCTTCTCACTGTCACTGGCTTTGCCACCCGAATCCTCGGTTTTTTCTACCGGATCTTTTTGTCCCGCACCATCGGCGCCGAGGGACTTGGCATCTTCAATATGGTACATCCCATCTACGGAATTTGTTTTGCCCTGTGTGCCGGTTCTATCCAGACTGCCATCTCCCGCTTTGTGGCTGCCAATGTTCAAAAGGGAAAACAGATCTTCCGGACCGGCCTTGTGATCTCCCTTGGCCTCGGTACAGCACTGGCGGCTCTTATTGTCCGCTTTTCCGTTCCCATTGCCCACTATATTCTCATGGAGGACCGCTGTGCCTCTCTGCTGCCCTTTTTGGCTGTGTCCGTACCCTTTTCTGCGGTCCACGCCTGCATCAACGGCTATTACTACGGCATTCAGAAAACAAAAATACCGGCCATGGCCCAGATCATGGAGCAAATCGTCCGCATGGCTGCAGTATTTCTCATTGCTGATATTCTTGTGGAAAGCGGACGGGAGATCACCGTGGAACTAGCTGTCATCGGACATCTTATCGGGGAACTGACCGCCTGCTTTTTCTCTGTTTTTTGTTTCTGCTTTTTCACCCCCTCCTCCTCAGAGGGCCGGACTGCCTTTTTCACTGCCTTTTGTTCCACAGCCCCGTCTCTTATGACCCTGGCCCTTCCTCTCATGGGCAACCGGCTGGTACTAAACATCCTCTCCAGCGCCGAGGCCATCTGGATTCCCGGCAGCCTGGTAAGCTTCGGGCTGTCTTCGGCGGAGGCATTCAGCGTCTATGGGGTGCTTACGGGGATGGCTATGCCGGCTGGTGTCAAGTAAGGGAATAAAGAATCCTTTCACTGGCTCTTTTCGTGAAAGGATTCGCTACCCAAACGGAGTTTGGGGTTCCCCCTTACTTCAATTCAATCTTCACCCTCCCCACATCATACACCCATATCACCTCCACAAGTCTCTCTACCATATCCCGGTCCAATTTAATATCATCCTCATAACCACCATATCTCTCCATAAGTTCCTTTTCATCCTCCTGCATATCCTCCATAGATTCCCGGATTATCTGGATCTCCTGCTGGCATACCTGAATTTCGGCCTGTATATTTTCCTTTTTCCGCAGAAACTCCTCCTTCGTAAGTTCCCCATGTTTATATTCGCTGTAACACTGCGCCTTTAAGTCTTTCTTTCGCTCAATCTCTTTTTCCAGCCTTTCTATACGCTTTTTGGCCTGCTGCCTTTCCTCTCCCTTCCCTTTTCTTTTTGACTCTGCCTTTATAGTTTCAGCCAGCCGCACCTGGACCCGGATCATACTTAAAAGAGCCTCCAGAATCTCCCCTTCTTTTATATATCCCCGAAAACATTCACTGTCCGGTCTTAAATGAGGCTGTTTGCAAAAAAATGAATGATACTGCACTCCATATTCTGAAGGCTTATAATATAAAAAATGTCCGCAGTTTGCACACCGAACCTTCCGATACAGAATATGGTGTTCCTTTTTATATGCCCCACGTTTTCCTCTAGGCCTCAAACTCTGTACCCGTTCAAAATCTTCCCTAAGAATAATGGCCGGCATCCCCATTTCTTTACGGAACCACATATGCTCCGGCGTCTCCTCTACCTTTCCGCTTCCTACGCCTTTTCCCCGGTAACGGCCGATGATCAGCGTCCCTGTATATCGTTCATCCCGCAAAATATTCAGCACCTTAGTAGAATCCCAGACCGATCTCTCCCCCTCTTTTAAGCCATATCCAAAGCTTCCGTTTTTCCGCTTCGCCATACCTGGTGTAAGGCAGCCTTGTTCATTCAGCACTCTCGCGATCTCAATATTTTTCTTTCCCTGAAGAGCCAGATGAAAAATCAGCCGTACCACCTTAGCTGCCTCCTCATCAATCCTATAGGGTATCCCATCCCGGTTAATCTCTCCCTGCTCCCTCTTTCTATATCCAAAGGGATAGGAGCCGCTGCACAGCTTTCCGTTCTTAATCATCTGCCGTTTCGCCGCTTTTACTTTCGTGGAGATATCCTTACTGTATAAATCGTTTAAAATCCCCTTAAACGGAATCTCCAGGCCGTCATGGCTGCTCTGAAAACTGCTGTCATATCTGTCATTTACAGAAATAAAACGAACGTCCATAAACGGAAAGATCTGCTCCGCATAATTCCCTAGTTCAATATAATCCCTGGTAAATCGTGAAAAATCCTTCACAACCAAACATGCCACCTGGTTCTTTTTAAGAAGATCCAGGAATCTTTTGATTCCCGGACGATTGAAGTTGGTTCCTGTATATCCGTCATCAGACAGTTCCAGACTGCCAAGTTCTCTTAAATCCTCCCTTTCCTCCACATAATCTTCAATAAGCTTTCTCTGGTTTCTGATACTGTTACTTTCCCCGTCTGCCTCATCTTCCAGGGAAAGGCGGTAATACTTAACCAGCAGTCTCTCCTCTCTCTTCACTGATAACCCCTGCCTCCTTTGCTCTAAGCAGTCTCTGCATTTCATCCTGAAATTTAAAAGAAACTCTGACTCTGTTTCCCTCATAAATTTCAATCTTCTCGATCAACCTGTCAACCAATTCCCTTGACAACACAAAATCATATGGGATCTCCGATACTGCTTTCAATGCAGGATTCTCCGATGTATAGGCCATAACATATTCCTGTTTCCTGCCCATCAGTTCCTCTCTTTCCCCTTCACACCCGGTCAATTCCTCCTCATATCGCTTCTTCATATAGAAATATTCGTCCTGGTCAAGAATCCCTTCTTTCCAATCCTGATAGAGCGCTGCCATTTTCTGCACAAGACGGCTCCGTTTATCCTCTGTTTCTCTAAACGTCTGTTCAAATCGGAGCAACTCCCTTGCTTCCTCCTGCTTCCTGCTATGGAGCCATTCTTTGACCTGGCAGGCCGCCTCAATCTGTCTCCGGATCAGACAGCCAAGCATCTCAAACAGTTCCTGCTCCGGTAAAAACTTGCGGCTGCACTGTCCTGTTTTTTCATGTATATCACAGACATACCGATACTTATCTTTACATGACTTGATATGCTTCCTTACCATAGCCCTTTTACAATCACCACAAAACACTTTTCCCTTCAAAATACCACTGTCTTCTGATTTCCCAGCCAGTCTCCGATTCTCTTGTATCATTTTCTCATACCGCCTATGCCTGTCCATACGGATTTCCTGCACTCTGTCAAACTGCTCTTTCGATATGATTGCTTCATGAGTTCCTGAAACAATATCCCACTCACTCATAGGAACCACTTCTTTCTTTCCTTTTATTTCCTTACTTCTCCTTGCTCCCTGAACCATGTCCCCTATGTAAACACGGCTGGTCAAAATCCCCCCTATGGTCTGCGGATACCAGCCAGATTTGTTGGCATACTTGGCGTCTTTTACAATTCCCTTCTCATATTTATACCTGGCCGGACAGAGAATCTTACGTTCATTGAGGTATTTTGCTATGGCAGAATCGCTGTATCCCTTCTCACACAAATCAAAAATGGTTTTCACATGAACCGCTGCCTCCGGGTCCACTCCAATCACATGTTTATCCGATGTTTTTTCATATCCGTACATGGCATAGGCGCCCAAAAAATATCCCTTTTTCCTCAATACCTTTTTTGCGGAACGCTCCTTTTTAGAAATATCCCTGGCATAGTTCTCATTCATGATATTCTTAAGAGGAATCAGGTAGGACAACTGAGCTGGAGTAGCTGTCAGTGTATCAAAGCCATCTGTAACCGCAATAAACCGAACATTGAGAAAAGGAAACACATGCTCAATATAATGCCCTGCTTCCAGATAATTTCTTCCGAAGCGTGACAGATCTTTTACTATAATACAGTTGATCCGCCCATTTCTTACCGCATCCATCATCTGCTCAAATCCACTTCTCCTAAAATTCGTCCCCGTCTTTCCATCATCCGTAAACGTGGAAATCAGGCGGAAATCAGGCTTGTTTTTAATAAAATCCTTTAACAAAACAAACTGATTCTCAATGGATTCACTATCCCTGTCCTTCGCCTCTTTATCCGATAATCTCAAATAGAATCCCACCTGATAACCAATGGTTTTACTAAAGCTTTCGCTTGTTTGAACGCTGCTTTCCTTTCTACTTTTTCTGGCCATCCTGGTCCTCCCCTTTACACTCACGATTTTGATACTCCTGATATATTGCTGCGGTCTGCAAAGCCATTTCATAATCGTATTGGAATCGAAACACGATCTTTATCCGGCCTTTTTCAAAAACCTTTATCTTCTCCACCAGCTTTAAAACAATGTCTCTGGACAGAGAATGGAGATTCTGGTACTGTAAAAAGGATTCCATCCATTCATTCTTTCGGATATTTTCTATTTTGCACAATTCCTGCTCTTCCTTCAGGCGGGCCTTCTTTTTCTCCAGTTCACCAATCTGCTTTGTATAGATTTGTTTCAGTTCAAAATACTCCTCCTTATCAATGACGCCATCCGTCAAATCCTCATATAAAGAAACCTTTAAGTTTTGTACCCGGACAATCTCCTCATTCATTTTTAACATCTGGATGTCAAGTTTCTTCGTCTCCTGTCTGAAATGAGGCGTATTTTCCAGAATTGTCAGCACCTGCTTTAAATTGATTAATGCGGAAATATGGTTATTTAAAGCAATCAGGACCACCTTTTCCAGCTCTCCTTCACGAATCATATGACTGGTACAGCATTTGTCCTTCTTATAACCAGAACACACATAATAAGGATATTTTCTTGGTTTTCCCTCCGAATCCTTTCCGGCACTTACCAGCTTCCGAACCATGGCGGCCCTGCAATCTCCACATTCCAACATCCCCGAAAATAAATACACCCTTGCTTTTCCCGGAGAAATCCTGGTATCCATTTTCATCAGGTTCTGTACGGTCTGAAAGTCTTCCTCTGTGATAATTGCTTCATGCATATCCCTCACAATCACCCACTCATCCGGATTCTTTTCAATCACCTTTTTTACTTTGTGGTTGGGGGTGGTCCTTTTCCCCTGGACCACCCACCCCAGATAAGTCTGATTCGATAAAATCCGGCCTATAGCAACCGGACTCCACATAGCTTGTTTCTCCACATGAAATCCACTTTGATACCGAAGGCCAAGAGACCGTTTATACTCTGCCGGCGATAAGACTCCCTGTTCATTGAGTCTCTCTGCTATTTTTTCATTGCTCATACCAGAGAGCCGCCATTTAAAAATATCTCTCACCACAGCAGCCGCATATTCATCCACCACTAACTGATTTTTATTTTCAGGATTCTTTTTGTATCCGTATACAGCAAAAGATCCGATAAATTCTCCTCTCTTCCGCTTTATTTCAAACTGGCTCCTTACCTTTACAGAAAGGTCTCTGCTGTAGGAATCATTCATCAGGTTCTTGAAGGGCAGCATAATACTGTCCTCCACATTATTTCCTTTTGCGCTGTCATAATTGTCATTTACCGCAATAAAGCGCACACCCAAATAAGGGAAGATTTTTTGAATAAACCTTCCCACCTCAATGTAATTCCTTCCGAAGCGTGATAAATCCTTGACAATAATACAGTTTGTCTTCCTCGCCTTTACATCTTCCATCATCTGTTTAAAGGCAGGACGTTCAAAATCCACGCCGCTAAAACCGTCATCCACCCTCTCCTCACAAAGAATGATCTCCGGTTTGTCCTTTACATAATCCTCTATTAAGCTTCTCTGATTGCTGATACTGTTGCTTTCCCCTTTGCCTGAAACGGCAAGATCTCCATCGTCATTGGAAATGCGATAATATGGAGTGGCGTAAAAAACACCTTCTGAATTACCACGCAAAAAACTCACTCTCCTGACATAATCAATTAAGTCAGAAAACTGATTGCCTGGTTGATAAGCTTTTCTGATTTTATTCCTGAAACTATTGTAACAATTTTTGAAGGATTTGTCCATATACTTTTAACTTATCTGGCTTTCAATAAATTCTTTCAGGCAATCGTTAATGGTTTTATCAGTATCGCTGTATTCAACCTGGACAATCAGCTTCCCACAACGGAAAAAATAGGGATTCTTAATCTGCCTCACAAATTCCATCATTCGTTCTTCGACTGGTAAATCAGTATTTATTTTCACGTTCTCTATATGTTCTAATGTATCCGGTTGAATCGTCCTAATATCTAAATTTTTCAAATCCGCTGTATGAGCTACTGCTACCATAGCATTCCTCCCTTAGACTATCTATAAGCACACGTTTGTGTCATATATCTGAATATAGGAAGCCTGTTTTCTTTAAATATATACAAACAGCGCTTTGTCCTATTCTCTCCAAAGCAAATCTCTGTGCCGTATTTTCCCGTCCCCCGGCACCGGAGTTGTCCTGCCCGTCTGCAAAACGGCTTAAACCAAGCCGGATCTCGCCATCACGGCTTCGCCTCCCCTCCTTCGGTGAGGGGCAGTCCCCACAAGTCTCCGGCAGATTCTTTTCTTCGCACAGCTTTGAAGGCAAATCCGGTTAAGAGTGTTATTGACATATTTGATACATTCTGCCAGATACCTGCCAAAGCCATCAGACCCTTGCCAGGGCCTATTTTGAGTGGATCTTCATCGCGGCAATCTAATCTTGCCATAGCGTATCCCCCGCATGCTCAGAATCTGCCTGCGTTACAAGACAACTGAACCTATTCTGCTGTCAAAGTGCATTGGCCTTTATAGCCTTTCATAAAATAAATAGGATTCTTATAAGACTTTTTTGGAATATTTCTCAGATAATTTCAGATTCATTTACGATCAGAAGGTAATTTTCCTATTGAAAAGCTGCCATCCCGATCATACATCCTACAGAAATTCAAACAGACTCATCTGCCGCGGCTTATTCCGCTCCTCCTCCACATACTTCTGGTGGCGCTTTTCCAAAGCCTTTATTTTCTCCTGACCGAACCACTTTAAGGCATGGTGATAATCCAGAGAAAACGGCTCCAGGCTGTCCCAGCCATTTTTCACAATCTTCTGCTCCAGCCTTTTCTCCCGCTTTTCTTTTTGTTTCGCACGGTTCTGCCTTTTCAGTTCTTTGTTCCGCTTCTCCTGGTCCGAAGCGTGGACAATGGTAATACCCTCCCGAATATCCTGCAAATCCTGAAGCAGATCACGGCTTTCCCTGTATTCAGCCCGGATGTTTAGCACCTCCACGTTCCAGCCGTAAATGAAAATCTCACTGTGGTACTTCATCTGCTCATGGCTGATAATCTGTTTTCTCCCATACCGCACAATGTTCTCACAGATTGTCATGGATTTGCTGGTTTCCAGTAACCGGCAGCCCTTCTGAATCGTGATCTCCTTCTGGCCGTCAAACAGCGTACTGTCACGGCGGATTCTTGTAATCTTCACATCATAGAATACATTCCCCCGTTTTTTGGAAATCAACGTGTGCTTCAGATCACAGATTCCTCCTATATTCAGACACATCCTGGCACATTCCACCGGGTCATACCTCTGCTCCCACTGCTCCGTCCATTCGTTATAGCTAGTCTGCCAGTAGCAGACATGGCCTTTCTTCTGCCTCTTTAATTCCTCATAGTTTTCCCGCATTCTCCTATGACGTTCATCCCGGACTCGATCTCTGCTGTATTCGTAGTCATAGGGCACCTCCACCTCATGACAGTCGCACTGGCTGATCTTGCAGATACCACCGCCTTCAATATGGTCCAGCAAGGGGCTTCGGAGTGTACAATGTTCCTTTTTGTAAGGACAGGGAATCACCGGATTATTATTTTCCGGCTTCCAGTCAATCCCCATATAAGACATAGATCCGTTTGAGAAATCCGACCCACGGCACAGAAGCCCGCAGCCGGTGGAATAGACCTTCTGGTTCTGATACCAGTTCTCATATCGGAAGCCTCCCATAATGTCAAATAATTTCCTGTCACAAACCGGGTTTGGCATTCTGGCATAGGCAGGATAGTTCTCAAAGGTATAGCCCTGTTCAAAGAGCTTCTTTGTAAACCGGTTGTATTCTCTCATAGCAGACACCTACAATCCTAGACAGGGCCGCATGCCAAATACATTTTCCATGCGTCTTCGCAAGTCCTCCGGCTCCATGTCATACTCCTTTGCGATACAGTCCTCACAGCAGGAATATTTGTAAGCCAGTACCTTTGATATCCGCTTATCCCAGGTATTGATCTGCCTGCCGCAGCTATTGCAGTATTCGTCAAGCCATTTTCCCTTTGTCTCCATAGATTCCTCCTTCTTTTCCCAAGATTCCACCTGTTGAGATATCACAAAAGGCCGCAGTTTCCCACGGCCTTTCTTTACAGTATCTTTATTCTTTCTTATATTTCTAAAACGCAAACCGTTCCAGCATATAGAGAGGCAGTGTAAGAATTTTTCCTTCCTTACCGCCCTTTGTATTGCCTTTCAGATACAGCAGCCAATCCGCTTTTCCAGCCTCCAGGGCTTTAAGAGCGGTAGCCGCCTTTCCTTTTCCTGATTTCACCTCCACCAGATATCTCCTATGGCCCTGGATTGTCTGCACCACATAGTCGATCTCTCCGCCTTTATATGTGGCAAATGCAGGCATTTCAAAAGTGATCTCCTCAGGAAAGTCCTGGCGCTTTAAAAGATTGATGAACACATAATTCTCATTCAGCGTTCCGCAGACAGCCGCTTCCGTAGTTCCTACCCTGTTTAAATAGTAGGCCGCAACCCCTGGGTCCATAAAAAAGCACCGTCTTCCCGGCTTAAAATCCAGAAAGTCCATTTCAATAATCTTGTCACAAGGAAGCACGCTGAGGCGTGCGCAGGTCATCAAACTCCACTTCGTTCCGTTTGGTGACAACTTTCCGCAGAATCCGATAATCCCCGAATGGTACAGCCAGCTAATCGCCCGATTGCAGGTTTCTTTTGACAAGTTGCTGGAATAATTCTTCGTCACCAGCTTTTTCAGCTCCTCACTGACACTGTCCTCCTCCAGTCCCTTCTTTTCCCGCAAAAGGATACGGCAGATACTTAAGAAGATATTAGTAAACACGCTGATATCCGTAATATCCTTAAAATACCGCATGGATTCTTCCAAGAAAATCTGGATAATCCGCACCAGCTCCTTCCGGGCTGCCAGAATGTCCCGTCTTTCCAGATATGCTTCCACTACCTTCGGATAGCCGCCAATCTGGCAATACTGGTCATAGGCCAGCCTCAGCCGGTCATACACCTCCGGACAGTTGTCATCTGCCTCAAGCAAAGGAAGGCTTCTCCATGTCTGGTAAAGTTCCCCGTCCAGTGCCTCCAGAAATTCCTCAAAGGAAAGGGTATAGATCCGCAGCTTTGTAATATCCCCGCTGGCATAGTGAAACTCCGGTTCCAGCACCCGTCCAAGGTAGCTTCCCGTGACGATAAACCGTGCCTGAAACTGTCTGGTAAACTCTCTGATCCGGTTATAAATCTCCGAAGATTCCTGAATCTCATCAATGATGATCACCGTATCCCCGCAATCCCGAAAGGAAGGCTCATACAGGCGGACCGCCTCATGAAGCGGAAAATCCGGCCGTCTGCTTCCCGGAACCCATTCCGTTGCTTTCTGATAGCATTCCATAAACTGCTTTCCGGAAAGGTCAAACAAATTAATGTAGATTTTATGCTTGAAATTTTCATCTGCAAATTTATTGATGATGTAAGTCTTTCCGGTCTGTCTGGCACCGTTTACCTCCAACGTGCTGTGGCTCTTATCGTTCTTCCATTCCATCAGTCGGTCATATATTTTTCGTTTCAAATACATGGGAACCGCACCTCCTACTGCTGTTTTTCCCTGTCTTAAGCTTAAACAATTCCGCTTTCGCCTGTTTGCCGCCAGTTCGACCGCTGCTGTCCAATCGCTGTACTACTTTCATTATACCAAAAAATACCGGGATTCCTACCAATATTTTAGGGAGAAATGGAAAAATCTTTTTCCTGAACCCTTCTATCAAAGATGAATCCCGGCTTCCCTGCTTATGTTCACCTGGAATGCCAGGTTCAATTATTAACAGCTGTCTATCCGTCTGTCATCCATCACCGTCTCCCGGCACGCCAAGCCCAGCCGCAATCAGATTCACCGCCAGCCGGAAGCC
Organism: Clostridiaceae bacterium; assembly: GCA_910574345.1. Lineage (GTDB taxonomy): Bacteria > Bacillota > Clostridia > Lachnospirales > Lachnospiraceae > UBA3402. The sequence continues at coordinate 11,170 of CAJSZV010000034.1, read as the reverse complement.
ATGCTGAAACATTCGGCAGCTCTCCGATGAAGTATATCCAGTCATCTTACAGCTGCACTGTTCAAACAGCTTCCACTGCTCCTCATTCAGTTCCTTTCTTAATTCCTCCTGAAGGATTGTGATCTCTTTCAGCTTCTCATTGTCAAAGCCTTCCATGGAACTTACCCCAATGCCTATATTTCCGTAATAAAGCTCTCTTAAGAAATCATCTCCTACTTTCGCCGGCAGCGCCACCGGCGTCTGTCTCCGGTTCAAAGCCTCTGTCATACCTTCCAGCGCCCGAATCAATAACGGAAGCTGGCCCTCAAAAAAATTCTTTCCTGCATTTGTCTGATAAAATTCCATGACGCCTCTCCTCTCTGTTCCTTTTCTCATCTGCTTTGCAATCCGCAATGTTTTCATATCCTCTGAGAAAATCAGGCGGCCGCAGACAGAGTCATTTCCTCTTTCTGCTCTGCCTCCTGGTCCCCTTCCTTTATGCACTCCTCACTTTCATCGGACGGTTCAAAGTTTCTGTCTTTCACCTTGGCGCTTCTCACCGCTTCCATCAGGTCTCTCTCCAGCACGTCCGCCAGCAGCTGTCCCTGCAAATGCCCGTGCCAGATTTTGGCCTTTTCCTCCCGCAGCTTCTTAAATTCCTCTGCCCGGAGCCTGGAGCTTTCCTCTGCAAGCCTGTAGTCCTCCAGGGTAAGCCGTTTCTGGATCTCCTCCTGCCATTTCCTCAAAAATTCCACAGCGTCCTCCAGGTCCTTATTCTGCCTGTCTCCCACCGTCCGTTTCTGCCGGATTGTTCCGTCCGGCTCCACTTCCAGGGTATAGTAGGGCTTGTCCGGTTCCTCTGCCTTCCGAAGAAACAAGATGTAGGACTCCCGGTTCTGAATCCGTTCATAGTAGATATCGCTGGAATTGGCGCAGTGCCCTAAAGCCTGCCCTTCATATAAGATGTCCTCCACCTTCTCCGGCGCCACAATGCAGTATTTCTTATCTGCAAATTCAAACTTTTCTTTCATGGACTGGCATAGTTTGTCAACATCCGGATACTTCCCTGTCACTTCCGCCGCACGCATGGCAATCTCTTTATTCCCGCACAGCGCCACAGCCTCATCATGGCTCTCCAACAGGTTTCTGGGTTTGAAAAACAGCTCCCTGGTAATGTCCCGTTTCAGTCTTACAGACATGGAAAGATAGTCCCTCCAGGTGGAAAGAAGCTCCTTTGGCGGCCGGCCGGACAATTTATGTTGTTTTTCCAGGAAATTCTTAATCCGTATCACGCTCATTTGGCCCAATATAAAATCCAGGTCATTGGCTTCTATGCTATGGCTGGAAAAATAGTCGATGACCGAATCCGGAATCTCCTTTCCCTGGCTTTTCTCTAAGATCAGCCATCTCAGATACCGGCTCCCTCCGTTATGCTCCCTCAGCCGCTTCAGCCGGTGCCGGTCTATGCCAATGGATTTCGCAAAATCTGAAGACTCCTTAATCTCCAGATCTGCCTTTCCATCGTAAACCTCCCCGGACAGCCGGAACAGGCCGCATTTTACCAGCCGCTCCAGATAGGGCTTTTTCCTTAACTGATAAAAATACTGCTCCGGATCAACCTGTTCGTTCTGCTGGGCAAACTGGAGCAGTCCCGTCCGTTCAAGCCCCCTGCATTCCGGGTCCGACAAGGAAATGCCGTATAACCGTCCCTCATATTTTTCTTTAAAATAATGCCAGTAAAAACCGGAACGGTTATAGCTCTGACTGTTGGCTTCCATCCACCGGAAATCTCTTTTTTTGTATAACCCATAGCAGAAGGTTCTGGATGTCAGGCCGTCTCCATAGATGACCCTCCGTTCCTCCCTGCAGGTATATTCCGGGGTTTCGTATTCTCCCTTCCTATAATAACGCCATGCAGAAAACCTCCGCGCCACCATTCCGTCTTTACAGTCCTGGAGCAGATAGACGTACCACTGATCCGTCCAGAATCTTCCGGCCCGTCCTCTGGCTTTGAACTGGATCTTTCTGCCGCAGGCCGGACACACACCTTCTTTATTGTGCCTGGGCTTTTCAATGGGGACTTCCTTTTCGCACCAGCTGCAGTAGCCCTTCTGGTTCTTTTTTCGGGAATAATCGTAAAAGATGTAATTCTGCTCAATCCCCTCCTTATCGACCCATCGGTCCCAGTCCGCTGGCAGTTTAGGAACCTGGGCCAGATACTGGTCCCAGGCGTCTGTCTCCTTTTTGTGCCTTTTCACAAGCTGCTCTTCCCTTATCTTTCTCTGATATTCCAAAAGCCCGTCATAGCCGTCTTCTGAAACACCCAGATAATTTTGCAGGGTCTTGTTATCTTTGGGACTGATATATTTTTGTGTCCACCAGAATGCCCGCGGCCACTCCAGAGAATCCACCTTTGCCTCTCTCCATTTCCCCAGAACAGAGTCCCAGGTCACAAAATTTCCGGACTCTCTGTCTACAAATACCTGATACGCCGGCTTATGGCTGCCTATGCGCAGGTCCCTTGTGAAAAACAGTGACACGTTTAAGATTCCCTTCTCCACCTGGCACCTCATAAAAAGGCTTAGGCCGAAGGATTCCTGGTTGTCATATTCATGCTTCTTTGGCACTTCCTTTTTTGCCATCTCAATCATCTGCTTTGTTGCGTACAGGATTTTCAATTTCTTTAGCTGTGATTTTTTCATGCTGGAACAGCTGCTCCTTTCTTCATGCTTTCCACCGGATTTCCGTGGACGTTATACCATATATCTGGCAGAATCTCTTTGCCGTCAACCACGTAAAGTCCCATCTCCATGCCCTCTCTGCTTCCTCTTTTTTCCTTAACCATTCCAAGAACGTCCCCCAGTTTCCCGCAGGCTCTTGGCATTTTTCCTCTGACGATCACAAAGCCGTCCTTCCCTTCCCCGCTTTCTATGCACACCCGCCGGTTATTCTCCCGAAGGGGATGATTCCAGATGTAGTTCAGACTGTGGGCCACAAATTCCTCCCGGTTCAGCCGCTTCACCAGCCGCAGCCTGGTACAGGAGATCCTGCTGCCATTTTGATCATCATTGATGTCCCCGGCTGCTGCTACCAGATAGTAGACGGATTTCTCCATATGGGGGTAATACGCCAGACAGTCCAGGGGATTCTCCGCACAGTGGAAACCGTTCTGGCCGCAGTTGGCCTTAGGCTCCTCATTCCAGCGATCAAGGACGTACTGGAAACGGTTTCCCCCTGATGTACAGGACAAATCCGGGTTAAATCCTTTGTAGGCAAGTATCATTTCTCTACTCTCCTCTATCTTCGCCTTTTCATGCTTCATTCAAAAGTTTGCCCTATGTCAGCTGCTCTCTTAAATGATTATGCTTTCATCAACTGGTCACGGCATAAACTTTCTTTATGCCGCCGGTCCCATGCCAAACATGGAGACCTGTCCTTCAATCTGTCCTTTCTGTGCAGCTTGCGACTCTGCCAAAGGCAAATCTTCGGTCTGGATATTTTCCGGAAGCCTGTTGTTACTGGTCGCCGTTTTCTGTGCCAGACTCTTATCCAAAACTGCTGGACCACTGCTGGCGCCTGATTTCACAGAATCCCCTGTGCCGGAACTCTTTTTCGATGTCTTAGAGGTTTTTGACGTTTTGGAAGTCTTCTTTTTCGATGTCCCCCTGCCTGTTGCTCTATTTTCCTTTGGCTTATTCCGGTCCAGGAACTCCTTTTCTGCCTTTTTCCACTTTTTGTCCAGGGCAGCTTTATCGTCCAGAGTATAATAGTTCTTTGCCCACTGAAATACCTGGTCTGATACCACAGCCACTGCCGTGTTCCTTCTGGCCTCTTTCTGGTTTTCATCCAGCAGTCCGTAAGCCTGCTCCATCACATATTCGATACACCGCTGCAGCGTCTTATGGGCCTGGAGCACGGATTCCTGAAATTCCGGTTCAACGCAGCACCGGAGCAGATAACCGCAGATTACGTTTCCAAAAAGAGGATCGTTCAGGGCAAGCATTTCATCCATCAGTTTTGCCCTGGCTGTGTCATAGGTCTTCCGGGTCTCTCCCGCGTCTACAAGAAAATACCGCTTTCCCAGAAAGAACGCCTCAAAATCCTCATCCATTACCTGGTTTTTTCCTGCCAGTTCCTTTAGCTTCCCCCTCATTCCCAGCCGCCGTAGCTCTGCTGCCATGCGGTTGACTTCATGGATGTTCTCCATTTTTTCAAAAATACTTTTGGCCATGTTCATTCTCCCTACTGTTTATAGAATTTCGCCCCTGATGATTCTCTGCCTTCACCACTCACAAATGCCTGCTGCTCAGTCAAACGCCTGTCTGGCACAGCAGGCTTTCGCCGGGGAGGCAAAGGCCAAAAAGGCCGGGAATGTGATCTCTTCCCAGCCTTTTTGCAGCTCAGGCCGCAAGACTGCCTTCCTGCTGCCCGTCCTCTCCATATTCCATTTCCGTCAAGGGCATTTCTCCGTCTGCCTCCTGAATAAACTCCATACCTTCCTGTCCAGGCTCCTGTTCATAGGGTTCTTCTGTTTCCTGAAGCCCCGGCTCCTGTACTCCGTTTTCTGCTAAACCGTCCTGGTTTTCAAGCCCCTGTCTCTCCTTGTCCTCCCGTTCCAGCAGTTCCAGCAGCGCCAGGATAATTCCCCGGCACCAGGGATTCTGCCACTTCTGGTCAAAGTCCCGGATGTCCTTCACAATCCTCTCCCAGACTTCATCCGTGTAGCCTCCCCCTGCATACTGCTTAAAAAAGGCGTAACACTCTTTCATCACCTGGTTGTAGGGAACCTTTACCGCCTCATCCAGCCTGCCGATAAATGCCATGAGCAGCGGTTCGTCCTGATACACGTCAATCAACGGCTCCAGTCCCAGAGGCTGGGTCCCGTTTAAAAATACAAACATGTCATTGAACAGGTTCTTTACCAACATCTGATCATCCATTCCTGTCTCCTTTCCATACCGTCTTTCATTTTTAGCTGCCTCACAATGCTTACATGCCCTCCAAAGCTTTTCCCCCGTCAGGACGCCTTCTCCTCAAACAGCGCAAACTGTCCGGACATTTCTTTTTTGCCTTTCCTGACCGTTCTTCTGGGCGCCTTATGTTCCTTCTGCAAAACAGCTCTCCTATATTTTTCCAGTTCTGCCAGAATCCCTGCCTGCTGTACCGCCTGCTTCATAAGAAGAAACTGATTCTGGCTGACCGCCTCCTCCAAAACCTTCACATGGTCAAGAAATACCGCCGCTCTCTCGTCTTCCTTCCGTTTCTTACTCTGCTCCTTCACATAGGATTCCAGCCAGAGATAATCCGGAGAGTTTCTGTAGCGGTGTAAAGCCCTCTCTGCACTCTTTGCCAAACCATCCATATCCGCCATGTAATCTTCCGCAATCTCCGGCGGCAGCGGGGAATAATAGCTTTCCGGATACCGGGACTCTTCAAGCGTCTCCTCAATCCGTTCCATAAGCCCCTTTATGGCAAGGCGGAGGCGGTTTAAATACACCCCATCCGTCTCCTTTGCCTCCGGACAGCCCATAATGTGCCACTCATTCCAGCGGTCAAACAGCCCCTGAAGGTTCGCGTCCAGCTCTTTCTCCAGTTTTTGTACCTCTTTCTCCGTCTTCCTCTCAGACTGTCCCTGCCACAACCTGCAGGACAGTGTCTCCAAATCCTCATCTCCAGCCAAAAAACCACAGACAAATCCACTGCCCTGTCTGCTGCACCCATAGCGGTACCGCCCTTTCAGACGGCCTCCCATCACCTCTTTCCTTTCTTTTTCCAGATTCCTGCAGCTCCTGCATGAATGTTTCTCCACAAAAATCAGTGCCTCCTTCCTATGCCGCTGTTCCGGCGTCATCTTCAAACTCTAATTTTATCTGCCCTTCCACCTGCTTCTCCATTTTTCCATTTCCGCACATCCACCACCGGAACACGCTCTCCCCGTCCTTCCAGCTGCCCTTGGGTTTGCCCGAAGCCCCGCGTGCCTCCACCATCCGGTCAAAGGCACGGATATAGGCCCTGGCATACTGGGGATAACGGGCAAATTCCCGTTCCCGGTTTTTCGTGCCTGCAAGGGGACAGCCCAGACAGCCAAGCCTTTTAAATCCCTGGTCATACAGGACACAGTAAGGGAGACCATAGGTACGGATAAACCGCCACACTTCCTCTTCCGTCCAGTCAATGATAGGATTCAGCACACGTTTTCCCTTCAAGGCGCAGGTTTCCACCTGGCGGCGGGATTCTTGATTATCACAGTTTAGGTAAATGGGATCTTTAGAAGTCAGAATTTCCAGATTGGTTCGTTTTTGTCGTTTCCTGCTTTCCTGCCAGCGGACTCCGGTTACGGTAAACGCTCCCTCGCCGCCATGTTCCTTCAATGCCTCGCAACAGTAGCGGGCTCTCCTCAAAGGCGGGATCTGTTTTTTTACAATCAGCTCCCACATGGTAAGCTCCGGCTTTTCCACCTGTACCTCCGGGTAATCCTTTCGGATAAACCGGACTAATTCCGGCGGGTCCACGGTTGTCAAATGGTAGTGGGCCGTGAATCTTACCCCAGCCATCTTTGCCAGCCCGTAAATTGCCACGCTGTCCTTTCCTCCGCTGAATGCCAGGTAATATCCCTCCGGCCGGTATCCCAGCGCTGCCTTCTCAAACATCTGGAAGAAACTTATGGCCCTGGCAATCTTTTTTGGCAGTTCGTCTATAAATGTATATTGTTCCATTCTCTCCCGTCCTTTGCATAATAGTCTGCTCTTGACGGAAAAGCCATTCTTTGCCCGGTGTGTCTTTTTACGCCCCTTACCGTTCTTTTTCAAGGCCAAAGCTCACAGCAGCCCTGCCTCTAAGGGACAACCCGGAGTTTTCTCCAGGAAATGAGGGAATGAAACGGTCCTAACTCTCAAATCGGATATTCGCAAAAGCCATTGGTTTTATCTCCAGAATGGTCACGTTGGAAATTATCCGGTACGGCCGTTTTGCGTTATGACTGCTTACCCAGTCTCTTAGCTTCATTTCAATTTCTATGTCTGCCTCCTCGTGATCCGGGTTCAGCAGCGTGTATTTCTTTGCCGTCCTCCCGTTCCCCCTTATGGTGGTGTAGGAATAGGAAATCTCATAGAGCGTGGCCCGAACGCCTCCAGAGAGAAACTGGGACGGGTGGAGTCTTTTGATGAGCTCCCGGTACTCTTCTGTAGCCGGCAGCATGCCTCCCACTCCAATCTCCTGAAAACAAGCTAAATCCGCATACTTATGAATATGCATGACTGCTCCTTTCCTTATGGGTTACGCCATCACAATCTGGTCATTTTGGCAGTCATAGCGGTAAATGTGGTCGGAAAGCACCTTAGCCAGCTCCAATACCGACTGGTTGATACCCCGGACCATTTCCGTCAGATCACCCAGCCTGTTCTCATCACTGAGGGACATGATAAGGACCTCATCTACACTGCTTGGAAGAATCACTAAGTTTTTTCCGCATGTTGCGGCACATTCCTTTAACACTCCGGGATATAACAAAACAGAAGCCCCATTTCTGATCAGACGATTTGTCAGGCAGTACAGGGTATTATCCTTCATGTTCTCCACAGGCGGCAGAATGTTTAAGAGCTCCGGTGTGATTTCTCCATCCATTACTAATAAGGACACAGCAGTCTCATCCATCTCGACAAACCTGGCCGGCATTTTTTCAGGAGCATTCCTTAATGCCTGCTGGTATAACTCCTGCGCTGTCACCTTCCATGCCTCCCTTAGATATTCGTTGACCGTAACCCCCATCTCCATTCCATCCTTTTCTTCCAGCCTCACGTAAAAGATAATGGAAAGGTCAAGGAATGGAATATGGGGCGTATTGAGGAGCAGTTCCTGGTTCAAACCGGTATTGACCAGCTTAAACAGGAGTTTTTCTTTACAGAAGTCATAATCCATAACCTGTCTTGCCAGCGTTTCCCCATAGTTTTCCACATAATCGGAAAAACAGCACAGCCTTACAATTTCGTCAGCTATCTTCTCCAACAGATCTTCCGATTCCTTATCTGTCATCTGGTCATAATATCCATTTAACAGCGCTGCCGGGGCAGTGTTGCTGTCGCTGTCCGTTTTTACAGTCAGCCTGATATTCTCTGTCCCATTGTTTCCCAAACTGTGTTCCAAGTTCACCTCATAATGATCCCCTGCCTTTTCCTGAACCCTGACTCTCATCTTCTCCGCAAATGTTTTCAATGTCATGATTCACGTTTCCTCCTTCGCTTTTTTAGATTTCTCTTTACAGTAGAACTGTCACAGCCAAGAATATCGGAAATCGCTTCCAGGCTGTATCCCTTTTTCCTTAGTGCATAAATCTTTCGGTTTCTTTCTGCGCTTTTCGGCACTGCTGTCTGGTCCGGCGGCCTGCCTCTTGGCAAAGGGCTGCCGGGCTTTTGTTGTCCTGGGCCTTTGTCATAAAGCCTTCGGGCTGCGCTGGCGCCGACACCGTTTAAAATGGCGATGAACAGGCAGAAACAGCCATCCGTATCATATCCCTTTGTCCCTGAACTTTTTTCATTGGTCTTTTTTGTCTCCTCCTTTCCGGCGGATTTTGCACGCAAAAAAGAGACATCGTTCCATTCTTTGTATGGGATGTCTCTCTGATCTGCAGCAAAATAGCCGCTGTTATTTGGTTTTCTTGAATTTTTATCAGGCAGAAACAAACGTGTCTCTGGCTGAAATGGGATATCTTGGCTTAGGGAGTTTTCCCTGCCCTGTGCTTCTGGTGTTTGAACCAGAACAAAAAGTGTGTGCGGTCTGTGGACTGCATAAATCAACTCTCATGGTTATTTTAACACTATATGTTGTGGTTGTCAATGTTATTAATGTATATATATAGATTTTCTATTAAATAAATACTAATTGACCATGGCGACACAATATTTTATCGGATATTGATTTATTGCCTTTTCATTTGTTCAAGCTGCACACCACCAGTGCTTATTGCTTGTGCAAACATATTCATTTTACTTTGTACAAAATTATCCAGAGTAATTGCTAAAATTACACTTTGATCTTCAAATGTCTTTTTATCTAATAATTCATTAAGAATTAGCGAAGATACTTCCGTTTTTTGCGTAAAATTCATTGCTAAAATATGTTGTATCTTTTGAATGGATTCCTGATTACGATTTAAGATTTCTATAAATCTTTCATTTTCCATTTTTAATGGCTGACTAATTTCAAAAAAAGGCATTAACACATTTTGAGCACATTTAAAAATAACAAAAGTTTTAACTTTATCATTTTCAAAAATCAAATCATTATTGATTCCATTCCAAAGCGATGAATAAAACCTTTGTTTATTCCAACCATCCATATGTGCTTTACTTACCATTGCTAATAAAAACTCATTAATATATCTGGAATACAACTTATCCCATTGCTGTAATTGTTCCATCTGAAAATTTTTTTCCAAAACATAGCTTGAATCAGTCTTATTTCCTCTTATATTTTCAAAAAAAGTTTGTAGCCCATTCTCTGGATTAACATCCTTTTTTATTGTTTCTAATACAGTATAGCATAAATCTATATCTTCCCCTGCATAGGTATTAAGTATCTTTACTATCTTTTCACTCATTTTATTATCATTCTCCTTTTATGTATTTCCCAATCCAAAATAGATATAATTTCTCAGGAAGTGAAACTAATAAAGCCAATAACGTAAATACATCACTCCAAGTAGAGTTAATTGGAATTACACCCGTTAGTAATAACAATAGCAATGCTGCCAGAAAAATTGACAAAACATATGCTGTTCCCCTTATAATATGGAACTTATCATATTCAGAATATAATCTTCCAGCGTCAACATACAAATCAGCCAAAGAAACTAGCACACCAATATAACCTGCTGATTTAATTAATATATTGTCTTCTCCTACTGGAAAAAATCTAACAATTATCATTCCAAACAATAATATTATAACAAATATTTCTTTAATTATATTAATTTCGTTTTGTTCCCTCATAATTCATCATAAATAAAAGCAATGTACATTTTCTAATTTAAATTGTACTTTTTCCATTCCTTCGAAAGTTAGTCCTACATACTGATTATTAAATAAATATTCCAAATATCTTTTGATATCATTTAATGTCTCCACTTCATAATCAATTAACTCAATCTGTATATTTCGCTTCTGAATGATCAAGTAGTACCGTTTCCTTTTTCCTTCAAAAACATTTTTTGCTTTTATTCTGTTATAATCTCCTTCCATATATCTTTTTGTTTTTTGACGTAATAAAAAGAGCGAATAATTCTTTGGAGGTGTAACGTTAATTTTCATTCTCATTACCCCCTTGGCTCTGAAATAATTTCGAGACTTTATACATGAAATGCCCTTTATATTTTTCTTGATTGTCATTGACAAACTGTTCAACTATTCTAAAACTATTCACTACTTCATTAGTTATTATATCCTGATTCCAATTATCAATATAGGGTTGCAGTTCATTTATTTTCAATGGTGAATACCCATATTTAGCTGCCTGCTCTAACAAATTCTCTCTTTTTTCCCTATCTAAAAAATATCTCAAGCCATAATTGCGTTTTTCTTCAACTGTATTACTAATTTTTTCGTCTAATATGTCAATTTTCTTCAAATATTCTAATTTATCAGTTCTTAACTCAGAAAGCATGTTATCAAATTCAGTAAATTTATCTATTTTTCTATCAAACGCAAAGATTTCCTCTCATTGTATTAACATATGTAAAACTATATAAAAATTTACTCTAAAACATACGAATCAAAATATCTGTCTTAGTACCTATTTGACATCCTGAGTCCAATATATCCCTTATCAGCCTCTACTATGGTGCAAAGCAGTTACATTCTATGATCATTTTACTATCCTATGCTTACCAGGATAATTTTAACTACACCTTTTACAAATATAAAATTCTTAAAATATCAATTCTTACTACTAAGCCAATCTGGCATTATGCGATTAAACCTTCATCCTCTAAGGCAATATCATATGTTTTCTTTACTTCTATATTCTACCACATATTTATGAATCGCACAAGTTAGATAATTATAATGATATTCTATTGACAAAAATTATTTTATAATTATACTACCTGACTTCCGTCGTTTCTCTCAAAACCTAGTACTCAGGAGTCAAGTAGTATACGGTTTTTGAAGAGATTGTCTACTTCTTTTTCAGATAAATA
>CAJSZV010000033.1 GCA_910574345.1 Clostridiaceae bacterium | reverse complement strand
ATCAGTTAGAAAGGCTGTTGCCTTTCCGTCACTTTTACCTCTTTGCAGGAAAATCCTACGCAAAGTTTATATGCGACAACGTGTCGCTGCACTGTCGAATGGGGCTAACCTCGCGCCGCATGAGATAAGTATGCTTTTTGCGGTCTTGCCCGCCGCCAGTTTGTATTTTTTGTACTGCTTGACTGCAAAATGTTCCGGGTCTTTTTCTTCCAGACGTTCAAACATGAGGTCAACCGGGTTCTGGAAATCCTCGTCGTCCTCGCGGGCTTCCGACGCATTTATCATTTCAAGCAGCGTCGTGAAGTTCTTCTCGTCCTCTGGGGCTTCATACCAGATATAGCCGATTAGTGCGGTGTAGTAGAGCTTTTCCGCTTTCACCCAGAAATCCTCGCCGGATTTTTCCCCGTCGCCTTTGGTGTTGGCGATAATGGTATTGACTAATTTCAAAATGTCCTTTTCGCTCCGCAGATAGGCAAAGGGATTGTATTTCATGGATTTTTTGAAGTTAATCGTATTTAGCACTTTGATACGGTATTTGTACCGCTGCAACATTTTCCCGGTTTCCAAAATCAGTGTTCCTTTCGGGTCAGTGACGATATACGACGTTGGAAAATCCTTTGACGTACATTGCATGAGCGACGGTTTCACAAAGAACCGGGTCTTGCCGCTGCCGGAACCGCCGATTACAAGAATATTTTTGTTTCTTGCGTATTTCGGCTGCTTCGGGCGGCTGTTCATGGTGAGCCGTTCCGTCTGCGTTAAGGGGATATTGTTCTCAAATACCGGGTCTGTGTACGGCTTTATGTCGTCAGCCCCGCCCCAACGCGCCGAACCGTATTCTGTCCCGCGGCGGTATTTCTTCGCGTTCTTGCCTTTGGTGTAGATAATCAGCCGGACAATGACCGCCCCCGCAATGCCGATAAGTAAGTCTGCCGGGTGGAAGCTCGGCGCGATACTGGAAAAGGCGGTGGTAAAACCGTCCCCAAGATGTAGCAGCTTTGCGCTTGCGTCCGCGCCGGGGGATAGACGGACAGCCGCGCCCACTTTATCAAAGAGCCAGACAAAGAGCAGATACGGGAGATTTAGGATAAGCAGCTTCTTGATTTCCGGCTTCATAGCGATACCTCCCTGTCCTTGTTCTTGACCTTTGCCCGTTCCGCGTTCTTGCCCTGTGCGGCTTCTTTGAGCGTAGAGAGCAGCTTTCGGATAGAGGGCTTTTTCTCCTGTGTCAGCTTCTTTGCGGAAAACTCCTTAAAGGCTGCGGTCAGCACGTCCGCGTCCCGCCCCTTGAAAAAAACCAGATAGCGGGGCGGGCTTTCCGTTGCGTCCTTTTTCAGCGCAAAGTCGATACCGTACTTTTTCGCCGTACTCTCAAAGGCTTTGATATTGCCCTCGGTAATCTCAATGTTGGAAACGCCCGCGTTCTGCTTCATAAGCTGCTTTAAGCTCTGCTTTCCCTGTGGCGGTTTTGCAAGCTGCTTTTTGCCCTTTGACAGTATGGCTTTCATTGCCTTTTGGAGCGTCTGGGCGGTCAGCTTCCCGGTCTTGATGTAAAGGGCTATGGTCTTTTCGTTTACTTCGTCCTGCAATTCCTCGCGTCCTCCTTTCGCGTTTCTTTATGGGGCGGCGGTCAGATACGCACCCGCAGCCCGTTCAAGTCCTCGGCTCTGATACCCACAAGATACCAGTTGTCGCCGTACTCAATCCGGGTCGGCTTCCACTTGCCCCGCACGAATACGTCAAAGCACTCACCGCAATGCAAGCCCCCGTAGTAGCTGTTTAAGTCAAAGCGAATGTCGTAACGGTCGGTGCGCTCGTCAAATACCAATGCTCCTGTCATTTTCTGTGCCATAATAAAATCCTCCTTTTGTTGTTTTACAGGCTTTCGCCCGGTTTGAATGAATAATAGTCCGGGTCGCCGTACTGCGGCTTCTTCGGTGACAGTGCGCCGCTTGCCATGTCATGGGCGACAAGGGAAGTGTAATAATTGCCGATAGTGGACGGGGCGTTGAAAAGGGCTGCTTTCAGATATTGCTTGATGTTGCGGATTTTCGTTGTGTTCTCCCGCATACAGTCAAGCACAAAGCGGATATGCTCGCCGTCCAGTTTCATAAACTTAGATTTCACAAGCTCTGCCGGGTAGTCGTCCCCCGCAATCCGTACCCGCTTTCTGGCGGTGCATACGGTTTCAAGCATGAGGTCTACAATCTCGTCCAGCCTGTCCCCGTCAAACTTCATGTCCTGTTTGAGAATGTGGTAGTCGATATTGTCCTTGATGATTTCCCGGTATATATCAACTGCGCTCTGTGCTGCCGCTTCCGTTCCTTTCCGTTCCGGCGGCGTAGCCGCTTCTCTGCAAGGAGAGGGGTTAGGGGAAAGGATAGGAATGGAATGGGTACTTGATAAATCTGTATTTGATTTTTCTTTTTTTGGTAAGTCAGTTCTTTGTATATCTTTATTTAATTGCGTTGGATTTTCCAACGTAGGTTTTTCCAATGTTGGTTTTTCCTGCGTTGGATTATCCAATGTTGGATTTTCCAATGTAGGTAAATCCGGCGTAGGCGGCTGCGGCTGCTCGAATATCACATAGTCCGCGCCCCGCAAGCGTCCTTTCTCGTCGCGCTCCCTTGACCGAACGATATACCCGGCGCGTTCAAGCTCCTTAATGGCTTCGCGGATAGCGTCTATCTTCTCCCGGTTGATAAGGGATAAGCCTTTCAAGGTGTAGTCCCAATCTTCGGGGAGTGACAGCATTTGCGACAACAGCCCTTTTGCCTTTAAGGAAAGCTCCTTGTTGCGTAGGTGGTGGTTGCTCATTACGGTGTAGCCCTTGTTCCGTTCCACTCTGAAAACTGCCATAGTAAATCACTCCTTTTGCTGTGGATTTGTTACGCAGTAGAAGCGCGGTTTCGGGGGATAAGGTATAAATCCCTTGCCGCGCCAGATACGCGCCCGCAAAATCGCTTGTAGCAAGGCTTTTTCTGCCCCTACTGCGTAACAAAGGGCATAAAAAAGCGGCGTTCCTGTTCTCCCATGTAGAGAGTAAGAAACGCCGCTTCTGCGTCGTATTCAGTTTTTAGTACAATACCCTGCTTGTCCGTCGCTCGAAAAACCTTGATTTTCCAGTGTTTTCAAAAGTATCGTTATCTAACGTCAGCTTTTCAGCGCCCGGAATTTGAGAGAATGATGGAAGATGTCAATGGAGGCAGGGTTAATTGCGTGATCGTTAAGGACCTGTCTCGTTTTGGACGGGATTATATTGAGACTGGGAAATATCTGGAACGGGTATTCCCGGCTCTTGGAGTACGCTTTATTGCTCTTACCGACCATTATGACAGCTTTTCGGCTGACACAGGGGAGAGGAATATTGTACTTCCGGTAAAAAATTTCATAAATGATTCTTATTGCCGTGACATTTCCATGAAAGTGAAAAGCCAGTTTGCGGTAAAACGAAAAAGCGGGGAGTGCCTTGCCCCGTTTGCTGTATATGGATATATGAAGTCTGCGGAAGATAAAAATAAGCTGGTAATCGATGATTACGCAGCAGAGGTAGTCCGCCGGATTTTTGCGTGGAAGATTGAAGGGCTGGCGGCTTCTGCCATTGCCGAAAAATTAAATGAGCTTCATATTCTATCACCGAAAGAATATAAAAAATCTCTTGGCTTAAATTACCATGGAGGTTTTTCCAGAGGAAGGGATTCTAAATGGGGAAGCGTTGCAGTTAAGCGAATTTTGGTGAACGAGATTTATCTTGGTCACATGATACAGGGAAAGACGGAGAAAATCAATTATAAAGTAAAGAAATGTGTGAAAAAACCCAAAGAGGAATGGGTGCGTGTGGAAAATACCCATGAACCGATTATTTCTGCTGGT
Organism: Clostridiaceae bacterium; assembly: GCA_910574345.1. GTDB lineage: Bacteria > Bacillota > Clostridia > Lachnospirales > Lachnospiraceae > UBA3402. Next base: position 42,770 of record CAJSZV010000033.1, on the reverse strand, counting down.
GATTTCGAGATTGTGCAGAACCTGTTGAAAGCAGACGGGCGTGTAAGCCCGAAGAGCGGAGAAGTCAGTCCTTTTATGGGTCTTTTATTCTGCGGAGACTGTAAAGAGCAGATGGTGAGGAGGGTGAACCGGTATAAAGGAACCAGCAAGATCTATTATATTTGTTCCACGAAGAACAGAGGGGAAGGGTGCAGCCGCCACAGCATAGAAGAGAATGTTCTGAAGGAATTGATTGGAACAGCCATACGCCGATATGCCAATGACTTTTTAAAGCAGGAACAGCTTTGGGAGCAGGCCAGGGAATGTGAGACCAATCTTCAGGCCATATTAAGCTGCAACAAAGAGATTGTAAGGGTGAAAAAGGAACAGGATAAGTACGACAGCCTTTGTCTTGGACTGCAGGAGAACCTGCGTCTGGGAGTCATTACCCAGGAAGAGTTTGAACGGCTTCATGAACAGTTTGGGCGAAAGGCAGAGAGCCTTGCAGAAGCGGAAAAAAAGCAGGAAGAGCTTGTTAGGGAAATGTTTCAGTCAGGAGTTCTTTCAGCCAGCAGGCTTGCGGCGTTCCGGGATTCCCTTAAGCTGAAAGACATTGACCGCCATACTTTGGTAAGCCTTGTGAAACGGATATGGGTTTATGAGGGAAAACGGGTGGAATTGGAATTTTATTTTATGGATCAGTACCAGGTAATGGAAGATTTTCACGTTCACGCTGCAGACAGAGGGAATCTGTCTTGTGTAACTGCGGAAAAAGAAACGGAACCAGGGAAAAGAAGGGGAGCATAACATGGGAAGAATATCAAAACGTTCCCATGGTCGTGGCAACGCCTTATCAGAGGGAATGGAAGGAAGAAAACGTTACAAAGTGGGAATTTATGCCAGATTGTCATCTGACCAGGACAGGAAGAAAAATGAATCCATAGAAGTGCAGATAGAGATTGCGGAAAGATATGTGGAACAATGGAACCAGAGTCAGCAGGACAAGATGGAAATAGTGGAACGCTATATGGATTTGGGAAAAACAGGGACGAATTTTGAGCGTGACGCTTTTAAACAGCTTATGCAGGACATCCGTTTGGGGGATATAAACTGTGTTATCGTGAAAGATTTATCCCGATTCGGAAGAAATTATCTGGAAGCCGGCAATTACATAGAAAAGATATTCCCTTTTATGGGAGTGCGTTTTATTGCAGTTGCAGATGGATATGATACAGGGATCGGTAAAAGCAATACGGGGCAGATGGCATCCGAAATAAAGAATCTTGTAAACGATATGTACGCCAGGGATTTTTCTAAAAAGGCAAAGCTGTCGTTACAGCAGCGAAGGAAAGAAGGCTCTTATGTTGGCGGTCCGGCTCCATATGGGTATGAGACATATCAAGACGGGCGGATTCGGAGACTGCGCCCGGATGAAAATACGGCGGAGATTGTCCGTATGATTTACAGGAAGTTTGCGGAGACGGAAAGCTATCAGGCGGTGGCGGATTATCTGAATGTAAGGAGAATCAATACGCCTGGTAACTATCGGAAAGAAAAGGAAGTGTATTGCCCGGAAGGGAAACTTTACAGAGGATGGGACAGATTAGTTGTGGAACTTATTTTAAAAAGAGAGACTTACCTTGGGCATCTGGTACAGGGAAAGACTTCCATCAACGCAAAAAAAGAAGAAAACCGTGTCCGCAAACCAGAAGAAGAATGGGTCAGGAGAGAGAATGCCCATGAAGCTTTGATTGACCGTGAATTATATGAGAAAACCGTGGAAATCAGACGGAGGATAAAGGAACGGTCATGTAGTTACAAACATCCAACAAAGGGCTGTCCTATTGAAGAGAATATATTCGATAAAGTTCTTTATTGCGGCGTATGTGGCAGAAAAATGACGAGAAACAGCTATGTACAGAAATCTGCGGATGGCAGAACGGAAAGAAGGGATGGTTATTTTTGCGGGAATGGAAGAAGCAGTAAAATAGCAGGCTGTCCGGAATTTAATAGGATAACGAAGGAGGAACTGTCGGACATTCTGCTTAAGCTGCTGGGGACAGAAATCTCAGTCCATTTAAAGAGGCAGAAAGACTATGTGGAAAAGGGGCGTCTTTTTGTCCAGAGAAGGAAGACAGAGCTGGAGCAGAAACGAAGACAGGTGGAAAGTTTCATCTATGCATTGAAGGAGGAAGAAAGCCGGAAGTATATGGAGTTTCATGGAGGAAAGCTGGAGCAGAAGGAATATGTGGCGTACAAATTGTGGAAGGATGACCGGCAGAGAGAGTTGGAAAAGCAGGGGGAACAGTATAGTGATATGATAGACAGCCTGAAACGGAACGAGGAAACCTATTTAAAACAAATTCGTGCCCTTGTAAAACTGAAAGACCATAAAAAGCTGACAAAGGAATTGATTGAGGTGCTGATTGAGAAAATTTATGTCTACCCTGGAAAGCGTGTGGAGGTTGTATTTGCTTATAGTGGTGACCTGATGAAAGAGGTGGCAAAAGCTTGAGAGAGAATCGTAAAATTGCTGTTTATCTTCGGATATCTGCGGAGGATATGGATTTGGAAGCCGAGAAAACAGAGAGTATCAGCATTACCAGCCAGAGGGAGTTGTTAATGGAATATGTGGGAAAGGATCAGGAACTGTCAGTAAGAGAGGTTTTGGAGTATTGTGATGACGGATTTTCCGGAACCAGTATGGAACGTCCGGGAATGCAGGCGATGTTGAGAGAGGTGAGAAAGAACCGGATTGGGTGTATTGTGGTGAAAGATATGTCCCGCTTTTCCAGAGATTATATAGAGATGGGGAACTATTTAAATCAGATATTTCCTTTCATGGGAGTGGATTTTATTTCTGTCAATGATGGTTATGACAGCAGGGAGCATGGCGGAAATACTATTGCCATAGATACGGCTTTCCAGACGCTGCTATATGATTTGTACAGTAAGGATATATCGGTTAAAATGAAAGCCTCGATTGAAAGCAGGTGTGCAGGCGGTCAGTATGTTTTTGGACAGGTTCCTCTGGGATATGAAAAGAGCAGGGAAGTAAAGAACGGCATCGTTGTCAATGAAAGGGAAGCGGAGATTGTCCGGTCTATTTTTTCCATGGCAATCAATGGCATGAACTGTGCGGAGATTGCTAGGAAGCTTTTTGAGGAAGGGATACCAACAGCGACACAGCTACGCAAGCCAGAAACCAGAGAATTAAAGAGATGCCTTACCTGGAGTCCCACAACCATCAGAAAGATTCTCAATAATCGATTTTATCTTGGGGAGATGGCATACGGAAAAAGCATACGAAAGTCAGTAGGAAGTAAAGAGGGGATAAAAGTTTCAAAGGATCAGTGGAAAGTGATCAGAGACCACCATGAGCCATTGGTGACGCCAGAGGTATTTGCGCAGGTGTCCTCTCCGGCTTCAAAGCAGCCGGTTCTTGTTAAGAGAAGGAGGGGGTTGAGACACCCGTTGGCGGGAAAAATCTATTGTGGTGGTTGTGGATATGCTCTGGGGTATAAAAGCGGAACCAAGGGCAGAAAATCAGGCCAGTTTGGGTGTGGGAGGCATGCGGTACTGCAGATACCAGAGTGCTGTACCTGTTTGCAGGAGATTGTTCTGGAGGAGATTGTGCTGACACTTCTTAACCGGGAATTGGTTATGAGGGGAGAAGTAATAAAGGAGCGCAAAAGCCTGGAATGGTTCCAGGAGGGGGCTTTGGAAGAGTTTGGTAACAGGGTAAGCCAGTGCCGAAAAGAGTATCAGAGGATACAGGAGGAAAAAGATTCTTTGTACATAAGCTATGTGGCAGGTAAGACAGGGGTACAGGAGTATCGTGATAAGGCCGGTTATTTAGAAGAAAAGCTGGGAGAAGTGGTGTGTCAGATAGAAGCGGCAGAGGCTAAGTATAACAGAATGGAAGAGGAATCACAGAGAGATAAACAGGAGATGAAACAGATTGTCCGGTTTGCCCATCTGGAGGAATTGACTCAGGAGGTGGCCGATGTTTTTATTGAGAAGGTGGTGGTTTATGGGAACAGAAGGGTGGAAATCAAGTGGAATTTTTTGGAGTTAGGGGAAGCAGTATGAACGTTTAGAAAGAGAAAATAGAAAACTTGTAAAAAGCCAGTCCGCATGATATGATAATTTATAGTAAGGACATAGATGTCAGCGGCCCGGCGTATGATAAGGAGGGAATCCCTTGGGGCTGAAAGATACAGTGACAACAAAATATATGAGACAAAATAAAATTTTTGCGGATCTATTCAATTATTTTATATACAGCGGGGAACAGGTTATAGACCCAGGCAGTTTGGAAGAGTTGGATACTCGTGAAGTGGATGTGCCATATGGAGGGAAAGAGGGAGCCAGACAGCCGGTGCAGAGAACCAGAGATGTGATAAAGTCAGTGATTGCCATGAAGGACAGACGCACAGCGTATCTGCTCTTGGCAGTAGAGGCCCAGTCGAATATCCATAATGCAATGCCGGTGAAGAATATGGTGTATGATGCGCTCCAGTATGCGAAACAGGTATCCAATGCCGCAGCCTCTCATAAGCGTTCCGGTGATTACAAAGAAACTGACGGGGATGAATATTTGTCCGGATTCATGAAACAGGACCGGCTCCTGCCGGTGGTTACAGTGGTGGTCTATTTTGATTCAAAAGAGTGGGATGGCCCCATGTCTGTCCATGAAATGTTTGGGGAGCAGGACGCAAGGATTCTTGCCCTGGTGCCGGATTATAGAATTAACCTGATAACCCCGGCGGCTATAAGGGAAGGAGATTTTGAGAAGTTTCAGTCATCTTTGAGAGAGGTTTTATCATTTATTAAGTATTCGCAGAATGCAGACAGACTGGGAGAGGTTTTGGAAATGGATGAAGGGTTCCGTCATCTTGGAAGGGCGGAGGTTGATGTATTAAATGCATGTGTAGGTGCAAAGCTGGCTATGAAGGAAAATGAGGAGGCGATTGACGTGTGTTTGGCAATACAGAAAATGAAAGAAGAAGAGAGAATTTCCACTTTATTGAAGAGCATTAGAAATCTTATGGAAAAAGCCGGGTGGTCGGCAGAACAATCTATGGATATATTGGAGGTTTCGGAAAGTGACCGGAAGGAAATCAGGATACTTATTGGATGAGAAGTTATTGCGAGGTGCTGAGCACTGTAAAGGGAAGAAAAAGGGGCCGGATTCGGCCCCTTTGAAGATAAAAACAGCATGACATTAACTTACCATCAATTTTCGCCTGACTTGACACTAACTTGATATTACCCCCTGCAAAAATGCCGGTTTTTCAGCTTGTGAAACTAAAAATAAGCGAGAAATCCGGCAGCATTTACTTGACATGAAAGGGGGTGGGGACTTCTGGATGTGGAAAGGCTTTTGGCGGATGAGATATAGACTTACTTGTTAACAAGCTCAAGTTTTCGCCTTATCACGAAATTCTTTTGGGGTACATCCTCTGGATTTTTTGAATTTGCGGATAAAGTAGCTTACATTGTCAAAGCCGCAGTCCATAGCAATCTGCAGTATAGGGAGAGACGTGTTGGCTAAAAGGCCGCAGGCACGCTCAATGCGGTAGCTGATCAGATACTGGATGGGGGAGACGCCGGCCAGTTCCTTAAAAAAACGGCATAGATACTGGGGATTGCAGGGGATAGCATCTGCTAAGTGTTTCAGGGCAATAGGTTCCTGGTAATGCTCTTCCATGTAGGAGATAATGGTCTTATAATGACTGATCCGGTGCTGTCCGGCCCCGGAGCGCTGCTGCCTGGCAGGCAGAAGCATTCCGCTTTCCGCTGCCAGGACAAAAAACTGCAAAAGGAGCAGCTTGCAGTGGATGTACCAGCCGCTTTCTCCGTTCAGAGCTTTTTGGAGGATTTGGCCGAAGAGGCGGTGGAAGGGGGAGTATTGGGGGTGGCCAGGGCGGAGGATATGGGGAAATGCCAGATCATGATTCAGGAAAGGCCGTGTCCACTGCTCCTGCCATTCGTCAGGGTAGGAAAAATCCAGAATGTCAGGGCCAAAGAGGATTACATCGTGAACAGTGGCATGGCCCAGACCGGTAAGCTGGTGCAGTTCTTCGCTGTTTATGAAGACTATGTCCCCCTCTTCCAGGCGGAACGTTTCCAGATTCAGCTCGCAGAGGTAGGAGCCTTTCCTGACCAGGATAAGCTCTATGTCGGAGTGCCAATGGCGCTCCACGAAAAAATGGTCAGGATATGAGGTATCCGGTCCGGTGGTGAAGTGAAGAGCCATGAGAGGTTTTTTTCTGGTGCCGTGGGATACAGCTTCTTTTAAAGCCAAATCGGGATACATAGGGACCTCCTTGCGGGTGATTATGGGTAAATATCATTAAAAGTCAAGATTGTGTTATTAATTATAGAAAATACTGCAAGATTTTGCAAGGAAAAGCGTATATCATGGTATATATAGACAGACATGCCGTACTGTTCAGGTAAGTCTGTCCACGGTAGAACAAGGAAAATCAGGACATTAACCCTTTATGAGGAAGGCAGTGAAGACTGCGGTCATGAGGACGGAGTCTGTGTGAAGACAGTTATGACATTTCAGGAAGAACCGGAGGAATGGAGATTGAGCGGGAACTGTATCAGGCTTTGACAGAGATTTTGATGCGTGCCAAGGATAAGTTTATAGAAAGGAAGTCAGAGGAAATGAAAACGTCATGGTGGAAGGAAGCAGTTGTATATCAGATTTATCCAAGAAGCTTTATGGACAGCAACGGGGACGGAATCGGCGATTTGCAGGGGATTATCAGCCGTCTGGATTATCTGAAAAAGCTGGGGATTGATGTGATCTGGATGTCGCCGGTCTATCAGTCGCCCAATGATGACAATGGCTATGATATCAGTGATTATCGGGCTATTATGGAAGAGTTTGGAACCATGGAGGATTTTGATGAACTGCTTGACAGGGCTCATGAAAAAGGACTGAAGATCGTCATGGATCTGGTGGTGAACCATACATCGGATGAACACAGGTGGTTTGTGGAGAGCAGAAAGGGAAAGGGGAATTCCTATGGGGATTATTATATCTGGCGGGATGGGAAAGAGGACGGTTCGGCGCCCAATAACTGGGGAGCCTGCTTTGGCGGCAGCGCATGGAAGTTCGATGAAGAGCGGGGCCAGTATTATCTCCATCTTTTCTCTGAGAAACAGCCGGATTTGAACTGGGATAACCCTGCAGTGCGGAGAGAAGTCTTTGACATGATGAACTGGTGGTGCAGGAAGGGCATTGACGGGTTCCGCATGGATGTGATCAGCATGATCTCCAAGACAAAGGACATGCCTGACGGGAAGCTCAAAGGGCTTTACGGGGATTATTCCCCTTACTGTGTTCATGGCCCTAAGGTCCATGAATATCTTCAGGAGATGAACCGGGAAGTGCTGTCTAAATACGATCTGATGACTGTGGGCGAGACGGCTGGGGTTACGCCGTCACAGGCCTGCCTTTATGCGGGAAATGACACCCATGAGCTCAATATGGTGTTCCAGTTTGAGCATGTGGATGTCCACGGAAAGTACGGGAAATGGAACAGCGTCAGGATGCCTCTGACGAAATTGAAAGAGATTCTTTCCAGATGGCAGAGGGAACTTGCGGGAAAGGCCTGGAACAGCCTGTTTTGGGATAATCACGACCAGCCCAGGGCTGTTTCCCGGTTTGGCAATGATGATCCTAAGTGGAGAGTGCTGTCCGCCAAGATGCTGGCCACTTGTCTCCATATGATGCAGGGAACCCCTTATATCTATCAGGGAGAAGAGCTGGGAATGACCAACTACCCTTTTCATGGGCCGGAGGATTTTCACGATATCGAGAGCATTCATGCCTATGAGGAGTGGTGCCGGTCAGGAATCGTGTCCCATGAGGAATTCTGGCCCTGTATCACAAAGGTGAGCCGTGACAATGCCCGGACGCCTATGCAGTGGGATGACAGCGAACAAGCCGGGTTTACCAAAGGGACGCCCTGGATGCCGGTGAATCCCAACTACAGAGAGATTAACGCGCAGGCAGCCCTGAAAGATCCGGATTCAGTGTTTTACTATTATCAGAAGCTGATCTCCCTGCGCAAACGCTATCCTGTGATTGTCCATGGAGAGTATAAGCTCCTTTTGGCTGACAGCGAAGAATTGTTTGTCTATGAGAGAGCATTGGGTAATAAGAAGCTTCTGGTTGTATGCAGCTTTGCGGACAAAGAGACAAGGTTTGAGATGCCGGAGGATTTTGCCGGGGGAGAATGTTTGATCAGCAACTACCCGGAACCAGGAAAAGACGGAAAGCTGCAGCCTTATGAGGCTTTTGTGATATTGATGTAGGGCGGAAAAACAGATGGAGCGCATCATTGGCATGACGAAAGCCATAGATGCTCCATCTGTTTTTGTATATGTTCTTGACGCCTTATTCAAATAGGGTTATACTGATATCGTGATTTCATGCAGGACATTCTGTTTTGCATATCCTTGAAGTTCTTGGTTTCTGGGTGATGGTTCATCGCAGATTCAAGTGTAAAAAAAGAAAGACGAGGTGGCGCCTATGAACGGATGACAGGAAAGAAATATAAGGATTTCTCTGAATTTGCCCCATAAGAGGGTTGACATTCGGGCAAAACTGTATTAGTATATAAAAAAGAACATTTGTTCGGCATTGTAAAAGGGGAAGATATCTATGAATAGAGATGAGAAGATAAAGGCGCTGGAGGGCGCCATAACACAGATTGAGAAGGCTTACGGCAAAGGGTCTGTTATGAAGCTTGGAGACTCCGGCGCCAATATGAATATTGAGACAGTGCCCACAGGCTCTCTGAGCCTGGATATTGCCCTGGGTCTTGGCGGGATTCCCAAGGGACGCGTGATTGAGGTCTATGGCCCTGAGTCCAGCGGCAAGACTACAGTGGCCCTTCATATGGTAGCCGAGGTCCAGAAGCGAGGCGGCATTGCAGGATTCATTGATGCAGAGCATGCCCTGGATCCGGTTTACGCCAAGAAGATCGGGGTTGACATTGATAACCTTTATATCTCCCAGCCGGATAATGGAGAGCAGGCATTGGAGATCACGGAGACTATGGTGCGGTCCGGCGCCGTGGATATCGTGATTGTAGACTCCGTGGCGGCCCTGGTTCCCAAAGCGGAGATTGAGGGCGAGATGGGCGACTCCCATATGGGCCTTCAGGCCAGACTTATGTCTCAGGCTTTGAGAAAGCTTACAGGCGTTATCAGCAAGTCCAACTGCAGCGTCATCTTCATTAACCAGGTTCGCGAGAAGATCGGCGTCATGTTCGGGAATCCGGAGACCACCACAGGAGGCCGGGCATTAAAGTTCTACGCGTCCGTCCGCATGGAAGTGAGAAAGTCCGAGAGTCTGAAGCAGGGCGGGGATATTGTGGGAAGCAGGGCCAAAGTGAAGGTGGTGAAGAACAAGATCGCGCCGCCCTTTAAGGAGGCAGAGTTTGATATTATGTTCGGTCAGGGTATTTCCAAAGAGGGAGATATCCTGGATCTGGCAGTGAAAGAGAACATTGTAGAGAAAAGCGGCGCATGGTATGCCTATCAGGGAGCCAAGATCGGCCAGGGACGGGAGAATGCCAAGATTTATCTCAGAGATAATCCGGCAGTGTGCCAGGAGGTGGAGAACAAGGTGCGGGCCATCTATGGTCTCGGCGGGTCTGCCGCAGAAGAAGAGGAACAGGCCGGGGATAAGCCGGTGAAAGGCGAGAAGACAGCCAAGAAGACAAAGACGGAACTTCCGGCTGACAGTACAGAATCCCTTTGAGACAGAAGAAAAGCTATGAAGAAAGTTGGGGAAAGGTATGGAGATAGAAGCCGTAATCCCTTTCGATAAGCGAAGAAGCAAAGTCCTCACTGACGAGGGCTTTGTCTTTGTTTTATACAAAGGGGAGATAAGAATCTATGGAATAGAAGCGGGGAAAGAACTGACGAAGGAGACCTACGAGAGAATATTGCAGGAAGTTCTTTTTAAGCGTGTGAAAGAGCGTGTTTTATATCTGCTCAAGTCTCGTGACAGGACGGAACTGGAGATCCGCCGCAAGCTGAAAGAAGGATATTATCCGGAAGAAGCGATTGAATATGCCCTATCTTTTTTGAAGGAGTACAGATTTATTGATGATGAGGACTATGGACGCCGCTATATCAGGACTTATGGGGAGAAGAAAAGCAAAAAACAGCTGGAATTTGAACTTCGGGGGAAAGGACTTGAAAAGGAGACCATCAGCCGTCTTCTAAAAGAGGAACAGGTATCAGAGGAAGAGCAGATTCGTCGGTACTTGAGAAAGAAGGGATATGAAAAAGGCGTTACTTTGCGAAAGGAGCAGGCAAAGCTGGCAGCCGGGCTGGTGCGCAGGGGATTTTCCTATGATACTGTCTGTGATGTAATGGGTGAATCGTGTAACAGTTCAGATAGGTCAGCGCGGTGAATGCGCAGACTTATCTGAACTATTACGGAATAGTTACCAATACTCCAATGAAAAGAGGTTGGACACTTGACATAATGTATAAAACAGTTTAAAATTGTATTGTTGTATTCTTGTACAATGAAAACTAAATAAGGAGGTGCTCCTGTGACAATAATAGCTGTAATAGCTACAATGGTAATTGTGGCTCCTATTACCTGGGTGTTGGCTACCGCATACCGGCAAAAGACATATGAAAGCAAGATCGGCAGTGCGGAAGAGAAGTCAAGAGAGATAATAGATGAAGCATTAAAAACCGCAGAGACAAAAAAGCGTGAAGCTCTCCTGGAAGCTAAGGAAGAGTCCATTCGGACAAAGAATGAATTAGACAAAGAGACCAAGGAAAGGCGAGCAGAGCTTCAAAGGTATGAAAGACGCGTATTGAACAAAGAAGAGAACCTGGACAAAAAGTCCGAAACCCTGGAACGCAGGGAGACAAGCCTGGCAGCCCGTGAGGAGAATGTAAATCGAAAGCTGGCGGAAGCAGAGGAGCTTCGCGGCATGAGACAGCAGGAGCTGGAGAGAATCTCCGGTCTGACTTCCGAGCAGGCCAAAGAGTATCTGCTGAAGTCTGTGGAAGATGATGTAAAGCATGATACGGCCAAGCTGATCAAGGAGATGGAGAACAGGGCGAAAGAGGAAGCGGATAAGAAGGCCAAGGAGTATGTGGTGACAGCCATTCAGCGATGCGCTGCCGACCATGTGGCGGAGACGACGGTGTCTGTTGTGCAGCTTCCCAATGATGAGATGAAAGGCCGGATTATCGGCAGAGAAGGGCGCAACATCCGTACGCTGGAGACTATGACCGGCGTGGAGCTGATTATTGATGATACCCCGGAAGCAGTGGTATTGTCGGGATTTGATCCTGTGAGAAGAGAAGTGGCAAGAATTGCTCTGGAACGTCTGATTGTAGACGGACGTATTCACCCCGCCAGGATTGAAGAGATGGTGGAGAAGGCACAGAAAGAAGTAGAAATTAATATGCGGGAGGATGGAGAGGCTGCTACCTTGGAGGTAGGAATCCACGGCATCCATCCGGAACTGGTGAAACTATTGGGCAAGATGAAGTTCAGAACCAGTTATGGGCAGAATGCTTTGAAGCATTCCGTCGAAGTTGCCCAGTTATCAGGGCTCTTGGCAGCGGAGGTTGGGGTTGATGTCCGTATGGCAAAGAGAGCCGGTTTATTACATGACATTGGCAAATCCATTGACCATGAAGTGGAAGGTTCCCATGTGAAACTGGGAGCGGAACTGTGCAGGAAGTATAAAGAGTCTGCGACAGTGATTAATGCAGTAGAATCCCATCATGGCGATGTTGAGCCAGAGAGTCTGATTTCCTGTATCGTTCAGGCGGCGGATACCATATCAGCCGCAAGGCCGGGTGCAAGGAGAGAGACGCTGGAGACATATACGAACAGACTGAAGCAGTTAGAGGAGATTACAGACTCCTTTAAGGGAGTAGATAAGTCATTTGCCATTCAGGCAGGCCGTGAAGTTCGCGTTATGGTCATTCCCGAACAGATCAGTGATGATGATATGGTGCTGTTGGCAAGGGAGATTTCCAAGAAGATTGAGGAATCCATGGAATATCCAGGACAGATTCGTGTCAATGTGATTCGTGAATCAAGAGTTACCGATTATGCTAAATAAGAAAAGAGAGAGACCCTTGTACCAGATGGGGGTCTCTTTTTGAATTGTTCTCCGTTGACAAGGGTATGAATTTAAGAAAAAATTTCGTTGACAGCAGGTAGGAGAAAGAATAGAGTTAATATATCTGAATGATAGCAGAAAGAAAGGGTGTGTATTATATGAACAGAACGAAAAAAAAGCTGTCAGTGCTTCTGGCCTCATTCATGGTGGCAGGAATTCTGCCTTTTGAGACTTTGGCTGCCGTCAAGATCAGTTCCGTTTCCTTGGTCATCGATAACGATATAAAAGCAGGCGAACAATATTCGGAGGATGATATTGAGGTTACGGCAAAGGGCGGCCATTATGAGGTAGAGGAGATCGAGATCCTCAATGACGATGATATGTGGTACAAGGATGATATTCCTGAGATCAGCATTAAGCTTTGCGCAGACGAGGGATACTATTTTTCCGTGGCGAAAGAGCATATCAGAGTAAAAGGGGGAGTACTTGCAGGCAGTTCAAGAGAGGATTCCTACAGTGTGACCGTGATCGTAAAGCTGCCTTCTTTGCTGGAGAACATCGGCGAAGTTACAGGGGCAAGATGGGACTCAAAAAATGAAGCCAGCTGGGATCCCACAGAGAATGCAGGTCATTATGAGGTGCGTCTGTATCGTGATAATAAGCTGGTGGAAGGAACCCGGAACGTTTCAGAGCCAAAGGTTGATTTTGGAAGTCTGATGCGCAAAGAGGGCGCTTACACTTTTCGTGTGCGTGCGGTTAATATGAGAAAGCAGAACACAAAGAGTGAGTGGCTGGAAAGCGGCGCTTCCTATATTGACAGCGCTGCGGCGGAAGAGATGCGCGCCAAGTATGGCGATGAGGTTCCCGCAGATGCCGCGGAGCCCAGTCAAGTGACCAATCAGAGCTATGCACCGGATCAGTATGGCTGGATTCATGACAACGGCGGCTGGTGGTACAGGAATACAGACAACAGTTATACCACCAATAACTGGCAGTTCATTGATGGAAAATGGTATTATTTTAATTCCGTGGGCTATATGGTCACAGGCTGGATCGACTGGAACGGCAAGTCCTATTACTGTGATTTGGTAAATGGAGATATGCTGGTGAGCACGATGGTTCCCGACGGAAGCGGCAGAAGGGTTGATTCCAGCGGCGCCTGGATTGAGTAGAACAAGCAAAGAGAGGACAGGATTATGGCGGAAAGTGTAGTTCGGTTAAAACGAGAACTAAAATATGAGGGAGCGATTCTCAAGATATATGAGGATACGGTTATGGCTAACGGCCATGAGGCCCATTGGGATTTTATTCATCATGACGGCGCGGCGGCGGTGCTTCCCGTTGCAGATGACGGAAAGATACTGATGGTACGCCAGTATCGCAATGCCTTGGACAGACAGACCCTGGAGATTCCGGCAGGGAAGCTGGATGAGCCGGATGAGCCCAAGATCGAATGTGCATACCGGGAGCTGGAGGAGGAGACAGGATACCGCACGGAGAAGCTGGAGTATCTTATAAGCCTTAATACCACAGTGGCATTCTGCGATGAAGCTATTGATATCTTTGTGGCCAGGAATTTGATCCCGTCCCATCAGCATCTGGATGAGGATGAGGTGATCGAAGTGGAGCCGTGGGACCTTGAAGATCTCCTGGAACTTATTTATACGGGAAAGATGACAGACGCAAAGACCGTGGCTGCCATCTCTGCCTATGCTGCCAAGTACGGGAGCGGCAAGTCAAAGGCTTAGGAGATTTTTGTAGGCCTGTGTGACAAGGGGTAATAGAGCAAAAAAAGGCCGCATATACTGTGATAACAGTAGATGAGGCAGGAATAATGAGTAAATGGAAAAGAGTGCCCTCCCGGAATCTCTGGCTTATGTGTATCATAGGCGGAGTTCTGGCAGGGACCATGTGGGCCAATCTGCTGAGCGGGGAACTGCTTGGACAGATTGGCTATTTTGATGGAATTTATCAGACGGAACGAGCATACAGCGGCAGGGAGCAATGGCAGCTGTGGAGATATATTATAAGACAGCGGCTGTGTGAGATTGGGATGGGGAGTTTGATAGCCATGACGCCTTTGGCTGTTGCAGGCTACTTTATCGGCGCCTTTGGCGCAGGGTTTGTTCTTGCTGTTTTGATTACTTTATTTACTCTGGAAAAAGGATGGCTTGGAATCCTTTATTGGCTCGCTTCCGTATTGCCCCACGGATTTTGCTATCTGACTGCGTGGATGATCTTGGCTGCGGCGGTTGTGGAAAAGCAGGACCTTAAGAAAGTCCGCATATGGTTGTTCATAGGAATTCTTGTGGCTGCGGGAAGTTTCCTGGAAGCATGGGTAAATCCTCAAATTTTAAATGTCCTTTTTGCGTAAATTCCCCAAAATGGGTAAAAGTGGGAAAAATATGTTTGATTTTATCAAAATAAGTATATATAATGGTAGAAAAAGACAAAAAAAGGGCTGTTTTTGGGGATTTTGGACCACAGGAGGGATAATGGAAGCTGAGATAATGCAATTTATAGAGTATCTTTCACGGGAAAAGCATGCTTCGGGGAATACGCAGGTATCATACAAGAGGGATTTAAGCCAGATGCAGGAATATCTGAAAGAACAGGGAGTGGCACAGCTGGAGAAAGTGACCAAAACAGTACTGAATTCCTATATTCTCTATCTGGAAAAAGAGGGCAAAGCCACCACGACCATATCGCGGATGCTGGCTTCGGTGAAGGCCTTTTTCCATTATGAGTTTAGTCAGGGGAACATCCGCCGTGACCCGGCAGAGCTTTTAAAAGCACCAAAAGTAGAAAAAAAGGTTCCTGTGATTTTGTCTGTGGAAGAGGTAGTAAGTCTTTTAAGTCAGCCGGACGGAAACTCGCCTAAAGAGATCCGTGATAAGGCTATGCTGGAACTTCTCTATGCCACAGGGATTCGGGTTTCCGAGCTCATCGGACTGAAGACAGATGATATAAATCTGCCTGTTGGATTTATAATCTGTAAAGATGAACATAAAGAACGGACAGTTCCTTTTGGAAAAGCTACAAGGAAAGCGCTGAGTCAGTATCTGGAAGAGGCCAGGCCCTCTCTTCTGAAAGGGGAAGAATCTCCATGGCTGTTTGTGAACTGCAGCGGCGGTCCCATGAGCCGCCAGGGATTCTGGAAGATCATAAAACACTATGGACAGAAGGCAGGAATCAAGGCAGATATAACCCCCCATACACTGCGCCATTCCTTTGCCGCCCATTTAATCGGAGGAGGCGCAGACCTTCATGCGGTACAGACTATGATGGGACATTCGGATATGGCCAGTACTCAGGCATACCGAGCATATGCAGGGAAAGAAGATTCTGTGAGGGCTGCATACCATACGGCTCATCCCCGATCATAATGGAGGAGGGCCCCTGGCATTCCATTTAAAATATCTAAAATCAGCCCCGGTATTCAGCATGTTTTTTAAGAGACAGGCTGTGCACTGGGGCTGATTTTACTTAAAGCTAGTACTGCCTTGCGGAAATTTCGATGAATTCAGCACCCACTCTTTGCGCCAGTGCCGCGTTGTCGTCAGTCAACGATGCCACCGCATCGTCTCCTTCCTCCGCCTTGCCCTGACACAAATATCGGGCACTGATATTCACCGTTATTTCCGCAAAGCAGTACTAGGGATCTTAAACCTGCTGTGCAAAAAGCAGTTCCACATATGCTAAAATCAGAGGAGCTACTCCCTTGGCATCATTCTGTACAACAGGCTCTCTCATATAGTAGTCAAAGGTGCCTTCTCTCATCTCCTTATTGCCCAGACCCGCAACCAGGCAGATACCGCCCAGCTGCAGTTCCCCGTCTTTCTCGGACAGATAGGTTTTGCAGATACCGTCAAAGGCTTTTTTGCCGCAGTCGAAGTAGGAAGCGTGAAGAAAACCCAGCCGCACGCTTTTCATAATGGCATAGGCAAAGATGGCGGAACCGGAGGTCTCAAGATAGTTGGGAGAGATTCGTCCCCGGTTCACCACCTGATACCACATGCCGCTTTTTTCATCCTGATAAGGAAGCATGGAATCAATCAACTCCTGATAGATCCTCAGCAGCTGGGCTTTCTCTTGTGACAGGGATTCCGGCATGATCTCCATGGTGTCGATAAGGGCCATGGCATACCAGCCAAGGGCGCGGAGCCAGAAATTATCGGACAGTCCCGTTACCTTATCACACCAGAAGGATTCTCTGGAATCGTCATAGGCGTGATAGTAAAGGCCATTCCGCTGATCCCGCATGAGCTCATAAACATTGAGAAACTGCTGGTAGCTGTCCTGACAGTTCTTTCCCCCGTTATAGGCAAGTTCATACTGCATATAGAAAGGCTGAGACATGTAGAGGCCATCCAGCCATATCTGGTCAGGATAGATCTTTTTGTGCCAGAAGTTACCTGTGGAGGTGCGGGGCTGTCCCTTTAATTGGCTGTATACGGTGTCAATGGCCTTTCGGTACTTTTCCTTGCCAGTAAGTTCATACAGGTCAAAGAGAGTCTTGCCTGCGTTGACATTGTCCAGATTATATTCTGCCGGGTCGTAAGAATCAATGGTTCCGTCCTCTCTGACAAAATAGTCAATGAATTCATCGGCAAACTCTAAGTACTTGGGATCTTTTCTGATATGATACAGTTCCAGAACAGCTTTGATCATACATCCGTCAATATAGTTCCAGGAAGGTTTTTTTCCCTCTTTAATCTTTTCGATATTCCAGACAGGAGCCTGGGGGCTGCTTTTTTTCAGAAGCTGGTCAATATAACGATCCAGGATTTCCATAATAGTTACCTCGCTCTTTCCATATGGTTAGTTTAAATAAAAAAGAAAACCATCAAACGTTTGCATATATACTATAGTACCATAAAACGAAAATGATTGAAATTGGGCAATTTGTATAAAAAAATAAATTAAAACTATACAGATTCACTAGTTGACAGATGGTAATATCAATGCTAAAATGAAAACACAAAGAAGAAATCGTGCATGTTTGTTCATATAGGTAAAAATGAAAGCAGTTACATATGGCGAATATGCATAATTTTTTAAAAATATGTGCAAACCTTTGCAAATTGCATGACCTATAGAAATAAATGGAAATATGTCTGACATGATTGGCAAAGGAATGTCCATAAATAAAAGAAAGGGAGAAGAAATTCATGAGAAAAAGTATCAAAAAAGCCATGTCTCTGACATTGGCCACAGTTATGGCCTTATCTTTAGCTGCCTGTTCAGGAGGCTCTTCAAGCGGCGGTTCTTCCTCAGACGGAGGTTCCTCTAACAGCGGTACATCTTCAGGCGGCGGAGCATCCTCAGACGGAGGTTCCTCTAACAGCGGAGCATCCTCAGACAGCGGTTCCGGGGATGAAAAGGTGGAGCTGAAGTTCTCCTGGTGGGGCGGAGATTCCAGACATGAGGCTACAGAAAAGGCAGTGGCTGCATTTATGGCCAAGTATCCCAACATCACAGTTACCACAGAGTACGGCGCATGGTCAGGCTGGGAGGAGAAACAGGCCCTTAATATTATGGGCGGCAACGCAGCGGATGTTATGCAGGTTAACTGGAACTGGATTGAGTCCTACAGCGGCAACGGTACGAATTTTGCCAATCTGGAGGATTATTCCGATGTGCTTGACCTGACCCAGTTCCCAAGTGAGAGTCTGGAACTGTGCAAGGCTGACGGCAAGCTGATGGCAGTGCCTGTGGCTCTGACAGGAAGGCTGTTCTACTGGAACAAAACCACTTATGATGAGGTGGGCGTAGAGATGCCTACAGATGAGGCTTCTCTTTTTGCGGCAGGCGAGGCATTTAAGGCATTTGACGAGGATTATTATCCGCTGGCGCTGGGTGAATATGACAGAATGATTTTCCTTGTATATTATCTGGAATCCGTATACGGCAAACCATGGGTACAGGACGGACAGATTCAGTACACAACAGAAGAGATTGTTTCCGGTCTGGAATTTATCAAGAAGATGGAAGACGGCCATGTGATACCTACTTTGGCTGTGCTTAACGGCGATATGGCAGATTCCTTAGACAAGAATGCGAAGTGGATCGACGGCAAATATGCAGGTATTCTTGAGTGGGATTCTTCTGCTTCCAAGTTTGAGCAGGCCATTGTAGAGAGTACCAACAAGCCGAACCAGGAGTTTGTCATCGGCGAATTCATTAAATTCGGTGATTATGACGGCGGATTTACCAAGATTTCCATGGGTCTGGCAGTGGCAGCCACAAGCAAGCATCCAAAGGAAGCCGCTATGCTGGTTAACTTCCTGTTAAATGATCCGGAAGGCATTGAGATCTGTTCCACAGAGCGCGGTATTCCCTGTTCTGCGGCAGCTTTGAAGGTGCTGGATGAAAAGGGCTTGGGCAATGCCCTGGTAAAAGAGGCTAACGCCAAAGTTATGGGCTTTTCCAAGTTCCCTCTTGACACCAAGTTTGAGCACAATGATCTGAAAGCCAACCCGGACGGTGTTTATTATAAGGTATTCGGCAAGTTCAGCGCCGGGGAGACCGATGCGGCAAAGGCAGCGGAAGACCTGATCAAAGGCGTTAATGAATGTTTGGGCAACTAATGATTACAGAGTGACTGACAAGATCAGCAGCTCTCACAGATATAAGCCGTCGGAACTGACTCCGGCGGCTTATATAAAGAACAGGTATGAGGGAAAGGTATTTTATGGATGTCAGGGAAGCGGTAAAGGATAAAGCACAGTACAAAGATATTGTTGCATATTTTCAGGAATCAGATACTCTCAGTACAGACCAGATGGTCCTGCTGATCGATACCATAGAACTCATGTCAGAGGAAATATTTGAGCACTATAAAGCCTTGCAGGTGATTTTTAAGAAGGCGGTGTCTGAAATATTAAAGAGAAGAGAGCGGGAAGGCGGCTTCGGATTCCTGTCCGATTCTCAAAAGGGTCAGCTCTCATATGCACTCCAAAAGGCGGGGAGACTTAAAGTTCTGTTGTGGGAAAAATATGAAGAGTTTGACAAGGAACTAACATGATGGCTGTGTGACGGCAGCAGACGGCCATTTACCTGCACAAAGAATTTTGGGCAGGAAAATAATTAGGAGGTAGCAGCATGAAGCAGAAAAAAGGCTTTAGCAAGATGTTGGCAGAGAACGTTGGCTTCTGGTTTGTATTGCCATGGCTTATCGGATTTCTGTGCTTTAAGGTTTATCCCTTTGCGTCTTCTCTGTATTACAGCTTCACCAACTATGATCTGTTTTCGGGTATCAGCAAGTTCGGGCTGATGAACTATGAGACGATTTTTACAGACGAAGATATTATGAAGGCATTCCAGGTAACATTCAAATATGCGATTTTTGATGTGCCGCTGAAACTGGCGTTTGCATTGTTTATCGCATACATCCTCAATTTCAAGCTGAAAGGCGTGAACTTCTTTAGAACTGCATATTATATTCCGTCGATTCTTGGCGGTTCTATTGCCATTGCAATTCTGTGGAGAGCTGTGTTTAACACAGACGGCCTTATCAACACTGTGATTACGGCTTTAGGCGGAGAGAAAATCAACTGGATGGCAAGTGCCAACGGTGCTCTGACGGTTATCGTCCTGCTGCGTGTTTGGCAGTTCGGTTCCGCTATGGTTATCTTCCTGGCTGCGTTAAAGGGAGTGTCCGAAGACCTTTATGAGGCGGCCTCCATTGACGGCGCAGGGAAATGGACCCAGTTCTTTAAGATTACGGTTCCCCTTATTACACCGGTTATTTTCTATAACCTGATTACTCAGCTGTGCCAGGCGTTCCAGGAGTTCAACGGGCCGTTCCTTGTAACCAAGGGCGGACCAAACGGTGCAACTACCCTGATTTCCATTCTGATCTACAACAACGCATTTCTGCGTCATAAGATGGGCATGGCCAGCGCCCAGGCATGGGTACTGTTTGTTATCGTATGCGCATTGACCGCCGTTGCATTTGTAAGCCAGAAGAAGTGGGTTTACTACTCTGATGAGGATGGGAGGTAAAAGAATATGACAAGAGAACAAAGAAGAAAAATCAGTACAGTCATTCGTTACGTCCTGTTGGTAGCAGTGGGATTTATCATGGTATATCCCCTGATCTGGATGGTGGGCGCTACCTTTAAGACCAATTCCGAGATATTTACAAGCGCATGGTTCTGGCCGAAGAATCCCGTATTTGACGGTTATGACAATGCTTTTAAGAGTTATGGCGGCAAGATCAACCTTCTTACCTCCATGCTGAACACCTATAAGATTGTTCTGCCCAAAGTAGTGTTTACCATTATTTCCGCGACCATTACCGCCTATGGTTTTGCAAGATTTGATTTTAAGGGCAAGGGGATCATGTTCTCCCTGATGATGGCTACCCTGTTCCTGCCGCAGGTAGTACTCAATGCGCCTCAGTACATTATGTTCAATAAATGGGGATGGACCAACTCCTACCTCCCCTTAGTGGTTCCGTCCCTGTTTGCAGCAGATACTTACTTTGTGTTCATGCTGATTCAGTTCTTAAGAGGCGTTCCAAAAGAACTGGAAGAGGCAGCAAAAATCGACGGATGCAATTCCATTAAGACCTTGTGGTATGTAATCGTTCCCATGCTGAAGCCGTCGCTGGTGTCCTGTGCCCTGTTCCAGTTCATGTGGACTTCCAACGACTTTATGGGACCGTTGATTTATATCTCAGATATGGATAAATATACCAACTCTATCTACCTGCGCATGTCCATGGACGGTGATGTGGGATTCCAGTGGAACAGGATCCTTGCCATGTCTCTGATCTCCATCATTCCGTCGCTGATCGTGTTCTTCTGCGCTCAGGATTCGTTTATTGACGGTATCGCAGCCGGCGGCGTAAAAGGTTAAAGCTTCCCCAATATTGGGGCAAATTAAGGGGATTCTCGAAAAGGGGGTCCCCTTTTGAGTAGGAAAGCTGGATGAAGCAGAAGGGAATGAATAAAAATATGAAGGTAAATGTAATCTATCAGACTGCCAGGTGTGTGACCATAGAGGTTGATGACGGAAGTATCTATGAGGCGGAGCGGGAACGGGAGATTTATCTCAATGGAAGTCTCTATGGAAGGACAAGAAAGGTCATAAGCAGTATTTACGGACTAAAGCCGGACACAACATATGAGATACGGGTAAAGGCAGGGAAGGATGAGGATAAGAGAGAGGTGAGAACCTCCTATGAATTTGTCACTCTGAATGTAAAGGACTTTGGCGCCAAAGGAGACGGAATTCAGGACGATACTCATTTTATACAGGCGGCCATTGCAAGCTGTCCTGAAAAGAGCCGGGTGTTGATTCCCCGGGGAATTTACAAGGTTACCGGTCTGTTTTTAAAGAGCCATATCAGGCTGGAAGTGGGGGAGGGGGCTGTTTTATCTGCTGAGACAGACAGAAACCGGTTTGCCGTTCTCCCGGGTATGATTGAAAGCTACGATGAGAGGGAAGAATACAATTTAGGAACATGGGAGGGGAATCCGCTGGACTGCTTCAGCGCAGTTATTACAGGAGTGAATGTGGAGGATGTGGAGATATATGGACCGGGGACTGTGGACGGCAATGCCGGCACAGACAACTGGTGGCACGAACCTAAAGTTCGAAAAGGGGCTTTTCGTCCGAGGATGATTTTTTTAAACCGCTGCAGAAATGTGGTGGTTCAGGGAATCCGGGTTCAGAACAGTCCCAGCTGGAATATTCATCCCTATTTTTCCCATCATCTGCGTTTCCTGGATCTGACAGTACTTAATCCCAAGGATTCTCCCAATACGGACGGCCTGGACCCGGAGTCCTGCCGCGATGTGGAGATTGCCGGCGTGTATTTTTCCTTGGGGGACGACTGCATTGCGGTAAAATCCGGGAAGATTTACATGGGTTCCAAATATAAGGTTCCCTCACAGGATCTGGTGGTCCGTCAATGCTGTATGAGAGATGGCCACGGTTCCATTACCATTGGAAGCGAGATGGCAGGGGGAGTGCGCAATCTGACTGTGCGGGACTGTCTGTTTCTGAATACGGACCGAGGGCTCCGGATCAAGACAAGAAGGGGGCGGGGAAAAGATGCGGTTATTGATGAGATCTTTTTTGAAAATATTCGCATGGACCATGTGATGACTCCCTTTGTCATCAATAGTTTTTACTATTGCGATCCCGACGGACACAGCGCCTATGTGGCATCGAAAAAGGCTCTTCCTGCAGATGATGGGACCCCTTGGATTCGGACTTTGCGGTTCCGCAATATTTTGGCGGAAAACTGCCATGTGGCGGCGGCTTATCTCTATGGCCTTCCGGAGCGGAAGATTGAATGTGTGGAACTGGAACATGTAACCGTAACCTATGCACAAGATGCCCTGTCCGGGGAACCGGCTATGCTGGACGGGATCAAACCCGTAAGCAAAATGGGGATTTTTGCAAGCAATATTGAGACCCTGGTGCTGGAGGATGTGAATGTGGAAGGACAGACAGGCAAAAAAATAATTACGGAGAATATTGAACATTTCATAGAAAAATGATACAGTAGGAGACGTGTAACAACGATAGTAAGGAGAAGGTGCGGCATGGCGGTTACGATCAAAGATATTGCAAAACAGGCAGGGGTATCTTATTCTACAGTATCCAGGGCTCTTAATGATGTGGGAGCCGGAAGATCGGAAAGCAGGCAGAGGATTTTAAACATTGCCAGAGAGATGGGATATGTGCCGAATCAGGCTGCCATTAACCTGAAACGCTCCTGTTCTCACACCATAGGTTTGTTTTTTTCCAGAATCAGCAAGATGAGTTCGCCTTTTGTCCTTCATGATGTGCTTACAGGGGTGTATGATATTGTGGGCAGCAGGTATAATGTGGCGGTGAAGGGAATTGACATGCATGAAGCCGGGACCCTGAACCCTACGCTGTTTGATGGTATTATCGTTCTCTCCCAGAGATCAGAGGACGGCGCCTTTATTGAAGAGGTTATGGAAAAACAGATTCCCATGGTGGCAATCTGCCGTATCGTCTACTATGATGTTCCCAATGTTGTGACCGATGAGGTTACGGCTATGGAAAAGGCTATGGACTATCTTTTGGACCGGGGCCATAAAAAGGTTGCAGTCATTGAGGGGCTTCCGGGAGTGGACTCTACCAGGCTGCGCCATCGGGGCTGGGTGAATTCCGTTGTCCGCCATGGCATGGACCCGGCTGCAATTCCTGTGGAGGGGGATGAATACCGGTATGCCAACGGTTATAAGGCAGCCAAGAAGATTCTGGAACTTAAGGAGCGGCCTACGGCGATCTTGTGTTTTAACGACGAGCTGGCTTTTGCGGCCAGAGCGGCCATCTATGAGGCAGGGCTGACCGTGCCGGGGGATATCTCCCTTATCGGATTTGATAACTGGGACATGTCCGGTTACGGCACCATGCGCCTGACTACCGTGGAGCGCAACATGGGAGATCTGGCAAGAGAAGGAACGCGGGTATTGCTTCGCCGGCTGGAAGATGGTATCATAGATGACAGCAGGATATTTCTGGATAATAAGCTTATTGTCCGGGAAAGCGTGAATGACTTAAGGGGGAAAGAAAACTGATGAAGAAAGTAGAAGATTACGTAAGAAGTATTCCGGATTTTCCGGAGCCGGGAATCATCTTCCGGGATGTGACCACCATTCTTCAGGATCCCGATGGCCTTCATCTGGCTGTTGACGGAATCCTGGATTCTCTGAAAGATGTGGATTATGATGTGGTGGTGGGACCGGAATCCAGAGGTTTTATTTTCGGAGTGCCTGTGGCCTATGCCATGCACAAGGGATTCGTTCCGGTTCGGAAGAAAGGCAAACTGCCATGCGAGACTATCTCTATGGAATATGACCTGGAATACGGCAGCTCTGTGGTAGAGATGCACAAGGATTCCGTCAAACCTGGGCAGAAGGTGGTGATCGTGGACGATTTGATCGCTACGGGCGGCACCATTGAGGCTATTATCAAGATGATTGAACAGCTGGGCGGCGAAGTGGTGAAGATCTGTTTCGTCATGGAGCTGGCCGGACTTAAGGGACGGGAAAGACTGAAAGGATATGAGGTGGCTTCGCTCATCACATATGAAGGAAATTAGAACAGTGTTGCATTGGAACGATTTTAAGGCTGCTGCACCGAAGGGATGATGGAGGTGCGGCAGCCTTGTTTAAAATTATGGATGGAAAATTCGGGGAGGTGGATTCATGGGAAAGATCGCACTTTTGGTGTCCAGAGAGGAGATGATCTACCAGGCTCACAATATTCTTCAGGAAAGAAAATATCCCATCAGCGAGATGAAAGTAGTTCGCTCCGAGTCAGTGGTGATTGAAGCCCGTCAGTCCATTGCAGACGGAGCTTCCATTATCATTGCCAGAGGCCTCCAGGCATCCCTGATAAAACAGTATACGGATATTCCTGTAGTGGAGATTGTGCTGACGGCTCAGGAAATGGCCCTTTTGATTATGCGGGCCAAGCAGATCGTGAAAAAACCCCAGCCGGTTATTGCGGTGGTTGGATTTAAGAATATGTTCTGTGATATGTCTTACTTTGACGAACTTTACGACATTCAGCTGCGCACGTATTATGGAACCCAGGGAATGGAGAGGGAACTGAAAGAACTGGTGTCTCAGGCTGTGCAGGAAGGGGCAGATCTGATCGTGGGCGGAGATACGGCAGTGGACGCGGCTACGGTTATGGGAGTGCCGTCTTTGTTTCTGTCTATGACAGAGGATTCTTTAAAGAACGCGTTTTCCATGGCGGAGAGCATGGAATATGCCATGAACGTGGAGAAGAAATCAGCAGCCCGGATGGAGACATTGCTGGATTATACCTTTAACGGCGTGATTCAGCTGGACAGTGAAGGCGTGGTAAAGGGAGTAAATCCTCTTTTGGAGGACATGATCGGCCGTTCCCAAGAGGAACTGAAGGGACTTATGATCGGGGACATTGCGCCGGAAGTGGGCAGTGATGTGCTGGAGCGGGTGCTGGGAAGCGGAAAAGAGTACTCCCTGTTTCTGGATCTGAACCATACATCGGTGTTTGCCGTTCTGGCGCCTATTCTCTATGACGATGGGGTGGATGGGGCCATTATCACCTGCCACAGGATGACCATAAAGAAGTCAGAGGAAAAGGACGGGGGAAAAAGGGGCGGACATCTTCCTGTGCTGACCAGGTTTGAGGATATTCTGCAGGAGTCGCCGGCCATGAAAGAGTGTGTGCGGTTGGCCCGGCTGTATGCCATGTCCAGACAGCCCGTAGTGATTATGGGTGAAGCGGGCTCAGAGAAAAAAATGATGGCTCAGAGTATTCACGGAAGCAGTGCCTGCAGCCGGGGGCCCTTTGTGGATGTGCCTTGTGACGGGCTTTCCAACAGAGAGCAGCAGGAAGTGCTCTTCGGGGACAGGGGCGCGGCGGTGCAGGCCCAGGGCGGAACCCTTTTGATTCAGGATGCCGACTGCCTTACGGCGGCAAACCAGTATTATCTCTATCAGATGATTCGTTTTCATGTCTGTCACGGTCAGGACATAGGGCAGGTGAGGAAAATCAATGTGCGGGTCATGGTGACTTTGAGAACATCTCTGGTCAGTCTGGTAAAGGAAGGGAAGATACGCCGGGATCTCTATTATCTCCTGTCGGGACTTGAAGTTAAGATTCCGCCCTTAAGGGAACGGCCGGAAGATCTTAAGAGGAAGCTGGAAAGCACAGTAAGGGAATGCTGTGAAAGATACGGAAGATATCATGTGCTGACAGAAGGGGCCATGAAGATTCTTAAGGAATATCCCTGGAGGGGGAACCTGTTTCAGATCGACAGTTTCTGTGACAGGCTGATCCTTACGGCTTCCAGGCGTTCTCTTGATGAGATCACAGTAAAGCGGCTGCTTAGAGAACTTTACGGGGAGGATGAAGAAGATACAGAAGAAAACCCGGAAGGAAAGAATGAGGACCAAGACATCTGCGAGGAGGCGGCGCTCATAGCCCGGACCCTGAAAAAACATGGGGGAAGCAGGGAAAAGACAGCGAAAGAGCTGGGAATCAGCAAGGCTACTCTGTGGAGGAAGATGAAAAAATATGAACTGGAATAGAGAAAGGGTCCATACCGACAGACGTGAGAGCCGTCGGTATGGACCTTTTTTAAAAGCTTCGGATGATCTCCTCGTTCATGGACTTGACCACAGCCACGGCTAATTGTACCGTAGCTTCAAAGTCATAGTAAGAGGTGATTCCGTAATGAGAATGGATATAGCGCACAGGAACGCCTATGACAATCACCGGAATGCCGTCCAAAGCATTGTGAACCATGGCGCCGTTGTTGCCGCCGCCTTCTCTCACGGAGGCCTGAATGGCCAGTCCCTGCTTGTGAGCCAGATCCAGAGTATACCTCTGGTATCTGGGATTACAGATAATGGACCGGTCTATGAAACGAATCATGGGACCCTTTTTCAGAGCGGTCTGTATGGCGTAGGGTTCTGTAAAGGTATCGTCCGCCGGGCATCCCTCGAAACAAATGGCAATCCGGGGGCGCACTTTATTAACAGCAACTTTCACTCCTCGCTCACCCACTTCTTCCTGAGAAGAGAGGACGCCGAAAACATCTACATCCAGATTCTGTCCGTGGAGACGGCCCATGGTCTCTATAAGGGCGGCGCAGCCGATACGGCAGTCAAAGGCCTTGCCGATCATGACATCCCTCTGCCGGTCATACTGAAACTGTACATCAGAGACAATTGGCTCTCCGATGCGGATTTTAAAGACTTCTTCAGCCTCTTTGGCGCTGGTGGCTCCAATATCTATGGAGAAATCCGAGATGGAAGCCGAAGAGGCGCCGCTTTTCTCAGCTGCGCTCATAAAGTGGAGGGGCTTGGAAGCGATAATACCGGGCAGGTATTCTCCGTCAGCGTTGCGGACCAGAACTTTGCTGGAAGGAAGGCTGTTGGTGTTCCAGCCGCCCAGGGTTACAAAACGAATGCTGCCGTTGGGACGGATGGAATGGACCATGAAGCCAACTTCGTCGCAGTGGGCGTCCAGCATAAATACAGGGCGGTTTCCCCTAAAATCATCAGGCCGGATGTAGATATTGCGCAGGCAGTCATCGGTCACCTGAGCAATATTCTGACAATGCTTTTTGGCCACATCAAATACCTTATCTTCAAAACCTGACGGACCGAAGGCGTTGGAAAGGTCGCTGATCAGCTCCAGATTTTTTTCATCAATGGTTATGCTCATATCTGTATTACTCCTGTTGTCTGTTATATAGGGATGTGCCGGGGGGTGTTTTTGGCATCATCAGATTTGGGCTTTGGGAAGCGGGATTTTTTCCAGTTCGGAAAGGAAATCAGCCATATAGTCGGCAAAGGATGCCAGCATTTCCCGTCCCCACTCTTCTGTAGCAAGATGGGGCTCGTCTTTTCCATACCAGCCATTTCCACTGTAGTTGTGCATCTCTCGCGGGAATACTACTGTAGCGCCCTTAAAATCTACAGAACCCCAGCCGGTGGTTTTCATGTTGGGAGCCACGTCGTCAATAAGGTCCATGGGTTCGTTGATGTAATCGTAATCAATGAGAGAGGGATCCACACCCATAACCCCGGCAGTCTCCTCGGCGCCGCCGTGTCCGCCTTTCCACTCAGGCTTAAGCTCGCCGGCCATAAGCCACCAGTTTAGGTTGGCCAGCCATGCGCCTCTTCTGTGAAGGGCCATGCCTACAGTTTCGATAGCCTTATTGTTGCCGCCGTGTCCGTTAAGGATTACAAACTTGCGGAAGCCGTAGCGGAACAGGGAATCTGTGATTTTCGTGAGGACCATAATAAGGCCGTCTGTTCCCAGAGTGATTGTTCCGGGACAGCCCATAATGGTGTTGGTAGCGCCGTAAGGCACTGTGGGAGCCACCATGACCGAACTTCTCTCCTCCAGCAGCTCAATGATTCTGTCTGGAATCAGAGTGTCTGTTCCCAGAGGCATATGTTTGCCGTGGTTTTCAATACTTCCCACAGGAATTACAATGGTCTGACTTTTGGACAGATAATCTTCTACTTTTTTGCAAGTAACATTTGCTAAGCGCATATTGTTTCCTCCTGACTTTTATTTTGTTGATCTGGGGTAAAAGATTCTAAACAGGAGTATAGTTCTAAATTATGCCCATGTCAATAGGCGTAAAAATGTACTTTTAGGTATTTTTGCCGATTTGCAAAGACAAGTGTCCGCTGTGGGTTGACAAATGCCTGCTGTCTTATTACAATGGATACTTATAAAAACAAAGGAGAGGGATACATGTTAAAGTATTTGGTAAAACGTATCGGAACAGCTGTTGTGACCCTTTTTGTGGCTGCCACCATAACTTTTTTTGTAATGAACCTGGTGCCGGGCGGCCCCTTTTTGAGTGAAAAAGCCCCTACGGCGGCGGCAAAGGCTGCCATGGAAGCAAAGTACGGCCTGGACAAGCCTTTGATGGTTCAGTACGGAAGGTATCTGTCAGGTCTGGTTCGGGGGGATTTTGGGGTCAGCTATGTACAGGCGAAGAATAAACCCATTATAGATATTATTAAGCAGTCCTTTCCGGTTTCGGCAAAGATCGGCTCCGTTGCCGTTCTGGTGTCTGTTTTGATCGGAATTCCCTTGGGATGTCTGTCGGCTCTGAGAAGAGAGAAATGGCAGGATAATGTGATCAGAGTCGTCTCTACAGTGGGAATTGCGGTTCCCGGCTTTGTCGTGGCCACCTCTCTCATGATTGTGTTTGCTGTAAAGCTAAAACTGCTGCCTTCTTCGGGGTTGTCCACGGCGGCTTCCTATGTGCTGCCGGTAATAACCCTTTCTCTGTCGCCCTGCAGTTATATCGCCCGCCTGATGCGTTCCAGCATGCTTGATGTGATCGGCCAGGACTATATACGGACGGCGAGGGCAAAAGGCATGGATGAGTTTGTGACTACCTTCAAGCATGCTCTGCGCAATTCTCTGATTCCGGTGATTACCTATATGGGCCCTATGATTGCCAACGTCCTTACAGGCGGTTTTGTTGTGGAGAAAATTTTCAATATTCCGGGTCTGGGAAGATATTTTGTTAAATCCATAGAGAGCCGTGATTACACAATTATTATGGGAACCACCATCTTCTATGCAGCGATTCTGATTCTTATGACGCTGATCTGTGATATTGTGTACAAACTGGTAGATCCGAGAATCAAGCTGGATGCATAGGAGGGAAAAGATGGATAAGCAGAGCATTTTACGAAAATTAAATTTGAATTCCCTTCCTGACTTGTCGGAACAGGATTTTGAGCCGGCGTCCGCTGCAGAGAAGGAACAGATCACTACCATGGCTGAGGCGGTCAGTTACTGGAAGGATGCCTGGAGGCGGTTAAAGAAGAATAAGATTGCCATGATTGCCCTGGTGATTATAGGGTGCCTGTTGATATTTGCCATTATAGGGCCCTATCTCAGCCCCTACACCTATTCTCAGCAGATCAGGGGAGATGAGAATATGTTTCCCTGTATGAAACATCCCTTTGGCACAGATAAGCTGGGAAGAGATCTGCTGGTGCGCACCATGATCGGAACCAGGATTTCCCTTCTTATCGGTATTGTATCGGCTGTCATCGTGCTGGTCATCGGCGCCGTTTACGGCGCTGTATCCGGTCTGGCCGGCGGTATGACAGATAATATTATGATGCGTATTGTGGATATTCTCAATGCGCTTCCCACTATTCTTATGGTAATCGCCATTAAGATGGTTATTGAGGAGCCTCTTAATACATTGATCAACAGCAGTGAAATATTTAAACCCCTTCAGGCCCTGGGTTCGGGAATTATCGCTATCTTTATTGTGTACGGGCTCCTGTACTGGGTGGGAGCTGCCCGTATTATCAGAGGCCAGGTGCTTCAGCTTAAGGAGATGGAATATATCAATGCCGCCATTGCTTTAGGAAGCAACAAAAACCGTCTGATTATGAAGCACCTCCTTCCCAACTGCGTGGGGCAGCTCATCGTCACTACTATGCTGCAGATTCCGTCAGCCATTTTCACGGAGGCATTTTTAAGCTTCCTGGGAATCGGTGTTTCCATGCCTATGGCAAGTCTGGGCTCCCTGTGTTCTGACGGTCTTAACGGAATCATCTCCTATCCCTACCGTGAGATCTTTCCTGCAGTGGTAATCAGCATTATCATTCTGGCCTTTAACCTGTTTGGCGACGGCTTGAGAGACGCGCTTGACCCAAGGCTGAAGAAATAGGAAAGGGCGGAAAGAACATGGAAGAGAACAAAAAGAATTTGGTGGAAGTGAAGGACCTGGAAGTCAGTTTTTTTACCTATGCAGGGGAAGTGAAGGCTGTCCGGGGAATCAGCTATGAGTTAAAGCCTGGTGAGGTTATGGGAATCGTGGGCGAATCAGGCAGCGGCAAGTCCGTATCATCTTATGGCCTTATGGGAATTATACCATCACCGGGGAAAGTAATCGGCGGGCAGATTATATTTGACGGGCAGGATATGACCAAACTGCCGGAAAAGGAGCTCTTAAAGATTCGGGGGAAAGATATCAGCATGATCTTCCAGGACCCTATGACATCTTTAAATCCGCTGTTTACCATCGGCAATCAGATCGAGGAATGTCTGAAGAAGCATACGGATCTTTCCAAAGAAGACCGTCAGAAACGTATGGTGGAGCTCCTCACTCTGGTAGGAATCAACCAGCCGGAGAAGCGCTTGAAACAATACCCCCATGAGTTTTCCGGAGGTATGCGCCAGAGAGTGATGATTGCCATGGCTCTGTCCTGTGATCCCAAGCTTCTTATTGCAGATGAACCTACCACGGCTCTGGATGTGACCATCCAGGCGCAGATACTGGAGCTGATGAAGGAATTAAAAGACAAGATTCATATGGGGATTGTCTTTATCACCCATGATCTGGGAGTGGTATCGGAGATCTGTGATAATATTTGCGTTATGTATGCGGGAACCATTGTGGAGCAGGGGAGCAGCGATCAGATTTTTTATGAGCCTAAGCATCCCTATACGTGGGGGCTTCTGGCCTCAGTGCCGAAGATTGATTCGGACGGCCACGAGCGCCTGGTGCCCATTGAGGGCAATCCGGTGGACCTGATTAATCCCCCTAAGGGATGTCCTTTTGCTCCCAGGTGCAGATACTGTATGAAGGTCTGTATTGACCAGGCACCGCCTCAGTGTACAGTAGGAGAAGGCCATACTGCCGCCTGCTGGCTGCCGGTGAAGGAAGCAAGGGAAATGGAGGGGTAGGCTTATGGCAGAAGAAAAAAATCTGATTGAGATTAAAAACCTTAAGAAATATTTTCCTGTGAAGACGGGATTTAACAAATATAATTACGTAAAAGCTGTAGATGATGTGAGCTTCTTTGTGAAAAAGGGAGAAACCCTTGGTCTGGTAGGAGAGAGCGGATGCGGGAAGACTACCTTGGGGAGAACCATCCTGCGTCTTCATGAGCCTACAGAGGGACAGATTCTATACAACGGGGAGGATATTACCCATGTGGATATGCTTCCCTTCAGAAGAAAAATGCAGATTATCTTCCAGGACCCTTATGCTTCCCTGGATCCCCGTATGACGGTGGGGGACATTATCGGCGAGGCATTGGATATCCATAAAATGTATCATTCCAAAGAGGAACGCCGGGACAAGATCAATGGGCTGCTGGATATTGTGGGACTTAACACGGAACATTCCAACCGGTTTGCCCATGAGTTTTCCGGCGGACAGAGACAGCGTATCGGAATTGCCAGAGCCCTGGCTGTGGAGCCGGAATTTATCGTATGCGATGAGCCGATTTCCGCTCTGGATGTGTCCATTCAGGCCCAGGTCGTGAATATGCTTGAGGATCTTCAGATAGAGAGGGGATTCACTTATCTGTTCATCGCTCATGATTTGTCTGTGGTGAAGCATATCAGCAACCGGATCGGCGTTATGTATCTGGGACATATGGTGGAGTTAAGCGACAGCAATGAGCTTTACCGGCATCCTCTTCATCCTTACACGCAGACGTTGCTGTCCGCTATTCCCATAGCGGACCCCAAACTCAGCAGGGCAAAGAAACGAATCATTCTCGAAGGGGAGATTCCAAGCCCCATGAATCCGCCCAGCGGATGTACATTCCGTACCCGCTGCCCTTATGCTACTGATATATGTGCCGAGAAAGCGCCGGAGCTTAAGGAATGGTCGCCGGGACATTACGGCGCCTGTCATAACCTGGATAAAGTAAATGGATAATACCTGATGAGAATCAGTATTATAGAAAGCCCAAAACAAAAAAGGAGGACATGAAAGATTATGAAAAAAACGATCTTAAAAAAAGCGGCGGCAGCTGTTCTTTGCGCCGCTATGGCTGCATCTCTGACAGCCTGCGGCGGCGGTTCCGGCAGCAGCACCGGTCAGGC
Organism: Clostridiaceae bacterium; assembly: GCA_910574345.1. Taxonomy (GTDB): domain Bacteria; phylum Bacillota; class Clostridia; order Lachnospirales; family Lachnospiraceae; genus UBA3402. The sequence goes on along the minus strand of CAJSZV010000033.1, from coordinate 10,266 downwards.
CGGTTCTGAGGCAGCAGGAGGCAATACCCAGGCGGAAGCTCAGGGCGGAGAGACTCAGGCAGCAGGAGGCGCCGGGGAAAAGGCGGAGTTTATACTGACTGTTCAGAACGGTTCTGAACCCTCATCTCTGGATCCCAATGAGGCTCATGCCAATGATGTTATGGATAAGATTCTGCACATGTATGAAGGCCTTGCAAAATACCGTACAGACGGCACCGGCGTTGAGCTGGCCCAGGCTTCCGATTATACGGTAAGTGACGACGGGCTGGTATATACCTTTACCCTGAGAGACGATATCTTCTGGTCTGACGGACAGCCTGTAGTGGCGGGAGATTTTGTGTATTCCTGGCAGAGACTGGTAAGCGGCGGTTATGACAACAGCTACTTTATTGATATGGTTTTGAATTCCGTGGAGATTCAGAAAGGCGAAAAAGACAAGTCTGAACTTGGAGTTAAGGCCATTGATGATAAGACTCTGGAAGTTACTTTGAAGGTTCCCTGTGCTTACTTTATCGAGATCGTAGCGGCCGCAGTTACCAGCCCCTTGAGACAGGATATGGTGGAAGCAGGCGGAGACGGCTGGCATGCAGATCCCACGACCAATATCAGCAACGGTGCTTATAAGCTGGCGGAGTGGTCCAATCAGGAGAAGATCGTAATGGTAGCCAACGACCAGTATTATGATTATGAGAATTTGGGACCCAGCCAGCTTGTCTGGATGCTTATGGATGACGACAACGCCATTCTGGCTTCTTTTGAGAGCGGAGAAGTGGCTTATGCCAATACATTCCCCGGAGAAGAGATTGACCGTCTGAAAGATGCAGGTGTGTTCCAGGCTGTTCCTCTGACAGGAACTTACTACATGGAGATTAACTGTGAAGGCGACGGAGTGATTCCGGAACTCAATGATCCTAAGGTGCGCCGCGCCTTGGCTCTGGCCCTTGACAGACAGTATATCGTAGACGCCATTACAAAGAAAGGCGAGGTTGCGGCGGATACCTTTATTCCCAGCGGCTTCCTGGACGGAGAGGGTAAGGACTACTACGACAGCGCAGACAAGTTCTGGGATAACAGCGATTATGAGGCTAACTGTGAGGAGGCAAAACAGCTTTTGGCTGAGGCCGGATTCCCTGACGGAGTTGGATTCCCTGCAATCAGCTACAGCATCAACAACGGCAGCGGCCATGCGGCAATTGCCGAGTATGCCCAGAATGCATGGAAAGAGGTTCTGAATATTGACTGTTCCATTGATTCTCAGGAATGGCAGGTATTTTTGGATACGCGCGACAGCGGCAACTATGCCATTGCCCGCGCAGGCTGGACCGTAGATTACATGGATCCTGCGTCTTTGATGGAACTGTGGATGACCAGCAGCGGCAACAATGACGTTCATTTCTATAATGATGAATATGATAATTATGTAGCCGCTGCAGCAGCGACAGACGACCAGAAGGTTCGTTTTGACAACTTCCATAAAGCGGAAGCGATTCTGAAAGAGCAGCTTCCCATCATTCCATTGTATTATTACAGCGAGGCATTTCTGATGGATACCAGCAAGTATGACGGATTCTATACTTATCTGGCTATGCCTATGTTTAAGTATGTGAAAGAGAAATAAGATTATGGGTGGCGGCCCGCTTCTTGGAGAGATCTGAGGGGCGGGTTTTTTTGATGGGGGTGGGATGGTAGGGGTACGTCATGGGAGAATCCGGATATCCGCTCAGGGACCGCTTGCGCTTAGTTAACCCGGCAGCGGTCCTAAGTGCCTGAAAGACAGGCGCTTAGGACCGGCGGGTTAAATGTCCCTTCGCCGGATATCCGGATTCTCCCATGACTGCTGTACTGGCATCCTCCACTATAAAAAAGGCCCGCTGAGGTATTGGTGGAAAGTGGGGGATATATGCGAAATGAAAATGAAATAAATATAAAATAAAAATGATATTTTATATAGATAGCATAAAAAAAGAAGAATAGTTTGGGGAAAAGTACTATTGTTTTTTTTCAGGCTTTTCCATATAATTCAGACATAAGCTGACAGGGACATGAGGGAAGGGGAACGGGAATACCTGAGGGTTCCGAAGTTGGCAGAGATTCCTAAAGAATGTAAAATATAATAAGAAAGATGAGGTAAGAAAGATGAAAGTTGGATTTATCGGTTTGGGAATTATGGGAAGGCCAATGAGCAAGAATCTGGTTAAGGCCGGTCATGAATTAGTGGTTTTTGATTTTAATAAAGAGGCAGTTTCTGATCTGGTTTCCTGCGGTGCTAAGGCTGCGGCCAATGGCAGGGAAGTGGCACAGGAATGCGATGTGGTGATCACCATGGTTCCCAACTCTCCCCATGTGAGAGCGGCTGTACTGGGTGAGAACGGTGTGGCAGAGGGTGCTCATGAGGGGTCTGTAGTGATCGACATGAGTTCCATTGACCCAACGGAGAGCAAGGCCATCGGCGCTGAGCTGGCTAAGATGGGTATCGACATGCTGGATGCCCCCGTATCCGGCGGAGAGCCGAAAGCCATCGACGGCACATTGTCTGTTATGGTAGGCGGCAAGAAAGAGCTGTTTGACAAGTATTATGATCTTCTTATGGTAATGGCAGGTTCTGTCGTATATGTTGGTGAGCTTGGGGCAGGCAATGTGGCAAAGCTGGCTAACCAGATTGTGGTTGCCGTTAATATTGCGGCAGTATCCGAGGCGCTTACCTTCGCAAAGAAGGCAGGCGCTGACCCTGAGCTGGTATATAAGGCAATCAGAGGGGGCTTAGCAGGTTCTACGGTTATGGATGCCAAGGCTCCTATGATGTTGGACAGAAACTTTAAGCCGGGTTTCCGTATTGAACTGCACATTAAGGATCTGAACAATGCTCTGAATGCAGCTCATGCAATCAGCTCTCCGGTTCCCTTAACCGCTCAGCTTATGGAAATTATGCAGTTCTTAAAGTCCGAAGGATTTGATAAGGAAGATCACTCCAGCATCGTGAAGTACTATGAGAAGATTGCTAACGTAACGGTAGAGTCATAAACAGGTACTAAAAGGAGAACTGGTATGAATACAGATTTTATTAAGGGTGTGGTAGTGCCGATTCTGACTCCCATTGATGAGAACGAGCTGATCGACGAGAAGAAGTTAAGGGAACAGGTTGACTATGTAATCGAAGGCGGAGTTTTGGGAATCCTGGCATTCGGAAGCAACGGCGAGTTCTATGTCATCGAGGAGGATGAGATGGAGCGGGGCCTTAAGATTATGGTGGATCAGGCTGCTGGCCGTGTACCGGTGTATTTTGGCATCGGCGCCATCAGCACAAAGAAATGCTGCCGTCTGGCTAAAATGGCAGTGGATAACGGCGCGGCAGGCATATCCGTTCTGCAGCCTATGTTCTTAAAGCCTACAGAGACCGAACTGTTTGTGCACTTTAAGACCATTGCAGAGGCGGTTCCGGAGACTCCCATGCTTCTTTATAATAATCCGGGCCGGGTGAATTATACATTGTCCGGCAATCTGGTAGAGAGATTGGCCCATGAAATTCCCAATATCGTGGGTATGAAAGATACAAGCGGCGACATCACTCAGACTGCGGAGTTTATCCGCAGAACCAGGGATGTGAACTTTAAAGTATTCGGCGGAAAAGATACGCTGCTGTACGCTTCTATGTGCCATGGCGCCGTAGGCGGCGTATGCACTGCTGCAAACTTTATGCCGGAACTGATCACGGATGTGTACAATAAGTATGCAGCCGGTGATCTGGAAGGTTCTCTGGAAGCCCAGTTTAAACTGAATCCGGTGAGGCTGTCCATGGACGGGGCAAGCTTCCCGGTGGCGGCAAAAGACATGGCTAATTTAAGGGGACGCGATATCGGAGTTCCCTATACACCTAACCTGCCCACTCCTGAAGGCCCGGTTTTAGATAAGATTAAGACTGAGATGAAGAAGGCAGGATTAATCTAAAGACGTCATTATCTCCATATTGAATAAATTGTAGCACAGTGGGCCGGCAGTTTCCCCTTTTAATGCCGGTCTATTGTGCATATAAAATATACGTCCGGCTTGTCCGGATCGGCAGGACCAACAAAATGATAGGAGGGTTTATATGAGATTTTTATTTGCATCGGATTCTTTTAAAGGTACTTTGTCATCGGAAAGGATTATTGAGCTGTTGAGTACATGGGCGGACAAGATTTTTCCGGGCTGCGAGACTCTTGGAGTTCCCATTGCCGACGGAGGCGAGGGAACCGTGGATGCTGTGATTACGGTGACTAAAGGGGAAAAGAGGCAGGTTGCGGTTCACGGCCCCCTTATGGAAATGGCGGAAAGTTCCTATGGTGTCTTCCATCAAGATTCCGCTATTATTGAGATGGCGGCGGCCTCAGGTCTTCCTATGGTTCCCACAGAGAAGAGGAATCCGTTAAACACTACTACATACGGAACCGGAGAGCTGATTCGGGATGCCTTGGATCAGGGATACCGGAAAATCTCTATTGCCATCGGAGGAAGCGCTACCAATGACGGCGGTATGGGCGCTATGAGAGCTTTGGGAATCCGGTTCCTGGACAAAGAGGGAAAGGAACTGGAAGGCGCAGGGTCAGATCTGGCTAAAGTGGCTGATATTGATGTGAGCGGACTTCATCCGGTTGCGGCGGAGGCAGAATTTACAGTAATGTGTGATGTTAATAATCCTCTTACGGGAACGGACGGGGCTACTTATACATTTGGAAAACAAAAGGGCGGAACGCCGGAGATTCTGGATGAGCTGGAAGCGGGCATGAAGAATTATGCCGCTGTAATCCGGGACAAGTTAGGCAAGGATGTAGACCAGATTCCGGGGGCCGGCGCGGCAGGCGGCCTGGGGGCTGCTCTGTGTGTATTCCTTCACGCAACTCTCAAATCCGGTATTGAGACGGTTCTTGACCTGATTGACTTTGACGGGCTTCTTGAGGGGACCGATCTGGTAGTGACAGGCGAGGGAAGAATTGACTGGCAGTCTGCTTTCGGCAAGGTGCCCAGCGGTATCGGACTAAGATGCAGGGCCAAGGGGGTTCCGGCTGTGGCTTTGGTAGGCGGTATGGGAACCGGTGCGGAGAAGATCTATGAATTCGGAGTGGAGAGTATTATCCCCACCATTAACGGGGCCATGGATATCGAGGAGGCTTTGGAGCGGGCCGAGGAACTTTACAGCAATGCGGCGGAAAGGATGTTCAGGATGCTGCGGGTTGGCATGGGACTAAAGTAGGAGGACTATGGAAAGACAAGTTTGTTTATCGGATGGAAGGAAGGTTCCGTGTATTGGGCAGGGGACCTGGTTTCTGGGGGAGCATAGGGACAGGTTTATCAGGGAGCAGGAAGCCCTGACCGCAGGGATTGACGCGGGTATGACGCTTCTGGATACGGCGGAGATGTATGGAAACGGGAAGGCGGAGGCTTTGATCGGAAGGACCATAAAGGGGATGGACCGGAGCAGGCTTTTCCTGGTTTCTAAGGTATATCCCCATAATGCAGGGCGGAAGAATATTTTTAAGAGCTGCATGGCCAGTTTGGAACGGATGGGGACGGATTATCTGGATCTGTATCTGCTCCACTGGCGGGGCGGAATTCCTCTTTCGGAGACTGTGGCCTGTATGGAACAGCTTAAGAAAGAAGGGAAGATCTGCCGCTGGGGCGTGTCCAACTTTGATACGGACGATATGGAGGAACTGTGGTCTGTGCCGAATGGGAAGAACTGCGCGGTGAACCAGGTACTCTACCATGTGGCTTCCAGAGGAATCGAGTATGATCTGCTGCCGTGGATGAGGGATCATAAGGTGCCGCTGATGGCTTACTGCCCCTTGGCTCAGGCAGGGAATCTGCGCCGGGGGCTGTATGGGAGTCCGGTGCTTAAGGAGATTGCGGATAATCACAAGGCTACGATTTCTCAGGTGCTGCTGGCATTTGCAGTGAGAGACGGAAGTACCATCGCTATTCCCAGGACAGGGAGGAAAGAACATACCCTGGAAAATAGGGCGGCCGCAGAGGTGGTGCTGACAGGGGAAGAGCTGGATATGATTGATAAGGAGTTTCCGGCGCCTTCGCGGAAGGTATATCTGGATATTGTGTAATAAGGATTGATGAGTGCATTCAAAAACAGGGTATACCGTCTAAAAGCGGTATACCCTGTTTGCAGCAGGCTGTTTCTCTACTCATCGGTCTTGGACCTCTGAGGACGGAACTTGAATCTCAAGGCGATCCATGCAGGCTTATATCCCTGTTCGGCGGCCTCTTTGATCAGCCGGAGTCCTTTTTCTCTTTCTTCTTTGGGCTTTCCTTCCGCGCAGCAGATGATGCCGCATATGTATTTTGCTTCCCCATTGCCGGGACAGTCCTCTTCGCCGGCGGCTTTTTCGTACCAGGATAATGCTTTAGTGTAATCTGTGTCTGTGCCTGTTCCCTTGTAATACATCTTGCCGCAGATGAGCCATGCTTCTTTGCAGCCGCTGCGGCCTGCCTTTTCAAACCACCGCAGAGCCTTTTTTAAGTCTTTCCTGGTTCCATCTCCTTTATAATACATCTGTCCGCATTGGAACTGCGCCTCCGGTACTCCTTTGACGCCGGCTTCGTGGCAGCAGTCAAAAGCTTTCTTCCGGTCCTTTTTTACCCCCTCTCCACGGTAGTACATAAGGCCCAGCTGATGTAATGCACCATCATGTCCGTTGCTGGCGGCTTCTTCATAACAGCTGAAAGCTTTCTCCGGGTTCTTAGGAGTGCCTTCCCCGTGCTGGTACATCCACCCGCACTGGTACTGTGCATACCCGTGATTCCCGCGGGCGGCCTTTTTCAGCCATTCCAGGGCCTTGGCATGATCTGTACTGACGCTGTCGCCTGTATAATACATCATCCCGCGGGCATAGTGGGAGCTGGCATTGCCCCAGGGAGCCGCCCTTTCATACCATTCCAGGGCACGGGCGTAATTCACTTTCGTGCCTTTGCCCCAGCAGTTCATATCTCCGCACAGCTGCTGAATCTCAGGATTCCCGTCTTCCGCAGCCTGCTCCAGCCAGTACAGTGCTTTTTTCTGATCATTGGCATCTTCCGACTGGGCATACATCCGGCCGCACCGAAGCTTTGCCTTTTTGTTGCCCTGGCAGGCGGCTTTCTCAAACCAGTGCAGCGCGTCTTTTTCTCTTCCGGCATCAAAATATGCCTTTCCGCAGGAATACTGGGTGGTTTCCAGCCATTCTTTATCTATGTTTCGATACATCAGAAGCATCTCATACCAATATGCCTCTGTCATATAGTCTTTTTCCTGTCTGCACTGTTTGGCCAGAGCATAGACCTCCTCAATGGCCATCTGCTGATCTTCCGAAACCTCTGCCCGCTGGCTTTCCGCTATCCTTTCGTCACCTGTGCTGCCTTCCATGTCTGCTTCTCTTATCCTCTCTATCCGATTATGTTACACAACTTTTTTCTTTTTGAAAAAATCATCTACCCGCTTGCGGATCTCCGCCGGCTTTAAGTATTTCAGAAGATATCCCTCCGGTTTCAGTTCCAGCACCTTTTTCACGCTTTCAGGGTCGTCTCTGCTGGTAAGGAAGATAACCGACACATCCTCAAATTCTTTATCGGACCGGAGCATCTCCAATACATGCCTTCCGTCGCAGACCGGCATATCATAGTCCAGAAGCACCAGATCCGGCCTGTCCAGAGAGATAGCGCGGATAGCGGCCACACCCGACTGAACCGTCGAAACCTCATAATCTTCTACTAACAGCCTCCGGATACCTTCCCGTATGGTCATGGAATCATCCACCAGAAGAACTTTGGGCTTGGAACTTCTCTGGTTTATTTTGAAATACCTTTCTGTCTCAGCCATCTCATTCTTCACATTCAGCGGCATGCCGATTCCTGACTCCAGCAGATGAGGGGCAATGATGCAATAGGAGAAATAACCTGTGTTCGTACCGAATAACAGGCTGACCTGGGGTTTTTCGTTCTCAAATATCTGCTGGAACTGTTCATAAGTAAGAAGATTTTCTTCCTGCAGCTCATAGGACTCCATAGTTGGAAAATGTGACATGACATGCCATACGAACTGGCTTGCGCTGTAGCGGACCGCATTAATAAGCATTACATCCAGCTTGTTGGAGCGGACTCCCAGGATCTTTCCGATGGTATTGACAAGGATCTTCTCATCAAAGACCATAATGATTTCCCACTTTTTCTTGTCCTGTTCCCTGCCGTAGACAAGACGGTAATAAATGCCGTCGCCGAACTTCTCGCCGTCGTATGTCTCGCTGATTACCGTTGCTTTCAGGCCAAACATATGCTGAAGGCACTGGATGATCACGGTCTTCATGGATTCCAGTTCCTGAACCGGCAGAAGATCATCCCATCTGCTAGGCGTTTCTCCCGTTATAGCGAGATCTTCCGTCAGAGTATGACCGATGAGCCATCCGGCGCACACAGCCAGGAAATGGTCCACCGCTTCCGCGGAATAGTCGCATTTCTTAAGCTCATCCTCCAAAGCCGGAAGTGTCCTATCCCGAAAATCCTTATGTATCCGCTTGTGCATCTTCAGATTCTTATAGCTGATGAGACTCATATAATTTTCTTCATCAGTAAAATGCCTTATGGCATGCTCGTAAAAGTATTTAATCCCTTCCTCACATGCTCTTCTGCTTTTTTCTCCCTCCTTCCTGAGAGTAAAAAGCCTGTTAATGATGGAAAACAGCCGTTGATGCTCTTTGTCGATGGCATCTACCCCGATGCTGAATTTCTCATTCCACACTAGTGTTGCAACACATTTATATTTAGGTAAATCAGTTTCCTATTCTGAAACTGGTACCTCGAACTTTGGATACAGGGATATCAGTTTTTCTCTAGCATTGTCCGTCGTAAAGTGCCAGCAGATGTTTTCACTGGCGTGGTTTCGATCCGTTTCCCATGCCGACAGTTCCCGCCGGAGTTCGTCGATGTCTGCTATCCTCCGTGAAAGGCATTGCCGTGTCATGACATTGAGCTCTATCTCTGCCATGTTCAGCCAGCTTCCATGCTTTGGGGTATAGTGGATCTCCAGTTTTCTGGCTATCCGACGTGCCTCCTGAGCTGGAAATGTTTTGTATAGAGAGGCGATGGCATGGGTATTGAGATTGTCCATGACAAGTATAATTTTCTGTTTGTCAGGGTAGCTGGTATCTACAAGGTACTTGATTTCTTCCGCCCAGTCAACCGCGGTACGGTGTTCACGGACGCTTACATGCCTCACGCCACCCAAAGGCTCTACAAACACAAATATACTGCAGTTGCCGTTTCGGATATATTCGGAATCGGTTTTCTGTGTATTACCTGGGCGCATGGGCAGGGGGGCTCTGGCTTCCCCAAGCAACTGGTAAGGTTTTTCATCCATGCACACTACCGGAACAGCAGGTTCATACGGCATCTCATAGATATCCAGAACGTCCTCCATGCAGGCTACAAATTCGGCATTTTCCTTCGGCGGGATACACCAGTAGTCGTTTCTGTGGGGCTGGAGTTCATTTTTTTAAGCACTCTGCGGATAGTTTCCCTGCTTATAGGAGTCTCCAGTTCCACACGGGATTTTTCTTCCAGCAGTTTCAGTGTCCATCTGGAATGGCCGTCCGGGACGGGGCCACAGGCAATCTGTATCAGTTTTGCTTCTGTACGTCCATCCGCCTTGCGCAGAGCCGCCGCTGAATTTGGGCTGATATTATAACGGATGATATGGTCAATCCCTTTATTGACATAGTCTCTAATAAGATTTGAGACAGTTGCGGGACAGACCGCATAGGTATGTGCAATCTGGGCATGTGTCAATTTGCAGCCTTTTGATTCATCAAGATCCCGCAGAATCTGACAACGTTTCAGAACTGTTTTACAGGTAGTTTTATTTTTAATCACTTTGTTAAGCTTGGAACGTTCTTCATCAGTTAAGTTGATCGAATATACTTTAGGTCTTGCCATAGGGGTCACCACCGTTTTCTTTTATCATAACATATGGTGGAATATATTGGAAGAATTATTATGTAAATATAAATGTGTTACTACACTAGTTGCTTATCCATATCAAGTCCTCCTTTGGTCTGTACTTAAGTCCATATGATAAATGAAGGAATATGACCTTTTGTAGATAGCATAACATAAAATCGGAAATTTTTAAACTATAAAATAAGGTTTTCTTCAATAAGTCTTTTAGCTAAGTCCTGAAAAATCTGCTATAATGAATGGGGATTTTCATTATATACTAAAGCAGAGGTGGACTATGATACAGATATGCCAAAA
>CAJSZV010000032.1 GCA_910574345.1 Clostridiaceae bacterium | reverse complement strand
TATTAAGCAATATATTTGGCTGACCACAATATATAGTGGTGGCTCTCAAGCTTTTAAATACACTGGATTCGGGTGGCTCTCAAGCTTTAAATTAGTGGCTCCCAAGCTTTAGAATAATCACCATCCGTATCCACATCCATTTCCTCCGGTTCCACATGACAGTCAAACTTTCTCCCATCCGAATCCGCCTCCACAGACACCACCTGATACCTCCCCGGCCGCAGCTCCCGATTCGCCATATAATCACTTTCCCCAGTCAGCGAAATAACCGTCTCTCTGCCACCCTCCATTTCCTTCACCACAATCCGTACCCCACCGCCAAAGCCCTGAAATACCTCACCCCGCACAGCCAGGATACCTCTCCTTGTGTCCGTATCGGTAAATTCCTCCTCCCAATCCGCACCCATATCCCCATTCACATTTCCCTTTTCCACATTCTCTGTAATCCCCGGCAAATCCCCTCTTGTAATCTCCCCTTGCCCTTGCTCCATCCCCCTCATCAACTCACTGGCGAAACAATCCGCCGGACATATAAAGCCCACGCACAATCCAACCGCCAGCCCCATCACTCCTATCTTCCATAGCCGTGCCAAACTCCGCTTTCCTGTCATTTTCCACCACCTTCCCCTTTCCACACAAAACCGCTTCCACACAAAATACAAATCCCCCATACCCTTTTCGCACCCATTCTCCCCATTTTATCTTTCTTATCCCCCCTACTTCCCAATCAACCAGATACTCCCATCCGCCAAATCCCTGGCATACGACTGAATGGTAGCCGGACTGTACAGATTCCCCGTCCTGGTCCGGCTCCCAGGGTCAGCAATGGTCAGATACCCATTCTCCGTCACCCCGGTCAGCACAATATAATGCCCGCTGCTCCCCGAAATCGTATTCTCCGCGCAGATCACCACCGCCATTTTCCCGTTCTTAAGCCCCTTCACCACCTCATTCATCCGTTCCCGCTTCATCCTCTCCACAGAAAGCCCCCAGTGAGCAGCCGCAGCAGCCGGAAATGCATGGCTTGTCCCTTTCCCCTTCACATAATACCCTCCGGAAATGGCAAACCTCCCCGTCATCTCCGGTGTAACTCTCTCCCCTGTCAAGGTAGAAATCACAATAGCCAGTGCCGTAGGCCCGCACCCGGACGACCGGATATTACTTCCCCCATAAGGCAGAGAAGCCCACGGCTCCTCCCCCTGGTTGTAGTAAACCGCCTCCCCCACACAGCCGGCCACCGTATCATACGCAATCCGGTCCCCCTCCGTGGAAATCGTCCCGGTATAAATATCCTCCGAAGCCCCTTCCCCCAGCACGAAATCTTTCCAGCTTGCCGCCCGCAGCACCAGATCCTGAACTCCTTCCGCCCCCTGGCTGGCTATCTGAAACAAGGTCAGCACATAATTAAAAGATGTCTGATCCGTAACCATCCGGTACTCATACCCCGTTTTCACCTCCGAAAGCTCCGGCTCCAGCAGCACCACAATGGCATAATCCGCAATCTCCCTTTCCACCTCATCATCCCCGGACCCTTCCGTCTCTGTGTGGGTTCCCGTCTGTGTCCAGCCCAGAAACTCCGAAGCCCGCTCCTCCACCAGAGACTTTAACAACACTCCCGATACCTCCAGACTTCCACTCACAATCCCAGACTCTCCTGTCCCATCTCCATTTCCACTCTCTGCTCCTTGTATTTCTCCCCCTGTTTCCACTCCCCCTGTCTCACCAGAATTTTCACCATTCCCATCAGCCTCTCCAGAACCCTCTCCTTCCAGGCCTCCATTCCCATTCCCTTGAACCATATCCGTAAAAATCAGATACCCCTTCACTTTCTCTACATAAGCAGGCGTCTCCTCATTCTGAGGAATCCGATACCCAGCCCTTTTCACCGCCCCCGGCCCCGCATTGTAAGCCGCCAGCGCCAGATCAAGCCCATTAGGATACGCAGAAAATGTCCGTAACATCTCCTGTATGTACTTCGCCCCTCCCATAATATTCTGCTTCGGATCATAAGGATCGGTCACCCCCAGGTTCCTTGCCGTGGCCGGCATAAGCTGCATAATCCCCACAGCCCCTGCCCTCGAAACCGCATTGGGGTTAAAATCAGACTCCACCTTAGCCATAGCCTTCAAAAGCGCCTCCGGCACCTGATAAGTGGCAGCCGCCAGAGCAAAATACTCATCATACACACTGGTCAGGTTCCCATCCATTCCGCCATAAGAACCATACCCGTTAAATCCCACAATCCGACTCCCACTCCACTCCTCCTCAATCAGCACCGCAAGATAACGGCTCAGATTCCGCTTCAGCACCGTTTCATACTCATCCGTCTCCACCTCATACCCGTCACAATCCTCCCAGTTCTCATCAAAATCCTCACCGATCTTTCCATACAGAGAATCCCTCTCCGCTTCAATCAGCCCATAAATCTCCTCCGCCAGCTGAGAATCCTCCGCCAAAAGAATATCAATCTGGTTTTTAATATTCCGGTACTCCGCCTCCCTGGCCTGGGCCACATACCCATCCGCGTCCCCAAACCCCAGATAAGCCAAAATAATCCCCACCCCATTGACAATCACAAAAACAAACAAAAGAACAGACAAAAGAATCGAAAGAACCACCTTCCAAAACGTCTTACTTGTAACCAGCGCACCCACAGCCGCCCCCAAAGGCCCTGCCAGCGCACTTCCCACGGCCATGCCCCCAGCCGCCCCGCCTGCGCTGGCTGCACCTGTCGCTGCCATAGCCCCATGAGCCGACTGTACCGCCTGAGCTATCCTCTCCGCCTGCCCCGCTGCCCGGGCTCCCCGGGCAGCCATTTCTGCCGCTTTATCAAGCGGCCCATTGTCCCTCCAATCCTCCAACATAAACTCTCCTTATATGGGAATCCCCAATCTCTATTTCCTGCCACTCCCATTCCTCTGATCACGGCCTCTTCCCGACTGCCCCGTATTGTCGGCAGCCCCCTGGCCTTTCCCTCTCTGTTTCATTCCCGGCTTTCCCACAGGCTTTGTTTTCTCTCCCGGCTTTCTCTCAAAAGACCCGCTGCCTGATTTTTCATCTCCGGCTCCAGCCTTCCCTGTTCCATTTTGAGCCTTCGGCCTCTCCGTTCTGTTCCCGGTTTCCGCTCGTTCTCCCTGGTTCCCCGGCACAGCCCTCTGCTCCCTGTAAATCTTCTCCAGCTTAAGAGTCCCGTCCTTTTCCAGAGATACCCTGGTTTCTGGAAGGATTCCCGGTGCTTTCGCCGTTTCCGGAAGTTCATAAAAGGTCTTTCCGTTCTCATGGATTGTCTGGTACTCACCCTGGGGCCTCTCAAACCGGGAGGCGTCATAACGCATATACCCTTCGCCGTCCCGTTCTGCTCTGTATGCTCCAGGCATTCCAGTCCCATAATCTCCTGGCCCTGGCATTCCATGCACCACACCGTCCATATTTCCTGCACCAGAAGCAGAACTGCCTGCCATGCCGCCTTCCGCTCTGAAAGCCTCTCCCGAACCATTACCAGCAACCTGCCCCAAACCATTCCCGGACGAATATCCATTTCTAGTACCAATATCAGCCCCGGACACACTGCCGATCTTCTCAGAATCGCCAGTCCCAAATCCTGTTTCCATATTCGCAGCGTTTCCAATTCCTACACCTCCAACACCTGCGTTTCCTGCACCTACGCCCACATTTCCAACGTCCACACTTCCTGTACCTGCGCTTCCTGCACCTATATCTCCAATTCCTGCACCTACATCTCCGCCGCCTATGCCTCCAGCCATACCAATTCCACCAGCCGATACTCCGCCTTCCGCCATTCCTTCCATACCCGAAATACCTCCGGCTCCATATCCCATACCAGCCATATCCATAGCCGCTTCGCCATATCCAGCCTCCTCACGGTCAAAGTCTCCCAACCCGCCCGAAAAGCTATCCATACTTTCAGCAAAAGAGCCTCCAAAGCTGCCCATATCCGCCGGTTCAAAATCCTCCGCTGACATGCCGGAACTTCCGTCCTCCATACCCGCCGCAGCCTCAAACATTCCACCAAAAGCCGTATCCTCACCAGACATTCCAGCATAGTCCTCCAGGCCATTCATACCCTCCATAGGGATTCCGCCGCCGTCCAACTCCATATCTCCTGACCCCATACTCTGGCCCATAAACTCCGCACCCCCGTCTTCCATTCCAAAAGGCGCCATACTTTCTGCCTCCATTTCTGTCCCAAAAGGCTCCACGCCACCATGTACCATTTCTGTTCCAAAAGATTCCATACCTTCCGGCATGTCCTCCCCCGTATCCATAGCCGAACCAAAAGGCCCGTCTTCCACCCCGCTGCTTCCCAAATCCATCTCTCCGCCTTCCGTTCCCATGAGCCTGGCAGAATCCTCTTCCGGCACACCAAAAGGAAGGTTCTGCCCCTCCCCATGCTCCATATCCCCGCCGAACTCTCCAAATCCCGCGCCTTCCCCCGGCTTCTCTCCTTTTCCCATAAATTCTGGTGCCTGGCCTCCAAAGCCATCCGCACCCACTCCTCCAATACCTCCTCCCGGCTGTCCCGTTCCCCCCGTCATTCCATTTCCAGCAAACCCCGGACTTCCGTTCCCCAAAGGAATCGTCTTCCCTGAACCAAAATTCATATGGCCGCCATGCTCCCCCTGTGCAGCCCCTTTCCTGCCGCCGAAATTCATAAGCCGCCCGGCCATAAGCAATGCCCCCAGTCCGCTCATACCGCCGCCGATCCGTCCCAGGTTCACACCCAAAGACCCCATATAAGAATCCAGCTTCGCCGTAATCTTGCAAAACCCGATAAGGCACATATTGGCCGCAAAAAACTTCGTAAACCCATAAGAACTTGCCATCATATTCCCATAAGCCGACAAAAACATCTTCACGCACCAGGCATCCAGAATCACCACCAGCACCTGCCCCCCAAACATCTTCGTCCAGGAGCACAGCACATTGTTGGTCGCCTTAGCCCCTCCCGCCGCAAATGCCAGCGGCGATGTATAAGAAAAGATCCCCAGCAGCACATACCGCTCTGCCAGAATAAATAACATCTTAAAATAATTCCAAGCCACCACCAGCTGCAGCAGCAGCTTCAATATGGAAATCGTCATCACATCAATTCCCAGAACCGACATGACCCCTTCCGCCGCCGTCACATACTCACTAAACGAATCCACCGTGATCACAGTCCCCACCACCCAGTCATAAGGCGTCCCCGCAACCTCCAGGATATAATTCACAATATCCTTGGCAAACAAAATCATAAACAGACAAAAACAAGACCGGAACACCAGCTCCACCGGGTCCTCCGAAGCAGTCCCCAGCTTCCCAAACATAGACTTAAACAGCTGCCACACCAGAATCATCAAAAGCAGCGCCACCCCCATAGGCACAATGGCATTCCGGTACAAATCCCCCGCCACCCCAAACAATTCCTCAAACAGATCCAGATCACAAGACAATATCTCCGTAAACATCCCGCTGGCAACATCCATCATGTCCACAATAAACTTAGAACACATCTCACTCACAGACTCAAACAGCAATTCCAATAACCAGCCCATTCATTCCTCCTATTTTCCAGGCACGCTTTCCTCCCTTCCCGCCATCTACCAGACCGATGAAAGCTCCAAAAACACGCCCTATTCTATTCCATTTTCCTTCTCCAGAGGCCTCCCACCTCCTTCCTGCCGGGAGAGCGCCGGCCTTTTCTTTTTTCAAAATCAGCAACATCTTATCCTTGCCCTGCCCCCAAATGAATTTAAATCATAGATGATCCAGACACTTCCATCCAATCCATTCACAAATACTTCTCCTCAATCCACCTGAAAACCATCCACAACCTTCACCCCCCATAAAACAAACACCGGACAAGTTTCCCTGTCCGGCTCTCCCTGTTTACGGTGTAAATGAACTCTGCGGAATAATCTTCTCCATGTAAGTCACAATAGCCCCCAGCGTCATCAGCGCCGCCCAGCAGATAATAATCCGCTTCAGCCAGGCCCTGGACTCATCCACGGTCTTTCCCGACTTGGAGAAATTCATCAGGAACAGACACACAGCCGCACACACCACAGCCCCCACGGTCGCCAGACCGGCCACATCCGTGTACACCTGCTGCATAGCGCTTTTCGCCACACCAAAAATATCCGTTGCATATGCCGTCTGACACATCAGAGCCGTCATCATCCCCACAGCATAAGCACATCCCGCCATCCGGGGAATCTAGCTCTCCGCCTTTCTGCCCACGGCCTCCAGACCGTTCTTCACCTTCCGAACCAACACCATCAGCCTCCTTCCCGCCCTTTCGGGCGCAAAAAAAGCAACCACCAAATTTGATGATTGCTTCCCATGATTGCAATATTCGGTTTCAATTCCTATGGCTCTCCATGTCTTAACCATGCATAAAAATTGATGATACCATTATAAAAGATTCAAAATCGCAAGTCAATAGCCGCACAGACCCAATGTAGTCTCTTTTCCGTCCCAATTCCACCTTCTGCCACCGTGGCACAAGGTTCATACTCCTTTCCAGCCTGCGGCTTTTCATCAAAACGTTTCCTCTTCATACCATAATAGCATCAAACAAACCAACACAAAACTTGTCTCACCCTGCAAATCCTCTACAACACTTCCACCCTGCAGGAATGCTCCTTCGTCTTTGTGCTGTAACTGATTCCCACAGCTAAAATCCTCCCCGTATACTTTGGTTTCTCCCCCATTTTTCCCTTGAACCGTAACGCATATCCCTTATCCTTAATCTGCTTAATTGCCTCCTGCGGCGTACTGTCCACCTTTAATTCCAGGATCAATGCGTCCCCATGTTTCCGTTCCGGATAAAAGATAAAATCCACATACCCTTTCCCCCCTTTATCCTCACGCTCCACACGGTATTTATCCCTGGCTGCCAGATAAACCAGATTCACCACGGCCGACAATTCAATCTCACTATTATACGAAAAAATAGGCGATTCCGTATTATGGGCAAACTCCAGAATCTCTGCCATAACTGCTGTGTCCCCATGTAAGGTCGCCGCCAGCATCCTTTTGGACTCATTAGCCAGCCGGTACACATATCCCATGGACTCCTTGCCCATAAGCAGCTCCCTGAACTTATCCATCAGCTCCTTATTGGGAATAGACACCTCTCCATCCCTATAGGTAAGCAGGCCATAGATTACCATAGCCGAATAAATTTCATCCTTTGTATTCAACTCCATAGAAACAGCGGCATAATTCCGAATCTCCGCTTCCACCCCTTCACCGGCAATCATCAGAACCAGATCATCCCGCAGATCATCCACATTATTTTTCACATAAAAGAATATCTCATCATACGGCCCGGAGCTGGTCCAATAATTTGCCAACTGATTATTAACCAGCGCACACACCACAGAACGAGGATTATATAATCTCTCCCCCGCTGCCGTATAATACCCATCATACCACACCTCCAGATCCTTCCGTGTAATCTTCGGCCCTTTCGTTGTCTGAAGGTAAATATCAAAAAGACGATCAACCTCCTTTTCCACAAACCCAAAGCAGTCACTAAACCTCTCCATCACCGTCATATCATACTCCACAAACATATTCAGTTCCGAACCACTAGAATACTTTGCAATGGGAAGCACCCCTGTCATATACACAAACTTCACATATGCCTTATCCTTTAAAAGAGACTTCAAAAAAAGAAGGTACGCCTTTTTATCCTCCTCTGTAATAAAAGACATATGGAATATGGAATCCCACTCATCAATCACAAAAACAAACTTCTTCCCTGCCTTTCGGAAAACCTGCTTCAATATATCCCATACGGATATCCCCGTATCCGTAACAATCTCCGGAAATGCTTCCGACAAATCCTGCTTCAAGCCCTCCAGCACCCTGCTGATATACTCACGATAGGAAACACAGTTCTCCGGAGTTTCGCTAAAATCAATATAAATGACCGGATATTGATTCAAATGCCCATGGCAGCATTCCGACTGCCCAATCTCCAACCGGCTAAAAAGATCTCCTGTTTCCTCTGCCCTCCCTAAAAATGCCGCTACCATGTTTGCCATAACACTTTTACCAAAGCGCCGCGGTCTAGTAATACATAAATACCTTTGTCCATCTACTTCAACCGCCTTCAAAATATCTTCCAAAAGCAATGTTTTATCCACAAAAAACCGGGTCCCGGCAATTCCCCTGTATGATTCAAAAGGCTCTCTGCTGTCTAAATATCGTCCCATATCCCCATTCCTTTCCCAGAATCTCAAACATCACCTATTCATACAATCTATCTTATCATAAAAAGACAGCCAATACAATTTTTCTTTACCAATCCATCCGCCTTTTCCTGTAACGTGAAAAAGCAGCCATAAAATGGCCGCTCTCCCACTCCTTCCTGCTATCTTACGCAGCGGCCCGCAACCGCCCCTGCTCCTTGTCATTCCACACAATCGTATAATAGTAATGCGTGGTCTCAATGCGGATATAATCTGCCGCAATCTCAAGAATCCTTTTCACCCGGTCCGTCCACCATACGCTGTCTCCATAAAGATAACAGGCCTCTTCCCCAATCTTCACCGGAAACTGGACTTTCCCCGTCACATGAACACTTCTCTTTGCCTGCAGTTTTACATCCTTCACCATAAAATTTCCCCTTTCCTCAGCCTGCCAGACGGTCCAGTGATAACACACTCACCCTATCTGTTATGTCAACCTTTTTTCCATTGCCGAAAGAAAACTCCAGCCTCTTTACCGCAAACGGAACCACCCTGTTTTTACGAAAATCAAACACCTCCGCCTGAATATCCGTAATCACCATTTCCGGCATCCTGGATTTAAAATAATTATAATCCAAAATTTCCGCCTGCCTTCCCGTCTTCAAATGAGCCAGACGCTTATCATCCGTCCGGATTCCCCTGGCCTCCATCTCCACCGACAGAATGCCATTTTTCAACTCCCTCTTTTTCTGCTCCACAGATTCCATAGAAAAATTTGACGTCTCCGATGTCTCCATGGTCAGCCCCTGCAAAAGCAGCGCACAATCCTCCGCTTTCGCAGGCTTCAACGTCTCCAGCTGAAGCCGCATTTTTTTGAATTTATCCCGCTTCATTCGCCCCTCCTTTGCTTTGATAAACCTATATCTCTGCCCTCCTTCCATATTGCCGTCCCTTTTTCTGCACAAAAAAAGACGCCGCATTTCCATTACAAAATGAGCGTCATTCTCTGATTCATAGATAAACAAAAGCAATCCGGTAAGATATTCACCGTTCAGCTTCCTGCTTGTGCATACAGGAACAAATTTTTATTATATCTTTTGCTTAAAAGATATATAAATCAATACTCCTATATAATAACACTATATATAGCGCATGTCAATATCTTTCATCTAAATGTAGTGTGCAATGTATCTCTTAGCTTCCCCACTAATAAACTAATTAAAATTCAAATCTTTCATTTATCTCCTCCATATTAGACATCTTTTGTTTCTCGTATTCTTCTGTTTCCAGAATTTCCTTTTCCACTTTTTCAATTTCTCTACAAGCGATCTCCCCCAAATACTCATCCGACTTCAGTTCCTGTAAAAGAGTCAAACACTCACGAATTATTTTACTTCGGGAACCTGACCAAGACATTGGGGGAATCTTCTTTGCAAATTGCTCCAATATCTGCTTCCCGTCTTCTGTATGCAATAATTTTCTCGCAAGTTCTGTCCATTGATATTGACCATTCTCTTCTCTTCGGAATCCAGAACTTAACTTTACAACTCTTAATCGTCTTTTGCTATTATCTGCCCATAAAAACACACGTTCAGGATTAAGATTATCTATTATATTTGTGCTAATTCCATTACCGCCCTTAATTTCTCTTTCTAACTCATATGGCCCTTTTTCATCACCTACGATAATATCTAAAAAATCTTCCACATACAATCCGGCTACGGGATACATTAAACTCTTAAAGTAGCTTCCTTTATACTTATTCCGCACTGTAGGAAAATCCCTTAAAGAAATAAATAACTTTTTAATCTCTTCCTTTGAAACATTATCATCAGCGAAACAAATCTCCATCACTTCTGCCAACTCGTATTCTATACTATTCCCCTCTTCCAATTCAAAATTTTTGATTCCCTCAATAGCTATTATACGTCCAACTGCCTTGGCATATGCTGACAACATATTTCTATTACTTTTTATCTTTTCACAATATAGCCAAAAGATATTCAGCACAACAGAGCTTCCGTGTTGCATATCCTTAATCTTCAATATAAAATCTAAAAACTCCGTTTCTTCAATTTTATCACTAATAACATAATGCCGTAAATGTGAAACACAATTTAAGTCTATTACATCTTCCGATAATAGTTTTAAAATATGCTGGAGGTATTTTCCGGAACATTCCAGTATAGAATGGATCTGTACTGCCTGAGAGGCTTTATCTGTATTTTCCAATAAATCTAATAAACGAATGGTATTCTCCCTATCATGACTATATTTAACATTAAGGTACCCAACAGCAATACTCATACTCAAATCTTTATCCAATATTTTGCACATGGAAGGCCACAAAGGAGCAAAAGAATCTGATGATTCAGCCTCTGCCAGTTCCTTTCCAAATCTAGCACCTACCATCAAAAATCTATTACCTATTTGACTAAATAATTGTTCCAACAATTCCGGATTCTCTGCAAAGATTGCCGCCAGCCTCCTGATTTCTTCATTTATCTTTTCTTCTGAAGGAAAATATATTTCCAGTTCAAAAGAACTCTCTCGCAAGATACAATCCATTCTCGGGACAGCATCTATTGGCTCTATCAAAAAAATCAATTGATCTAATAACTCTTTCTCACACAGTTCTAATTCATTATCATAAAATTTTTTAATATTTCCAAGGCCAATCCATCCCTGCCACCAATCCCTATCTTTTCCAAATTTCATACAGCATTCTTCTATAATGTCCCAATAATGTTCATATCCAAATCCAACCAAACTTTTTCCTAAAATTTCTCTTACCCGTTCTTTTGATTCCGTTGATAATGCCGACATCTCTATGGTAATAAATTCAATAACTCTTAGATACCAGCTTTTATATTCTCCAGATAAATCTAAGCCATTATCACGTTGATACATGCCAAAAGATTCAAATCCCTTATATAAATACCTTATCTGATGTTTACACTGCAGCATTCTATCCAAACAATCTATTCCAAGTTGAATATAATTCTCATTGTTATGATGTAGCAAGGTTTGAACAAAATGGAGCCTCTGATCTATCAACGCATATGTTCCAGAATACACAATTTGAAAGAATCCACTTACATCTTCTCTTTTATTTCTTTTTAATGGTAAATCCGAAAGAATTTTCAGACTGCGATCAAACCACTTCGGTTCATATGCTAATTGTGACAAAATTCGCACAATCACTTGTTCATGAAACCCTCCCAATAGATATTCTCCCTTATCTCTTTTATACATTTGTTCAATAAATGAAAGTACCTGTTCAGGAATTACGGGAGCCGCATCTTCCAATCTATATTGACAGACATCGCTCCAATAATTTGGAGAAGTCATAAGTGGAAGTTTTAACCACGCATCAAAAATGTCCTGAGCCTCCTTACTATCATGTAAAAAACTCATTCTTTTTGAAAACGAACGTATCATATGATTAGAACTATTATTCATAGTTTCTAAAACAATTTCAGCGCCCAAATTTTCTAATGCTTCTTTTGCCAAACGATTTGCTAAAGCATGTGGCAGAACGGCTCGCCAATGAGAACGCTTTTGTACTATCTGGCGCTTATATAACCGGTTTACATTTCTCACCATATCTCTTATAGAAATATCATATAAACTTGCTAACACCCTAATTTCGTCTGTTTTCTCTTTATTTTGGTTGATTGAAAAAGAATAAACCAAAGAGCAGACTTCTGCTGTTTTATATAAAGCATCATCAAATTTCCCCTTTTGCCAAAAAATCCGTTCAAAAAGTTCTTCATCCTTCAATTCATTCAGATTTTTTTCTTTCTTGGTAGCCTTTGCCAAAACAATAGCAACTCTTGCATTTCCGCCTGCCAGTAACGCAATTCTATTGTAATCCTGATCATTTTTGTAAAATTTTCTCTGTTTCAAAATATCAACAATACATTCATTCGATGAAGGAAGCATCTGGTATACTTCACTATCTTCTGGCTCCCCATCTTGTACGTCATACTCAATCGTAAGCAAGCTAACGGTACTCTTGGGAGATTTGCAGAGTCTTGTTAATTCATGGTGTTCTGTAGCAGCACAGTTATCTACAATTACGATCTTCCTATGTTTTTTTGCAAGTAATTCTTTTACCATTTCCATAGGAAACATTCTAATAGGCTTTTGAAAATCAACATAAAGCGCAAGTTCTTGTGGAAGCGGACCGTATCCTATTTCCTCAAATAACGCCTGTGCAAATCGTGTTTTTCCAACTCCTGATAAACCGGTTAGGCGAACCGATTTACCAGGATTCCGTAATATTGAACGTATATCCTCAAGAGCAGCCTGAATAGACATGGTTTCTGCTATATCAGTTTTTTTAATTCGGATATTTTTGTCTACAATATATGGACGGGCTAAATCATCATGATCGCCTGTCCAATTTCCATAAGGAGACCATCCTTCAGATGAATCTCCCAGCTTACACTTAACCCAAGCAACAATCGGCTCATAATCATTTACCCAATTGGCCATTCTGCTTTGATCATAAAAATCAACAGAAACTCCATTTTTCAAGGGGCCAAGAGCCGCCTTCATCGCCTTTATGCGATCTTTTAATGCCGAAGGAGAAACATTATCTCTTCCACTTACAATAATATAGCTTCCTTGTTTTAATACAAGTTCATCAAATATTGGCCTTCTTACTCCTTGGGGACACATTTCATGTTCAATCGCTTTTGGAGGCATCTTGTGTTCCTTAACTTGATAAAAAGTACATGGTTTAGGTATATAACTCCCTTTCCGCAATGAGAAGTCTATATCAACTTCAACATCAACTCCACCATCTGGTGCCTTTTGATGTCCTCCATAATGTACCCCTGATGTGGCCCCACCGTCCCGTTCTACTTCGGCTTTACATAAACGTCCCACCAGTTCACGAAGATCCACATCATCCAATGCCATTATATCCTCACCCGTAATCTCAAACATAATTGTCTCCTTTGTTGCTTTAATTCTACTTTCTATACTACATCTATATTGATAATCAAACTAAATATATTTAAAGGGAGTATGCAAACACAATAATACTGCTGCACCTCCCTTACAATTATTTTGAAATAAATTAACTCCCAAATATCATCCTCTAATTGCTCAATCCTAAAATAACTAATTTCAAGTAGATTATCATTAAAACCACCGTTCCCTTTTATTTAAGAGACACCCCATAATCCTACATAAATTCATTTATATCTAATATTATACTTAAAAACCTGCAAGTTTCAAGATTTTTTACAGTTCTTCCCTCCACGTATCCCGGTAATGTTCCAACAGTCTCCGGCTTTCCTCCTCATACCCCCACAAAATCCCTTCCACTGCCTTCAGAGCGCTATCCCTCCACCGAAAATAAGTACTTCGGTTAATCCCTACTCCCTGAGACAAATGCGGCTCCAGCTTCTCCATAATCTCCGAAATATTACTCAGCTGGTGCGGTGTCATATATGTATAATACAAAACCCAGTAATACCTTTCTCCCTGGGGATGATACAATCTCATCAGTTCCACTGATTCATCAATCAGTTTCAAAAACTTATTGGAGCTGCTGATCGCTTCCACCCTTGGCTTAATATTCGCCTCATCATCATTCAAGTCCATTCCTGCCTGATAAATAGATTCCAGAAAGCTGTCCACATCCGTTCCATACTCTTTCCGAAAACGGTGCTTCACCTGCCCGATCTGTACCTGCATACGCCAGGAAACCGAACGATAAATTTTAAACAGCACGATCACATTATGATACGCTTTATTTTCTTTGCTTTTCTCCGTAATAACTCCACTCTTACCCATAATAATCCTCCAAATCAAATTAAAAAATCAAACAAATTGCTCTGTCACGTTTCAAAATTTGCTTTGGAGAATGAACCATCCTACCTAGAATCATCAGAAAACACTATAAAATATTTTTGCTGTTTTATCCCTTTTTCCCTCTGCTATCCTCTTGCGCCGACACAAAAAATTCTTCCATAAGTTTCTATTATGACGACACAAAGCCCCCAAAATATACTTTGTACCACCATGACATAAAAGCTCCAATCTATGCTTTATGCCACCGTGACACAAAGGAACTCTACTCATGCTTTATACCATCGTGATACAAAAATTCCTACTCTTTACTTTCTGCCATCATGACACAAGGCCCCCACTCTCACTTTCTGCCACCATGACACAAGGCTCCTAAATATGCTTTGTGCCACCATGGCACAAGGACTCCCATCCCTACTTTCTGCCACCGTGGCACAAGGTTCCCACTCTCCCTTTCTGCCACCATGGCACAAAGGGACCACTATTCTTTCTACCCACTCCCCTTCGCCCTCCACGAATCCAAAAGGCTGTAAACCACCTCCTCAATCTCCTCCTTCGTATACCCCTCCGGAAAATAATCCCGAATCCGCTTTGCCGAAATGGTTATCCCTATTGCTTTCCCATTCCTACACAAAATCCCCTGAACCTTCTCAACACTCAACTCCCCCTTACCGCTTTCCACCCGCAGCAATTCCGCTTCCCCCTTTGACGGAAACACCTGCCTCTGCACCACATAATCTCTCAACAGTTCCTGCTCCCCTTCCTTCAAAAAAGAAAGGCTCTCCCCCGCAACAACAGGAATCCGTTTCTGATCCACCAGTTCCAGCAGTTCCGGCACCAGATAGGTAAGCCGGATATACCTGTGGACCGTCCTGGCACTCTCCCCAGAAGCCTCACCCAATACTGCCGCCGTATGCTGTCCTCCCTTCACACCCTGATGTTCCATGGCCTCCATTTTCATCCGGTAAGCCCTTGCCTTCTCCGAAGGAAGAATATTCAGCCTCTGAATATTAGAATCCACCATAGCAATAACCGACTCATCATCCGTCAAATCCCGAACTATCGCCGGTATATCCGAACACCCGGCCAACTCACTGGCCCGCTTCCTCCTGTGACCCGCAATAATCTCATATCCCTCACCCTTATCCGGCCGGACAATCACAGGCACTAGAACGCCAAACTGCCTCACACTCTCCACCATTTCCATCATTTCTTCATCTTCCATAACGCGAAATGGACGTCCCTTAAACGGATGAAGCTCTGCCAGCACCATTCTGACCACCTGATCTTCCACGGTTCCCTTTGTTTCCTTTTCTACCCCTTTCGGCTCCTGCTCCCCAAACAGATCATCAAAAGAACGAAACTTGATCTTATCCGCACTACGACTCCCCATGGGAAAGCACCTCCTTCGTCAGTGCCGCATACCCTTCCGCCACAATTCCCTTAGGGGCATGGATAAAAATGCTCTTTCCCTCCGCGCTGGTTTCCGCCGCCTTAATGGATAATGGGATACAATTCTCAAAAATATGTATCCTGTCCCCATAGGCTTCCCGGAGCCGGTCAGAGATATCCTTTGCATAATTTGTCCTGCGGTCTACCTTGGTAAGCAAAATCCCTTCAATCTCCAGATCCCGGTTCAACTGCCGCCGCACCCGTCCAATGGTCTTGATCAACTGCTGCAGCCCCTTCACCGACAAATAAGCCGATTCCACTGGTATCAGCACACTATCCGCCGCTACCAGCGCATTAATGGTTATCATCCCCAGAGAAGGCATGGTATCCAGCAAGATAAAATCATACCGTTCCCGAACCCTATCAATATACTGCCGCAAGATCGTCTCCCTACTCATCATGTTCACCAGGGTTGCCTCCATACCTGCCAGTTCAATATTGGCAGGAAGAAAATCCACTCCCTCCTCATGGTGCAGAATCCCCTCATCAAGCTCCCACGGTTCATCATTGACCACCTTCTCCATCAGATTCACCAAGGTAACATCCAGTTCATCCGGCTCTGCAATCCCCAGACACGCTGTCATACTGCCCTGGGCATCCGCGTCAATCAAAAGGACTCTTTTTCCTTCCCTGGCCAGTCCAATACCCAGATTCACACAAGTTGTACTTTTTCCCACTCCGCCTTTCTGCGAAGCTACGGTTATGACCTTTGCCATCTTTTTTCCTCCGTCAATCGTCTCTCTTTAAGCTGCCCCACAATACTCCGGATACCGAATCTTAACTGCCTGCCAGAAATAAGGCGCATAGCCACAGCAGAACAGTTCCTCTACCGTATACCGCCCACATTCCGTCAACTGCTCCTTGGAATCCTCATAATCGAACACACTTGGGGTTCCATTGTTATATAAGTTGTAAGCCATTCGGACAATTTTCCTGCTCCCGGAAGTCTGCCACCCATCATGCAGGCACTCTGTCTTCACCAATCCAGTCTTGAAATCATAAATCTCATTTACATGATCCCTTGTATCCCTGTCAATTCCCAGACAGTACACCAACGCAGCATGATAGACATCCTGATATCTGCACCGCTTCAATGACCGAACAAAAAAATCCTTATGCTCCATACTTGAATAAATCATTTTCTCTTCATTCATATTCTTTATTTTCCTTTTCTTTTTTTGAAGGTAACGATGTGGTTTTTAATAATTTGAGTAAACTTCGCTAAAGATTTAAGATACTCATTTTACTCAACAAGTAGTTTGAGTAATACTCAAGTTGAAGTGATTTCAGACGGTTTTATACGGTATTTTGCGGCTTTTTCAAAAACACGCAAAAACCCCAAAACACCTTGCATTCTCCGATCAATCGGGAATTTACAAGGCTTTTGGGGCCTTTTTCATATCATGTTAAATTGTAAGGTTTCAGGGCTTACATTCCCATCTGCTTTGCGAACTTTTTGATGGAATGCTGGATTTATGCGGGATTGAGAGGGGTTCTGTTTTGAGTTTACCAGTTTTCGAGATGGTAAAGAATTTTTGCCTCTTATTTTCTTCCCTAAATCCAATGGTTTTAAAAATTGGTAAATCCGTTTTGAAAGTTGGTAAAACTGCTTTTCTGCTATATACAGAAGAAACAAGCGAAGTTTTCCCCTTTTACTTCCTCTAACTATCCAACATCATTCCTCAAGAACTTTAAACTGCTTCATGCAGTATGTTTCAGTCAATTTTATAAATTCATCTGCTACGGCAACCTGCCTTTCAGATTCTTCCCGACTGGCAATATAAAAATCATCATAGTCACTCGCATGACGAATTTCTTCAGCCTCACCGATTTTTCTCCCTATCTCTCTGGGAAAAATCTCATTTTTAACATAGTCCTTATTAAAATTTGCGATAGCATCTTTATGGCGTTTATAAGATTTTTCGCTCAACGCATGAACCGCATTGATTGCATGAAAAATAGCATAGTAAGCTCGATTATTTGCTCCCTTATATTCCTCTGCCGCCAATAATATTCTTGCTGATTTCAAATCAGCTTTAGCGGTCTGGAGCCGATAAAGCACAAGGTCTTTTCTCGTTCCAATATCTTTTTTAGGCCGCTCCATATAAAACCACCCCTTCTTTATTAATATTTGCATAAAACGGATAATTAACTATCCATTTTCTAAAATGATCCTCACTCTTGGCAATAGGCTTTATATCCAAGTCATTATCCAGATTAAAATCAAAGGTCATATAGGAAAGCTGCTGGCTGTACACCTTTAAGTCCATATCAGACATATCAAGCAATATCATAATATCTATGTCTGAGTCTGCTTTGAAATCGCCTCTGGCATAAGAGCCATACAAAATTATCTTGCGTAAATGCGTACCATATATCTTTTTGATTTCTGCAATATACTGTTCTATCACTCTTTTCATTGACTGTGGCATAGCCATACCTCCTGCCGATTGCAATCAGTTGCTTTAATCATATATACTATCAGTATGTCCTATATTCTAATTTATTGCTTCTCTGTGTCAATATATTTTCACTCTGTTTTACAAACTAGTAAATGGCATTTATTTCAAATACATCCTTTCAGATAAATACTCTTCAAATTTCAAAATCATAAGGTCAAAAATTTCTTGTAACATGCTAATCTTATCCGAAATATTCACATACTCCACAGTTATCCCATTTTCACCATGTGCTATTCTATTTCTTTGATTAACCAATTGATTGATTTCTCCTTGATACTTTGTCAAACAATTCTCCATTCCAAATTTCCCCAAAATTACAACCAATTGTTTATAATTCAAATTAGATTTAGCAGTAAGCAATGCTGGATCTATATATAATGCTCTATCATAGTTTTCTGTAAACTTTTGAGCGAACTGGCAGGTTTGCTCAAAACTTTGCTTACCTGCAAGGGGCTTTAATATGTCTTGTAAAGAAAATGCATACAATTCATTACGAACTAGTTTTTTATCCAAATGCAAATTATTTAAAAACGAAATAAGTTGCTTAAAACTTTCAACAATAAAACCTTCCCAATGAGCATATATGTATGGAATACACATTCTATAATATTGATTTTTAACTTTTTGGGGATAAGTATTCAACGCTAAAATTCCAACTTTTTTCAAATCTTCCAGTTCTCTCATACGCCATTCTCTACTAGCTATTATTTCATTAGTAAGTGGATGCATTTTTATGCCTCCAATATTCCTAACAAAATCTGTTTTGCAATTATAACTTTGTTTGTTATGCTCGTAGGATTACTGCTAGCTGAACCAACATATCTTGTAAATTCTTTTCTTTCCTTTAACTCCGCAATTCTTTTTCCTAATTCATCGATATTTATTTGTGATAGATTTGCGCTTTCTTCTGATAAGCTTAACATTATTGCATCATACATACTTGTCGTAAAATATCTTCTTCCAAGCTTAAAAATATATTTCTCTTTTAACCCATTAAGAACATTCATAATATTTTCAAACAGTTGTCTATCACTATTAACTATACTTTCATTAAACTCCCTACACTGGCTTTCTAAATAATCGTCCATATAATCCTGTATATTAGCTTGAACATATCTAGTTCCTTGGTTCTTCAAAGTCAAGTATCTCAACACTAATTCTTCATAATACATCATCTCTTCATTTAATGTACTAATATTTACTATTTCTCTAAAAATCTCATTATTAGATAACTCTGCCACAAAATTACTATATCTACTATCCAAACCTCTAAAAATACAATTTCGTATTTCTTGTCTTGACAAACCTTCTCCACCTGTATTTAATCTCTTAAAAAGTTCATACCGCATTTTGAATTCACTTTCTTTAAGGATTATTTCCACTCTACATGGTGTACGTTTTATTTGAAGTTTATACTCTAATGGCAGAGTATCTATAGTAATGCCTTTTAGCCCCTTTATTAAACTCCCCTCAACTAATTCTAGCCCATTTTTAGGATATGGATCTCCATTTTCATCTTTAAGTTCATTAAAAAATGCCAAAACTGTGGAAACTCTTTGAAGACCGTCAATTAATTCCCATTTACCATCTGGATTAGTTGCCACAAATATTGAGGGAAAAGGAATTCCCAATAATATTGATTCAATAAAATCAGACTGCCTCTGCTCATCCCACCTGAATGCCCTTTGATATTCTGGAGATATTATTATTTCCTTATCTTTATACATATTGATTATTTCTCCAAAAGACATATCCATTCTTTCAGATTTTATCTCTTGACGATACTTTTGAATTTCATCGCTAATATCCATATAAACTTTCCTCCTTTTACCACTTATATTTCCCTATATAAAAATATCTTTTATTGATATAATATATTAGCAGTAGCATCTTCTTATATTCCAATTAAATGAGTTTTTATATTATACCCTCTAATCATTTTTTTCAAAACCGAATTTTTCGGCTTCCAATTTTAGCAAATGATGGTGTTCTTCCAACTTTAATTTTTCCTGTCAGTGTCAGTTATCCAAATCCGTTTTCTTATTATTTTCATTCCCCATTTCTTCCGGTTCCATCGCCCTCCCAATTTTCCCAGCTTCTTCCTGATATTTGCTCTCCGACACATGGGTATAGATATCAATGGTTGTGCTGTAATGCTGGTGCCCCATAATGCTCTGCACCACTTTGGGGGCTGCATCCCTGCCTCAAAGCAGTGGCTGCAAAAAGTATGCCGGATCGTATGTGGATACATGAGTCACAAGTACAGATAGCATTCCGCAAAATCTATCCTTTCAACATCCCTGCATACTTAACCTTTTCCTCTTTTGGTACCTTCAATGCCTCCATTGCCTGCTCTGCCGTCAGCTTCAAAGTCTCCATCAAATTCCGGATCGCATTTAATGTTGTTGTTTCTATACCTCGCTCTAGGCCAATCGCAATTCCTCTCTCCTCTACCCCTTTACTCAGATTACACATAACTACTGCTTTCTCGCTTTCCAATTAGCTCTTCAACATCCCTGTATACTTAACCTTTTCCTCTTCCGGTACCTTCAACGCCTCCATCGCCTGCTCTGCTGTCAGCTTCAAAGTCTCCATCAAATTCCGGATCGCATTTAATGTTGCTGCCTCCAAACCACGTTCCATACCACGTTCCATACCACGCTCCAAGCCAATTGCAATTCCTCTTTCCTCTACCCCTTTACTCAGGTTACACATAGCCGACACCTCACTCTCTAATGTCTTTGTCATCGCAATATCAAAATCTTCCTGCAGGATTTTCTTCTTCTCTTCCGCCTCTTTTTCTGAAGACAAAAGCACATCCAGCAGTTTTAATATCCCTGTATAATTATTATCTCCTGCATGACCCAGGCAGATCATGACCACAGTTAACAGATCATAATTTTCTTTCTGTTCTAACACCTGGCCTACCAGATTTTCTTCCTGAACACAGTATCTGGTGATCGTATTCTCTCTCTTCTTTGGCGGATTGGGACATATCCATATGGAATATACCTTCCTTATCTTCTCATAATGGGTTTCCGTAAATTCCGAACCGTACTGGGAAGAGATCATCCGGCTGCAATAATACAACGCTCTCTTAATGATCGGATATCCTGGATAAAAATCATTTTGCGCTTCTACGTTGATGATCAGGCGGATCGTCTCTCCGGTTCCCGGAACGGTTGCCAGAAAACGGATATCATAAGTGATCGTTCCTTCCTGTATCGTACTGTCCTCGTTCTTCGCTCCCCGGATCTGTTCACTGCCCTCATATCCATCTTCATCCGGATTGACAGCTGCCTCTGCAATCTGAGGGATTCCCTCTATATATCTTTCCGCTATCTCCTTGATACTATGGGCCTTATACTCTTCCATACAGCTTTTCATGATCCACGCCAGAATGACCTTATTGGCCAGGAGCCGTTTACATGCTGCATCATAAGCGGCCTTTTCACCTGCCGCTGTAATATTTTTTGCCAGTATATTCTCAATCTCCATAAAACAGGCTCCTTTCTGCTATCCCTATTTTAACATATGTATCTCTGATAAGCTATATTTTTCAATAAAACAGTTCATAAAAGAAAAAGGGAGACGGTTTCCCGTATAGTCCACCTGTCAGCATTTACGCTTCCGCCCTTCTTCTTTTGCCGTTACATCAACCATAGCTTATTACAGATTATTATTTCCTTAAATTATATGCAGTCAGCCCCCGAAAATCAATACATCCCCCTTAACCGAATGTCTGCATCATTCCAGGATCTGTGGTCTCCTCTGGTTCTTCTCCACTGCTGCTTTCTTCCAGTTCCATCGCCCTCCCAAATTTCCCAACTTCTTCCTGATATTTGCTCTCCGACACATGGGTATAGATATCAATGGTTGTGCTGTAATGCTGGTGCCCCATAATACTCTGCACCACTTTGGGCTGCATCCCTGCTTCAAAGCAGCGGCTGCAAAAAGTATGCCGGATCGCATGTGGATACATATCTTCAAAATAATGAGGCTCCCTCTGCTCCTGTACCGACTCAAACGCCTCCTGCTCATTGATCTCCTTCACCACTTTTTTGATTTCCTTTTCCGCATGATAGCGGAGCACCGGGCTTCCCATGGTGGTGACAAATACCAGATCCGCATATTCACCGGTTGCCCTAAAACGGTTTCCCAGCGCTTTTTTCAGGCAGTCAGTCTTTGCTTTCTGCTGCAGGAGCATTTCCTCCGCCTCCCCGAAAAACGGAATCTTCCTGTAGGAATTATGGGTCTTGGGAGACAGGAGGCGCAGCATCTTTTTTCCATATTCGTACTGGCAGGAAAGGGATCGATTGATACGGAGGCATTTTTCATTAAAATCTACATCTTTCCACATCAGGCCTCCTACCTCTCCGATCCTCATCCCTGTCAGAAACATCAAATAAAACATTTCCTTATACCAGCTATGCTCTACCGTCTTTAAAAATGTATTCTGTTCCTCCCTGGACAGAAAGCGGCGTGTCACCTGCCTGTTTTCCCAAGGAACACTGATCTCAAAGCAGGGATTGATCGAAAGGATCTGGTTATTCCTGGCAGATTCCATACATTCCCGCATTCTTCCAAGCGCCTCCCGCATGGACGAAACCGCCCGTCCATCGCTGCTCATTTGGTTAATGACACTCTGAATGTCAATATTGGTGATATCACACAGCTTTCTTTCTCCCAGATATTTGCCGAATGAACCGTAAAATTTGTTTTTCATGGGATAAACACTGGTTTCTTTAACTACCGGAAGCTTATATGTCTGAAACCATTCTTCAAACCATTCATTCAGTGTTATATGTTTCCTTCTAAAATCAATGCTGTTCTGTGCCTCTTCCTTTAATTCCTGAAATTCTTTTTTCAGTTCCCGCAGATTGAATCCATAGATGCTGACATCACTTCCATTTATCTTTGTTCTGGCCTCATATCTTCCATCCTTTCGCTGATACAGACCCTTTCCCAGTTCTCTTCCCTTTAAATCTTTTCCCATTTTTGCACCCGCTCCATATAAACGCAGTTGACTTTACATCGTCATCTGCATTCCCATGCTGGATTCTTCCCTTTTTATTCTTCTATGAATTGTCCGCTTTTTCTCCACCTTATTGCCGCTGTTATGAGCGATCCACTTATCCAACTGAATTTTATTGGCATATACACGATTCCCGATTCGTACTGTAAAATTATTGTTTGTTTTTGTCAAAAGTTCTCTTGCCTTGGTCTCTCCTATCCCTAAATATGCACATACCTCTTTTACACTCAATAATGCCTTATCTACCTCTATTTTCTCCATATCCTTCTCCTTATCTGTCTTACATTAAGTTTCTTTTTAACTACTTTTAAAATTAATACTTCATACCAATCATTCCCTGGGATATATACTGATTTCTTCCTGATCCATCCTGCCTTTAGGAAGCAGTTTTTCACATCATCTGAAAGTCATTCCCTCTCATCTGCTGGCTGTCCCCTGGAGCCTCCAGAAGTTCCGGTTTCTGCGCTAAGGATATCCATCCATAGTTCGTTTTCCTCATCCCCGCAGCGTCAAACCGGTTCATGCCGTATTCCGCAAAATCAAAATTCCGGAAAGCCGGGTCTGAGCAGTCCACCCCCAGATCCTCCAGGCATTTCCTGCCATAGTGTTCATAGCTGATCTGGCTGGGATCAAACACATAAGAGTCCAGCCGCTCGGTCAGCAGCAGCGCCTCCTCTATATTTTTCCAGCATCCAAGCTGCAGTACGGCCTTATACTTTATCAGCTCTTTATGGGGCATCTGCTGTAGCCTTTCTGCCAGTTCATTTAACACCTCTACATCATCATAAAACTGAATCTTCTTTTCCAGGATGGGGACTGCGCTGCGGATCTCCCGGAGCCTGCACTGGTCCAGACTTTCTGCATGGAGCAAATCACATGCCAAAGCCATCTTTTCTGTGCTGCAGGGAAGAGAGAGCCAGACCTTTCCATATTCCGGATGCTTCCGGTTCTCAAGCCTGACGGATATAATTGCATCCGACTCTGTTTCCTGCTCTGGCAGGTTCTGGCCATTATAGATTTCCTGCCACCCCTCTTTCACTCGGTAACAGTAACCTTCTTTCGTAAAGACGCCATTTTCTGTTTTCCGCAGATAAGCCCCCACCTTTTCCTTATCCAAAAACGCCAGAACCTCATCTGGTAATCCCTGCAACATCCCTACAAAGCCTCCATTCACTGCGTTCTCTCCCAAATCCGCGTCATTCACAATCCATGGCAAAAAACAAAAATTATCTAGGTTGCCGGCAGCATTGATCAGATCCTTTACCGAACATTCCCTGTCCCCGCGCTCAGACTCCACACAGCCGATCACTCCCTCGTACCAGGAAATGTTCTCCCTGCCTATCTGTTCAATCTGAGCTGCCAGAACATTCACTTCCTGGATATCTGCTTCCATCCGTGATAAGCGTTCCGCCAGAAATTTTGGCCATCCGTCAAGCCTGGTCAGGCGGTAGGATCCATTTTCCGGCACTCTTACCTGTTCCATGGCATCCTGGATCGCTGCCATGGTCGTCGGCAGCCAAAGGGTCGCGCCATGGTATTCCGTATATTTCTCATACTCTGTTGCCAAAATCGTCACCCACATCTGCATTCCTCCCATCTGTATGTCCTGCTTTTCCCGTTTTTTGTGAAGTTTCCGGCCTTCAGTCAGTGGAATTCAAGACCGGTAATTGATATAAAATCTCCATAAAAGAGTATCTTTTCTCTGTTGTAACAAGGATTCTTATTGGATGTCAAAGGCTGGGATCCTTTGGAAATACCATATCCTCCAGTTCATCCAGCCACTTCATATCCATTTCTTCCACCATACAGTTGATCCTCCCGATATGATATCCTTTCTCATCCAGTTCTCTCCGGATATCCTCTACACAGGACTTTGAAAATTTTTCTGCTTCTGCCTCATTCTCATCATTGCATACAAACTGATATTTCAGCAGGATTCTGTAATCAGACAGAAAACGGAAGGTCAGATCTCCGTCAATATATTGGGGCAGGGTCGAATCCTTTTCTATCACCGATTTAATGTCCTCTACAATGTGGGGCTTTGCACTTTCATACATCAGGTCGTTGAATTCTCTGGTATTGAAATTTGTATAAATCAAAATCCCTGTTTTTACGATATAATCCATCTATGCACCTCATAAATACATTCCCTGAATCGGTTCCTGGGGAACCTGGTTGCTGGAAAACAGGTCCATCAGGAACTTAATCCCCCCCAGTTCACAGGTTTTCTGGAAAGCTTCGTCATAATTGCTGCATTTTCTCTCCGCCTTTACCTGAAAGCAGGCTTCCCCGATATGGGGGAATGCCCCTTCGTAGATTCCTATAGTCAGATTCCCTTCCGGAGTTATCCTCATGAAGTATCCATCTCCTCCTCCGGTATAATACAGTGTCCCCCGCCCGTTCAACCGGGTAATACGATCCTCCACCCATCGGTACCGGCTGCTGTTTGTCACAGCCTGCCACTGTTCCAGTTCCTTTTTTGTCATTTCATGCCCTCCTTTTCTTACCCTGCGGCAGAGATTATCCCCTCCAAAGGAGAACATACTTCAATCCCACACTGACGCATCCGGAGCAGGAAATCCATGAACAATTCCTTATCACGGGAGATTCTGGAGGAATCCAGGACCAGCAGCACTTCGATTCCCCTACTGCCCTTTTCCTCCAGGAACAGGTTCAGGCCAGGTCTCTCTAACCCTACCGTCTCTCCCATATCGCTGGAACTGCCTGCAATCTCCATTCGGAGCTGTTCTCCATAGGTGTTCAACTGTTCATATTGCTTCTTTAAGGTACTATGGCTGTCCTCCGGCGCATCAATATGGGTATAGATCCATGCTTTTTTCTTTCTGTCATCCATACTTCTCTTCCTCTCTGTCTGCTTCTTCGCCCTGTTCTGACTCATTTTTTCATAGCTGCCGTATCTGCAGCTGTTTTTTCCTTCTGGATATCTTTCATCCCCAGACTGACGATCAGTCCCTTGTCCACTGCCGCCAGGGTTGCTTTATCCAGGCAGCCTATGTATTCACGCAGCCGTTTCTGATCCAGTGTCCGTACCTGTTCCAGTAAAATCATGGAATCCTGGTACAGACCATGAAACTGTCTGTCTATATGGATATGAGTGGGGATCGGATGCTTTCCGTCCCGGCTGGTAATCGCTGCCGCTATGGTGGTTGGACTGAACCGGTTCCCTGTGTTATTCTGCAGGATCACCACCGGACGGATGCCGCCCTGCTCGCAGCCCACTACCGGCCTTAAGTCGGCATAGTAGATATCTCCACGTCTGATTTTTCTTCCTGTCATTTCTGCTTTTCCCTCCTTCCTGTCCACAAAACGATATTTCCTGTTCTTTCTTTGATCGTACTTGTGCGCGAGGCACACGTTGCGTAAGCAACAAATTCCATTGTGCGCCTCTGTGCATAAAAAGCAGCGGCCCAAAAATACAGACCGCTGCCTGTCTAACTTCGTAAACGCACACATCTGTGTACGCAGGTTATCCGTTTTACAGCGGATTGCCTTTCCTCACATGAAAAATCGTGCTTGTTCTTCATTTTCATGTTTCGTCTGCTCCCATTCGACACTACTTCCCGGAGCCTGGGCAGTCAGTTACAACCAGCTTTGGCAGGCCGTCATGGGACTCGAACCCCAGCCAGGATCTCTGGCCGCCGCCCTCATTGCGGTTCCTTTCTTAAAAAAGGGGCTGTGACTGGACGGAAGTATCATTATAGGCTGTACAGGTCATTGCGGTATGCCCCGGCCACGGGGCATTTTCAGGACGGACAGTTCCCGCTCTGCACCTTTGATGTCATCTTATTGACAGACACTCTGACTGTCTGCAGGTGGTCCTGGCGTGTCCTCCTTCGCCGCTTTGCGCTTTCGCGCTATACAGCTAACGTATTGTAACTGCTGGATATGACCGCCTGGGGCAGTATTTTTCAAAGAACAGAAGAAGGATTCTTTTCCCTCTCACTTACTTCCACGTTGGCAGAGCGTTTTGACAACCCTGAAAATGAAAAAAATTTAAAAATTTTCCAAAAACCGGCGCAGCTTGTCCAAAATGCGCTGTTTCCGCTTATTGACAGCATTTTGTGAACATCCCAGTTCCTCTGCCAGATCACGTTCTGTGCGCTCATTGAAAAATATCTGTCGAATTAGATACCATTCTTCATCAGAAAGCAAAGACAGCGCCCTATGTAGCTGCTCCGATTCCATACGTTTAAGTACCTGTTCTTCTGCACCTGGGGTTTCTCCCTCAAACTGTACGGACATATCCAGCAGGCGTTCATAGGAGTCCTCCCGGCTTGGTATCACCTGGATCTCCTGTGCTTCCTGGTCGATGATGGTCTGCTCTGCCTTCAGGTCGTACTCCTGATACTGCATTTTTCTCTCTGTTTCCTTCAATACTTCGATCACTTCTTCGCTGGCCTCCGGGTACATTTTCCGGAAGTCCGGCAGTCTGCCTGGCTTTGCCATAGGCTTGTCCTCCATTTTCTTAAAATTTCAAAAATGAAGAACAAGCCGGGCGGGGACCGGCACCTTGCTGCCTGTCTGCCAGCCTTAAGCCATACTGCTAATGACTTTTCAATCCGTGAGAAATCGCAATCGGCACACAAACAGATAAAAGTTCCTGTCTGTGTGCCTATAAACTGTTCATATAAATCCTGCTCTATTTGTTCACTATATAGCGCAAAAAATGCCTGTATATGGCTGATGATTTTTTTAACCAGCCACCACAGGCATTGATACTAAAGTTTCTCAGCTGTCTGATGTAAAAAACAGCATTGCCGTATTTTATTTGCAAATATAAAATCCCCCTGGCTCTAAAACAGGGCTAGAAGGGAAAAAATATGTCAACCGGCGTACTAATGTACCCGTCAAAGCACCGTTTTTTTCTTTGGCGGGATTTCCCGGTTTTAATATTTGTTTTATATTTCTTTTATTTTATCAAATGAATTTCAATGTACGTTCAGCGCAAATTCATTTTTCTCTCGATTTTCTTAAAAATATATGAAAAAGCCAGAAACCGCATTGTAAAAACTGCCTGTTTCTGGCTTCTGTCTATTTTTCTTTTTTTAATTGATATCCATATCCACGAATGTTCTGAATAATATCATGTCCCAGTTTCTTTCTTATGGCATATACGCTGCTCTCTATCCCATGATAATCACTTATGATGTCTTCTCCCGTAATTGCCTTATAAATCTGTCTGGTAGTCAGCACCTGGTCATGATAATAGGCGAGTGTATACAGGACATCGAATTCCCTTGCGGTCAATTCCACTTCTTTTCCTCTTAGAAAAACTTTCCGCTGTTTTGTCTGTATCTCTACATCTCCAAAATTCAGTTCTTCTTCGCCTGCAATTTGAATATACTCAATTTCGTGATCTTCTGCCAGCACTGCTTTGATTTTTTCCACAACCTGCTCTTCTGGATCAGAAAAAGTCACAATTATCATTTTCCCAAGCTACCACCTTCTTTCTGGCAAAATTAAGGAATCGTATCCCAGAACCAGGTTGATCAGCAACTGGCCAGAACTCATTCCTTATATCCCCTGGTTCCTTCCACCAGACGTTTCATCCCATCTTCCAGCCAGCTTCGGGGGCAGGCTATATTCATTCTGATAGAGGAACCGCCGCTTTCCCCAAACTGCCATCCTTCCGACATCTACAGTTCTGTATGGCAAAGTAATCACCCTTTACCGATACATTCCATGTCACATCCTCACAACTCCACCGTGTTTCCGCTGCATTGAGAAAGAATGTTCTTTCTCCTGTCAAATACTCCTGATTTCTTTTGCTTTCATGATGTTTCCTCTCCTTTTGTATGTCTCACTTCCTTCATCTTATTCTTTTATCCATCTCCAGGTATCCCACATCAGAAAAAGAAATCTGTCTGCCGTTTTTACTTCCCTGCATCCGCATATCCGTCCCGTGGTATCATGACCGGGAAGCCAATGGGAAACCGGGTCAGGTATCCAGATATAAATTCGGCGGCCTGCGCCTCCTGTGCAGCATCCACGATAACTTTTTTGAGCCTCTCCCTGTTGTTATCCACAAAGGTCCGGAAAAAGTCCAGCTTATTTCCTTTTACCACAATGTCCGCCCCTGATGCAAGTTCGCCAGTGCCGGATACGATCCGGTATCCAAGTATTCCCCTGTCCACCTGTATATTGGCATACTCGGTTCCTTTGGCCGCAGTTACGGACACGGACATCGCCAGACGTTTCCTGTCTTTCTCCACTTTCCTGCTGTCCAGCATGATGCCCATATACTGGAGTATCATCTCCAGGGTCATGGCATTTATCGTGTCATCCGCAAACGTCAGGGTGCCGCTTACCATAGTTTTGCCCAGTTCAATCTCCTGTGCGCCTGTCAGATACATATTGCGCCATGTGGCTGCCTCTGAACCGTATCCCAGGCTCCTGAGCGTATCCGCATATATCCCCCTCGTTTCCTTCAGGATGCCTGGCAGGACTTTGCCTTCCTCCGCATTCATGAGAAGATCGAACAGTTCCGCCGCCCATGCGTAGTCTTGGGCGTTATGGGCATCCTTTGCCTTTTCCAGTATCGTCTCCGCACCGAATGCATCCACATATCTTGTCGCACGTTCCACCGGTTTGTGCCGGTTCAGGTGCGCGGGGTTGCCGTCATACCAGCCAATATACCGCTGGTACACCGCTTTTGCGTCATGGTTATATGTACCGTAAAAGCCGTGGCTGCACCATTCCTGTGCAAATTCCTCCGGCAGAGGCATTGTCCCGTCCTCACCGGAGACCATCCTGCCGACCTCGTCAATGGTGTAGCCCAGATTTACAAGATGCAGCGTTGCATTGTTCACATAACGGTACATATCCCTCTGTATTTCAATGAACCGTATACTTTCTTTCCTGCCGAAATGCGGCCAGTTATGGGCGCTGCAGACGATCTCCATATCCGAAAAAGTCACGATGGTCTCGTCCAGAAACCCTGCCCACGCCAAAAGGTCACGCACCTGCGCGCCCCTCGGCGTCAGCGCGTTATGGAGTGTCCCTGCACAGTTCTCAGCAATGAACAGCACTTTCTGTTTCGGCAGATAGACATTCATCTCAGCCGGCGCCTCTGTTCCCGGTGTGTACTGTATCTGCAGGGGAACCTCCCCACAGGTTATCTCATAATATTTTTTCCCGCCATAGTCCTCAAAACCGATCTCCTTAGTTGGCTCAATGATGCTGTTGCCTCCCTGCGTGGTCATCTTGCCAAGCCCGCAGTCCACATGGCCCGCTGCGCCGGGTTTCAGGGTCCCGCCCATCTGGTAAACGGCGCGGCGGCTCATGGCTGTCCCCGCATAGACATTCTCGCTCACCGCATGCTCCATAAAACCTTCCGGTGCGAGGATCTGGACGCCTTCCTTTGCAAAATACGGTTTCAGCCCGCCGATTCCCCCATAATGGTCCACATGGGAATGGGAATATATCACCGTGTGGATAGGCGCTGAATCTGAAAGATATCTCTGTACCACCTCCTGCCATACCACGCCCGCTATGGTGATGGTAGTCAGCACATCCATGACGATCCAGCCGCTTCCGTCATAGACAAGCGTCATGTTGGAGATGTCATATCCCCTGATCTGGAATACATCCCCCACATGGAGCGCATATTGCCCATACGCTCCCCTCGCCTCATTTTCCTGGATATTGTTTACACGGTACAGACCGTATTGCAGGTTCAGCTTTGCCTGCTCCCAAAGGTTTGGATGCACGGTGTCGGGTGCCGGACCCTCCACATACAGAAAATCATATTGATCCAGTTCACAACAGCCGCTGATGGATATCAGTTTGGACTGGAGAAGTCCTTTTTTGCTGTCTGCCCTCTCTTTTTCAAGGCTGTCCTTAAGTTTTCCGGAAACTCCGGACATATGGATATTTCCACACATACACATACGCAATCCCCCTATCCCTTTTTGATCCATGCGGTTATGGTGAATACAAAATCATTGTAGTCATTGTCCGTCCAGTCCTCAAAGCACAAAAGGTAGCCAACCCCTACTTCCCTGCCATGTACCGTGTCATTGATCTTTATGGGGTCGGATTTGCAGCAGTGCAGGCGGAGATTCTCTTCGGGAATATCCACCTGCAGGTGGAGCCTCAGATTCTCCGTATTATAATATTGGGCAGGCGGATTGCAGTCAATGACATGGAAATCTACATTCTCATCCGTTTTCCTCCCACCCATCAGGACGTATCGGCCCATGGACGGATCTCCCTTTTTCATCTCCTCATCCAGCCAGAATTTCCCCGTGTACCTCGCCTGTGTGCAGAGATTCACGCACACATAATATCCGCTCGGAATTGCGCTGAGATCACAGACATATTCCCTGTCATCTGCATTGTAGACTACTGTTAATCCTTCTGTTTTCAGTAACGTCTCCATAGATATTCCCTCCAGACTTTTTTATATTTTACGGTACCGCAGGGTTTTCCCCTGCGGCAAGTTTTTAACTGTCTGTTTCCTGTTTCTTCTTTAACACAAAGAATGCACCAATTCCCATGACAATCACCAGCAGGCCGGCCACGATAAACCACCATGGCCTCCATATCTGCCTTGTCTGGGGATTTTCTTCTGCCAATCCGGTACTATCCTCATCCTGATCTCCTGATGCAGGTTCTGCAGCATTGCCGTCTGGTTCTTCCTCATCCGCATCTATCGCAATCACATAGTCGGACGCATGGGTGAATGCAAGGGACACGGTGCCGTCCTGTGCAACCTTATCCGCACAGATAAATTCAAGCTCCCCTGTGCTTTCGTTGTAATAATACAGGCTTGCCCTATATCCGGCGTTCTCTTTGCCAAGATTTATGGAAAGCACCGCCGTAAAGCCGAACTCCCCTTCGTAGGCGAGGCTGATCTGGATACTGTATCTCTCCCCGGTGACATTGTTGATAATATCCACTGGCACGGTCTTTACGCCCGATTTCACGGAAAAATCAATGTCGCCCGCCTTGTCGGTGGTGATGTTCTTCCCGTCCACGCTCCAGAGGATGCCGCTGCCCATGTCGAAGGTGATGGTGATGTCCCTCCCCCTGATGCTGTCAAATATATCTCCCGGAACCACGGTGGATC
Organism: Clostridiaceae bacterium; assembly: GCA_910574345.1. Taxonomy (GTDB): domain Bacteria; phylum Bacillota; class Clostridia; order Lachnospirales; family Lachnospiraceae; genus UBA3402. Next base: position 19,592 of record CAJSZV010000032.1, on the reverse strand, counting down.
CGTTCATATCCACGTTGATAACGCTGCCTTCCTCTGCCTTTTCTTCCTCGGCGCGGATGACGTCCCAGCCGATCCTGCCGTCCTTGCCTTTGATGAAAGGCCGCTTTGTTTCCTGTGCGGATGTCCCTGTGCCGCTGCCCGGAGCGGTTCCCGGCCTTGATGTACTTCCACTGCCCGGATTCACCGGCGTTGTCCCTGTCCCCGGCGCGATTTCATTCCCCTGATTGGTACTGGTTTCTGTAGGCGGTGTCACGGACGGCTGCGGCGTGGTGTTTCCATTGTCGGGATTCATGCCGCCTTCGCCGTTATTCCCGTTATCGTCGGAATTTCCGCCATCGTTATTGCCGGAACCGCCCGAATTTCCGCTGCCACCCGAACCGCCGCCAGTGTTTCCTCCGCTGCTGTTGCGGGTATAGTTCGCCTTTACAGTCACTGATTTTGCGGGCATGGTAAAGGTTGTGGTCTTTGCTTTACTGTCGGCAAAACCAATGCCGTCTCTGCTGCTCCAGCCAGCAAAGGTATAGCCGTTTCTGTCATTTGCCGTGACCGTCACGGTGTCCTCTTCGGCATATTCGCCGCCGCCCGTGCCATCCGTCACGGTGACGGTATAAAAGCATTCCACGATCTTCAATGTGCCGTTCACATAAGTGATATGATAGCTTTCGCTGTTTCGCAGCGTGCCGCCGTTTATCACGATGTCATATTTTCCCAGGGTATCCGTATTCTGTACACCGGCTGTTATGGACGGGGCTGTCGTAAAGGTATCGCCGTTCACCAGGCCGTCCGCCCGATAAGTGAATGCAGGCATGGGATTCCCCCTCACAACCGTCTTGCTGTCGGCCCTCACCGTGAGCGCCTTCTTCGCAACCGTGACATTCCTGCTTGCAGAAGCCTCGTTGTAATTGTCATCCCCCTCTTTTATGGCGGTGATGGTGGCTGTGCCTGCCCCTGTAATGACTGCCCTGCCATCCTCTATGCGAATCACATCCTCATCAGAGCTTTCATACCTGACCGCGCCGCTGCCGTTTCCTCCGGTGGTCTTAAGGGTGATAGCAGCATCGCCATAGGTCTTTGCCCCGATTGCATCCAGGGCGAAATCCTGCTGGTTCTGCTTCGACGCATCAAAGGTAAACTCCCGGCTTGCGGCTTCCTTATAATTGCTGTCGCCTGCATAAACCACCTTTATGGTATAGGTTTTATCCAGAAGCCCATCCCATGTGCAAGTGGCTGTGCCATTGCTTAACGTAGCTGTCCCTATCTCCACTTCCGTACTGCCCGTGCAGTCTGTGAAGGTTACTGTCCCTGTGGGGAAAGCGCCTGCGCCTGCCTTTGCCGCGTTCGCGGTAATCACTGCCTGCCGGTTGTCTTTGCTGCCGGAGACCGCTGCCGTGATGCTGACTGCCGGAACCGCTTTTTCTACTTTGACTGACACCTTTTGGGTCGTATCTGTGATTGTTTCATAGTTTTTCGCCGTTTCTCCATTTGCAGTGAATACCACCGTATAGCCAGTATTATCCACAGCCGGTATCGTACTGCCGTTTTCCCATGCAAATGTCCCGTACTCCGTACTGCCTCCGGTCAGGGCGCTGTCAGATAATTTCTGCCCGTAGGTGATACTGCCTGCCGTAGGATAAGTAATAGCGGGTGCAGGCGCTTTCTCTATCGTAATCTTCCCTGTTGCCGTTGCCTCTTTGTAATTGTCGCTTTCCGCTTTGGTTGCGGTGACGGCCACGGTTCCAGCTCCGATGATGGTAGCCTTGTTGCCGTTTACCATGAGTATGCCGTTATTTTCAGGAACCCGGTAAAGGACTGCACCGTCCCCACTTCCTCCGGTGGTGGACAGGGTGAATGTTTTGTTCTTTTCATACTGCGTTGTCACTGCCGTGGCTGCAAAATCTTTCTGTTCCGCCTTTTCTATGGAGAAGGTTTTCTTTATTTCAAAGCTGTAATTTCCTTTGCCGGTGACAGTGACGGTGGCAGTATCCGTACCGGCATTGATGTTATTGGCATAGGTTACGCCATAGTCTGTCTCCGCCAGCTTTGTGCCGTCCAGCGTAACGGTAACTCCGGGTTCACGAGGATTGCCATCATAGACCAGCTTCTCCGTACCTGTCAGGACAACGGACAGCGTGGAGCCGCAGGCGCATTCTCCGTCAACATAGCTGCAATTTTCACTGGTTTTTGTCTCCCCACAGGCAAGGCAGGTCTGTTGGTGGGCGGTTGTGCCTTTTGCGTGAGTATACTCACAGACACCATCGCCGGTATGCTTGCACTCCTGCACCGTCACTGTGCCGGTCAACATCTGCTCGTCCAGCTTCCCTATGATGGGTGCATCGTTTTCATCAAAATAGGCATACCGGGTGCCACCCGAATGACCCAGCAGGTCGCCGAGAGTGGCGGTCAGGGGTGGGATGAGGGTTTGATCGCCGATTTGAATTGCCGCTCCCCCACCGCTACAAGAGAAGGTGCCGCCGGACAAATTGACTTCTTTGTTATCGTTTAATTTCAGACCAACACCATAGGGAGCATCACCATAGATTCTTACCCCGCTGCCCACAAACAGCCTGCCTGTGTTGAGCCGAACGGCATATAAAGATGAGGAAAAATTGCCGCCATTCAAAGTTAATGTAGCGTTTATGCCCGAAATATCAATCATAGCTTCACAAGTTCCGGTTTGGCCGGTGCTGCTGTCTTGAATCGTGAGAGTGTCCAATATAATCAGAGCTGTGGAAAAGTGGGCATCAGCACCGAGGCTTATTTTTTTGCCGTTCAAATCCAATGTGAGGTTTCCAGCGTTTATGTTTAAGCTTTTTGTTATCTCCACATTATCCAGCAGCGTAATAATGGCACCGTCGTTTTCTGCTTTGAACGCATCGTCCAAATTGCCCACATAAGTGATGGTGCTGCCATTTTCGACCTTCGCCACAGCGGAAATATTGACATTTACCGTTCCCGTAGCGTTTGCCATGTTGTCATTCCCTACGAATTTTGCAGTCAGGGTGACAGGGCCGCCGTTTGGTTCCACATTCCCCTGTTCCAGTACATCGGAGGCGTTGACTGTCATGGTATAGCTACCGTCCACCGCATCTATGGGAACTGACACCTGCGTTTGACCCACGTACACCGCCATCTGGCCCGCAGTAGGATCACCCATCAGACGAGCCGCCGCTTTCGTCGGAGCCTGCCCGGTTGCAGTGGGCGTAGCCTTGACGGTGATGGTATCATCAGCGGTGAAGTCTTTGGTTTCCGTTTCGCCATTGTAGGTTTTCACAGTGCCGTCAAGCGTCGTGCCGGACTGCTGGAGCGTGATGGTTTTCTGGAAAGTTTTTGTGTCGTCGCTATCATTCGTATAAGTAGCGGTATAGGTCAAATCGCCTGTCTTTTCAACCTCCACCGTCCAGCCGCTGACCGTAAAGGTCTGGCCACAAATCGCAATTCCTTTGGCCAACCCTGCGGAAAGCCGGGTTTTTATGTCATTTGACCTGTCCTGCCCGTTATAATACAAATCGGTGGGGAGAGAAACCATATCCTCCGACAAATCGGCGGTAAACGTCCCGCCGCCGGAGAGGGTGCCGCTCCCGGACAGGCTAGCCCCGGTGGGGATGTGCAGGGAGTAGCCCGCGGGGACGTTGTAGTTCTCGTCAAGGGTCACATCGCCGCAGACAGTACCCACACCGTTCTCAAAGATTATACCGGTGGTTTTGTTGACGGTTGCAGTACCATTTGTGTTCCCGCCGTTGCCGATGGGAGCGCCCTCGTAGCCTTTATTGTAGACATCTGTGGGACTGGAAGCGTCCGCAATGCCGCCGGTAATATTGACAGTGCCGGCGCCGCCAGTGATATTAATACTACCAAAGGGAGAAGTGAATTGATACCCACCGCCGCCGCCGATACCTGCGGCATAGTTGCCTCCCATAGCGGTGACTGTGCCGCCGCTGATAGTGACGGTGCCATCGCCGCTCTTGCCGGTATCGCTACCGCCGCCACCGCCAATGCCCGCGCCTAAATTACCACCTGTAGCCCGTACTGTGCCGCCGCGAATGGTAATATTTCCAGAGCCGCCATTGTAACCACCCGCACCGCCGCCAATACCTGCACCGCCACCCTCAGACGAGCAAGATTCAGCTGTAACACTGCCGCCGTAGATGGTAATATCATTGCCGCTGCCGCCATTTCCGTTGATATTGCTTCCACCGCCAATACCTGCACCAGAATAATACCCTTCACCGCTGGCAGCATTGATTACACCTCCATGAATGGTGATGCTACCGCTGTCAAAGGAGGTGGCGTTGCCGCCGATGCCTGCGCTGGAATCCTGTCCACTAACTGTTCCGGTGGCGTTCAGCGTGCCGGTGCCGTCCGACTGGGCGTAGATGGTCAGGCTGTTGCCGTCCGTCACCACAATGCCCTTTGCCGCTGTGAGGTCGCAGCCGTCCGTCAGGATCAGGTTCACCGCGTCGGTGACAGTGATGGGCTGGTCAATAGTGACGGAGCCGCTGACCGCGTACCAACCCGCAGTCCATTCTATTGCCTCGGTGCTGTTTTCAACGAGGGTACAGGTTTCGGTTTTGCTCTCATAGGTCACTTTGCCGCCGTCCCAGGACGCTTCCTGATACTCGACAGATTCCGTTACCGGGACGGGCGCATTGGCTCCGTCCAACGCCTCTTGAAGCTCATAACAGCGGGACAGGTCTATCTGCTCCTGTTCGTCCTCTGTCAGCTCTCCAAAAAGCGCAAGTATCTTATCAAGCTGCGCCCGCACATTCTCTGCGTTATCCTCCGTCACTTTATCCGGCAGGGCGGCGATCAGTTCCTCAACAGGGCAAATGCGGCATTCATAAGTACACGGAATTCCTTCACTGTCCTCCGATTCTGGCAGGTAGCCGCAGACATCGTCATGTTCCTGATGGTGCTTGCAGATGCCGGTATCTTCCGGTTGTTTTGTATCTTCTTCCTCAGCTTTCCCTTTGCAGTCCGACAGGTCGGCATCCTCTGCGCCGCAGACCGGGCATTCCTTATTGACACGCCCGCCCTCGTTGCCGCTGCTTTCTTTGCAGGGTTCCTCACAGATACATTTCTCCTGTCCGTTATCCGGTTTTCCTGCCGGTTCTCCATTCGGCTTTTTTGTATCTTCTCCGATTTCCGTTCCCGGCGTTTCGGCTTCAGAATTATTCTCTTTCCCGTCATCTTCCGGTGTCCCGCCACTGCAGATTTCACATATAAAGGTGCAGGGCGTTCCTGGTGTTCCCTCCCGGTAGCCGCAGGAATCGTCATGCTCATGCTGACAGTCCGGTTCCTTTGTGATACATCCGCTGTCCCCGCTGCAGGAATGGCTGCATTCTGTGGGCTGTTTTTCCTCTGCGTCAGCGGGCGTTGCCTCACTTTCCGATGCATTGTCCGCCGGATAGCAGCTTTCTGTATGTTCGTGGATACAGTCCTCCACGATTCTATAACAGTCCTCCGTATGCTCATGGATACACCCATGCCCCGGTTCCGCCTCTTTATAGCCACAGTCCGTGGTATGCGACCTGTGGTGTGTACACAGACCGCCCCCGCTATTCTCCGAGGCGGATACGGCAGTGCTGGCAAAAGGCGCCATCTGGAAAACCAGTGCCATCGCCAGCAGGATTCCCAACGCACGATGTATTTTCCGCACATTTGTTCCCTGCTTCCATGTAGAAAAACTTTTATTTTCAAACCATTTTTCCATAATATATGACTCCTTTTTATCTACAAAGGGGCGTCCCCTCTTATAAAATCCCTAAATTTCTTGCCGCAAGAACCGCGTCCGCCTTGCCGGACACGCCCAGTTTCCGGTAGTTCTCCTTCGCGTGGTACTTCACCGTGGCCTCCTTCATGGAAAGTTCCTGGGCGATACGCCCCACGCTCTTTCCCTCTGCTTGTAACCGTAAGACGGATAAAGCCGCCTCACAGAAGTCCGGCGCTTTCGCAAGCTGTCCTTTTAAGTACACCGGGTAGCGCACCGCCACTTTCCCCGTTTCCCCCATCAGCCGGGAAAGCCACTCTTTGTCCGGTATCTCCTTTTCCAGAAAGCTCTTCCCCGCCGCCGCAAACAATTCCTGCACCGCCGCCCCTTCCTCGCTGATCAGGCGGATAAAGCGATATCCGCAGGCTTCCTTCAATGCGGAGAGGAATTCTTCCTTCCACGCCCCGCCCGTCCGGTATTTTGCTATGGCGCTTAACAGGCATACTTCCATGCGGACATAGGTGCGCCTGCATTTCTCCGTGTAATAGCGCAGCTTTTCCAGCAATGCCTGAGCTTTTAAATATTCCCCAAGGGAAAGGTAGCAGCGCACTTTCGTAAGGTAACGGTAACGCTCCATGATACAGAACTCCCTGTCCTCGTCCGGGGCCTGCGCCATCCATGCCGATACTGCTTCTTTGTCCCCCTGGTAGAGCGCAAGGCGGCATTGCAACGCACCGATATTGGGAAGGAGCTGTACCGCCCCCTGCTCCCTTACGCCCTTTTCAAAAGAGTTAAGGACTTCTGCCGCCGTCTGGATTTCCCCCTGCAGGGTGTCAAGCCGCACCTGTAATCCCACGGCGGCAAAAGCAATCTCTATCATGCCGCCCTCCGCCTCCATCTTCGCGCGGGCAAGGAGGGTCAGAACCTCGTAGGCATCCTCTCCTTTTTCATAAAAGCTCTCACCCAAAGCAACCTTCACAAGCCCTTTCCCATACCGGCCAAGCACCCGCTCCACCAGCTTCCCGATGGTGGAGGCCAGCTTCCTGTCCTCCCTGCTCCAGTGGCAGAAGTCCTTGCCGCCGTTCATGGTGCTGGGGTAATTGTTGGTAACGGAAAATTCCGGCAGGCTCATCCCCCGGTCAAAAATCAGGGCAGGCATCCTCTTCATAATGTTTATCATGTCCGCGCTCCCCCGGTGCGGCAGGGCGATGTCAAGGTAGGCCAGGCGGCTTACGGCCTCCCGTTTCTGCCCGCCCTTCGCGCAGGCTGCAAACTGTTCCAGCTTCCGGTACCAGTATTCACTTTCCTCCTCCTGCATCAGCAGGGAATAGAGCATGCTCATCCCCGCCATCAGCACGGGGCTTTCTTCCAGTTCCTTTTCCTCCATCTGTAAATAGTAGCGGCGCAGTTCAAAGTAATGTCCGTTGCCTGGATTTAAACGGGCATTCCGTATCAGGAGTCCCCTGATCCGCTCTTTCTTCCCACACTGTTCAAACATGGCAAGGGCAGGCACGATCTGCCCCTGCATCTCGTAATACAGCCCCGCGTTGTAGGCATGGTCTGCCCGCTCCTGCGGACTGTATTCCTTCGCCGCCCGTCTGCGCAGCGCCCGGATGAGCTGGGGGCGCAGGCGGTAGGCGCCGTCTTTGCAGGAAAGGAAGTTCCCGGTCTCCACCGCCCGCTCCAGAAGCTCCGGCGCATGGCAGTTCCCCGTGACCATCTCCGCAAGGGGCAGGGTAAATTCATCGGTAACGCTGACCTGCATGAGGAATTCCAGCAGATCGCAGTCCCACTGCACCATCACATGGCTTTCCAGATATGCGGCAAAAGCCTCCACGATCTCCCCGGCCATCTCCGGGCCGGGGCGCATGCCTTCCAGCATCTTAAGGGCGGCATGGCGCACGATATAGGCGTTGCCCCGGCTTCTTTCCGTCACAAATGCCAGCTCCTCCTCCGTGATGTCCAGCCCCCTGGATTCCATGTAGGCGGCGGTCTCTTTTTCCTTTAGCCGCAGGTCATCCTCCATGATGACGAGGAATCCCCCGCCCACATAGGGCGGCATCAGCCAGGCCGGGATGGGGCTGCGGCAGATCAGAATGAGCCATACATCCTCCCGCTTTATGAGGGAAAGGACAGCCCTTCGCCCCTCCTGGTCTTTTAGAAGGTGCAGGTCATCCACGACCACCACCGTCCGGGTTTCCGCCCCTTTTCCTTTCCTGTCCCCCTGTGCCGCCACATCCGGAAGCCCTGCGGCATCCTCTGCGCAGGAGATATAACGGTACCTGCGTTTTGACAGGTACTGCTTCACCAGTTCCGTTTTCCCATAGCCGGTTGCCCCATAGATATAGACCGTATGCCCCAGCCCATTTGCCGCACGCAGTTTCCTTAATGCAGACTCCGGTGCTATATATCCTTTATCCAAATGACCTTCTCCTTCCACAAATCCAAGTCTGCCACGCTCTGTGTGCCATCTTTAGATTAAAAGAAGCCGATTAAGAGACATGGGAATACCCATGCCTCTTAACCGGCTCTGCCATTTCTGTGTATGTAAAATAGTAATGGGGTAAAAAAGGGCGCAGCTATGCTGCTTGCTTGCTTGCTTGCTTGCTTGCTTGCTTGCTTGCTTGCTTGCTTGCTTGCTTGCTTGCTTGCTTGCTTGCTTGCTTGCTTGCTTGCTTGCTTAACAGATTGTACGCTTTACCCATCTTTTTTCAACCCCTTTCTATAAATTTTTATCACTCACGGAAACATTTTTTATCCGCAGTTATCCTTTATTTTAAGCCATTTTTCTTGTTAAGTCCACTCTCCAAACGGATAGTCCGGGGCACTTTTTTTCGGTTTTTTTTAAATTATTTATGTCTTTTTTGGCAGACGTTCTGAATGATTTTTCGGTTTATCCATTGCTGTTTATTGCTTCCCCCACAGCCTGCCTTTATAATAGACTTATCATACAGGAGGAGGAAAGGTATGTTCACTTTCGAAGATTTCAAATCATTAGCTGGGATAACGGACCATGACGAACTCATGTCCGCTGTCTCCCGGATTCCCGAAGAGGATTTACGGACAGCCCTCTTTGACGCTCCTTGCGTGGAGCAAACATCTGGAGATAGATCAGGAATTATGGAAACGGGAGCATGAACGCGCAAACAAAGCGGAAGCAATGCTGAATTCCCAATCTCCTGACAACTGACTGAGACAGTAAGGGTTCCGGGCATTAAAAAACGGGAAAAGGGCTGGAAAGACGGTCTTTTTCCTGTTTCGACAATATCCTATTCCTTTTTACCTTTCCGCTGTATACTATCACGGAAACTCATATTGTTATTCGTCAGTTTATCTGAACCAAAATCCCCAGTTTTTCTCCATACCTTTTGTACTATCATTCTATCTGTTACGCAGAAAAAGAGCAGGAACTTTATGATGCCGCCATGGATTCCATAAAGAACTGCCAGCTGGAATGCTCCCGCAGCCACCGCAGCTGCCTTGTGCGGCATAATCTGTTGTTCAATACTTCCCTGCTTGTGGAAGAGGGATTGGGGTACGCAATCTGTTTTGGAGAATCTGAATTTTACATAAACTATAAGAATTATTTGTTCATATAAAAACTGAAATATTAGTTCATTCCGCTTTTCCCTTTCCATTAGTACAATCTTATTGGGAGGTGAACGAATAGTGGAAGGTTTACATGAATTTTTTGGAATGGCAATCAAAAACGCAAGGATGGACTGCGGTCTCACACAAGAAGCCCTGGCGGAACGGGCCGGAATCAGCTGCCGCTACCTTATTGCCATCGAAAATGAAGGGAGGATTCCCAAACTCCCTGCTCTCTACCGGCTGATACATAGCATGCACATCTCGGCGGACCGTATTTTCTATCCGGAACAGCCATCGGAAGGGTCTGAACGGGCGCAGCTTGCCCATATGCTGGAGTCCTGCTCTGACCGGGACATCCATATCCTTCTTAATACTGTCAAAGCCATGCTGCAGGAACAATGAGCAAAGAACCATTTCCCGCACTCTCTAGGGAAGTGGTTCTTCGCCTGTCCCCTGTCTTTCTCTTTTGGGAATCTCCCACTTTCTCACAGCAAAATCGCAACACATTCCCGCACAGCTCATGCCCTATTCTTCTTCACTTCTCCCGCCAGATAGCGCACTGCCTCCTCCGGGGTAGGGATCTTGTCCTGGCGAGGTATCCGGTTCTGGTAAGCTTTTGTGATCGCATTGTTATTCAGGGGATTTGTATACGCCTCTGTCAGCGCTGCCTGCATATCCTGTCGGATTTCTTTCACATTTACCCCATGTTTCTTTGCCAGTTCCCGGTATATCTTCCGCATGCTCATAGAAATCTCCTCCATTGTAAAAACTATAATCGCCTGTTCTTTTCAATTATAAGCGATAATATTATCTTTTTCAATCAAAACAAGCGCTATAATCGCTCGTTTTTGTCCTATACAGAGCTTAAGATTAACACATAGGAGGATGCAAAATGGACGAACAGTTTATCCGGGACCGGATCTCCAGTCTCCGGCAGGAAAAACAGATCTCTGAGCGAAAGATGAGCCTGGATCTGGGCCACAGCACCAGCTATATCCGCAGCATCACATCCGGCAGGGCGCTGCCGTCCATGAGTGAATTCCTGTATATCTGCGAATACCTGGGCATGACACCCATGGAGTTTTTCAATGAGGAACGGAAAACCACCCTGGCCCAGCAGGAAGCCATCGAACACATTTATTCCATGTCGGATGAAGATATCCGGCTACTGATCGGGTTCATTGAGCGGATAAAGGCTGGCGGAAAGTGACAGGCAGTATATCGTGAACATCAATGCTGCCTGTTTTTCAGAAACACACCTCTCCCCCTTTCGTTCCCCTGTCCCTCTCCTTCTATCTGCCATCCTGCTTTTTAGATAGCTCTCCTTTTCACACTTCCCCATGCCGATTCATTCATCATCATCAAAAATGACACAAACAATCCATGAAAAATCTCTGTCCCTGCAATCCTTTCGTGTGCAGCTTAGACCCTCCAGCTTCTCTCATCCCTCCCTTTCCCATTCCCCTTTCCGCCTATATCCCTATATCCAGAAACTGCTCCTTTGTTTTTCTCTGTCTATAAGTTTTTGTTAGAGTGGGACCTTCTGGGCGGTTCACCATGAACCCCTCCTGGGTTCACAACGGAAGCAACGGCGGCACAAAGCGGCTCCTGATACTGTATTTTCCTTTCCAGACACCACAATCAGAAAGGCAGACTTCTCCCCTGGCGGATTTCAACGGTTGACTGCAGAAATAGTTTCACTCTCTTTTGCCATTCTTTTGCAGCAAATGCCTCTTTAAAGAATGGTATATAAATTCGAGGTATGGCTGCCATTCTCCCGGTACCGGAATTCCTTCCTCAGATACCCTGCACTGACCAGATCGTTTAGGGCGCGTTTGATGGTGCTGCGGGACATCCCCAGTTCCCTGGCCATGGTAGGGATGGCAGGCCAGCAGCTTCGATCCCGGTCCGCCCGGTCATGGAGATACATATAGACTGCCACCGCCCGGTGGGGCAGTCCGGAAGCGTAGATGGTTTCAAAATATCCCATATCCCCTCCTTCTCTAATCCGTCCGCAGTGGCGGCCTGCCTGCGGGCCTGTGGGGCTGTAATGGCACGATCCGCTCTGTTGCCTGTCCCTGCCCCATACCGCCGCTTACAGGCGGTCCTGACGGCGCAGACGGCTCCTCAAATTCTTCCAGCTCATCATCCATCCGTCTGCGCAGGATCTCCTGCTCCAGGGTCAGCCGGTCTGCATAAGAGACTACCCTCGCCGCATGCTGTTCCACCACATATCCCTCTTCAAATTCAATCCCCCATTTAAAAAACAGGCGCAGCTCTGTCCGCATGGGATGGCAGCCTGTTTTGGCCAGAATGAAATGTCCTTTGGGAAGGGATTTCAGTTCATCCGGGGTCATCAGCGGGCGCTGGATCATCTGCAGGCTCTGGCTGGGATCATTCTTTCCCCTGCTGATGGAGCCGGACAGCACGGTTTTATTTCCCAGGGCTTTTGACAGGACTTCTGCACTCTCCGAATTAGGCGCAAAGCCTCCGAACAGGATGTCCTGGCAGTTGTCAATGATGATCTCGCTGCCCTCTTTCCCATAGTTTTTCTGCAGCTGGGCAAAGGACTGGATGATGGGGACCATGCTGATGCGCCGGGAGCGGCCTGCGGAGAACAGCATCTCCAGGGACTCAATCTTGGGAATGGTCCCGATCTCATCCCCAAAGATCACAACCCGGTTGGGAAGTTTCCCGCCATGCTCATCTGCGATGGACAGCATCTCCCGGTAGATCTGCTGCAAAAACAGGCTGACCATAAAATACTTTGTATTGTCCTCCTCTGGCAGTACGATAAAGATTGCCGCTTTGGAGTTACAAAAAGTCTCCGTGTCCATGGAACCGTCAAAGCACAGGATCTGCTCCATCTCCGAATCCAGAAAGGCGTTCAGTCTGGACATGGCCGTGGAAAGTACAGAGGCCATGGCCTGATCTGCAGTGTTTAGGGCGGCACCGGCAAACCATTTGGCCTTATGCTCCGAAGGCAGTTTCTGCATCAGCAGCTGGAACTGATTCTTTCCCTTTACCGGCGAAGGAGCCAGTAAGTCCTGGATGAGCTTGAACACGCTGACGATGTGCCGCTGCTCCTTTGGACAGTATTCTGCGATCAACAGCAGCACACTGGTCAGGAGCCCTTCCGCTGCATCATAGAAAAATGCGTTCTGCCCATAGCTGGAAGAGTCTGCCCCGGAGCTGATGATGGTCTTGGCCGTAATCTTGGCATATTTTTCTGCTCTGGCCTTGTATGCCAGGTTCTCCGGGTCCTCCAGCCACAAATCCATGTATTTGTTCACCATGCCCAGGATATTGTCCCCATCGGAACGGGTAGGATTTCGCAGATCCAGGATGGATATCTTGTAGCCGTAGTATTTTTCCGCGATCCCCGCATAGTTCCGGAACAGGTCTCCTTTGGTGTCTGTACACAAAAAACTCATACCGCTGGCACAGGCATATTCGATACAGGGATAGAGAAAGTTCGCCGTTTTGCCGACACCGGCAGCGCCGATCATCAGAAGATGGATGTCGCCGGAATCAATCAGGGCCGTGACACCGCCATGAGAAAACCTTCCTCCCACCACGATGCCCTGGGGTTCCGGCAGGTTCTTCCCCTGTCGCCACAGCTTTGGTTCGTATGGGACATAGGAATAAGTCTTTTTAATCTCCATATCTGTGGCGAAGCGGGCGGTCCCATACTGCCCGTCACCCACGGTTTTGGATTTGATCCCGTCCAGGTTGTAGTGGCTGGACAGAAAGGTGACCAGCCCCAGCAGGGCGAACATCCCCAAGCCCGCGCATACCAGGATTATGATCTGTGTGGTCTGCATTTTCACACTCCTCTCTCTTAATCTGTCAACAAGCACGATTTATCCGCTATCATAGCTCCTCGATACAACAGAAAATCATCAGACCATCTGCAGCATCCTCTCCTCCGTCATCTCCGGAGGCGGTTTTTCCTCTGCCGGTACCGCCTCCATCCCGTGCATGGCCTTGATGTCCTCATTCCAGTCCTTCCATGTGGACAGTTCCATCCTCACATCCGGATACCCCGCCTCCGCCAGACTTTCCTGTATCCGTTCCGCCGCCTTCAATCCTGCAAGGTCATGGTCTAAACACAGATGGATCTTTTTCAGCTCCGAGTGATCCTGCAGCAACTGGAACAATGCCTGGGACCCTACTCCGCACAGCGCCACATAGCTGTGTTCCTTCCATCCGTTCTTGTGCAGAGAGATATAGGAGAGCATATCTATGGGCGCTTCGAACACAAAGACCTCACTGCTTTTCCCGTTCCAGTGGAAGCTGTAGCGGGGATCGCTGCTCTCCAGATTTCCCCGGTAGCTTTTCCCCATGGTGTAGATCCCCTTCTTGTGGGCATGTCTGGCCTTTCCTTCCGGATCGTATCCCACAAAAATGGCATTGTGGAACTGCCTGGTCTTATCCTTCGACAGCTCCAGACTCTCGTAGATCAGATCCTCCTTTGCAAAAGCAGATACCACTTCATAGTCAAGCAGGCGGGATCTTAACAGATACGCGAACACCCGCCGCATATCCCCATTGGCGGCTGGCAGAGCAAACGGCTTTCTCGGCACCTCCTCCTGTTTCCGGCTCTGGCGGTAGATCTGTCCCTGTTCCCCGCCCAGGAGCATGCTCACCGCATCCGGAAACGTTTTTCCATAATAATAGATCACGAAATCAATGGCCGCCCCGCCTTTGCCAGCGGAGCCATGGTCGTACCATCGGTTCCCCCGGATGGTGATGCTGTGGTCACTGGACATCCTCCACTCCGGCCCGGAGCGCAGGAGCCTCTCTCCCTGACGCTCCAAGAAATCTTTCAGGTCTACGGTATTGGCCCGTTCCTTCTGTTCCTCCGTAAAATATACATATCCCATGGTCTCGCCTCCTCCTTACATGCTCTGCTGCGGCTCATGATCATCCTTCCTGTGTCCCTGCGCCACCCGCTTCTCCTGCAGCTTCCGTCTCCTCCTGCGGTCAATGTGTCCCATGCCGGAGCCTCCTGATGCTTTCCGGTAATCTTCATGAAACATCTTTGACAGATGGTGCATCAGTCTGGTGGCTGCCAGGATCAGATCCGGGTCCCGGAAGGAATCCAGGTTCTCCAGTAAAAACCGGGCGTAGACATTTCCCTGGGCGGCGGATGCTTCCAGCAGGGGGACTGCCTTTTCCTTATCACGAGGCATCCTCGGCTGGCCGTACAGAAACAGCTTTCCAAGTGCATACGGGGCGTACTGGTTCCCCTGATCCGCAGACAGCTCCAGCCACCTTACGGCCTCCTCCAGATCCTGCGGCACATCTTCTCCCAAAAGATACAGACTCCCCAGACGGTACTGAGCGTACTTATTCCCCTGGAGCGCCGCCCGCCGCAACCATGCAACCGCCTTCCCCATATCTTTGGGTATCTCTTCCCCCTTCAGATACAGACATCCCAGCGTGTACTGGGCAAAGGGCAGCTCCTGTTCCGCCGCTTCGGTCAGCCACTGGACAGCCGCCACCATATCTTTTGGGATATCCTCCCCTTCCAGATACAGCCTGCCAAGACGGTATGCTGCAAACCCGTTTCCCTGCTCCGCCGCTTTTTGAAACAGTTCCCCTGCTTTTTCCGCATCCGTTTCTCCCAGGCGGCCTTCCAGATAAAGTTTCGCCAGTACATACTGATCGGAAGTATTTCCCGCATTTGCGGCCTTTTCCAGCCACGCTGCGGCCTGTTGCACATCTCCTGTCCCGGTAACCAGCCAGAACTTTCCCAGTGCATACTTGGCATTCACATTTCCTAGCTTTGCGGCCTGTTGCCAGTAGCGAACAGCCTCTTCCTCGTCTCTTTCTGTCCCAATGCCCTGATACAGCATCTGCCCCAAGCGATACTGGAGTTTGTCGTCATGGCTCTGCTCCTCCAGAACCAGAAAACCGGAAAAGGCATCCTGAAAATGCTCCTCTGCCTGTTCTGCCGACTTTACTGTCCCTGTTCCGTCCCGGAACATTTTCGCCAGTTCATAACTTGCATAGGGATTTCCCTGTGAGGCGGATGCGTGATACAGGGAAAATGCACACTTCAGATCTTTTTCCACGCCCTGGCCTTTTGCATACAGACCGGCAAGGGTATACTGGGCATACCTATGGCTTTTCTCAGCTGCCCGATCTAGCCAGACTGCGGCAGTCTCATAATCCTGATCTGTGCCAAGGCCGGCAAGATACATTTTTCCGATCCGGTACTGCAGATACGTCTTTTTTCTCTCTGGCAATTCTTTTTCAGCAGAAAGAAAGGCATTCAGCGCTTTCAGGTACCATTCCTTCGCTGTATTCGGATCTGCCTCCACTCCAAGGCCGTCCGCCCACATCCGGCCCAGATCATACATGGCAAGCGCATTTCCGCTCTCTGCTTCCAGACGAAACAGACGCATGGCTTCCTGAAAATCCTGGGGGATTTTTTTACTTCCGTACAGATAACTGCGGGCCAGTTTATATTGCCGGCTCCATTCTGCTTTTGCGGAGTTTTTCTCTTCTCCCTCAGAAGGGTCAGGGATATCTGGTTCCGGTTCTGACAGGAACTCCTCTGCCTCCAATACGCTTTCTGCATCTGTGGGATCTGCTTCTGCTTCTGTTTCCGCTTCTGCTTCCATTTCCATTTCTGTGTCTCCATCTATTTCTTCTGATCCATCCGGGATCCTTTCTTCCACCAATTCATCCAGGCGGACTTCTGTCTGGATCCTCCCCTGCCCTGATGTTTCCGACAAAAAATGGTGACCGCCCAGCTTTAATGCCTCAGCGATCACCATGTTCTTGATACTTTTCAATTGTTTCTGACTGGACAGGGGCGGCAGCGGCGGAGCCTTTGAGAAATAGGTCAGCAGGATCTGGTCCTGCCATTCGCCCCATGCCCGATATGCCTCCGCCACAGCCGGGTCCTTTGCCAGCTCATCCACGATCTGATCCACCAGCCGTTTCACATCCGCCTTCAGATAGCCGTATACCTTTTTCCCTTTTGTATTTTTAAGACGTCCGGAAAGCTGCTGCAGCTTCTCCCCGATGATGGGATTTTCACACACGCCCTGCAGCATGCCATCTGCGAGCATACACATCCGCTCCGCCGCTTTTTCTTTCAAACTGCTCCGTGCCAGATTCTGTCCTTCGTAGATCTGGGCAAAATCCTGACGGAAAATATCATGAGCCAGCTCCGAACGCATGGCTTTGATGCCCGCTTTTGTCAAGAATCCGTCATTGTCCTTTGCGGAATAAACCATCAGATGTACATGGGGATGATGCCCCTCATTATGGAAAGCCGCATACCATCTCAGATCCGCACTGTCGATCTTCATGTGTCTGGAGAGCATGGCACGTTTGGAGCGCAGGAGCGCCATCCACTCTCTGGCGGAGTCATATCCAAGCCTTGCCGCATCTTCCCGGCGCAGGCTGATCACATGAGTCCAGACAGGTCCCTTGTGGTCGGACACCTCTTTCTGCACCTCTGACAGGAGCACCGGCCTTCCCGCATCCGTAAACAGGCCATGCTCACCGACCCGCTCCACACGGGGACGGTTGGCCAGGTAGTCCACATAGTTTTCTTTCATGGCTGCCATGTCCAGGTTCCGTTCCAGCGCCTGAGTGATGAATTCGGAGGCATTGCCGATGGTAGGGCGCTGTCGATAGTCCTCATACTCCAGCATGTCTTTGGAGTCCGGCATGTCTCTCAGGAGCTGACGGATCAGATCCTTCTGGGCGGATGTCGCCGGAAGATTCTTTTTGCTCTCGTCCGCTTTTTCCACTCCTTCACGAGTACTGATATAGCGCACATAGTTTTGCAGGTGTTCCGGCGGAGCGTCACGGATGTAGCGGCTGGTGAAGATTAGTTTTGCCATGGTTTCCTTCCCTCCGGGAAACAGAATACATCCCGTTTTCCAGACTATAGCTCAGTTCGGCTACAGGCCAACTGTAGATCGGTTTACAAATTTTCATTGACATATTTCTTTTCTCTCCGTATAATAATAGTACCAGACAGGCAACGGCGTGTGTCTGTCCAGGCGATGAAGCATAACAGCGTACCGGACAGCCTTGTTATGCGGAGCCTTCGAGAGGGGTTGTGCAGCGAAACCTCAAGCCGGAGTAGGCAGCAGCCGAAAGAAAATGCTCAGAGACCGTCCTGTAGAGTCAGGGCGGTTTTCTTTTACGGAGGATCCCTTATGGACGGACTACTGACCTGTGCGAAAGCATTTGAAGATCTGCTCCCTGTAAAATACCATATCATCATCGGACGAAAAGGAAAGTCCGTGGATCTGACAGTCAGCTTTGAGGCTGTAGAATTTCATCATCTTGTAGGGCTGCATAAGCTGCACGATCTGCGTCTCTCCAGAGCCAGTCGTGAAAAAGTATTTTCCCAGATCCTTTCCGGTCAGATCACTTTGGAGGATATCAAAAAGAGCCGCTACTTCGACAGCATCCAGAATCGTCTGGAGCCTTTTCAAAAGATTGAGGCGCTTTTCGATAAAAATGACCTGGTCTTCCGCTATAACCGAAAGCTTCAGGCACTTTCCCTTATCGAAGCAGAGTACCTGCTCTCTACACCTCATGAATATACCGATGTGTATATCTTTCTCGACAAAAAAGACGAGGCCGGAAATTTTTTCTGTCGCTCTTTTTTTCCAAAGGAGGACAGAGATTACACAAAAGGTCAGGCCGTTTATACACTTCTGAAAAAAGAAAAGATAAACACCAACACCGGAACCGTACAGGTCCAGTATGACCGGCTCTCTCCAAAAGATAAAGATTGATCCTGCACAGACAGCTACAGAGCAGCCTGCCAGCCACTCTGTAGTTTTTCGTTCTCTGTAAAAAATACTGTTGAAATTTCTACAGCACACCCAGCTTCTTCAGCAGCACCACGCAGTCCTTCGCTCCCTGCTCATACAGATACAGGCAGTCGTGATCCGCCGCCAGCAGTGTCGCCTCCACATAATCCGTGATGGCCTTCTTCACATCCTCCGGCAGGTCTTTGATCTTCTCCTGCATCTCCTTACTCAGTCTGGCCACCTTGTCCTGCAGTTCCTGCTCCTCCGGTGACTGCTCGTTACGCTCCCGCACTGCCGTTTCTGTCATCTCCCGGATCACCATCTCATAGATCTCTTCTCTGTCCATTTTCACTTCACTCCTTTTTCCAACCAACATAAACGGAACCGTTCTGGCAGTCCATATGCAAAATCAATAAAATTATTTCTTTTTAGTTTTCACGTTTCTGATATTTGTATGCGTCGCTCAGCTCCACCGCGCCATTGAGACGCTTCACCTCCTCCACGCACTTAGCATGGAGTTTCCGGAAGGCACTCTCATCGATCCGGCTCTCTGAATGGTAGGCGATCATGTGCGCCAGCATGGACAGTTCCACCGCGATTTTGAAATCCATCCGGGCCAAGCGGTTCTCCGTATCCTGCACCGTGCTGGTCAGGACGGAGGACAGGAACTGCAGCAGATAGTCTTCGGCCTTCCCGGAATTCAGATAGCCGCAGTAGAACTTTAGCGCCTCCGTCACAAACTCATTCCGGGAGCGCACATTGGCGGCTGGTAGGAGACTATCCACCATCTCCAGCACTTCCTTCTCGATGTAGAAACCGGCCCGCACCTTTTCCTTTCCCTTGGCCATCCATGCCACCTCCCTGAATATTATCCCCTTTGGGAGCCACCAGTTTCCCGCTTCAGAGCCACCCGGAAATTTCTTCCTTGAGAGCCACCTCAGACACAAGATATAGTAATACTGCCCCTGTCGCTTGAAAATACAACAGAGGCAATATTAGGTCTAATGATGTTCAAATGATTATGCTTCTATCTCGTCAACAAGCCTTTTGAGCTTCTTTGAATCATACAGCTTTCTCAGGTTTGTTTCATTTGTAGGGATTTCATAGGCATTATGGATAATCCTGTCCATGATGGAATCCGCCTGCGTCCCTCCGCCGAGCCTGTTATGCCATTCATCCACAGGATACTGTCCGACAAAGATTGTTGAGTTATTACCACTGCGTTGTTCAAACAGCTCATAGAGGTTCTTGGCATCCTTTTCAGTAAGTTTATAATTCAGCCATTCATCAAGGATGAGGATCTGATAGTTACCGATCCTTTTCCTGTATTTTGTAAGTTCCCTGAGGTTGTCGCTCTGGTTCTCAAAGTTACGCATCAGGTCAGGCATCCTGATATACAAAACCCTGTAAGTCTGTCTGCATGCTTCCTCGCCAAGGGCACATGCAAGGTAAGTCTTTCCCGCACCGGTCGGTCCTGTGATGACAAGATTTGTTGCATT
>CAJSZV010000031.1 GCA_910574345.1 Clostridiaceae bacterium | reverse complement strand
CTTCTGATGGAAGGGGAACCCTCCTTCAGTTATTCATCAGATATGACCTTGTAACTTATTAACTTTATAGCTCTTGTGGCTATATCATTATTATACTAGGAGGTTTATGGCTGATGGATACGGAAATAAAGAATGCGGTCAGCATGGCAGACCAGGACGCACAGTATGATGATAAGGCAAAGCGCCTGTTGGGAAATAAGATCATTCTGGCGCATATCCTGGTAAAGACGGTTGATGAGTTCCGGGGAATGAACCCAAAAGATGTGGTGTCTTATATTGAGGGAGAGCCATTTATCAGCGTGGTTCCGGTAGAGCCGGGGCTGACCAATATTGAAAAAATACCGTCTAACGACAGCAAACTATCTAAGGATAGTTCGGAAAACGGGCAGCGCATTGTCGGGATGAATACGGAAAATGCGGAGATAAACGAGGGGCTTGTAAGGTTTGACATTATCTTTTATGTGCGCATGAAAGACGGTATTTCACAGGTTATCGTAAATGTGGAAGCACAGAAAGATGAACCGTCAGGCTACCATATCTTAAACAGGGCAGTTTTCTATGTGAGCCGCCTTGTTTCCTCGCAGAAGGAACGGGATTTTGTCAAGACAAACCCTGCTGAATATTGTCCTGATAGGTATATCAAATGAACTTCCGGAGCATGATGAAAAGTATGAGTTACACCGTTTGCTGAGTACGTTGCTTTCGGCGGAATTGACCGTTGATGAGAAATTAGGGATTATTAAAACTGAGTACAGTATTCCGGTAGATGAAAAATTGAGAAAGGATATGAGCGCTATGTGTAATCTTTCACAGGGGATCAGAGAAAATGCAACAGATAATGCTATAACTGGCGTGATTATGAATATGCACAGAGATGGTTATTCATCAGAACAAATAGCAAGGATTGTTGAAAAGACCATAGAGGAAGTGGAGGCTGTTATTAGAAAAAGAGAGCCAGTATTAGCATAATTACAGCAATTTAATAACACAAGTAGTAAAGCAGTGAATTTGTTTTTGCGTTATATAAAACAATTCGCTGCTTTTTTGTTTTCGGGAAGAAAGACAGTCATAACAGATTGTCTTTTTTTCATGCAAAGAAAGGAAATCAAATATGGCAGATGCAAAAACAGAAAAGCAGAAAGTAAAAGAGATCACTGACAAACTGGAGGAAGGCTTAAAAGAGCTTTTCGGAAGCGAGAAATACAAAAGCTATCTCTCCACCATGTCAAAATTCCATAATTACAGTGTCAACAACACGCTTCTGATAGCCTTACAGCGCCCTGACGCCAGTCTGGTCGCAGGCTACTAGGCATGGCAGAAGAATTTCAACCGCCATGTAAACAAGGGGGAGAGGGGAATCCGTATCCTTGCCCCTTATAAGATCAAAGAGGAACGGGATAAGTTAGACCCTGTGACCGGGGAGGTCATGCTGGATAAGGACGGTATGCCGCAGACGGAGGAAGTCGAGGTTAAAATCCCTGCTTTCCGTGCTGTGTCCGTCTTTGATGTAAAGCAGACATCGGGGGAGCCAATCCCGGAGCTGGAGGCAATTTTCAGGGAGCGGTATCTTTTTTTAGGAGATTGCAGATGGTGCTTTTCCCGACCTCTGCAATCCCGTCCTTTAATGTCCTTGACGCTGCAACAGAACTGGTATTCAGTGATATGTCTAAATCTTGTCAATAAGGCGCTTTGTCTTTTTGCCGTTCTGCTCTAAAAAATCAAAACGCTCTGCGAAAGTGGTAAATGTGCAGTCCGGATTGTCACAGAAGAATTTTCTGTTCTCGATGGTGACCTTCGTTTTCTTTCCCATGATGGGCAGATCCTGAAAACTTTTTTCGTATCGGCTGTGAATACGCATGGAAGTGTGCCCACAATATGGACACCTACATGATTTACGGTTTGATGCCACCTATAAAATAACCTCGTCCACCGTTATTTCATGCTCTAAATAATCAAGGCATGCATCAAGTTCTTTAATAAATTCATCCATGGTATAGACCCCGTATACACTTTAAAATTTATATTTATTATACCATTTTTTACTTCCAAAATAAACCGTTTTCAACTAACTCTGGAAAGATTCACCTTTTTAATCAAATTCACGGAAAATTTACATTTCAGGACAAAAAATAAGGCCAGGAACCTATTTTTTAGATTCCCGGCCTACGGTTTTACTATGCTGTCCATTCTGCTTTCAGTTTTTTCACTTCGTCAAGTGGAAGTCCTGCGTATTCCGCAATTTTTTCAAGTGTCAAAATCCCATCTGCCAACATTCTCTTTGCGGAATTGATTGCTCCCTCTTTCAATGTCTGATTCCTCATATCTTCCATAGCACGGCACATAATCTCGATTCCCTCCTTGCTCTCTTTGAAAAATCTCACCCTGTCCGCCAGTGTCCCATAGTACATATCCGCTGCGTCTGTGCAGGAGAAGTCATGCATTAACTTCCCGATTGGCGTATCGCTGCGGTAAGCGCCATTTACATACAGTATGTGCGAACCGTCCTCAAATCTTTCCCCGGTTCCTAAAAAGCACCGCTCAACCGAATAGAGCGGCAGCCTTTTTCCCATTACATCATTCTCTGTAATAAAGATTACCCACGTTTCCGGCAGCTTGTCGAAGTCCTCGCCTTTCTTCAAAAGGTTTGCGTCCATCATGCTGCTGTTGTACCTGGCTCTTTTTCTCCCGGCTCCTTTGTCGGAGCGCTGTACCTCCACATTCAGTTTTGCCCCTGTGCTGTCCGTAGCCAGGATATCCAGCCTTACCGAACGGTTCAGCAGGTTCTCCACAAATACCTGGGTGCGAACGTCCAGTACTTTTAAATCCGGCTTTTCCAGCACAATCTGCAATACCAGTTCTATGCTTGCCGTATCTCCCTCAAAACACTTGGTGAGGAAATCATCATCAAGCAGGCGAAAGCCTCTTAGCCTTTGTAAATCTTCCTGATGTTTCTGGTCGATCTGTTCCGTCACTGTCAATCTTCCCACCTGCTTTCCCTTCTGTTTTCGTATCTCCATACTACCATAAACCTTCTGATTTTACAAGCCGGGAGTCAGCGCATTTCTGAATCCCGGCCTGTTTCCGTTATCGCTTTTTTACATCTGCCGTATCTCATTTTTCAGCATACGCTTGATTTTGTCGATCATGGTTTCCTTGCTGGTCTTGCTGAAATGAACCCGCACAATGTAGGTAGTCCGGCCAATCTTCTTCACCAGTGCGGGAGCGTCCTTAGCCGGTGCTGTGACGGTAATGTCCTCTGTGATTTTCTCGCTGCTCATAAATTCTCCTTTTCATGCAATCAGTTTATGTTATCCCTTCCTCACAATCTCCTTCGCCGTCGCTTTGGTCGCTCTGGCTCCTTCCTCCCGGAAATTCTTTTCGGAAAAGAGAACCGGCGCACACCGTTCCAGTATGCGGTCATAAATCCTTGCGTGGGCAAGGTCAGGCGGGTTCTTGATTTCTTCCAGTTTCAGGTTTGTTGTGACAATCAGCGGCTTCTTGCTCCGATACCGGCTGTCAATGACGGTAAACATCTGCTCCATGGCATACTCGGTATTCCTTTCCACGCCTAAATCGTCAATGACAAGCAGGCTGTAATCGTCCAGGCTGGCGATAAAGGCCGCCCTGTCCTCGGCAAACACGCCGGTCAGCCGGTTCAGGATAGACGGGAAATTTGTCATCAGAACCGGCACGTCACGGTCAAGCAGGGCATTGGCGATACAGCCAGCAAAAAAGGATTTCCCGGTTCCCACGTCACCAAAGAGCAGAAGGCCGGTATTGTCCCGGTATGCCTCCTTCCAATGCTCCACATAGGCGTGGGCTTTCTCCATGACGGGGTTCTGACCGTTATCGTTGGAGAAGGTGTAATCATAAAGGTATCTGTCCTGAAGCCCCTGCGCCTTCCGGCGTTTGACACGCTTCATGCGTTCCCTTTGTTCCTCCATGGCTTTCCATTCCTCCTGCGCTTTCTGCTGGCAGGGGCAGAGGCAGCGGGGCATGAAATAGCCGGAGCCTCCGAACCTGGGCACAACGGTCTGGCGGCTGCCACGACATTTCTTACAGTGAATCAGCCCGTCTGCCGGTTCTATGTATTCGTCCCCGGCAAGCTCCATATTGCTTTCAGGCTTGTTTTTCAGTAGCCGCACGACTTCCGGCAGGCGGGAAATGACGGATAAAAATGCTTTGGCTTCCTCGCCGGTCATAGCGGTAGCGGCAGGGAAGATACTTTCCAGAATTGCCCCATGCTCAATCAGGCGGCGTGTCCTGGTCTTCCGCTCTGCGTCCATTTTCCGGTTCAGGAGAATCTTCCGGCGGTTCTTCAACTGGCGGATTTCTGTCTTTACTTCTTCCTGCTGGCTTTTCAGATTGCCTATATTTGGCATTGTAATCACCTCCTTTCGAGCGGCAAAAAAGACAGCCGTTTCCGGTTGCCCTGCTGTGGTTTAGATTCTGTCACTGTTCCTGCGCCGGCGGCTTCTTGTCTGGGTAGAGTTTCCCGGCCATGACAGCGGCATGGTTCCTGATTCTGATTTCTCCCCGCTTCTCACTGGCTCTGGCGTTTTTGTAGCTCTCGTCAGAGAGGAAAAAGCGGTATCGCTCTCCGGGGAATCCCACCGGGCTGTCACTGTTCAGAATATCCACCGTTACCATGTGCCTTGTTTCCGGCAGGAACCGTTCCATGCCTGCCAGGTCATACCCCTGCAGAACCGGCACAATCTCTTTCAGCCCGGTAAGGGTTTCTTCCTTCGTTGGTGCGGCATACTGGTAGAGCATTTCCAGTTCGCTTTTGGTAAAATTCATTTCCCTGATTCCCTCCACTTCTTTTTCTCAAAATAGTTCCGCATTCGCTTTAACCCGCTCTTAACGGTCTGCTCCACGGATACGCACACGCCTTCCTCTGCGGCAATCTCAATTAGTTTTTTGCCAAGTATGTAGCGGGCATGGATACGCCTCGCCTGTATGTCCGTCAGATTATCCATAACTTCGGACAGATGTTCCAGTGTGGCAAGGAAAAGCTGTTCTTCCTCCTGTTCCAGCAGAATCTCCTCCGGGGATTTGGCGGTAAAATCAAAGGCACAGTTTTCAATCCCGTCCTCACAGTCAAGGGAATAGTACGCCTTGTGATACCAGATTTTGTGGGTGCGGTTGTTTTCCTCCCTCCGCATAAGCAGCAGAGCCTCGGCTGCCTCGTCCGATACCTCAATCATTGTATCCGTGGCAAAAAGCGGGTAATAATACTTTTTCAGGTTGATTGTCTGCATAGGCCACACCTCATTCCGGCTGCTGGCGACTGTAAAACTCACGCATATATTTCAGGCCACGGTGTACGGAACGGTTCACCACGCTTTTGTCAACGCCTTCCTCTCTTGCCAGCCGGGTGAAATCCAGCCCCCTGATACAGTAGCCCCGAACACGCCTTGCCTGCATGGGAGTGATTACAGAAAGCGCCTCGTCCAGCATGGCAAGCAGCTTTTCATGGGCGGCCTGATCCTCTTTTATCAGGATAATTTCTTCCGCTGACGGGCTGTGTTCCAGTGCGTACTTCTCCGTCCAGTCAAAAGCGTCCAAGGAGTAAAATGCTTTGCGGTAGCGTGCCCGGCGGTCATAGTTGTACATCTCCCGGACAGACTGCACTATAACCTCAGCTGCTTCGTCTGATACCTCCACAAACACGTCCCTGGTGTAGTAGGGATAACAGTACCTTAGATTGATTGTTTTCATGGCTGACCTCCTAAAATGCGGAGAGGACGGGCAGCAGCTTCCTGCTTGTCCTCCCCGGAAATGTGATAGGGAAAAAAGTTCCCTTCACTGGTTAGCCCGAAAACGGCCAATCGTAGGGTCTGTATCAGAAAAATTTTTTTATTTTCTTCCGTACCGCCTCAATGCTGTCCTGTATGGCAGCTTTGGAGCAGCGGCAAAGCCCGGCAATCTCGGCATAGCTCAAACCCTCCAGTGCGTAGAGCACAAACCGGCGGCGCTGCGCCTCGGTGCAGAGCGCAAGGGCGGCCTTAATTTCCAGCATGGTTTCTTTCCTGCATACCCACTGTTCCGGTGTCTGGTAGTAGCAGGAGCGCCCTTCGGTTCGGAAATAGAAAAAGGCACACAGACAGATAATGTAATCTGCAAGTATGCCTTTAAGATAAATCCTTATGGTGAACTGTAATTTACTTACAATCCCGTGGTGGTTTTCAGTTAAACACTGAAATTCATACCGGATATGTCAATTTCTAAAATTGTCTTGTCTTTCAAATCACATCTCCTTCGGAAGATATGTATTTTATTTATATAACTGCGGAACCGTGTTGAGTTCAAATGAAGTAAAGTGTATTGTAAAATACTTATAAGGTGAACCGCCATGCAAGAATTTTCTTATCCATTAGGGGATGCTATTAAAAGAGCACGGGGAGAACTGGGACTGACGCAAAGCCAGGTAGCTGAAAAAAGCGGCATTGACGCACGTACTGTAATGAACATAGAAAACTACAAGGGCAATCCTAAAATGGAAGTCCTATATCCTTTGGTTCGTGCGCTCAAACTGGATTCCAGAGAGATTTTCAATCCCGAAATGAAAAGGGAAAGTCCTGCAATCCGCCAGCTTCGATTTATGATTGAGGAATGTAGCGAACAAGAGTCTGCCGCCCTTATCCCAATCATTGAATCCGTTTTATCTGTGCTAAGGGCAAAAAAGCCATTGAAATTGAATCTGATACATAGCATGAAAGAGAGCCTGCATTCCCATACCAAAGGAAGCAGGCTCTCCGCATTATGCGTCTGGCTTCAGAAATCAGCATACCTTACCCATTTATGACAGTTTCTATTTTTCCGGCGTTCCTGGCTGCAAAGCCATACGGGATTCTTCAACGGACAGTTTTTTGTGGAGATTCAAAGCCATAAATACGGTGATAATGGCAGCCAGAACATCAGCAACCGGCTGAGCGTAAATGACACCGTTTAATCCTAAAATCCCTGGCAGGAACCAGATAACCGGCACAAAGCAGATTCCCTGTCGGCAAGCGCCAAGAAAGCAGCCCTCTTTTGCCTTTCCCATTACAAGAAACAGGAAGGAGTACACGGTATAAAATCCAAAAAGGATAAATGACAGACCATTTGCCCGTAACGCTGCCGCACCAATCCGAATCATTTCGGTATCTCCTTTTGTAAACAATGCCATAATCTGTGACGGGAATATAGCGGCTATCAAACCAAAAACCACACAGAATATGGTTGACCACAGAACAGAGGTTTTAATCGCTTCATACAAGCGGTCAAACTTTTTTGCTCCGTAGCTGAATCCGGCGATTGGCTGAAATCCTTTCAAGAAACCGAAAACAATCAAAGTTCCCATAGACATAATTTTTGTAAGCGGCCCCATGGCGGCAAGGGCAGAGCCGCCATATTCTTTTGCCCCATTGTTTATCATACTGATAGACATACTGGTCAGAACTTGAAAGAGTAATGTGGGAATCCCTATTTTCAAAATTTCAGACATTATTTCCTTTGAAAAACAGCAATCTTTCATACGAAAATGGAATATGCTCTTTTTCCGGAAGATATAGCACAGGTAAACCACCGTGGAAATCACCTGAGAAATAGCCGTGGCAATGGCTGCGCCGGCAACTCCTAGATTCAGGACATAGATAAAAATAGGGTCTAATATCACATTCAGGACAGCGCCGGCCATTAACGCACACATGGCTGTCTTTGCGGCTCCCTCACTGGACACGATATTATTCATGGTGACATTGAAAACATTAAAAATGGAAAACGTGATGTAAATGCTGGTATAAGTAATCGCATAAGGCATAACACTTTCCAATGCGCCTATCTGATTCAATATGGGTTTCAGAAATATGACGGAGCCTATAATGACAATCGCTCCAATCAATACGCTGCTGTATAAAGCTGTACTGGCTACCTTATCAGCGGTATCTTTATCCCCTCGCCCCAACAGCCTGGAAAGATATGCCGCGGCCCCGTTCCCGAAAAGCAGCCCCAGGCCAACAACAATCTGTCCTAAAGGAAAAGCTACCGTAACCGCCCCCATCTGATCCGTACCTAATCCACCGACAAAATAGGTATCTGCCAGATTATAAAGTGCGTTAATCAGCATACCTATCATAGTTGGCAGTCCCAGCGCCAAAAGAGCCTTTGGTATTGGCACAGCTCCCAGAAGTTCCATTTTCTTTCTTTGTTCGTTCATGTCGATGTCTCCTTTCGCTTGACTGATGCTATTATTTATACTACTATAAATTATAATAGTTGCACAACAGAGAACATATTACTATAATTTATAGTATCTGTCAAGTATTAAAGGAGAACAAATATGGCCACAATCGACCTAATTGTACTGGGAATTTTAAAAAGGGAATCTTTAAGCGCCTACGATATTCAAAAACTGGTTGAGTACCGTAACATATCCAAATGGGTAAAAATCAGTACTCCCTCAATTTATAAAAAAGTCCTTCAACTGGAAGAAAAAGGATTCATCAAAAGCCGTATTGAAAAAGAGGGAAAAATGCCGGAAAAGGCTGTCTATTCATTAACCCGGCAGGGGGAGCAGGAATTTGAAAAACTTATGCTGGAAATTGCCGCAAAATCCATTAACATTTATCTGGATTTTAATGCTGTGATTGTAAACCTGGACAGCCTCTCACAAGAAAAACGGAATGTATGTCTGGCAAATATTGAGAACAACATCAAGCAATTAAAATCCTATCTGGAAGAAAACTTTTTTGCGAAGGAAAATATACCGGACGTTCCTGAAAACGGAATGGCAGTTCTGCAGCAGCAGCTTATTCTTGCCAGGGCAATCGAAACATGGATTTCTTCGCTGAAGAAAAATGACGGTAATTCTGGCCTGGATAATACAGAAACATGATTTTATCAGCGCCAGACAAAGAGAGGTGGAAGGATACCTTTCCGCTGCCTGCGCCTTACAGTTATTTGCCAGCCTCACCCATTTCATCTGGTCGGCTGCTTTTAATTCCTCGGTCACACCGGCGGCCTTCATCAACTGCGGCATAAGAATATCCATTCGCTCATTGGCTGCCTCGTCAATCTCCAACAAATGGGGATAGAGTTTTTCCGTCAGGAGCAGGCTGGTATACAGCTCTTTCCGGTGTTCTTTCAGATAGCGGAGCCTCATGCGCATCCAGTGCAGATGCAGAATATTATTAAAAATCGAGATTGGAACGCTCTGTTTTCTATGGATGAGAACGATGATTTTTCGTGGACATTAGAATAAATATTGTGGTCTTTCGTAACAAAGAGTATGAATGGAGCTCTGGATTTATCTAACCTGACCCACACGCAAAAAGTGCTTTTTCTGGTGTTGGAACTGATAGTGGCATCACAGGTAATTTTGAGAGTCCAATCCGGACGAGATGGAGGACCCCGCCGAAATACAAAAGGTCCTGTCTGAGAACAATGTGGACTTCCAGCGTCTGTGTGAGCCTTATCCTTTCCCTGGCGGGCGCTTTGCCCACACTTGTTTGGATACAGACACAAACACCTTGCATGTCTATGGAGAGCAGGCAGAGAACCGTCCTGCATATTTAAAAATTATTCAGGCCGAATAAAAATTTGAAATGACTGCGTTAATCGTTCCAGTTTACAGATTCAAGGCGGAAAACAATATGGGACGATTTTCAAAAAAGCTAAAGAAAAAGGTGACTTAAACGACGCATTTCCGGAAGATACCGGAAATGTGCATGGAAGGAGAGAAAAATCATGCTGGAATTTCCCCCAAATACTTATATGCTGGAATATCAGGACGGTGCCTACCTCTGCAATGGAAGGAAACGGGTGGAAGCGCCGCTGAATTTGGAGACCCTTGAGGAGGCTGTCAGGCAATGTCCGAAACTACAGATAGTCTCCCTGGATGATGCCCTGTTTGGGGATGAGTGCTTTCCCGTTCTGGCACGGATTCCCAAGCTGAACATGCTGGCTCTGCTGCGGGGCAGACAGATTGCCGGGCATGGGCTGGAGCTGTTAAAAGACCTTCCGCTCAAAGACTTGTTTTTGCAGCGGACCGCCCTGGATGATGAGGGACTGGCCCAGGCTGCGCAGATTAAGAAACTGGAGCATATTTACATAGCTGCCTGTCATCAGGTCACTGCCGAGGGACTGCTGGCAATTTCCTGGAGGGATAAGCTGCAGGTCAGCGATGGCGACATGCAGGATGAAGAGGGGCTGGCAGGGCTGTTTACAGAGGCGGAACGCAAGGCTTATGAGGATGCCCGTACCTACAAAATCATGAAAAACAGGATCTCACTGGACAGTCCAGAACTGCAGGCTCCCATCCATGCGCTGCTGGAATTCTTTGACGGCATGAACCAATGGGAACGGATGGCAGATCAAAAAGGTGACGGCAGCCAGGCGGATATTGATGCGCTGTTTGCCAGACAGGTGAGCTGGACTCCCCGTCCTGGCTGGCGTCCTGTCCATCTTTGCTGGGAAAGAGGCGGGACTTATACAGGTCATCATCTGGTTGCCGGCGAGCAGGTCACAAAAAACAAATTCTGGCTTTATACAGAAAAGCAAATTTTCTATTATCGTTATTTAATTCGTCTGGTTGACGGCAAATGGATGATTGATAACGCCCAGTGGTGCCGGGAGGGGCGCTGGTCCTTCTGTGGGCTGTAAGCGGTTTGAAAAGGATGGCATTTGTCAAGGGGGATTTCACCCAAAAGATGAAATCCCCCAACAAACAATAACTTAGGTTGTAAGTCCTGCTTCCACAGAAGAAATCTGAAATACCGTCGAAGGCTATGATGCAAACCCATGTTCCCGTTTCCAATCTGCCCACTGCTGGTCGTCCATTAGCAGCCTCCAGCCGCCCCGGTAGTCCAGGCGAAGTGGTCCAGACAGTTCATCAGGTTGGAGCAGATCACCCCGAAGGGGTGGTTGGTCCCAATACAGCAGTCTCCATTCGGGTCGATCTGGCTTTTTATCCGCATCTGACTGCCCTCGTAGTCGTCCTTGGCGTCCTGGGTGGTGCGGAACTTGTCCAGCAGCGACACCCAGATCTGCTCCAGCCGGGGGTCCCGGACGCCCTTGGTCACCCAGATGGCGCAAATCAGAGTCATGTACTCCGCCCGCTCATGGTTTCTCTCGTCGGGCAGGTAGTCCAGGAAGTAGTCCGGCACCTCCTCCCGGCCGTTGAGCTCACTTAGGTGGTGAAACAGAACACTTTTGTCATTCTGATCCAGGTCGGTTCGGTAAAGCTGGTCTTTCAGCAGTCCGGCGTGGATTTCCGGGTAATCCCTCAGAATAAAGAAGATGCCGCAGGCGTCCTGGAAGTCCTCTCCCTGCAAAGTGGACATCCTCTCCAACACCCGGGGCCACCAGGCCTCCTTGACCGCCCAGCCGCCTGAATAGCAGATGACCGAGATGGCCTCCGGATATGCCCCGAAGTCCCACAGAACACCGATCTGTTCCTCCATACCGGGTACGTGGAAGTGGGACAGCATTTTAATCAGTACCATACGCAGTTCCGGCTCCCGCTGGTATTCGTGTTGGTCAGCGCCGAAGCGTGAAAGATCCCGGTCCTCCTCTCCGGCCCGTTTGAGCTGCTTGCGCAGCTTGCCGGCCCAGGCGGGCTGCGTACTTTTTGCCATAATCAGTTTCCGCCTCTTATTGTCGATCTTTGCCCTCAAGCAATGGAAGGGAAGACGTATTTTCCAGTTCATTCAAATCATAAATTAAAGCCCGATTTGTAAAATTACTGTGTTACGATGACCGCTGGCTCCTGGAACTTGTCTTTAACCGCTACAAAACCTCTGCTTGGCGGAGGACGGATGCACCGCCGCAGCCGAAATCAGATGACGGCTATTGGGTGCACACACTCAAGAGTGTGTTTGAAGAGCTGGAAGCACTCGGCCTTTCCATCCCGGAACCGAAACCGGAACCTAAGAAGCGGGGGCGTAAGCCTAAACTTAAGGAGACGGAGACCATCAAGCCTAAGAGGCCGCGCGGCCGACCAAGGAAGGAGGCAAACCAATCTGTTGGATCTCTATAGTCCGACAGATTGGGAAACTTTTATTTGATGCAAATGTGTTATGCGAATCGTATTTTTTATGGATTAGGGCAAGGAGCAGGCGGATTAGGCAGATGGAGATTGCAGGCAGATAAGTTCCTGAATTTCTCTATTACTGTGCCAAGTTATGAAGAACAGAAAGAAATAGCAAATTATCTTGACCAAAAGTGTTTAGCAATAGATGAACTTATTGCAAAGAAAGAACAATACCTCTCCGAGATAGAGAATTACAAAAAATCTTTAGTCTTTGTGGGATTTTAGATAAATACTGTGCGGATGAGAATTGTGACAAAGAAGAATTATCTGGTATTAGAGATATTAGGATTGTAAAAAGTATATGGTCAGAGATTGAAAACTTGCGCCCTGATATTGCAAAAAAGCAAGGGAGAGATGAGATAGAACAATGTGCTGGATATCTCCTTTTTCTTGATGATGAAACAGCAGTAATTCTGATTAATGAGGATTTCTTATTTGATTCCATTAGAAAGAATTTTTGTTGGGTAGAGGTACTGATTCATGAAATTACTCATTATCGAGATTACAAGAACAATTTAGGTATTTTTGGCCATAATACATATGACAGTATGTTGAGCTGTTGTTCTTTTTGGTATTGGACAGAATTTCATGCACGGTATAAAGGAACATGCCAGATGCTTAACTATGTAAATAGGATGCCGGATGATGAAAGAAGAAAATATGAAACTGACATGATGGAAAGATTGGACTGCGCACCTGATTTCATTAGATCTGATGCTGATAAGAAGATACAATGCTATCGTTTTATGCACTTACTTGGTGATATTGCGGCTTATAATGAAAAAGGATTTACTGTTAAAAGTGAGGCAATAGAAAAGATCTTTCCAAATTACTTAGGTTATATTGATTTTCTTAAATCCAAAGATCAAATTGTTGATATTAATTTTCTTATAATATTGCAATATAATTTGGAGAATGAAATGAACATAGAGTATTGAATCATGTTAAAACCATGATTATAATCTATCACTAAAATTCCGAGAAGGAGACCAAAATGGGAAATGACAAGTACGGGGAGTTATTTCAGGAAATCAAAATCATTTATAACTTTGTCGGGGAGATACCGGCGGTAACAGAATAACGGCAATGCCTTCTCTCTTTCAGGGGGAAGGGTTTTCTTTTTGCCTGCATAGGAAAAAGAAGCCGGGTTCCCTATTCTCCGGCTTCCGGGATAAACTGGAAGTTAAGAATATCTTTTCAAAATCCCTTTATAAAACCTATATGCCAAATAAATCCCAGCCGAGCAATCAAATACTAATAGCCCAATTCCAGCAATAGGAAAAACTACAAATAAAATCCCCGTCAATAAGAAGAATAACGCACACTTTTTATATAATCCAGCTATTTCCGTATTATAGCCTTTTACATCTTTAACTTTATCCTTCAGTGAGGTGTCTCCGCTCCAAAAATTAATAGGTTCACTGCTATCTTTATTATAAACACTTATAACAAAGAAAGGGAAAGCACATAATAAGCAGCATACCAGAGCTACTATTCTTCCAACCAATATACCAACCTCCTCAAACTCTGATTGATTTTTCCAGTTTTACAAACTGGAATTTGCCGGATACTAAAATTCATTTTGAGTATTCGGAAAGGCATTAAACCATGCTCGTTCCTCAAAAGTTCGCTTCTTAGGTAAAGTTGGTTCTGTCTCGGCAATACCAACAGGCAAAAAACACACCAACTCAAAGTTATCGGGAACGTTTAAGATTTGAGCCATTTGATAACCAATTTTATCTTTATCAGTAATGTGTCCTTCATACCAACAGCTATGATATCCAAGTTCAACTATAGCTAACAACATATTTTCGATTGCGGCGGAATAATCTTGAACCGCAAAGCACTTTTCCCTGTATGCAGGCAGTCTTTGTGTTAAAACGCATATCATAGGGGGAGCCGTTTCTCCAACTGGCGGGCTTATGACTCTATGTAGTTTTTTCAATACATCTTTATCATCAACTGCTATTAGACTTGTTGTTTGCTTATTACAGCCTGACGGAGCGTTCAGCCCCGCTTTCATTATTGTTATTAAATCTTCTCTGGGAACAGTATCTGATTTATACTTACCTCTGTAACTATGCCTTTTGTTAATTGTTTCTATGACATGATGTTGGGGTCAAAAGGTTTTTTGACCCCTGATGCCAACGGATTGCTCCGCATTTCATGCTCCCGCAATCCTAGAAACATTCAAAATCCGCCCTATCGGGCTACTTTTTCATGTTTTTTCGGGTCCCAAAGTCATGTATCGACATGCAAGCATGTCATACATGACCTTTTGACCCTGTCATCATGACATTCAATTATATTATCTCCGCAAATCCCGAGTTATTGTTGTGTTCAGTTTAGCACATTTATAGGACATCTACAAGATTCCGTGTATGAAAAAGCTAAAAAAGCTAAAAGAATGAATTCTTCACTTGACAATGTGGCAAAGAACTGATGTCAACCGATGAATTGGCGGTGATGGACGGCGGCAAGTGCATCTTGCAGGTGCAGGGCGTAAGGCCGTTTTTCGGCGGCAAATTTGACATTACCAAACATCCGCAATATAAATACCTGCTGGATTCCGGCAAGAAGAACGCTTTTGATATTGCAAAATATCTGAGCTGGAGATTGACCGTCCGACCGGACGACGTTTTTGAAAGCTGTGAACTCGAAGCGCCGCCTGCGTCTGATGCCCCCGCCGATTGACTTTTCAACCGGCGGGCTTTTTTTGTCCCTATCCAACCAATCACAACAAAATTATGGATGTAATTTATGGAATTTTTTGCAAGCGCTATTGAAAGCCTGAAAGTCCTTGTAATCGCGCTGGGCGCTGGCCTTGGCGTGTGGGGCGTTATCAACCTGCTGGAAGGTTACGGCAACGACAACCCTGGCGCGAATACTCATGTATGGTAAAGAAGCAAGCAACCAAAAACAAGAGATAGACCGCCAGCACCACACTATTCCGAACCCAAAGAACCAAAAACCAAAAGACAAGTATTATGGAAAAATCAAAACTTTTAGATTTTTCCACAATGCAATTTTAGGTACTTGTCATTGCCCAAATCTCCACATATAATTGTAATGTGGCTGTAATCTCGGCATATGGATGTGTAATTTAATGAACGGAGGAACGTAGGTAATGAACAGGATTTTGATTATAGATGATGATAAGGAACTTTGTGTACTAATCAAGCAGAGTGTTTTACGAGAAAGCATAGAAGCCGACTGCTGTTATTCCGGAAAATCCGGTCTGCTGCAACTGAAGGAAAAAGAATACCAGCTTGTCATATTGGATGTTATGATGCCCGGCTTTGACGGCTTTGAAACTTTGGAGCAGATTAGAAAAGAAAGCAGCCTTCCAATCCTGATGTTTACATCAAAAAATGATAGCGCTTCAAAAGTGCGTGGTTTACGGGCGGGGGCTGATGACTATCTAACAAAACCTTTTGACATGGACGAGCTGATTGCCCGTATTCTATCATTGATTAGACGCTATACTCGCTTTAACCCAAAAGACGGACAGTTACAGACATTTGATTTTGACGGGCTGGTTATTGACTTTCATAACCGTTCTATCCATGCAGTAAATGGTGATTATGAACTGCCGCCGAAAGAATTTGATTTACTATTGCTTCTTGCAAAAAATCAGGGAAAGATACTGACAAAGCAGCAAATTTATGAAACTGTATGGGGAGAAGATTATGTCTATGATGACAGCAATATTATGGCCATTATCAGCCGTCTGCGGAAAAAGATAGAAGAGAATCCGGGCAATCCACGGTATATACAGACAGTGAAAGGGATTGGCTATCGTTTCAATAGGGAGGTGTAAATATTGTATACAGAAGCAGTTACAATGATTGCACTGAGTGTTGCGTTTGCTTCGGTTTGCGGGGCTGTTTTTATAGTCCGGCGTGTGAAAAAGCAGCTATTAGAAATGTCTGACGCTTTGGAAGATGTAAAAAATGGAAATGGAAACAGGCGTATCTTATCGGAAACACATGAACTTGTGGCTCCACTTGCTTATGCAATCAACGATATTATCCTGTCCTACGAGAACAGGCTTTCTGCCTATCGTCAAACAGAAGAAACCAACAGGCAGCTTATGACGAGCCTTTCCCATGATGTAAGGACACCACTCACCACACTGATAGGATATTTGGACGCCGCGCATAGAGGGATTGTTGATGGGAAAGAACGTGACGATTATATAGAAACAGCCCGCCGGAAAGCCCACGATTTAAAAGAATATATAGATGTGCTTTTTGACTGGTTCAAGCTGGGTTCAAATGAATTTTCGATGAATATATCTATTGTGGATTTAACGGAACTGACACGGAACATACTGATTGACTGGATACCCATATTTGAGGATACACAGATAGATTTCACAGTGGACATTCCAGAGCAGCCCTTCCGGGTGCAGATTGACCCGGACGGATATATGAGGATATTAAACAATCTGATACAGAATGTGATTTCCCATAGCCATGCGGATAAAATAGAAATATCTTTATCAGGGCAGGGAGGGAATATAAAAATTCTTTTGTCTGATAATGGAGTAGGGATTGATAAGAAGGATTTGAAGCATATTTTTGAGCGGCTTTATAAATGCGATAGAGGGCGGTCTGAAAAAGGCAGCGGACTTGGTCTGTCTATCGTACATCAACTTGCAGCCAAATTGAATGGAACAATAACAGTGGAAAGCACACCGGGAGAGGGAACCGTTTTTATCCTGTTTTTTCCACTGGCAGAATGAATCAGCGCTGTTTTTTATGGTGGCAATAGAATCTCCGTCCTGCGGGGATTTTATTTTTTCAGAGATCTGCTTCTTTAAATGCAAGGTTAATGCAAGGTTCGTGCAAGGTTAATGCAAGGTTGGCGTGATAGAATAGCAGACATGAAAAGGAGGTTTCGTAATGAGCAAATATGTAATTGAAACAAAAAATCTTACAAAACAATATGGAACACAAAAAAGTGTTGCCAATCTGAATATCCATGTTCAGAAAGGGCGTATCTATGGTCTGCTTGGCAGAAATGGAGCCGGAAAAACGACGACAATGAAAATGCTGCTTGGACTTACACAACCGACTTCCGGGGAAGTGTCGATTTGGGGAAAGCCTTTGGCGGCAAATGAAAAGAAGCTGCTGCCCCGTATTGGCAGCCTGATTGAATCTCCCGGATTTTATCCTAATCTCACAGCCACCGAAAATCTGCGCATTTTTGCTGCCCTGCGGGGAGTGCCGAATCGAGGCGCAATTAAAAACGCACTTGATCTGGTTGGTCTGCCTTACAAAGATAAAAAGCTGTTTTCCCAATATTCACTTGGTATGAAGCAGCGGCTGGCGATTGCCCTTGCTATTATGCACGACCCGGAGCTTTTGATTTTGGACGAACCGATTAACGGTCTTGACCCGATTGGAATCGCAGAAGTCCGTTCCTTTATCCGTGATCTCTGCAATGAGCGTGGAAAAACAATATTGATTTCCAGCCATATCCTTTCTGAAATTGCATTATTGGCTGATGATATAGGCATTATTGACCACGGCGCATTGCTGGAAGAAGAAAGTCTTGCAGAACTGGAAGCAAAGAGCAACAAGCATATCCGATTTATTGTTTCTGATACGGCACAGGCGGCAAGAATTTTAGAACGTATCTTCCATGAGAGCCGGTTTACCATACAGGACGACCACAATATACAGGTGCATAATCTTGATTTACCAATAGGAAGAATTGTTACTTCTTTTGTGGAAAATGGTTTAGAAGTATCGGAAGCCGCAACTTCAGAAGAAAGCCTTGAAGATTACTTCAAACGTGTAACAGGAGGTGAGGGGATTGCTTAAACTTGTTATTTGTGAGTTTTCAAAACTAAAGCGGAAAAAATTTATATGGTTGGTTGTCCTTTCAGCGCTTCTGTTTCCTGTGCCGCTGACAGCAATGATGACAATGCCGCAGACAGCAGGACAATACGACAGCAAAGCAGAGATTTTCAATGATTATTTTCAGTTTGTCATGGGATATGGGGTAGAGCTGCTTTTGCCATGCATGATTGGGGTGCTTGCAGCCATGCTCTTTTTTATGGAACGGGATAACGATACATTTAAAAACCTGCGTACTATTCCCATCACAAGCACTCAGATGATTCTGGCAAAAATAATTGTCCTGTTCTTTTTTGGAATTATTTTCAGTCTGACATCGGTTCTTATAACAATCCTGTGCGGTGGGCTGATCGCAGAAGTAAACAGCATTGTTTATCGATTATTTTTTGCGTTGGAAATGGGAATTTTTATTACAGCCGGAACGCTGCCGTTAGTCGTTCTTGTGGTTTTCTTTAGTAAGAACTATGTATTTTCTGTTTTATTATGTATCTTTTATAGTGTCCTGAGCCTGACAGCCGAATCCTCTTTTGGCGCACTGCCCAAAGTGATGTGCTGGCTGATGCCTATTCCGCTTACAACCCTATGGAGCGCAGGAAATTTAACCGCACATGGCGCTATGGACGGTGTGGGAATGCTGGAAAATTTAATTCCGACTACATTTCAGACAATCATTATTTTAGCTGTTATCGCTTTGCCTTCAGTAATCGTGATTGATTATATGTATAGAAAGAGAGGGGAAGAATGATATGTTTCGCATGGTTAAGACCGAAATATGGAAATTAAAGCGGTATCATATGATATGGGCAGGTGTTTTCCTAATGCTGCTCTCCGTTGTATTAACGCTTTTTTCCACAACCGCATTGGACGGAACGGTTTGGACATTTTCTATTTTTACAGAACAGGTAATCAAAAATAATACCACAACGATTTTCCCCATGTGCATTGCCCTCATTGCCGGATATATCATAGCAAGGGAAGGGAAAGACGATACGCTGAAAAGTATTATGACTATTCCTGTTTCTTATAGCAGCCTGTTATGGGGGAAGCTGCTTGTATGTGCGCTGCTGTCTTTGTTTTTTGGGCTGGTAAGTGCGGCATTCACGGTAATTGCCGTTTTCGTGATGGGATTTCCGGGAATTTCTGTAACATCAGTATTACAGACATTTATTCAGATTATTCTCAACTGTCTGTTTTTGTATTTTGCGGTCATGCCTGTAATTGTGTTTGCCGCTTGTATACCAAACGGACATATGCTTGGAACAATTATTGCCTTTGTTTATGGCTATGGCGGTATGTTTGCTTCTGGAAATGTTACATTAGCAAATATTTATCCGATTACTGCAAGTTTAGGCCTGATCAGCTACCGAAGCTACGATCCGGCGGTACATTGGAATGTGTTAATCTGTCTGCTTAGTATGATTGCCGCATTGATGATTACTGCTGTTTTTGTATTCACTGCAAAAGGAAACGTGCCAGTCAAGGCAGCAAAAAAGCACAAAAGAACAACAACCAAAAAAGGTTGGTAAGGGAGGATATAGGAATGAAGAGAAAAATGACTATCGGGATTGCAGCAGTTGTAATACTTCTTGTAGGTTTTATTGGTTTTTGTATGTGGTTTCTTTCGGGAACTGGCAGCACATACTATTATTCACAGATTGATAACAGTAAAATAGAACAGACCGAATCAAAAAGCGGCGTAATTAACTTTAGTGGAAGTATGGATTACTCATACACTTTATTTTCTTACGATGAGAATGGAAAAGGAAAAGACATTACATTCGGAACATCAAAGGAATTGAAAGGGGGAGCTTTTATCCGTTTAACGGTAATGCCGATTTATGCGGAGGTGAAAGCGCTGGCTACCGGGAACCCATATATTAAAGAGAAGATGGATCTCGACATTCAGGTTTCAAAGCTGAAGCTGATGAAAGCGAACCACACCAGCCAGAAATATAATTTTGCAGAGAGAGCAGGGATAAACCTGTAAAATAATGTTATTATAAAAGAAATGGATAAAGAGATGGATTCCGTAGGCGCAGCCAGTTATACGACATTTCCATGATGCAGCTTTTGATGAGTTGTTTGTTTGATGAGAAATTAACAAATCGGCGGGAGGTATCCTAATTGAATCGCCTTGGTTACAGCTTCGACAGAGGATGAAACATGAAGTTTTTCAAATATATGCTGTAAATGATTGGAGAGGGTACGCTCGCTGATATAAAGCGTGCCTGCAATCTCTTTCCGCTTCCTGCCGTTAGCTATAAGCTGCAAAATCTGTTTTTCACAGTCAGTTAATTCTTCTAAAAACGGAACTGAACCGTTGAAGATGAATTTTCCCTGCATGATCTGTGAAAGAAAAGATATCAGCATTTCCGGTTCTGTATTCTTGTTGATAAATCCTTTTGCTCCGATTTTTTTGGCTTCGCTGCGATATACTGGAAGATCGTATCCGGACAGAATAACAATTTTTTGCTCTGGATAATTGGATAATATCTGCTTTGCTAATTCCAAACCGTCTTCCGATGTTATATTTTTTAAATTGATATCCATGAGCAGGATGTCCGGGGCGTCTTCTTCAATGAATTTATCCAATAGGGAAATATCATTGATGCTTTTAAAGTTTTTTATTTCAGGGTAATCTGATAATGCAATTTCCAGACTTTTGGAAAATAGAACGTGGTCATCGACTAATAAAATATTGATAAGAAGCATCTCCTTTCATTGGCAGGTTGATACAGACGCAGATTCCATGCGGGAAATTGGGGGTTATACTTACAGTGCCGTCCATGCTTTGCACACGGTCAGTGCTTAATGCAAGACCTCTGTGTTTTGATGAATCTGTATAGGTGAGGCTGTCGGTATCAGCACTCCCATTATCCTTTACGCATAATACTATTATTCCATTATCCTGTGTAAGCGTTATCCATGCTTTATCTCCCGTAGAGTGTTTATAAACGTTCGTGACGAGTTCTTTCAAAAGCCGGTATATGAAAATATCATATGGCGGGACTAAAAATAAAGCGTCTGAACAGTCAAAAACAATGCTGACACGGCGTTCAGGAAACGACTGCGCAATATATGCAAGCAAATTTTGATAATTCTCTTTTATAGTAAGTTTTGACAGTAATACGGGATGATAATTCTGCATCTGCTCACGGATATAGATATTCATACTATCAAGAGTTTCTGTGATTATTTTTTGTATATCAGGTTTTGTTGCTTTATGCATCATATTTTTTATGGAAAGCAGGTCTTGAAGTATATTGTCATGAAGAAAGTTTGAAAATTCAAGATTTATCTGCTCTTCCTGCTGTAACCGCGCTAATGCAGCATTGTATTTGCTTTCCATAACCATGTTGCCTCCTCCCTGCCTTAAATTAAAATCCAGTATAATATTGCAGACATAGATAAATACAAACATAGCGTCCAACATAAGAAGGAAGGATAATGGGCCGATACTCAGAGTCATTGTAATCACACCACAAATGGTAACACCGAAAAGCAGAATCAACATTAACTGAAATCTGCTGAATATGGCTGACAATGGAAAACTGTGATGCTCTTTCAGTATAATACCATGAATACTCATGGAGAACAGCAGGACAGGGATATACATTCCAAAGTTTGAAAGATTTCCTGTTATTCCCATTGTGGTAAGACAGTATGCAATGAATAAAATGATTATTATCACAAGAGAGAACAGAATGGATTTCCATTCTGCTTTAAGGACAAAAGCAGTTCTTTTTCTATGGTAAACGACAACAATAACGAAGCAAAGCCAGCTTACCAAAAACTGGATGCCATACAGCAAAGCAAACACATTGTCTGATATTAAAATGCCAATCAGGGAGCAGATACAGGTTCCAGTCAGGCAGAAGATTGTTGCTTTTTTGAATTTATAACCGCTCCCCTGAAATAAAAACATGAGTATGAAATTGATAAAAATGCACCATATAACTGGACTTAAGGCATAAAAAACAATATCTGCTATAGCGTTGTCCGAAACAGAAAGGAGTATATACCAACCGTCTAATGCCAGCAGACCGCAAAACAAAGAAATAGCTTTATTATCTCTGATATTGCAGGAACTCACATAAGTAGCGTCTATCAACATCAATGACGACAGGAATAATGATACGATTTTGCTGATGCTGCACGGCATCTGAATATTTATTTCCAACCCCATATATAGTATAAGCAGGGTGGAATTTATAAAAAGAAAAAGCTTAAAGATAATACGCTTCATATTTTTGCCCCCTTATCCATGCCTAAATTATATCATTTATCTGTGTGCATACAACTAAAATTTATACATGATTCCGATAGCCTTGCATATAGCTTGCGAAAATGCCTGATGATAAAGAGACGGCATTTTCGCATAATCTTTATTTTTCCAAAACCATTTTACAGCAGGTATGGACAGTCATACAGTAATAAATCAGGTAAATGATTAGTGTCAGCGCAATAGCTAATATCGTAGGGGCATATAAAACAATGCTGTTTGCCAAAAGGTTCTGCATAAGCGCTGTTTTATATACTAATGTGGCAAAGATACAGTCTGTCAGTCCGAACAGGAACGGAATGCTAAAAAATGTGATTGCCTGTTTCCTGATAATTTTTTTAATCGTCCTGTTCGCATATCCCATTTTTGTAAGGATATCGTAATCGGATTTTGAATCGGCTATCGCTGAAATGTTATTAAAATACAGGATGCTTCCTGTTGCTATAAAGAATAATACCACAAGAAAGCCTATCAACAGGAAAGTAGAGCTGCTCAGGGAAACCACTTCATGTATTCTGTGGGAATTGCCCTGTAGGTAAGGGCTTTTATCCAAATATGCAGACAAAGCCTGAAACAGATCCTCCTTACCTGTTATGGAACTTCCATTAATACTTAAGACTTTTGTTTCGGGGGCAGCATTTTCAGATATCATTTTGTATAAACTGTCACTTACAATTAAAGTACCAACACTGTTCGCAAATGAAATAGGATTATCTAATGTGGTCATAGTCACAGTGACAGGCATTTCAGTATTATTTATGAGCAGTGGATAAGTGCTGCCTGTTTCGTCCTTGCCGGAAGCCGGCTGGTATCTTACAAAAATACACTCATTGTTGTTTAGTGCTGTAAATTGCTCCAAAGCCTTTTGCCGCCCCTGCGCTTTCAGAATGGCGGTATAGTCAGAATATGAGATACATTCAAAACCTGCATTCCGAAGAATTTTTTCGTTGTCAGCATCTCCCTTGGAAGTCCCGACACTATATTCCATAGGAAGCTGTCCGGCAGTAGAAGTAACTTTATAAATATCAGTCTGCAGGAATGTAATATCATCTCCGGATGAATAGTTGTTCACGATCTCCATGATTGCGGACAGATCGCTCTCCTTATCAATACGGCATTCGATTTCTGACGGCGCAATGCGGGATATTGCTGCAATCGGATAATACAGGGTGAGAGCCATAACGCTTGAAACAGTCAGGGTTGCGGCTGACAGTAATGTGAGCATGATCAGTGTTTTTGAATTGGAGCGCATCCGGTATATAAAACCCGGTGAAGTAATGATTCTTGTTTCCGTATAAAATTTCTTCTTGTTTTTCTTGCCAGTCTGTACCGCATAAGGGAGAAAAGATGTGATAAAAAGCACTGTCCCAAAAAGGATAAGTGTAAATGTAAGCATTCCAACAGCATAAAACCCGACTGAAAACCAGACAGATTTTTCGCCCCGTAGGATGTCAAGGGCAATACAGTATCCTAAAATGACAGATACAAACCCGATTATAGAAGGAACGGCATGGAATTTTGTCTGCTTTTCCCCACTTTTTTCAAACCGCACCAAATCTATAAGGGAAGATTTAAAAAGAAATTTGCTGTTGGACAGCGATAATATGATGATAATGGCAAAAACAAAACATGCTGTCTTTACCATAGCATTCAGGTTAAAAAACGGTATTTCTGAATTGCTGACTGTCAAGTCCAATAATTCTGTAATGCCAAACACAATGCCTTTATGAAACAGACCGCCCATAAGGATTCCGATTACGAAAGCCCCGAAACAGGCGAGCAGATTTTCTGCTGTAAGCAGGGACAGTATCGTGGACTTCCGGTATCCTAATAATGCATAAATACCTAATTCCTTTGTGCGTCGACGAAGAAAGAAACGGTTAGAATATGACATATAAAAAATAACGAATGCCATAAGGAATATAGAAATCGTGCTGCACATGGTTTCTACCCGTCCGTCGCCTGATATTTTTTCGAGCATAACTTTATTCATGGAAAAGGAAGTGAATGCGAAAAATATAGTAATCACAAAGGA
This sequence comes from Clostridiaceae bacterium, assembly GCA_910574345.1. Taxonomy (GTDB): domain Bacteria; phylum Bacillota; class Clostridia; order Lachnospirales; family Lachnospiraceae; genus UBA3402. The sequence continues at coordinate 31,227 of CAJSZV010000031.1, read as the reverse complement.
AATGGATAATAAATAGAGGGCATAAAAGGAAAAATTATTTTTCAGGTTCTTAAGTGCCATAGATAAATGGTTCATGGGTACTTCTCTACCTTTCTGTGTCTAATTTTGCTATTGTCTGCGCAATGGATTCATAGAATGCACGCCTGCCAGCATTTTGTTTCAATAATTCCTGAATGATGCAGCCGTCTTTAAAAATCAGGATGCGGTCGGCAAAACTTGCAGCATAAGCATCATGTGTGACCATTAGTATCGTAGTATGGAGACTTTCGTTTGATTCCTTTAAAGTGTTGAGCAAATCTGTTGCGGAACTTGAATCCAGTGCCCCGGTTGGTTCGTCTGCGAATAAAATGCTTGGACGTTTCACAATAGCCCTTAGAGCAGAAGCACGCTGCCTTTGCCCGCCTGAAAGCTCACTTGGATATTTATCTAACTGTGCATCAATACCAAAGCTTTTCGCCAGGCTCCGTATCATGTTTTCTATTTTTTTCGGCGGGAGTTTCTGTAAAGTCAGTGGAACAGCGATATTCTCAAAAATAGTAAGGCTGTCTAACAGCAGATATTCTTGAAAAATAAAACCCAGATTGTCCCTGCGGAAATCCGCTGCTTTGGAATCAGTCAGATTTTTAAGATTGATACCGTTTATTGTAATGCTGCCGCTGGTGGGTGTATCAATCGTAGAAAGAACATTAAGCAATGTGGTTTTTCCTGAGCCGGAAGCCCCCATAATGGCGATAAATTCGCCGTCCGTTACACTGAACGATATTTTATTAAGGCTTGGGCGCTGTGATTTTGCATAAATTTTAGTTATGTTTTTCGCTTCCAACAATGTAGCCATTTCTTTTATTCTCCTTTGCTTTTTGATAACAGTATTGTAATTTGGGGGCTGTAAAAAAGAATGAGTAAATTACGCAGATTTTTTGCATGATTTACTCATTCTTTTTAAGAAGCAGAGTAGTAATCTATTTTCTGTATTTGTAATAGCTGTTTCTCTGCTGTATAGAAAACAGAAAGGGTCAATGAATAATATAAATTCACACAGGAGAGATAAAATATGTGTAGACGAAAGCCTAAAATGTTGAAGTACAGAATAAGAAAAATAAAAATATTATGGATAGTTTTACACATAATTCTGTTTTGCACGGGAATTCCGTTCGGGTTTACTGTTTCATGCTCGGCTGTCTGGAAAGCATGGACTTCTGTGTATCCCACACCTGTTTCATCAACTTTTTCACTTCCTCAACGTCAGCTTTATACACATTGCCTGTTGCGTTCATTCGCTTAGCAATCTGGTTCAGGCTGTTTATGGAAAACCCTGACCAGATACTTTCTTCAGAGCAGATTTTAAGCAGATTGTGGGACTGTAACGAAAGCTATATAGATAATAATTCCCTTACGGTGTATATCCGCAGGCTTCGGACAAAAATTGAGGATAATCCGGGAGAGCCGAAACAGATTGTTCCATGAAGTAAATTCTTTGGTTGCTATCTTAAATGCCCATGCAGAGAACGAAAAAAGCGCAAAGAAATTCCTGCGGAATACAATATCTGATATTTCGCACCAGTTAAAGACACTGCTTGCTGCTCTGAATATTTATATCGGACTGATACAGGGCGAAGCAGAAGAACAGGGGGCAGTTTGGGAGTTTTCCAGACTTTCCGAACAGGAACTTGACCGTATTGAAGGACTTGTACAAAATCTTTTGAAAATTACAAAACTGGATGCAGGCACGATTGTGTTAGATAAGTCTCTGGAAAATGTGTCGGAAATTGCGGAAAGCATTAAAAAGCATTTCCTGCCGAATTTGTAATATGCCAATTACTGCTGCTATCAATGAGTTGTAACAATAGATGTATTAAAAAATCTGCCGCACGAAGGCATTGCCACATGGTGGCAAAAGAAAAAAGCCGCCGTACAGCAGCCATGTTTTAGTGCCCTGATTTTATGGTGGCTTTGGATAACAAAGCTGCCCTATTTGCCGGAATACATAGAGCCGACTGCGTTACTAATACTGGGCTATCCTGCAAACGGCTTTTTAAGTCCAGACCGTCACCAGACTGGACGGAAACCTCTATACGACACGGATATGTTTGAGTGTTACAGCGAAAAATAAAAAGCATAAACAATAAAAATCACCGCCCAACGGGAAATAAAAACCGTTGTTGCGGCGGCTGACTGCGCTTAAACTGTTTGTCCCAAAACAAGCTCATAAAGATGAAATGGCATGGGAACACCTATATCGACATAAGTAATATCTACAGTATCCACATATTTAAAACCGTATGACTGATACATTTTGACAGGTATATCATTCCCTTTCAGACAGTCTAACCGTATTGCCTTCCAGCCTCTGCTTCTTGCTGTCTGGATTGCATGTTCGACAAGCTGCTTTGAATATCCACGCCCGCCATAATCCGGAAGAACACGAAGTGCATGCATAATGACTACTTCATTTTTTGCGGCGTTGATTTGCCAGTGAACTGTATTATATGCACTGTCGCAATCATGGTTTAGAATATATGCTGCAACGATTTTATTATCTTCTATGCCGATAAATTGACATCTGTCTTTGATAGATTCCTCTACCATTGCTTGCGAGGGAAAACCACCTTTATCCCCGTTTGGAAGGAAACTTTTTTTACCAAGGACATCACACATTACACTGTAAAAAGACATTAGCTCTGTCAAATTGTCATTTGTAGCCTGTACAATTTTCATTCATTACACCACCTTAGTATACAGATTTTGATGAAAATAGTTTACCACAGAAAAAATAAAATTTCCACCATCAACTTTCATTTATACTTGTTATTGTTCTTATAGTTCTTATTAGGGGCCAGCTTTTTTGCCTGCGTCAGCCGGGTTTCTGCCCTATTACAAGAACAGTTTTCCGGCCATGGTGAAGGACAAGTTTTTATCCATCATGGGTGGCTGACTTTTTGTCCATCAGGCAGTTTTACATAGATATGAGTGGGTTTGGAGAACTGCTGCTGCCTGCGCTCAATCAGTCCCATGGCCTCTAATTCCGCCAATACGTTTTTAGCGGTGATCATGCTCTTGCCGAGTATTTTAGCTATTCTCTCAATCGGGAAGATGATATAAACTCTCCCGGCCTCGTCCGTCCACCCGTTGAGCTGGGACAGCTGCGCCCTGTCAAGCAAAAGGGCATAGGTCAGCTTGGCGGAAAGTGTCAAGTCCTCCAGCAGGAACCACGGGAAGAACAAATAGGGCGGCATCCTCTTGTACCGCCAAAGTGCAAAAGAGCGGCGGCTCTGATTTCTCAAAGCTGCCACTTCGGACGTGATTATACTCCTGCTTGTACGACGGCTTTTTTCTTTTGCCGTCGTGCGGCAGATTCAGAGTTTATTTAATCTATGGATCTGCCTAATTCATAAGCGGCAGATACTTCGGGTTTTCCCTCAATATCTCCTGCGTCTCCATTTCCTCCGGCAAGAACATGGCCGAGATTATCCCACTTCAAATGCTCCATCAAGTGATTATAGTAAAGAAGAACATCATCAAAGCCATAGCCCTCCGCAGCCATCAGCAGTGCAGAAGCCCTGCTGTGTCCCCGCAAAAGATTGCCGTCACCCTCTTCCAAAGCAAACAGGCGGTCAACAGCAGTTCTGATTTGACCGCTCATGTTCCAGTAATAGAGTGGACTTGCCAGCACGATCACATCACACTCTCGCACCGCCGGATAGATTTTGTCCATGTCATCCCGCTGGACACAGGGACACTCTCTGCTGCTATGTCCGCCAAAGCAGCCTTTGCAGCCGTGGATGCTCATGTCATCCAGGAAAAATTTTGTTACAGTATGGCCGACGCTCTCCGCGCCATTGGTAAACGCTTTAACCAGCGCTGAGGTGTTTCCTTTTCTGCGGGGACTGCCATTGAGAATGACAATTTTCTTGGGCATGGTGTTCTCCTCCTTAAAACTTCTCTGCCAGAGCTGCCGCCTGTTTACAGCCGTCTGTCTTGGCAATATCACCGGCATTCAGCACACCAGGAACCCAAACCTCGCCTACCATCTTCCACTTCATCAGTGCGGCAGAGCGTTCTATGGGGACGCGCACACCGTCAAAGACGGACATATCATCTTCTTCACAGCAGGCAATCACAGCACACTCCTTGCCCGCAATATCCTTGCCGCCCATAACAAAAGAGAATAGGCGGTCAATGACACCCTTAATCTGTGCGGGGATGGAATACCAGTAGACTGGCATGGAGAAAATCACTGCATCGGCCTCCAGGATAGCGGGGGCAATCGTGTTGAAGTCGTCGTCAAAGGAGCAGGCTTTTCCGGTCTTAAAGCAGGTTTCGCAAGCCCGACAGCCGCCCACATTTTTCAGCGCGGCATCAAAACGGGTAACAGTATGACCTTTCGCTTCCGCCGCTTGGATGAAAGCCTCCGTCATAGCAAAGCTGTTGCCCTTCTTTCGAGGACTGCCAGTAATAACAACAATTTTTTTGCTCATGCAAAATACCTCCTGATTTTGTGGGCTTGACTTTCCCCACATCTGATAGTATTATTGTAGCAAGAATTAAACTAAAATCAAGTACGCACATACAAGTGCGATACTTACCTGAAAGAAAGTGTACTATGGGCGAACGTTGCATTTCAAAAGAGTGTCTTAACGATACGGGTTTCAGCTATACCCTGTCTTTAATCAATGGCAAATACAAAATGACAATCCTTTATACTTTAATGGAATTTAAGGTCGTGCGGTTTAACGAAATGAAAAAATATATTGGGGAAATTTCCTATAAGACACTGAGTTCCACACTGAAAGAATTGGAAGCTGACAAACTGGTACACAGGGAGGAATATCCTCAGATTCCGCCTAAAGTCGAATACAGTTTAACGGAGCGGGGAAAATCCCTGATGCCTATTTTGGATGGAATGTGCGAATGGGGAGAGCATAATCGAATTTGACTGACAGATATAATTAAAAAAATGCAGCGGAGATTGTCATAGTCTCCGTTGCGTTTTCGATATTCAAAATCTATGTGTCGTTATGGATAAAGCGTGGTATTGTCAGCAGCTCCGCTTAAATTTTTGTGGTTTTGTCCATATTAGTGAAATGATTTTCCCACAGAAAAACGTCCGTTTCATTGCAATCAATGACGGTGTTGACAGCGCACAGGGCGAAAATGATTTTGCGCCCTTGCGTAAGATTTTTAATGAGAACCTTACATAAAGAACGATGTGTATATTGGCAACCGGCAAGATAGTTTGGCTGGTATGAACCCCGGCAGATGCCGGGGCTTTTTGTGTCAGGCTCCGGGTGTTCTGCTTCTCAAGCGTCCGCACCAGTTCCCAGACATCCATAGATACAAGCGGTTCATGGGTCCCCTTCACCCGTATCCATTCGCTCTTCCATACTCGCAGAAAAATATCCCCGCCTGAAAGAGATTGACGACAGGCTCAAGCAGAAAGAGCAGATAGTAAAAGAAACAGGAAACGATGATAATCTGATATTTTGGAGTGCAGATGGGAGTGCGAATGCCGGGAAATAAATATAAAAGCAAGGAAAAGTGGCAGGGATTATGGTTTTCATAATCCCTGCCGCTTTAAAGTGATGATAGCATGGAACGTCAACGTATCAGAGCTGTAGTATATCTGCATATTCCCATTGTATTTGGCAACAATTTTGCGGATGCTTTTCAGCCCGAAACCATGCTTATGACTGCGGGTGATGCTCATAGCCGGATTACCGTTCTCTCTTGTTGTGAAAGGATTTGTCCGGCAGGAGTTAATGACTGTCAAAACTGTAAATGGAGTTTTTTCTTTTTTGCCTGTGCTAATTTCAATAAATGATTCCGGAATGTCTTTGGCTGCTTTTACAGCATTGTCGAGCAGATTGCAGAATAATGAGGTAAGGTCATTGTCGGAAATAAAATCTGTCGTTCCGCTTCGTATATCAGCATGAAAGGCTATGTGGCTGTCAGTACACTGCTGCATATAGCGGCATAAAATGGAATTAAGCATTTCATGTTCACACAGCCGGGCGGATTCTTTTAAGTCAGAAGAACGAATCAGCTGGTGCAGATACGCATCTATCTTATCATGTTCTTTCTGCTGGTTCAGCATATCAATGGAGTGCAGATGCTTCTTTATATCGTGGATTAGAATGCGCTGGTTTTCGTTTTGCAGGCGCAGCATTTCATAATATTCAGTAGAGTTAGATTCTTTTTGAAGCAGTAACTGTATCTGTGTAAATTCCATGCTTTTTTTCAGGTTGTACTGGTTGATGCAAAATACAAGCAGGTTGCTTATCAGTAAGAAAAAAGCACTTAGTGTAATCATTCCTTTCAAGAGAGGTGAAAGCAGGAAAGAGTCACTGACACTTACCAATGTGAGCATGATAAAGACAGAGGTTACGGGAATAAAAATCAGAAGCAGAACAGATTTGTCATGCTGCTGGTTCTGTGTCTGCTTCCCTTTCAATAAATGAATCAGGATATATACAATGGTAAGGAAAATCATTTTGCTGAAAATAATAAAAATGATCATATTTTGAAAGTGTCTGGGGTCTGTATAGAAATGGGGCGAAAAACGTTCAATCGTGCTGTATACGGTCAATTCGCACATTCCCATAACGGCAGCTAAAACAGCGGAATGAAACAGCGCAGAATACCATTTGAGATCATACTGGGCAAGCAGAAAAATAAAATTCATGACTAAATATAATGCCATATTCAGCCATATATATTCCAGCAGGGATACGGCGAACATTGTAAAATAAAAAATGAAAAGCATTGCAAATTGTATCCACGGTTTGCGTCTGGCAGTAAAAAGGTTAGAGGAATACAGCCACAGTATTACTGCCTCTATGAGAAAAGTAAAAAAATAACAAACAGTATTGCTCATTTGGTTTACCTCGTACTTTCAAGATAAAGAAGGTAGGCTTCTTTAAATGCACTATATTTTCTTTTTGTGAGATAAGCGCGGATCTGATTGCCATCCATATTGACAAGGGAATGATCAAAATCCGTGACATGTTCAAAGTTAATAATGAAGCTGCGGTGTGTCTGGAAAAAACAGTTTTTGGGAAGCTCTTTCAGCCAGTACTGCATATTATGGACGGATTCAAAATCACACAGGGTTGTATGTACGATTACTTTTCTTGCCTGTGCTTCTACTGCTATGACAGCGGAGACAGGAAGGGTGTGTATACCCTGCTTAGTTTCAATCGGTATTTTGATTGTCATGGTATTGTATCGTTCAACTGCATCTTTCATATTTCGGAAGAAACGCTGCTTGTCTATAGGTTTTGACAGATAACGGAATACCTGAAAACGCATGGCTTCATCAAGGTACTCGGAATAAGAAGTCACAATAAAAATGATAATGCTGCTGTTTGCCCTTTTTAATTCATTTCCCACATAAATGCCGTTCATTCCGGGCATTTCTATATCAAGAAAAAGAATATCTTTGTCGCCTTTGTCAGCCAATAACGATTCCCCGTCGGAAAAGCAGGACAGTTCAGGACATTTCACATGGATTTTATCAAAAAAATTTTCACAGTATTTTTTAAGCTGTTCAATCATCAAAGGATCATCATCGCAGATAAGTATTCGCATTTCAACCTCATTTACAGTTTGCTTATTGATAAATAACGTTACTATTATATAACACCTGAGGTGGAAAATGTATAGAAACTGCATGAAAAGACATTTTTTTGTGAATTTTGGGATAAACTGCGGAAAAAGTGTAAAAATTGCATAGAATTTTCTTATTTCTTTTTACAGAAAGATGAAAAGCTTCTTTATAAAAGATAACGGCTGTGCCGGTAATCATCTTTTTATTTATAGATGCGGAATATATATTCGGTCTGTATAGCAATTGACATTATGTTATCGGCAGTATTGCAAATACCCTGCATATTTGAAAATCTGGTAAAAAATGGAACCAAATAACCAAACAAAGGCGAAAAATGTCGTTTGGCGCAGGAGGGGTTGAAATTATGACAGTAATATGGATAATGGAAATTGAAAAGTTAAGGTACTAAATAATGTTAAGATAAGGCTTTGGGATGCCTTGCGTATCCAGAAGCCCTATTATGGAGGATGGATGAAAAAGATGAAAAAGACGGTAACTGCTTCAATGAGTATGCTTGTTCTTCTAGCATTATTAGGCGGTTGTGCTCATACATCTCAGGGAGAAGTACCAGGCATTGACTATGGTACAGGAACAGACACTGAAACGGTTGAGACACAGTATGAAACAAATATTGATATTGGAAATGAACAGGACGCAATAGTTTTCATAGATGAAAAACTGGATGAAAATTTGTTCATCAGTGCAGAATTGAAAATGCCGGAAAATAACCTTTATGAATATGCTACGCAGTTAAAAAGATTTGACTATAATAAAGTGCAGGAAGCAATAGGGCAAAATGCGGAAGGGAACCTTGCTGTTGATGATGGAAGCGACGAATTTACGGGTGGCTCGCTTACCTATCAAAGAAATGATATGGCAAACCATTTGGACACCTATTGTTTCTATGCGGGGGAGATGGGATTGACAGATGACAGGAATTTGCCTTTTATGTCTCAGGCAGATGCTGTTGCAAGGATACAAAACATGGTAGGAATGTTTGACGTGGGAGGAGAACTGGAAGCTCTTGATGTGGTTGCTATGGATTCAGTGGATTTTGAGAACGTGAAAAAAGCAATTATGGAAGATAGCGATTATCAGTTTTTGTCAGCAAAGGGATATGGAAGCGATACATTTGAACAAGATATGGAAGTATACAGAATCCTTTTTCGAATGAATGTAAATGGGATCCCCGTATACCGAAATGAGCCAAATTTGAGACAAACGAGCGAGAGATTTCTGGCTTATCCAGCTACTGTAACAGTGTTGTTATCAAATAATGGGATTGAAATGATAAGTATGATGGGAATATTTGAGCCTTATGAGGAACATCAGAAGGAAACAGCTATTATAGGTGAGGACGGCATCAAAGAAGCGATCATGAAAAAATTTGGTGATGTCATTTTATCAAGCGAGTTTAGGGCAAAAAATATCTGGATGGAGTATTTCCCACTTTTGAGGGAGGATTCCTTTACGGAGATGGATTTGATTCCGGTATGGTGCGTTGACTTTGAAGTAGATGGACAATCGGTTGAAGACAGCAGATATTCAATTCGGTTTAACGCAATCACAGGAGAGGAAATCTCGTGATCAGGGTATTCATAAATGAATGGAGGAGGGCAATAAATATAAGTGCTGTTATAGCAATTATTGGCGTTATGTTTTGCATTTGCTTTGATTCATGGAATGATTTGGCAAGTGCAATGCAAAGCGGCAATAGCGTCTGGTGTGTATACTATTTTACGAGCAATTCCTCTTTCGGAGGAATGTGCAGAAAATATATATTGCCAGTTTTTGCGACATTTCCTTTTGCAGCCAGTTTTTGCGAGGAAAGAAAGAGCAGGGCGGTTGCGTATATTGTTTCCAGAGAGGGGATGCAGAGATACGGCGCTGTGAAATATATCGTAAATATCCTGATGGGCGGGCTGGTTGTTGCATTTGGTACAGTTTTGCTGATTCTGTTTTTGCGTACGAGATTTCCGATGACAAGTGATTATTATGAAACATCAGCTGCCGATACTGCAGATTTATTTCATAAGTGGCTGGTGGTTCATTCCCCGGTTCGTTACTGTATGACAGAGACAGCGCTTGGATTTATGCGTGGAATGATATGGGCTGGCGTTTCCATGTTTGTGTCATTATATTTAACGGACAGATTAGTCATTACAATGTTTCCGTTTTTTGGGAGCTATGTGATTGTCAGGATAAGCCAGATGTTATCCATTGATGATAAATTACGGCTTGATCAGATGTTGATAGGCAGAACAGTGATTAAAGACAGTGGATACACAGTTATGATTGCTGCCATTGTTTCAGGTGTTTTGGTTTTTCTGATGGGATGTGTTTTTACGAGAAAGATGGCGAGGGGACTTAAAGATGGAATGCTTTATGAAAGCAAATAAGGTATCAAGATATAATATGAGAATATTATGGAAAAATGTCAGAATACCGTTTATCCTGATGATTGTCGTATTGTATGTGATGGAAATCCTTTCTGCTGTATTAGCCTTCAGCCAGAGCGTGCATATAGATGCCACACCGTTTGCATTTGTGTTTTTAATCAATAATTACAGGATTCAGTTTGTTATAGCGGCGTGTGCAGTTATTTTGTTCTGTAATGCCCCCTTTGAGGATGAGTCCTATCAATATATGATTTCCAGAGCGGGAAAACTGTCATGGGGATTGGGGCAGATTTTTTATATTTTAAAAACATCGGTTCTTTATACCGCTTGTCTGGCTGCTGCATCGATTATTCCTTTTCTTGGGCATATTGCATGGTCAAACGAATGGGGTAAGATTTGGGGGACGTTGGGGAAAACAAATGCCGGAGCAGAGTTCGGCGTGGAATTGTCAGTATCTCAGAATATTATACGGCAATATGAGCCTGTTGATGCGCTGGTTATAAGTATCTTGCTGGAATTTTCCTGTATTCTGTGTATTGGGCTGATTATCTATTGTGGGAATAAGATGACCGCTAAGTCAGTGGGAACATTCATTGGGATGCTAATCGCTGTTTTGGATATATGTGTTTCAAATGACTGGCTGGACTGGGCATATGGGTTTTCGCCGGTAAGCCTGACGCAGCTGGAATTGTTTAATGGTTTTGCACCAAAATGGGGAATCAATCTGGCGTACGCAGAGAAATTTTTCATGATTGCAATCGTAAGCCTCAGTGTATTATGTGTGGCTGCAAATTATAAGGAAAAAGTAATCAGTAGAATCAGCAGGAGACATATTTATGGAAGATAACTGTGAGTAACGACTGCCGCACGGCGGCAAAAGAAAAAAAGCCGTCGTACAGTAGAGCAATGTCACGTACCTTTATGCGGCGGCTTTGAGAAATCAAGGCCGCCGCCCTCCATATCGTTTCGCGGCAACCCAACCACAAAAAACGATATGGAGGTACATATAATGACTATCATCAACTAGTACTGCTTTGCGGAAATAACGATGAATATCAGTGCCCGATATTTGTGTCAGGGCAAGGCGGAGGAAGGAGACGATGCGGTGGCATCGTTGACTGACGACAACGCGGCACTGGCGCAAAGAGTGGGTGCTGAATTCATCGTTATTTCCGCAAGGCAGTACTAGCGCGACTTTTACTATTGGTACACCCAAGACGAGTATATTGAGGTTACTGACGGTGTGGCCGAGGCGCTCCGGGCCAGCGTCCGCTACGAGGCGGCCTATACCGAGCGTGTCCGCTACAGCAAGGCGTACTATTCCTTGGATGCGGATGACGGCATCGAGTATTCCGCCTGCCTGCACGAGCTCACCCCGGACGAGGTTCTGGAGCTCAAGGTAGTAATCAGGCAGCTATGGAATCTCTCTCATAAAATTTGTGACGGAATTGGAAATTTCATTTCCGTTTTCAACATTATGTGGTATACTTGACATGGCATAAATCTCCTTGCTGTGTAATTGTTTTTGGACAACTCAATTATACCACATGCAAGTGGTTTATGCCTTTTTTATGGGTTAAAGTATTGATTTTTCATGGTTCAGCACACCAAAATGGTGTGGGAAGTTTGAGTATTTGAGAAAAAATCCGTGATTGCCGTCTCCATTTTTCTGGTGGTATATGAGAGGAAGTTTTTTCTTCTCCACAACTGAATAGGGGGCGGTTCCGGGTGAATGCGGGGCGGCGGGTGCGCGGTGGCTTCTTCCCCGGGAAGAGCGGCTGGCCCGGCTGACGGCTGAACGGAAACTACTACCACATATCGCATAGATACGCTGATTATGTTGCCGATTGTAAATCTGGCTTCTGGTATTTCTACCACCGCTGCGCAGAGCTATGGCGCAGGAGATGAAGCGCGCACAAAAAAGATATGTAATTCCGACAGGCGGGACTTTCAAAGTAAAAATTGAAACAAAACGAGTATTGGAATGGGATTACAGCCGGGAGGGATGTTATGATTGACAGTAAATTAAACGATATATTGAATTCTTATGATTGTGATGATTCGGCGTATGTGATCAGCGACTATATCAAGCGGAATCTGGGCAGGATCCCTGTCCTGTCCATCAGCGAAGTGGCGGGGGCCTGCTTTGTGTCAAAAGGTCAGATATCCAAGTTTGTAAAGAGGCTGGGGTATGAAAGTTATTCCGATTTTAAGGATTCCTGCATGGAATATTTGGAGGCGCAGGAACAGAAAAAACCTGTTTTTGATGCAGTCCTTGATTTGAAGAAGAATGTTATGGGATTTACAGAGCAGTATACTCAATTACTGCAGTACATAGAAAGGACCATAGATTATAGGGTTTTAAGAAAGCTCATAAAAGATATGGAGAGGCATAGGGAGCTCCACCTTTTTGCCCAGGGGGAGGCCCGGTCGATTTGCCAGATTTTACAGATAGAGCTGGGTAATCTGGCGATTCCCATAGGCATCAACAATACAGATTTCTCCAGACCTTTCTGCTATAGCGGCGATACCATGATATTGATCATCAGCATTAACGGACGCAGTTTTTCATTCAATAAAAACGTGATGAAAAAGATTCTTGATATGCCAAAGGATATATGGGTCATTACCTGCAGTCCCAATGTACCGGTCTCCAAAAACAAATTAATCGTCCCCACCATAAATGACAGGTTTAATGAATTTGCCATGCGGTTTGTAGTTGACATTATCATTGCCCAATTGAGGAAATCACGGTCTGAAAAGGGCGGGGCAGGAATGGAAATTGTCTAAAGAGTTTCCAAAATGGAAACTTTTCACCTTCATTGGCTTTGGGATGCTATCATCAATTCACGATAACAAAAAAGGGAGGTTTACCTATGAGCTTGCCAGAGAATTTTTTATGGGGAGGCGCCACGGCGGCCAATCAATGTGAAGGAGGATATGCGGAAGGCGGAAGAGGGATTGCCAATATTGACCTGCTTCCGGCAGGAAAGGACCGGTTTGGCGTGGCATCCGGAAAGATGAAAAGCATCCGGTGCGATGACGGGCATTTTTATCCCGCCCATGATGCCATTGACTTTTATCACCGCTACAAAGAAGATATCGCCTTGTTTGCTGAGATGGGATTTAAGGTATACCGCATGTCAATCAGCTGGACGCGGATTTTTCCAAAGGGGGATGAGGAGAAGCCGAATGAGGCAGGGCTTTCTTTTTATGAAAAAGTTTTTCTGGAATGCCGCAGATACGGCATCCAGCCGCTGGTGACCATTTCCCATTTTGACTGCCCCATGGAGCTGGTAAAAAAATATGGGGGATGGAAGAGCCGGAACATGATTTCTTTTTATGAAAAGCTGGCGGTAACCCTGTTTACGCGATTTAAGGAACTGGTCAAATACTGGATTACGTTTAATGAGATCAATATGATATACCATCTGCCGTTCAGCGCCGCAGGCATATGCTTTGATGAGGGGGAAAATGAGAAGCAGGTAATTGCGGACGCTGCCCACTATGAACTGGTGGCAAGCGCGCTGGCCGTAAAGATCGGACATGAGATTAATCCGGAAAATAAGATTGGATGTATGCTGGCAGCAGGGCCTTACTATCCGGAAAGCTGCAGGCCGGAAGATTACTGGAAGGCAGTGTGCGATGACAGAGACGGCTATTCTTTAATTGATGTGCAGGCCAGGGGAAAGTATCCCGCTTACCTGATAAAGAGGTATGAGCGGGACGGAATACAGATTCCCTATATGCAGGGAGACAGGGAGCTGCTTGAGGAACATACCGTGGATTTTGTCAGCTTTTCTTATTACAATTCCCGTGTCAGCAGCGCAGATGCCGGAGGGAAGGATATAACGGAAGGAAATGTGTTCCCCACGCTGATAAATCCATATTTAAAGACCAGCGATTGGGGGTGGCCTATTGACCCTCTGGGGCTTAGAATCACGCTGAATGTGCTGTATGATCGTTATCAGAAGCCGCTGTTCATTGTAGAGAACGGGTTTGGGGCAGAGGATATTCCGGATGAGAATGGGGTCATTGAGGATGATTATCGGAGTGATTATCTGAGAAGCCATATAAAGGAGATGATAAAGGCGGTAGAAGAGGATGGTGTTGAACTTTGGGGATACACCACATGGGGATGTATTGATCTGGTTTCTAACGGGACCGGAGAGATGAAAAAGCGATATGGCTTTATTTATGTGGACAGAGACAATGAGGGCAGGGGAACCTTTAAAAGGCTTAGGAAGAAGTCTTTTTATTGGTATAAGCAGGTGATTGCTTCCAATGGAAGGGAACTGAATTCCATATAGAAAGGGACCTGGGGCCGGGGAATATTCTGGCTTTAAATACCGTGACGAATTATGGATGGAAGAAAGGACTTCCTCTCTTTTTCGGAATTTTTTCTGGGTATTATGTGGTTCAGATGGTTTGTGCGGTATTTGTCTATGGGGTGAGTACATTTCTGCCGGATGTGCTTAGGGTGATGAAGTATGTGGGAGCGGCGGAGTGATTAACGCAAATCTTTTGTAGCATTATTCGACATAACGTTCTATAATTCTCTTAGTCAGATTAGAACGAGTAGGGATAGTCTGCGGTTGTCCTTTCTGGAAACGGAAAGGAGGTCGGTATGAATACGTTAGAGGTGCTTACGTTGGTGCTGGTGATTTTTGCAGCAGCCTTGACATACATAGACAATAAACACAATCGCAAGTAACAAAAAAGGCTATCCTCTACTGCGAATAGAGAATAGCCGGTGTTCCGTTTGCTTTTTAGACTATATCATATGGCATTGGATATAACCGGAAGCAAATTAAATATAAAGCTCATTCCCTTTCCTTGTTGAACAGGCTTTTTTCATTGCCAATGCCGCAACAGAAACCATAGCCCCATTTACTTTACGGGATGACTGCGGGCATTGTACGACACAGCGCATACATGAAATACATTTTTTACTGTCCGTAACTTTTGGATTTTCTTTGCTGATTGCCTGTGCAGGGCACTGTCTGGCGCAAAGACCACAGTCTGTGCAGTTATTGTCCGCTTTGGGTACTAAGCCGATTCCAGCCGATTTCTTGTAGGGGCGGTTTCCCGGAATCTGCGGTGTGGAAAGACTGGTCAGATTATTGTTTATTTTCTCTAATATTTTTTTCGCAAAGCCGCTTAATTCTTTTTTATCCTTTGTGTCCGGTCTGCCTGCAGCGTACTGGTGCATAATAGAATGTTCTGCGATGGCGGCAATGGCAGCAATTACCTGAAAGCCGCTTTTTTCAGCAGCATCGCATAATTCAATCAGGGTATCCTCATATGCCCTGTTACCATATACGCAGACAATTACACAGGGGGTATGACTGCCATGAATATTTGAAATTCTCTGAGCGGCAAGGCTTGGAACACGTCCGCCAAAAGACGGAGCTGCAATTAGGGCAATATCATCTTTTCCAAAACTAAGCGAGGAATAATCGGTTTCTGCATTGGACAAATCAATTTCATTCACAGGCAGTCCCCATGTATTTGTTATGGCATCTGCAACCTTTTTCGTTCCTCCTGTCGGGCTAAAAATAATCTGTGAAACTTTCATGCTTGCTCCTCCTGTAAATCTAAAATTTACACCATTATAACAGGCGTATGGTGTAGTGTCAAGATTTACAGCAATAAAAATATATGCTACAATCTAACGTGGAAAGGAGTAATGTCATGCATATCAGTACAAAATGTTCGGTTGCGATTCACTGCCTTATTTTTATTTATGAATATGGGGATAAGCAGAAGGTAACCAGTGAACTTCTGGCGTTATCAACCGGGATCAATCCTGTCACAATCCGCAATATTATAAGTTCATTGAAAAAGGATGGCATAATATCTGTGAAATTCGGGACAGGCGGAACAACACTGAACTGTCCGCCGGATGAAGTGACCTTATACCGTATATGTAAAGCGATAGAGCCGGCCTTTAGTTCCAAACTTATAGGCATTCATTCACTGCCTTCGCAGCTATGTCCCATAGGAAAAAATATCCATAATGTATTGGACTGTTCTTATGAGAAAATAAGAAATGACCTATGCCAAAGTTTAGAAAGCATCACATTAGGAAACATCATATCCGATTATCACCGTATTGAGTATAAGCCAGATTAATATTTATGCCTAAAAGGATATTGAGATAAAATGTAGGGAGTGGGCGGAAGGAGATAAATTTGAGGGTATCTTCCCCAAAGGATTCGCCTTTTATCTCACAGTCTTTTGTCCGCATCAGGAGCAGAAATCTGCATAGCTCATTACTTAATTTTCTGATGCGGTAATAAGTCTGCTTACCCTTTACTTCCAAATGAAATTCATTTTGCTTGGTGCGTGTCCTGTTTGCCATTTTTACATCGCCCTTTCTAAATTTGGGCATAAAAAACTGCTGTAACTTGTCCGGTTTACAACAGTCTGGATTCGTGTCTGTTCAGTTGATTTGGGGTATATAGCTTTAAATTATTTTTTTCGATATTCTCTAGGAAGGACTTTAAAATATGCTTTAAATGCAGTTGTAAACTTACTTTGGCTATCATAGCCGACAGCTTGTGCGATCTGTGCTATATTCATATTAGACTCTATTAACATACGGGCAGCCTGTCGCATTCGGTGTTCCTTGATATGTGCCGCAATGGAAGTTCCATAGACTGACTTAAAAGCATTTTTCAAAGTTGTTGGATTGATGAGATATTGTCTTGAAAGTTCCTCTATGGTAATTCTCTGCTCCATGTGCTGCAAAAGCTGGTCATGGATTTTCCGAATCGTTTCAGTCAGCTCGAATTGATATTCAGCCAGTTTGCTTTGGGGAGTAAACTCCATTTTGGCAAGGTAAAGCAGCAATTCCAAAATCTTGATCTTTTGGTATGGAAACATAAATGTTTCGGGCTGGTTATAAAATGCAGAAAAAATACTTTCTGTCTGCTCATTTCCGGCAAGAAAGGCAGGATGGTCATCTTTGCAGAATTTTTCGGGTAATATGGTTTCAAAAATACCAAAGTTTTTTAACAATTCGGGAGGATTGTCAGAGGCTTCTTGTAGGTCAATATAGATGCAGAATCCTTGATACATATTATTTGGAAAGGTAAGTACGGAATCTGTACAGGTTTTCATGGTATGGAGAGAAAAATCTCCCGGATTCAGATAAATACGGTTTCCGTTTTTCATCTCCCACATAAGCTGTCCGGATTTGCAGTAGTTAATCTGAACCATGTGTGATACAGCCTTATGCTGCACAGAAAAAGAATCGGTTGAAAATGTAAGATAGCATAACTCAATACCGGGATAAAGCGGAATGAGAGTTTGTGATACCTCTTGATGTAATTTCTCCACATTTTTTTGTATTTTTCTCAATTCCTCATTCATAAGACAGACCTCACAATTTTGGGCAGGTGATTTCCATAACCTGTTCAATCATCTGATGCAGCAGACGCCCCTGTGGCGTATCTGCGGCGCGGTAGTAAACTTCTTTTCCTTCACGCCGGCAAACAATAAGACCGCTGTTTTTCAATGGTCTGAGATGATGTGACACTGCCGGACTTGACATATGAAGCATATCTGAAATATTGAGGACACATTCTTCCTGGTGGCAGAGAAGCCAGAAAATGCGGATTCTGGTGGTGTCGCCAAGTTGTTTGAAAATTTCCGCTACGGTCTGGAAATAATCTACATGATCTAATTGCTTTTGGATAAGTACAATCTGCTGTCCTTCTCCATGTTGGTGTGGTAATTTCATATTGTCCATATTGTTTTCCTTTCTTTTATTCCCGCGAGCAACGAGCCAAGCGGGCATGCTTGCACGCACATTTGGCGACTGCCGCGAGGGTCAAATACCCCGCTGCTCTGCAGCGCTACAAATTTGATGCCCCGTTGCTTGCAGCGGGGTCTTTGACTTGCATTTCGCCCAAACGGAAATACTTTTCGCCCGTTTGGGAGGGAATGCGTTGGGGATATTGACGTGTGTCTTTTTCCGTATTATACTACGGCTACGATGATTAAACAAGTACTTAATCGCTGAATTTAAAAATAACAAGGAGGACTTTACAATGAAGAAAACTTACAAGATCGAGGTAGACTGTGCCAACTGCGCAAATTTGATGGAGGATGCGGCCCGCAAGACTGCCGGTGTGAAGAGCGCAACCGTTAATTTCATGACACAGAAGATGATTGTGGAATTTGACGAGGGGCAGGAGCCGAAGGATGTTATGAAGAACGTGCTGGATGCCTGCAAGAAAGTGGAGCCGGACTGCGAGATTTTCCTGTAAGCGGTAGCTGCCCATGAAAAGGTGACACCCTGAAAATGCCCGGTTGCAGTTTTGGGGTGTCTTTTTTATCGAAAACGATTAAACAGTTAAGCATATTTTGAAAGGAGCTTTTACCATGCAGGAATTAGTAATCAGTATATTGCTGACAGTTGTTATTATAATGGCTGCTGTACTTCTTATTTTTGTCGGCAGCCGCAAGGATGGTATGACAAAAAAACAAAGGGTTATGATGATCCGTATATTGGTCAGCGCAGGAATCTTACTGGCACTTCAGGTTGTTTCAGCAGAGATGTTTGATATGGCTGACAGCTATTTATTTCCTTTTGCAGGAAGGTGGATCCGCTTTGCCAGCTATCTGATCAATTATTTTATCATCGGATATGACATTTTAAGGAAGGCGGCAAAAGGCATCAGAAACCGCCAGGTATTTGACGAAAGTTTTCTGATGGCAGTGGCTACGATTGGGGCGATGGCGCTTGCTGTTTATGAGAACGGTGATTATCTGGAAGCGATTGCCGTTATGCTGTTTTACCAGATCGGGGAATGGTTTCAGGGCTATGCTGTGGGCAAGAGCCGCCGCAATATCAGTAACCTGATGGATATTCGTCCTGATTATGCAAATGTTGAGAGTAATGGGAAATTAGAGCAGGTAGATCCAGACGAAGTAGGGATTGGCAGTGTGATCGTTGTACAGCCAGGTGAGAAAGTGCCGATTGACGGAATAATTGTTGAGGGAGCTTCCAGCCTGAATACCAGCGCATTGACCGGGGAAAGTCTGCCCAGGGAGGCAAAGGTTGGTGATGAGGTAATTAGTGGATGTATCAGTATGACAGGGGTATTGAAGATACAGACAACAAAAGAGTTTGGAGAATCTACGGTTTCTAAGATTTTGGATCTGGTAGAAAATGCAAGTTCCCGCAAATCAAAATCAGAAGATTTTATCTCGAAGTTTGCGAAAGTCTATACTCCGGCTGTCTGCTGTTCGGCATTGGTGCTGGCGCTATTTCCTCCGGCTGTCAGAATGCTTTTTATGGGACTGTCTGCTGACTGGGGCGTATGGATTTACCGGGCGTTGACATTCCTTGTTATCAGCTGTCCCTGCGCGCTTGTTATCAGCATTCCTTTGAGTTTCTTTGCAGGAATAGGAGGCGCAAGCAAAGAGGGCGTGCTGGTAAAGGGTTCCAACTATCTGGAAATCCTTTCACAGACCAGGTATGTTGTTTTTGATAAAACCGGAACGATGACAAAGGGTGTTTTTGAAGTAAACGGTATTCATCACTCCACCATAGACAATGAGAAACTGTTGGAATATGCGGCTCTTGCAGAGAGCGCTTCTTCCCACCCGATCAGCAAGAGCTTACAGCGGGCATATGGAAAAGAGATTGACAGAACCCGTGTGGCGGATATACAGGAAATCAGTGGAAATGGCGTGACTGCAAAAGTAGACGGCATAAAGGTTGCTGCTGGTAATGACAAATTGATGAAGCACTTAAACATTCCTTATCAGGATTGTCATCAGACAGGTACGATTATTCACATGGCAGTGGGTGGGAAATATGCGGGACATATCGTAATCTCCGATATTATAAAGCCTCATTCTAAGGCGGCAATTGCGGAGTTAAAGAAAGCCGGGGTAGAAAGAGCAGTCATGCTGACCGGGGATGCAAAGAAAGTGGCAAATCAGGTTGCTGCCTCACTTGGAATTGATGAGGTTTACAGTGAGCTTCTTCCGGCTGACAAGGTAGAAAAGGTAGAAGAACTATTGCGGGTGAAGGTAGGCAAAGCAAAGCTGGCATTTGTTGGCGATGGTATCAATGATGCGCCGGTGCTTTCCAGAGCGGACATAGGTATTGCTATGGGCGCAATGGGTTCAGATGCGGCAATCGAAGCGGCTGACATTGTTCTGATGGATGACGATCCGATTAAGATTGCAAAAGCAATCAAGATTTCAAGGAAATGTCTGCGGATTGTTTACCAGAATATTTCGATGGCGCTTGTAGTGAAATTTGCCTGCCTTGCATTAGGGGCTGTGGGAATCGCAAATATGTATCTGGCTATTTTTGCGGATGTAGGTGTTATGATTCTTGCGGTTCTGAATGCGATCCGTTGCCTGTTTGTGAAAAAACTGTAAGGAAAGAGGGGTTCCTTTGACAGAATATCAGGATAGTCATTTTTCCAAAGAATTGAAGGAAAGTGATTTGCATATATTAACGGAATTTTTCAAGGTGCTTGGGAACCCTACCCGTATCCGAATCCTGCTCCTTTTAATGGAGCAGGATTCATGTGTTGGTGATTTGGCAGAGCAGCTTGGAATTACGCAGTCTGCGGTGTCCCACCAGCTAAACCTTTTAAAGTCAAATAAGCTGGTGAGGAGGCGGAGGTATGGAAAAATGATCTTTTATACTTTAGTGGATGAACATGTGCAGATGGTTCTTGAAAAAGGAACAGAACACATTCTGCAACCGTGAAAATGAGGTGATGATAAGATGACAATGGATGAACTGAAGTCAAAGCAGAGCGCCTTTATCCGTTCCGCAGGAGGAACAGGCGCACTTCGGCATCACTTACTTGATATGGGGCTTACACCAAAAACGGAGGTTGCGCTTCAAAAAATTGCACCTATGGGCGATTCGGTGCAGATTGAGCTAAGGGGATATGAATTGACTTTGCGGCTTGATGAAGCGCAAAAAATCACAGTGGAGCAAGTCCATATCAAAGCGGAAAAACCATGCCACACAAAGGACAATGGCAGTGGAACATCCGGGAGTCGGTGAACTTGGAAGAGCGAACAGCTGCCATGTATTGAAACTACGATGGACATTTATGCGGAAGTCACCGATGCAAAGAAACTTAAAATCCCCACGATGCGCATATCCATTTAAAATAGTATAAATGATTCCCCTTGCAATCCCCCGCTATATTCTGTATAATAAACCCCATGAGACTACGAGAGAGGAGAAATAGATTATGAAGAAAGTATATGCCACAACCAATGCCCCTGCTGCCATCGGTCCCTATTCCCAGGCAATTCAGGCAGGAGATTTTGTATATGTATCCGGTCAGCTTCCCATCAATCCGGCCACAGGCGAGTTTGCGGGAACCGACATCAGCAGTCAGACCAGACAGTCTCTGACCAACATTAAGGCAATTCTCGAAAGTGAAGGACTGGGGATGGAGAATATTGTAAAAACCACAGTACTTTTGCAGAATATGGGAGATTTTGGAGCTATGAACGAGGTTTATGCCACATTTTTCTCCGGTGCATGTCCGGCAAGAGCGGCATTTGAAGTAGCTGCCATTCCGAAAAGTGCATTAGTTGAGATAGAAGCCGTTGCTTACTGCGGCAAATAATCCAGACAGGCAGTGAACAGATAGGAGTGAGATTCATATGAGATATGAGATGAAACCTCAGGGAGTATGTTCTAACAAGATCAGCTTTGACTTGAACGGAGATGTGGTAACCAATGTGGTGTTTACCAACGGCTGCAACGGGAACCTGAAAGCCATCGGCAAGCTGGTTGACGGCATGACCGTGGAACAGATCGAAGGGTATCTAAGGGGCAATATATGCGGCAATAAGTCCACGTCCTGTGCAGACCAACTGGCCCGTGTGGTGCGCAAAGCGTATGAAGAGTCCAGGTAGATGGCAGAGGATGTTCCAGGAGAGAACTATATGGTTCAGGAAAAGGTCCTGTAGTATCAGGGCCTTTTTGGTCTGAAAAGAAAAGGCAGGAGAAAATGAATCGTGAAATGTTGCTGTCCGGAGGTGACCGGACACCTGATGCGTGCGCGGAAATTCAGGAAGACTTAAAGGGATATGAACTCTTAAACCCTATGCAGAGGGAAGCCGTATTCTGTACGGAGGGACCGGTTTTAGTCCTGGCAGGAGCCGGTTCGGGAAAAACCAGAGTACTGACTCACAGAATTGCTTACCTGATTGAGAAAAAGCAGGTGAATCCCTGGAATATTCTGGCTATTACATTTACCAACAAGGCTGCAGGGGAGATGAGAGAACGTGTGGACCGGCAGGTAGAGGCAGGGGCATCCAGTGTCTGGGTCAGCACCTTTCATTCCGCCTGCGTCAGAATTCTGAGAAGACATATTGACTTTCTCGGATACGAAACGAATTTTACCATCTATGATACGGATGACCAGAAGACGGTGATGAAGCAGGTTTATAAGGCTATGAATGTAAACAGCAAGCTTTACAAGGAACGGGAAGTTGCCGGATACATTTCCGGCGCCAAGAATGAACTGATTACGCCTTCCGAGTATATGCGGCTGGCGGCTGGGGATGCCAGAGAGCAGATGGTCGCCAGGATCTATGAAGAATATCAGAAATTTCTTAAGAAGAATAATGCTCTGGATTTTGATGATCTGATTATGAAGACCGTGGAGCTGTTTCGGACTCAGCCGGAGGTCCTTGACTACTACCAGGAACGTTTTCGGTATATTATGGTTGACGAGTACCAGGATACCAACAAAGCGCAGTTCGAGTTGGTTCGTCTTCTCGCTTCCAAATACAGGAACCTGTGTGTAGTGGGGGATGACGACCAGTCTATTTACAAATTCAGGGGCGCTGATATAGGCAATATTCTGAATTTTGAGGAATCATTTCCGGGGGCCAGGGTCATCAAGCTGGAACAGAATTACCGTTCCACCCAGAATATTCTGGATGCGGCTAATTTTGTCATCAGGAATAACAAAGGCAGGAAGGATAAGACCCTTTGGACCGCCAACGGCAAAGGGGATCCCATTGTTTACCGGCAGTTTGATCAGGCTTATGAGGAAGCGGAGTTTATCATCAGAGATATTCTGGCAAAGGGATGTCCTTTTGAAGAATGTGCTGTTTTGTACCGAACCAACGCTCAGTCCCGTATGTTGGAAGAACAGTGCATCAGCTACAATGTGCCCTACCGCCTGGTGGGCGGGGTAAATTTCTATCAGAGAAAAGAGATCAAGGATATCCTGGCATACCTGAAGACCATTTCCAACGGAAGGGATGACCTGGCCGTAAGCCGGGTTGTCAACGTGCCGAAGCGGGGAATCGGAGCCGCTTCCATAGGAAAAGTGACTGTTTTCGCGTCGGCGAATGATTACAGCATGTATGAGGCTATGTGCAGAGCCAAAGTGATTCCGGGTCTTGGAAAAGCGGCTGATAAGATCGGGAAATTTACGGATCTGATTGAAGAGTTCCGTATCAGAATGAAAGAAAAAGACTACACCCTGCATCAGCTGATCAGGGATATTTTGGATGAGACAGGTTATCGGGAAGAACTGGAGCAGGAAGGGGAAGTGGAAGCGGAAAGCCGTCTGGAGAACATAGACGAGCTGATCAACAAGGCAGTCAGCTATTGGTCCGGTGCCAAGGCTCCATCCCTGGAAGAATTTCTGGAGGAAGTGGCTCTGGTGGCGGATGTGGACCGCTTAGACCCGACAGAGAAGCGGATTACCCTTATGACTCTCCACAGTGCCAAGGGTCTGGAGTTTGAAAATGTTTACTTAAGCGGTTTGGAGGACGGTCTTTTTCCCAATTACATGACCATTTATTCCGATGATCCGGGAGATCTGGAGGAGGAGCGGAGACTGTGTTATGTGGGAATCACCCGTGCCAGAAAAAAACTGACCATTACTGCTGCCAGAATGCGCATGATAAAAGGAGAGACAAGATACAGCAGGGTGAGCCGGTTTGTGGAGGAGATTCCGGAGGAACTGTTAAAAGCCAGCCGGCTGGAGCCCAGACTGTCTTTCAAAAAGATGGAAGCCGCCGCCAATCCCTACGCATCAGGAACCGGTGCGGGAAGTACATACAGCGGCAACTCTTTTGCCAAAGTCACGCCGCCCCCCCAGCCGGCCTTCGGGAAGACATTTACGGTCCAAAAGGCTAAAAACCTGGATTATCAGGAAGGTGACCGTGTAACTCACATAAAATTCGGCGCCGGGACAGTGGAGCATATAAAGGACGGTCCCAAGGACTATGAGGTCACGGTGAATTTTGACAAGTCCGGTGTAAAGAAAATGTTCGCTTCATTTGCAAAACTAGAGAGAATCCAGTGATAACAGGATGCCCGGAGAGCGGATAAAACGAATAAAAATTGATAATTAGGGAAAAATAAGATAGTAAAAGCCGGGAAAAAATGGTATAATTATGTTCACAAGAAAGGTTAAGCCGCTCTATTAATGCAAAAAGGAAAGGAAGGATGGAACAATGAATAAATTCGATATGATGAGCAAAGATGCGCTGAACCGTATGGAGGATATTATGAACTCCACCAGACTCAATGAGTTCCTTCACAGAAAAGAGGAAGAGGATAAAAAGAAGAACAATATCTTATGGGCACTTGCCATCATTGGCGCAGTAGCCGCTGTGGCAGCTATCGCATATGCCGTATATCGTTTCTTCACCCCCGACTATTTAGAAGACTTCGAAGATGATTTTGATGATGATTTCGATGATGATTTCTTCGACGATGAGACGGAATCAGAAAAATAGAATGGAATAAAAAGGGATGTTGCTCTTGGCAATATCCCTTTTATACACCATATCCCAATAAGGAGCCAGCCATGAAAAAAGGCCAGATTTATACAGGAACCATAGAAACAATGGAATTTCCCAACAAAGGGATTGCATACATAGATGGAGAAAAGGCAATTGTAAAGAATGCCCTTCCGGGCCAGAAAGTGGAGTTTGTGATCAATAAAAAGAGAAACGGAAGGTGCGAAGGCCGTCTTATGAAGGTTCTTGCCCCTTCCCCGCTGGAGACAGCAGACGGGCGCTGTCCTCATTTTGGAATCTGCGGAGGGTGCCTTATGCAGAGCATTCCTTATGAGGAACAGCTGAACATAAAGGAAAGCCAGGTAAAATCCCTTATGGATCAGGTGTGCCGGGATTATGGGTTTGAAGGAATCAAGGCAAGTCCTGTCTGGGAGGGATACCGTAATAAAATGGAGTTTTCCTTTGGAGATGAAGTAAAGGACGGTCCTCTTGCTCTGGGAATGCACAGACGGGGCAGCTTCCATGATGTGGTCAATGCGGACCACTGCCGCATCGTTCACCCGGACTTTACCAGGATCCTAAGCGCAGCCAGAGGGTTTTTTGGAGAGAGGCAGATCCCCTTTTATAAAAAGCTGAAGCACGAGGGGTATCTCAGGCATCTGCTGATCCGGCGGGCGGTGAAGACAGGGGAGATTCTGGCAGCCCTTGTGACCAGCGGGCAGACGGAATCCCTGGGTCAGCTTAAGGAACAGAAGCTTCTTGATTCCTGGAAAGAGCTTTTGTTAAGCCTTCCACTTAAAGGAACCTTTGCCGGCATTCTCCATATCCGTAACGACAGTCTTGCGGATGTGGTGCAGAGTGATGAGACAGTCATTCTCTATGGGCAGGACTATTTTTATGAGGAGCTTATGGGGCTTCGATTTAAGATCTCTCCCTTCTCCTTTTTTCAGACTAATTCTCTGGGGGCGGAAGTGCTCTATGACACTGCCAGGGAATATATAGGCGATACCAAAGGCAAGACGGTCTTTGACTTATACAGCGGAACCGGCACCATCGCTCAGATCCTGGCTCCTGTGGCGGAGAAGGTAGTGGGCGTGGAGATCGTTGGGGAGGCCGTGGAAGCAGCCAGGGAGAACGCCGCTATGAACGGGCTTTGCAACTGCGAATTCATAGCCGGGGATGTACTGAAAGTCATGGAAGAGCTTGAGGACAAGCCGGACTTGATTGTACTGGACCCTCCCAGGGATGGGATTCATCCCAAGGCGCTGGAGAAGATTATGGGGTTCGGGGTGGAGAAGATGGTGTATATCTCCTGTAAGCCTACCAGTCTGGTGAGGGATCTGGAGGTGCTTATGGCTGGGGGGTATGAGGTGGAGAAGGCTTGCTGTGTGGATATGTTTCCATCTACGGCGAATATAGAAACCATAGTGGCTTTAAGTCGCATAAAATAAGGGTTTTTAAGGCTTTAGAGGGTGTAAAAATGGGTGGTTTGCCACCGATTTGCCACCGCAATTCTGAAAAACCACCCAAAACGTTAAGAGAGGGCTGAACAGCGGTGAACTTTTGCTGTCGGCCCTCTTTTGGCATGCTATGAAGTTTTCCGGCCTGCTGCCTGTTCAAAGAGATCAACGGAACGTGCCGCCATGACTTCCGTATCATGTACATAAGTCTGCAAAGTGGTCTGGATGTTGGAATGGCCCAGCCGGGCCTGTACGTCCTTCACGTCAGCGCCGGATTCAATCAGGATCGTGGCGTGGGTGTGCCGCAGGGAATGATAATCAAAAGCAAGCAGCAGTTCCTTGTGGATCACCCTTGCACAATATTTGAAGGAATCCGTGGAAGTGTATTCGCCGTTTTCCGCTATGCAGACCATGCGGACACGGGGCAAGGCCGATTCAACGCACTTCTGGATAGGAACAATGCGCTGCATATCGTTCCCTTTTTCATCAACCTCTTTTTTCAGGACGTGGATCGTATAATATTCACTGTATTTCAGTTCGTTTTTCAGCTGGGCGGTGCGCTCCTGCTTTAATGCCTGATAAAGGGTATCGCCAAACTTCACGGTACGCATGGAAGATGCCGTTTTGGTAGTGGTGAAATACCATGAGGAACGCATTTCCTTTTTCCCGGTCTTTTCCACGGCCTTGCGGACATCAGCCCCGAAGTTCCGCTTTACAATCTGCTTATTGACGGTCAGGGTTCTGTTTTCAAAGTCTATGTCATCCCATGTCAAGGCAAAGGCTTCACTGATCCGCAGGCCCGTATAAAATCCGATCATCAGCGGGATATGGTAACGGGATCCGGTCGGGAACTTGTCAATGATCTGCTGCCATTCTTCCAGCGTCAGGATGATCCTTTCACGGGGCTTCTTCTCCACTTTGGGATATTTCACATAGCGCATAGGGTTAGCCGGAAGATAATGGAGCGGTTCAACGGCATAATCCAGCGCCGCACCGAACACGGACAGGATCCCGGTTATAGAGTGCTTTGCTAGCCCGTCCATTTTCAGCTTGTTGGCGTATTCCTGTAATGTGGCAGCAGTGACGGCCTTTAAGCGGTATTGACCGAACCGGGGCTTCAAATGCCCTTCCATGATCCGCAGATAGCCCACTTGTGTATTGTATTTCAGATTTGGTTTGCAGTACAGATCATACCACTGATCCAGATAGTCCGATACCGTGACATCAGAAGGTTCAAACAGCTGGCCCGCATTATTGTATTCATTGATTGCTTTGGCAAGTGCCGCTTCCGCTTCCTTTTTGGTCTTGAAGCCGCCCTTTTCCTTCTTCTGGCGTTTCCCGCCTACTGTGCCGAGATCAAAATAATAAGACCATGTTGCACCACGTTTTCTTGTTCCACCTGTCATAATTTACACCATTCCTTTCCATTCTGGCCGTGCGGCGGCTGTGGAAGGAAAAGGGATGTTTATTTATTGTTTGTGTTTTTTATCATGCAGATAGTTAAAAATTCGTAAATAAATATTTTCTTTGGTGGTGCTTTCCAAAAGATTCATTTCAGCAGAACTTATATAAATTTTCTGCCCGGATTCTTTTATGGTGATTTCCCACTTATCATCATAGGGGCTTTCATTTATTTCATACCCCAGCAATTCAAGATAGTCAAAAAAATGTGTTGTTTTCTTTAGTTCCTTATCCCAGCCCATGAGATAAGAAGGGGATACTTGGAAATAATCAGCTATTTGTTTAATCATGTCAGGTGTAGGTGTTCGTTTCCCATTTTCCCAATTAAAGATTGCATTTTGTGAAACATTTAATATTTCAGCAAGCTGCCGTTGTTTTAAATCATGGTCTATGCGTAATTGTCGTATTTTATATGCTAAATCTGTCATTACAATACACCCCCTTTATCAAAGAATGATAGCAAAACGGTGTATGAAAAGCAATTTGTTATTGACAAATATAGCATAATGGTGTTAATATGTCAAGTGTAAACACCATTATGCTATTAAAGAAAGGTAGGTAAAAGTATGAGAATCAGCAGAGATAAAATCAATATTTGTATGGCCAGAAAGAAAATGACGGTTCAGGCCCTTGCAAATGCTTACGGTGTGAGCCGGACAAGGATCAATGTTTTACTGAATCAAAGGGAAGTGTCAACGGTATCGGCTGGAAGAATGGCTTCTGCCCTTGGTGTGGATGTAACTGAAATTTTGGAAACCAATTAAACAGCGGTGCGGCGGCTGTGGAAGGAAAAGGGAGTATGGAAGATATTCCTACAAAAATTATTGAGATCCAAAAGCTACAGTCAGAGATTGACCGTAGAACCAGAGTAGAACAGGAAGCGGAAGCGCTGATCTGCCAGTGTAGGTTCAGTGAAGCGGTGGAACTTCTGGCTACATTGGATTAGAAAGAAGGTGGCGCAAAAAAAAAATGAATGATTTATATAAAGGCTACATAAAAACCAAAAACAAAAAATGTGTGGAAAAGTTCAAGGACAGGACTGACTTCAAGACGCTGGAACAGGTGCAGTCACTCCCGGAGTATGCCGGGATCCTTGCAAAAAATACTATGTTCATAGACATTGACGATCCTGAACAGTCTGAAATACTGATGGATATTGTGGAAGAATTTCAGCTGAATTGCCGGGTGATCTGTACCCGCCGGGGGAAGCATTTCATTTTCAGGAACACGCAGCTTCACCAGTGCAAGACACATACACGCCTTGCCATAGGGCTAACTGCTGATATAAAGGTGGGCTATGTTGCGTCTTATGAAGTCCTGAAAGTGGACGGTGAAGAACGCTTCTGTGAATGGGATGTTGAACCGGGCGGGGAATATCAGGAAGTTCCGAAGTGGCTATTGCCTGTCAGGTGCAAGATGGACTTCCTGAACATGGAAGCAGGGGATGGACGGAATCAGGAACTTTTCAATTACATACTGACCTTGCAGAGCAACGACTACAGCGTAGAGGAAACACGGGAAGCGATCCGTATTATTAACAGGTTCGTCCTGAAGGATCCGCTTTCCGATCAGGAGATAGAAACCATTTTGAGGGATGACGCTTTCAAAAAGCCCGTGTTCTTCAACGGTTCCACATTTCTATTCAACAAGTTTGCTGATTATATCAGGAATACAGAGCATATTATAAAAATCAGCGGAAAGCTACACATTTACCGGGAAGGGATTTATGTTTCTGATACTGCTGCCATTTTCAAAATAATGCGGTCATATATGCCAGCTATCAGGAAAAACCAGAAAGCGGAAGTAATGGACTGTCTGAATGACAATGCAGAAGAAAAACAGCCGGCCGATGCCCGTTATATTGCTTTCAGGAATGGGATCTATGACGTAGTAACGGACACCATGCAGGACTTTTCACCGAACATAGTAATGACAAATAAAATACCGTGGGATTTTAATTCAGCGGCGTTCAGTGAACTGGCTGACCATACGCTGAACAGGCTGGCGTGTGATGATCCGGCGATCCGTTCCCTGCTTGAAGAATGTATTGGCTACTGCTTCTATAGATCGAACGCATATAAAAGGTCATTTATGCTGACAGGGGATAAGGACAACGGAAAAAGTACCTTCCTTGATCTGGTCAAGGCTGTTTTGGGTGAGGATAACATATCAGCATTGGATCCCAAAGAACTGGGGGATCGCTTCACCACTTCAATGATGTTCGGAAAGCTGGCAAACATTGGTGACGATATAGGGGATGATTTCATGCAGGGTACACAGGTGGCCATGTTCAAAAAGATTGTTGCGGGAAACAGGATCAAGGCAGAAAGGAAAGGTCAGGATCCGTTTGAGTTCAATCCATATATCAAACTGCTGTTTTCTGCTAACGACATACCACGCATGAAGGATAAGACCGGGGCGGTGTTGCGCCGACTGGTCATTATTCCTTTCAATGCGCACTTTACCAGTGATCTGCCGGACTATGATCCGGAGATAAAAAAGAAGCTGCTTCAAAGTGAATGTATGGAGTATCTGATCAAGCTGGGAATTGAAGGGCTGAAACGCATTATAGAGAATAAGGGCTTTACAAGATCAGAAGCAACGGAACAGGCCGCCCATGAATATGACCTTATGAATGATCCTATTAAGGCATTTTTTTCAGAGCGTGATGAAGGTTATCTTTTCCGGGAAACGGTAACGGATGTTTATGCGGCTTACAAAGTATATTGTAATGAATCCGGGATCAATCCTGAAACAAAAATCATGTTTGGTAAATCTGTAGCGGATATGTTTGGAGTGGAAAGCTACCCTACACGCATAGGCGGGCAGCAGGTCAGACGGTACAGAAAAAAGTAGCTTCTGTAGCTTTTTACAGCTTATGTGTAGCCTGAAAAGATACTATAAAATCAATAAAAAATGTAATCAGCTACATAAGCTACAGATATGTGTAATTCCTTTAATATTATTATATTTTTATATTATTTTCTCTATCAGTATATCTATATTATATAAAAATAATAAGAAATAGGGTTTTTCTGTAGCTTGTAGCTGGTAACATAGAAGGGAGATAAAAAAAGTGATTGAAAAAGGTTTTGTTGCTCATGCTGGTGGGCGGTATTTCAGGGCGAAGGAAAACGCCGTAATATGGGCTACCGTGATTTGTAGCCTTACGTTCGATCTGTTGTTTAGAGAATGCGTAATAATGGGAGCAGAGGTTATTGATGATCCTGTGATTGAGGGCATAATGTATGTAATGCGTCAGAACTTTGGCCGGTATTTGATTGTCGTTATCGAACGAGATTTTGAAAATGAAGAAAATGATCTTGCTTTGGCTGTATGGGTAGCAGAAGCAGAGGAAATAACAGCAGAAGAAGCGGATATTCAGAGCGAACAAAGCGAACGTTCAGGCGAACACTGAAAGCGAACGTTCGGAAGCATCAGACAGAAAAGCCCGAATTTACAGGAAAACTGTGGCTTTTCTGTCTTTCTTATTGTAGTGCTTCAAAACTGAAAAATGCTGAAATAAATACAG
>CAJSZV010000030.1 GCA_910574345.1 Clostridiaceae bacterium | reverse complement strand
CAATATATTTGGCTGACCACAATATATAGTGGTGGCTCTCAAGCTTTTAAATACACTGGATTCGGGTGGCTCTCAAGCTTTAAATTAGTGGCTCCCAAGCTTTAGAATAATCAGTAGAGCTTTCCCCGGCGTTCATGCAGCTTGCAGCCACAAAGGACACTGACCGCCTTTTCTCCATGCTGCCCTACAAGACCCTTGCCTTTTCCAAAATCGAGGGCAGACATGGGACGTATGCGCTGATTGACAAGGGGGAGAACCGGGACAGGAAGATAAGGAAGCCCCGCCCCTCTATCCGGGCGCAGCTTAAAGCAGACAAGGCAAAGACCGCCCCGAAAAAGGCGGCGGCAAAAACAAAAAATCACGATATGGAGGTATGAGCATGATTAGACTGACTGTTGAAGAAACAAACCTTTTGAGCATTTACAACGAGGGCGGCAAGCGGGCTTTGATTGAGAATGTCAACGCCGCGCTGCCCTACATGGACGCGGATATGCGGGAGCTTGCAAAGCGCACCCTTTCCAAAGTGGACGCTTTGACCGAAGCGGAATTTGCAGAGCTTCCCATTTACGCCGCTGATGAAGTATGAACGGGGTTAAGCGGCTGACGCCGCCCCAGAGCCGGAAAGTCAACGCCCTTGTGCGCCGGACGTGCTGCAATTATGATAACGGGAACTGTATCTTACTGGACGACGGGGACGAGTGCGTTTGTCCGCAGCTCATTTCCTATTCGCTTCTCTGCAAGTGGTTCCGGGCTGCGGTGCTTCCCGCCGACAGGCTACTCTATGCGGAGCTTTACCAGACAGGGGACAAGAAGAAGTGTACCGAGTGCGGCGCGTTCTTTGCGTCAACCTCTAACAGTGTCAAATACTGCCCCGTCTGCCGGAAGCGTATCACCCGCAGACAAGCTGCCGAGCGCATGAGGAAAAGACGCACCCCTGTTACGCAGTAGGTGCGGAAAATCCCTTGATTTACAGGGCTTTCCGGGCGTGAAAATCGGATAGGCGATACTTTATACCTTTACCCCCGAAAATGGCGTTCTACTGCGTAACATTCACGAAAACAGCACCCATAAAAAGACAGGGCGCGGAAGTCATATACTGGCTTCCGCGCCCTGTTCTTTTTTTGCCTATCTGACATTTCCCTTTTCCATTTCTTCAAGCGGGAACTGCGGGAGGGCTTCTATCAGCTTCTTTGTGATAGACTGGCGCATATCTTCGTTGATTTCCTGTTTCGTGCTTCCGTCTGGCTGTCTGACCGCTACCGTCGATAGCCTGTCGATTTCGTCCTTGTAGCAATCCACGACTTTCTCCACCGCCCATTTCTCCCCGGCAACGGCGGCGCGTATGGTTTCATATTCCGGCATTTTCTGGTTTTCCATGCTCAACGCTCCTCTGCTTTTTGATAGCCCTATCATAGCACAGCGGCGGGGATTTTGCTATCCTTATCCGCGTTCTGTTTCCTTTTCCCGTTCCGGCTGTCTGTCTGCCTGTAAAATGCTGTCAATGTTCTGCTTGATAATATCATATTCCCGGACTTTCTTTTTCAATTTTCCATAGTCGGCGTAAAGGGCTTCTTTCTGCGCTTGGAGGGCTTCATACTCCGATTGCAGCGCGGCGAGGTTCGGGAGCTTCGCAATGCCCGCCGCTTTCAGTGACCTTACGGCGGCTTCATGGAGGATAATTGCCTGTTCCTGTCCGGCGCGGTACTTCTCCCTGTTCCTTGCCTTGCGGTATGCGTCATAGACAGGCTTTGTCTTTTGATAGGTGGAAACATTCTTGATAAGCACCGCCATTTCCGCAAGCCGCTTTTCGGCGTTCTTCAATGCGTCTGCCGCCTGTCCGCTTTCCGCTGCCATTTCCTCAATCCGGCTGACTAAATCCGCGTACTGCTCAATCTTATGTTCCGTCAAGAAATTCATTGTTTTAGCTGCCTGTTTCAGATTGTGGATTTTCGCCCACTGTTCATAGCCCTTACTCTGCGCTGCCTTGATACTGTTCTCAATGTCGATAAGCAGCGACACGCCGCGCTGCTCTCTGGGAGCTTTCGCCACCTTTGTCCGTCTGCCCGCTATCCGTTCCCTTACGGCTTCCTCTGTATAGTCTGCGCCGAGGGTTTTAAGGCGGGTGAAGCGTTCCTGTCCGGGGGCGCGGCATGATACATATTTCCCCGGCTTTATCTCATAGCCCGCCGCCTGTAACCGCGTTAGCAATTCCTCAAAACTGGAAACTTGGGGGATAAGCGCGTCAACAGTGGTTTTCAGCTTGCCTTTCCAACTTGTACCCGTCTTTTCTGCCTGGTACTCCGCATAGCTCTTTCCCTTGCTGCCCTTGCCGGGGACGACAACGGACAAGCCATTTTCCCGGCACAGCTTGTCGCTCATGTTCCGTATGCCGTAATAGCTCCTTTTGTTGGAATTGTATTTATGGTGGTCTACAAAGTTCACCGCGCAAAAAATGATATGGTTATGGACGTGTCCTTTGTCAATGTGCGTCGTGAGTACATACTCATGCTGCCCCTTTGTTACCGCGTCGGCAAGCTGCTTTCCGATTTCATGGGCTTTCTGATAATCGACTTCCCCCGGCTCAAAGGACTGTATCAGATGAAAGGCTAAATTGTTCCCCTTTTGGAGTGCTTGCGACAGGGTATATTCAAACTCAATATCTGCCGTTTCATAGGAGCAACCGAAAGAGGACACAAGCATTTTCCCGTCCGTCTTGTCCGGGTTTTCGATATAGTCAAGGGCTTTGCTTAGAGTGCTTTTAATAGGCTTAATCTTTGTAACCGCCATATCTCCGCAAGCACCCCCTTTATTTCCTCTATGTCCTCTTGGTATGCGTTCCCCGTCGCGTTTACGCGGCGTGCTATCTGGTTGACGTTGACACCGATTTTCTGTATCTCTGCGGTCATAGCCTTTATATCGGCGTGGTCTATCTGAATGATATACCCGTCAATGGCAATCTTCCGCAGATACGCCGCCATGTTCCGGGTGGGTACGAGCTTCATTTTTTCCAGTATTAAATCCCGTTCCGCTTCCGTCACTCTGAATTTGATTTGCACTGTCCTTTTGCGTCCGTCCATGTGTTCGCTCCTTTCCTTTCCGTTCCGAGGGTTTGGGACACTTCCCAACAAGCAATTTTCAACCGACGCGCCGCAGCGCGGGAGGGCGAAAATACGGAAGTGGTACCCGCTTCCTATGCTTGCTACGAATGTTTTTATCCTTTAGGCTCTTATCACCTACTACGGAGAAAAAGCGATTTTGCCAAACTTACGCAAAAGAAAAACGCTGCAACCTCAAAAAAGATTACAACGCTTTCTAAATCCTGTTCAGTTTTAAGTCGGACATTCCTATTCGCCCTCTTTTTCGACTTCGGAAATCTCCTTTGCCGTTGCGGTTACAATCCGTATGCCTGTATCGCTCATACCGTCAAGAAGCGCGTCAAGCTGCCGCCGCTGCGTGTTCTTCTCCGGCGGCGTTTCTAAAAGGAATTGGTCTACGGATATATGGTAACGCTGTATCAGCTCAAAGAATATCTGTAAACTTGGGTGCTGCCCCTTGTTCTCAATGTTCGCAAGGTAGCGCGGCGAGATAAACATTTCGTCGCCTACTTTCTTGCGGCTCTCCTTGCATCCCTCACGCGCTGCCTTTATCGCTGCCCCAAAAGCCTTAAAGTCGTATCGTGGTACTGGTCTTTTTGCCATAGTTATTCACCCTATTACATTTTACTGTTCCCCTTTCTTCTTGGATATGTCTACGTAGTTCTATCAGTTAGCCAAAATAATTCATATATATATATGTTGACAACAAGCTGCTTTTGTATATAATATTATATAAAAGGGGGGGAATGTTTATGTTACATAGCATGCGTATTCGATAAGCATTGAAATCAAAAAAGATTTTTCCCATTTTCAATATGGGCTTTTTTGTCATGCTTATTTTGCGTATGCTATACAACAAAACTAACGACGTATAGACATAGTATAAAAACTATGCCTTAATTTTGTTGTAGTATTATATGTATAAATGCAGGTCAATGCTCATGTTGAGAATTGACCTGCATTTTTTTGCGCAAAAGGAGAAATATTATGCTTGAAAAATATTGGATAAAATGTCCAATTTGTAACGGAAAGACGAGGGTTCAAGTATTTTATAATACGGTATTAAGAAATTTTCCTCTTTTCTGCCCTAAATGTAAATTAACGCATATCGTTGATGTTGAAAAACTAGAAATCATAATCAAAAACTCTGAAAAACAAACTTTTTAATTTTGAAAAGGAAGGATATTTAAATGAAACACTTACCTAAAAGTACACCTACGGAAATATTGAATGACCCATACGGATTTACTTACAAAGAAATGTCGGAAGTAATTGGAGAGGATAAAGCAAGAGCCTTATATACGGAATTGTATAAACAGCCATTTCACAAAGAAAATCTATCAATATCAACAAAAAAAGTCTATAAAAGTAGCGATACTGAAAAGTATGTTTATGAATTGAAAGATAACAGGTATATTGAAACGGTTTTTATTAAACGGCGAGATGGTGGGACTGTTTGCGTAAGTACGCAAGTTGGTTGTTCTGTTGGCTGTATTTTTTGTGAGTCCGGACGCAATGGTTTTGTTCGTAATCTAACACCGTCTGAAATTGTGCAGCAGGTTGTATTGATACGTCAAAAAGTAAATCGTATCGTTTTTATGGGAATGGGAGAACCTTTATTCAATTACGACAACTTGATTGCAGCAATCCATATTCTTCGAGATAGAAATGGACTTAACTTTCCAACCGACGGCATTACCGTATCAACAGTTGGTCCAGTTAATCAATTAAAAAAATTGCGCGAAGAACATCTAAAAATTCAGTTGACAATATCTTTACATGCAGCAACACAGGCTGCGAGAAACTGTATCATTCCTCATATGCACATGTACGCTATTGAAGATGTTGTTAAGCAAGCATTGTCCTATTCTCAAAGGCATAATCGAAAAGTGGTATTTGCGTATTTGCTTTTACCAGGTATAAATGACCGTTCCTCAGATATAAGGCAACTTGCAAAATGGTTTAAGGGCAAAAATGTTATGATTAACGTGCTGCAATACAACCCGACGAGTAATTCAAAAATTAGAGCACCACAAAAACAAGAAATGGTTGCGTTCAAACATCAATTAGAGCAAACAGGACTTGAAGTTACCATGAGAGTTTCTCATGGTAGAGAGATTAAAGCAGCTTGTGGACAGTTAGCTAATACATATAATAAAGCCAAAAAACAACAGAAATAATTTAATTAAAAGAGCCAGACGCACAGACGCAGAGCCGATAATATGCAGTTTGAAATACTGCTGTTATCGGCTCTTTTTTGATTTTAATTTGTGCCCCTAATAACCATATTGGAGCAAAATCAGAACTGTTGCTTGTCGTTCTTTGATTTCCGCAGCAGCTTTGAAAAATCAAAGCCGCCGTTTCTTTTTATCTTCTAATGAAATGACGCGGTATCACTGTTGAAATCGGCGGCTAAAGGAGGTAGCCGCCATGAAGCAAAAAGCATATCGACAAAATCCGACAGTTATTGACTTATCAAAAAAAGCCCGCCCACCACCGGGGGAAACTACGCTTATATATATGAACTGTCTAATCATCTGGATACTGCTTACAATGCCTATGCGCCCGTCCGGGCTTTTCGGACGGGCGCATTTTGTACGTTCAAAAAATTTTTGAAGAAATTTCAAAAAATCTTCGGCGTTTTTGAAAAACGCCGTATTGCCCCGCGAAAAGGGGGGAAGCACCACCAACTTTCCAACGAGAAAGGAGGTGAGAATGTGGAACCTAATAGCAGGGAGTTTTACAAACAGTGTGCTTTTCAGAAGTTTTGTAATACGGTATTGCACAATGAAGCTTGCGACACCCATAGAGAACTTCGCAGACACAAGGCAAAGGAAGTGACCTTTTCCGACATGACCTTAGACGAAGCGCGGCAGCTTCATACGTTTGATGAATATTTCAAACGTGAAGCCGCCGAAACCGTCTTTGAGAAAGCCGGGAAGAAAATCACGCCAAAGCTGCTTCTTGAAGCAATCCGTACTTTGCCGGAAGAAAAGCGCAAAGCCATATTGCTGTATTACTTCGAGGGAATGAACGATACCGAGATTGCGGAGCTGTTCAACACGTCGAGAAGCACGATACAGTACAGGCGGACAAGCTCTTTTGAGAAATTAAGAAAATATCTGGAGGAAAATGCTGATGAATGGGACGAATGGTAACGAACCCGGCTACCCGGAAAATGCCCTTGTTCCTTATCCTGTCATTGTGGCAGCGACAAAGGGCGACCCGGACGCCATGAAGATTGTCTTGCAGCATTTCAGCGGCTACATAGCCCGCCTCTCCATGCGGAAGCTGTACGACGAGCGCGGGAACGTCTATTTTGGCGTAGACCACGACATTCGGGAACGGCTGCAAGCAAAACTGATGATGGCTGTCCTCACCTTTAAGGCAGAGGAATAAACCGCAGCGGCGGCGGGACGCTTTCTCTCTCCCCCTTTTCCGTTCCGCTGCTGACGCGGCAGCAAAGCCATTCTGAACCTTGACAAAGAAAGCGGCGCAAGATAACGGCGGCGCAGCATAGGGCAAATCGGATACGTTCCTTTTGCGCCGAGCCATACGGCGGGTGCGCCATGACGCTATCCGGGTGAGGTTATCCCCGCCCGGACAGCCGAGCGACCAACACCGCGCCGGAAAGCAAGTGTAGCGGCTTGCGGGCGACGACACGCAGAATATACAATGATACTTCCTTACAGCCACAGTCCGAGCGTTAAGAGCGTCGCAGGCAATGGGTAGGGCGGCATGAGAACCATGCCGGGGTGAAATTCCCATGAGGTTATGCTAATAACCGTCCGATTAAAGCCTTTGTTTTATTGAATAGTGGACTTGCTGCTATTCATAGACTATATTATATGTTTGCGAAAGAAAGGGGGATTTTCTTTGACGCAAAACCAAACGCCCGTTACCACAACGGAGCATAAAATAGGAAAAGTTACTTACCTTGTATGTTCGTCCGCAAGTGAACGCGCAACGGACACACTGGATAAAAAGATAAAAAAACTCATTCGCAAAGACATGGAACTGAACCCCGCAAACGCCCGGAAATAGGGCGTTTCTTCACATTTTATACATGACACAGGCAGCGGTATGTGGTATAATATAGACAGTACAAATACCATGCTTGTCTGTCGTCGGAAAGGAGGACAAAATGTTACAGACAGACAAGATTACCGCTTTATATTGCAGATTGAGCCAGGAAGATATGCAAGCCGGGGAAAGCGAGAGCATACAGAACCAAAAACTGATTTTACAAAAGTATGCTGACGAACACCACTTTTTCAACACGCGCTTTTTCGTAGACGACGGATTTTCCGGCGTGAGCTTTGAGCGTGAGGGGCTTCAAGCCATGCTGCATGAGGTTGAAGCCGGGAACGTGGCGACCGTCATAACAAAAGACCTTTCCCGTCTGGGACGTAATTATCTGAAAACCGGGGAGCTGATAGAGATTGTCTTTCCCGAATATGAAGTGCGCTACATTGCCATTAACGACGGTGTAGACACAGCAAGGGAAGATAACGAGTTTACCCCTCTGCGGAACTGGTTCAACGAGTTTTACGCCCGCGACACCTCAAAGAAAATCCGGGCTGTCAAACAGGCAAAGGCGCAGAAAGGCGAGCGCGTCAACGGCGAAGCTCCTTACGGCTACCTTATCGACCCGGATAACCGCAATCATCTGATACCCGACCCGGAAACGGCGCACGTCGTAAAACAGATTTTTGCAATGTATGTACGGGGCGACCGTATGTGTGAAATCCAGAACTGGCTGCGGGACAATGAAATACTGACCGTCGGGGAACTGCGCTACCGCAGGACAGGGAGCAAACGCCACCCCCGCCCACAGCTCAACGCATGGTACAACTGGCCGGATAAGACGCTGTACGACATTCTGACAAGGAAAGAATATTTAGGGCATACCATAACCGGGAAAACCTACAAGGTATCTTATAAGTCGAAAAAGACGAAAAAGAACCCGGAGGAAAAAAGGTATTTCTTCCCCAACACTCACGAACCTTTGATTGATGAAGAAACCTTTGAACTTGCACAGAAGCGGATTGCCACCCGGCAACGCCCGACAAAGGTTGATGAAATTGACCTGTTTTCCGGGCTGCTCTTTTGCGGGGACTGCGGCTACAAAATGTATGCAGTACGCGGAGCCGGGACGCTTGAACGGAAACACGCCTACACTTGCGGCAACTACCGCAACCGGGCAAGAAATGATATGCTCTGCACTACGCATTATATCCGCAAAAGCGTATTGAAAGAACTTGTCCTTGCAGACTTGCAGCGAGTAACGTCTTATGTGAAAGAGCATGAACAGGAGTTTATCGAAACAGCCAACGAGTGCAGCGCAAAGGCAGTACAAAAGACGCTGACACAGCAGCGGAAAGAGCTTGACAAGGCGCAGAACCGTATTAACGAGCTGAACATCTTATTCCGCAAGCTCTACGAGGACAACGCTTTAGGGAAACTTTCAGATGAACAATTTGCTTTTCTGACTTCCGGCTATGATGAAGAAAAAAAGACGCTGACCCGGAGGATTGCGGAGCTGTCACAGGAAATCGACAACGCCACCGAGCGCAGCGCGGACGTAAAAAGGTTTGTCGCACTGGTACGCAGATACACAGCGATTGAAGAACTGACCTACGAAAACGTCCATGAATTTATTGACCGTATTCTTATTCACGAACTGGATAAGGAAACGAACACCCGCAAAATCGAAATCTTTTATAGCTTTGTCGGCAGAGTTGATACAGGTGACAAGCCTACCGAAAGTATCTCCTATTTCAGACAGATAGGAGCCGACGTAAAGAGTTATGCTATCTAACATACATCAAAAAGAGGTAAGATAACACCCTCTGCAAAAAAGGTATCGTTATCTTACCTCAACAAAATTACCGCCTGAGAATCCGTCATCTACATAGGAATCATAGAGTTCCATATCCTCCTGCTCTCTTAAAAAAGAACGGATCATCTCCCTCTGGCTCCCTATGCTGTTGCTCTCAAGCCTGGATGTGCCATCTCTGTCTCCGTCATCCCTGGAAAGGCGGAGATACATGGCAACATAGAAATGTGTTTGATTTTTCATGATATCACTCCTGTTCTTTTCCTAGTCAGGATAAAGCCGTTGGCTTTTTTCTGCCTTTCAGAATCAGGAGTCCTGCTGATTTGTCCTGATGACAGATTAACATAACTTTTACCCTTTTTCAATACTTTTTTACAGTTTTTGCACTTCCACTCCACTTAGATATGTACCTCTGCCAGCCTGCGCAAATATTCCTCCATCTTGTCATCAATGGTTGCCCCTTGTTCCTGGAACCGGACTTTTACGATGTAATCCCCTATCCGATTGACATAGACATTATTCACCTGCCTGGCAAAATCCTCCAGTTTTTTCCTTACCGGCTTGGACGTATCAATCTCCACATCTCTTAAATCTGTCAGTGTGGAAATATCAACCGTCCGTATATCCACAGCCGCCATCTCCATAAGGCGTTCCCTTGTCAGCCCCATGTTTCCCCTCTCTTTCCAAAAATGCAGAATGATTTTCTCTTTCTTTTACTTTATTTTTCCATCCCGTTGTCCTATAACCACTAGGCGGCATTTCCCGCCTCTTTTTGAGCGTGTTGAAATCATTGCTTCTTACCTTCTTTGTTTCTTTATATCCTGCAGGCGGCTGTCGGGAAACAGCCTCCACCAAAGCAGCTTATCTCCGGAAGTATAACATGCCCTCTTTATCAGGCAGCATTATCAGAAACGGTATCATGGCCGCAAAGTTCCCATTTCCTTGCCCACAACCAGATAATTTTCGCTCGTGCCTTTACTTCAATGCCCTAAACAACATTTCATCGTTTTCAATCCCCAAGCTTTATGGCACCATATCATAAACACTATGTCATGATGTTGGGGGCAAAAGGTCTTTTGCCCCCTTTGATACCGGATTGCTCCGCACTTTGTGCTCCCGCAATCCTCATGTCATAAAGTTTAAGAGACAGGCAGTCCTGGCGTATCGATTATACAGCTCCGCCGTTTCCTATTTCCTACAGGATTTCCATATTCACTTGTCAAGGTACGCCTATCCGTTTCCTTTTTAGAGAGCAGAAAGGGATGCTCTCCGCGAAAAATCATCACACTTGAATCTTAAAATCCAAAATTTTTGTTATCAGCTTTGTCTCCACCCGCCTTTTCATATACTCGTCTGTCACAAACTCTGTCACGCCGAACTCATTAATAAACTTTCTCCGGCTCCTGGCATTGATGTATGGCTGAAAGTAGGCAATAATCTGATTAATAGAATCCACATCCCCCTGAATCGCCGCCCGCACGGTTTCAAATGCAACCGGCTCCCCATACCGCTTTTCTCCCATGTATTTCGTTTACCCTTACTCTAAAAACTCCTTCAGCAGCCGCAAGGACTCGGCCTTGTGGTAATGTATGGTGCTTTGTACAAGTTCCATACACTGGGCGATCTCAGCCTCTTTCATGTCCAGAAAATAGGCCATAAGTATAATCATCCGCCTTTTCTCCGATAAGCGGCCAAGCGCTTCGCTGATTTGATCATCGTTTACCTCCACTTCCATGTCCATTACCTGAAAATGGGTGCCTTTCAGAATTTCATCATAGGTATATAGTTGATTCTGCTGTTCTTTGGTAAGGTCTGAAAAGCAAACTTCATGTTCCTGTTGTTTCTTTAGTTCATCAAGATAGTTCAATATCTCTCCGTCAATAACTTTTATACAGTAGCTGCAGAATTTCTTCCATACAATCTCCTGTTCCTGACTGGTCAGCTTCAAGGGAATCACCTCCCCTCTGCCTGACAGCCATAGTAAGAAACGCCTGATTCTCCCTTTCATATGGAAGACAGG
Organism: Clostridiaceae bacterium; assembly: GCA_910574345.1. Classification (GTDB taxonomy): domain Bacteria; phylum Bacillota; class Clostridia; order Lachnospirales; family Lachnospiraceae; genus UBA3402. The sequence goes on along the minus strand of CAJSZV010000030.1, from coordinate 45,798 downwards.
CGTTTTTAAAGAAATAATCGAAAATTATTTAATTTTTTTACTTTTCTTATTTAACATTTATCCGTTTATGCTTACTCAAAGCATATTAGACACTCATCTACCTTTTTTAATACTTATAAACACCAAAAACCACATCCATCATAAAATCAATAGATATGGTTTCCTTTATTTCTGTCAAATTCTCTTTTGTAAAATATGGTACCACTCATCCCAGTCAAGGGTTCCCTCTAAAATATCAACCTGCTGCGATGGTAATTTCCTCCCCAAGCCAGCAGCACAATGACAATAGCCGTCTTCCATCCCATAAGCCGCGTAAAGTTTAGAACGTTCCTGAATTTCCTGAATCCGAATCCCAATATCATAACCGCTCCCTTTAAGAGCAGATACCTTTTCCCCAAAAGCATGATAAAACCTCAAGTCTGAATCAATAAGACTCCCCTCCTCCGTCAGATCCCCTCCTGACAAGGCAATCACCTGTTCATAGTTTTGCTTTCCATGGGCAGCGGCGTATAAAGCGGCATAAGCACCCTCTTTTGCACCGGCAATCACCTGAGATGTAAGATCCACTGAAAAATGTGCTTTCAAAAACAATGGCAGCTCTGTTACAAGCATAGTATGAAATCGAAGACCGTGAACCATATCAAGGCCGCAGCTCAGTTTCAAATCAGGCATGACCACCATTCTCTGTTTCCTCTCAGCCAAAGATGGTATATCTGTATAAGTACTCCAACGAGTATGGTTACACCCCATAGGCGGAAGGAGCCACAGCACAGGCCATGGACCATCCCCAGAGGGCAGCACAATCTCCATGGAATTGCACTCCGTTAATGCAGAAGAATAAAAATGTATGGTAAGTGTAACCACTTCATCACCCCTCTCCAATATTCAGGCTGTCTAAAAATCCCTGAATCCACTGATCCCAAAACGCCCATTCGTGGCTTCCCGGTCCTTCATGATATTCATAACGAAATGGATTGCCAGATAGATTCTCAAAAAAATTTTTCACAGCCATGGCCGCCGGATAACGTGGGTCCTCCGTACCCATTGTATGATAAATAGCTGGAAGAGCCACCTCTCTCTCCAATGCCTTCTTCGCAAGAATAAAAAGGTCATAGGGACCACCCTCCAGGGATCCAATATCTGTGGTTCCATAAATATCTTTCAAAAGTCTGCCGCCCGAAGCCTCAGACCGCCACAATGGTTCCAGCGGAACTGCGCCGCCAGTGGAAAATATACCAATATGACTATAATTTTCCGGTTGTTTCAGGCCAATATACACGGCTCCGCCGCCACCCATAGATAAACCCGCAATAAAATTATCCTCTCTTCTGGAACTAAAAGCAGGAAAAATCTGGCGGCACAGCCCGGGAAGTTCCTGGGTCATATAATCATAATAGGCCGGTCCATAAGCCATATTCAGATACCGGCTGTAACTTACTTCCGGCATCACCACAGCCAATCCCAAAGGAACCGCATATCGTTCAATGGAAGTTCTTCTCATCCAAATCGTATGATCATCGCTGCGTCCATGAAGAAGCCACAGTACGGGGCAAACGTCTGTTTTACCGGCGCTATAGCCTTCCATCCCTATCCCCTGCTCCTTTTCAGGGAGAATAACCGTAACCTGTGTATCCATCTTAAGTATTTCAGAATAAAAAGTCATTTCACATAAAGACATAGCTTCTCTTACCCTTTCACAGCACCACTCATCATGCCTTCAATAATATTTTTCTGCATGATACAATAGAAAATCATAATGGGGATCATAGCCATCACAAACGCTGCAAAAACTAAAGGATAATTGGTGGCATACTCTCCCTGAAAAGCATACTGAAACAACGGCAGCGTTCTATCCTCTCTCAGCCGCAATACCATACTGGGCATCATAAAATCATTCCATACCCATAAACAGTTTTTAATCAAAACCGTAGCAGTGATGGGCCTCATAACCGGCGCTATGATCTGTGTAAAAACCTGCCATGTACTGGCCCCGTCAATATAGGCAGCCTCCTCCATATCCGTAGGGATCGTAGACAGATAGCCTGTCATCAAAAACATCCCTTCTCCGGTACTTCCCGCCAGATAAAGAAGAATCAATCCCCACCGATTGGCAATATTTAACGTATTCATCAGCTTAACAATAGGAATCATCTTCACCTGAAAGGGAATAAAAATACTTGCAAGCATATAATAATATAACATCATATAAATTCTGCTTGTACCCATCCGACGGGATATCGGATAGGAAGCCATAGGAAGAAGTATGGCAAATCCAGCCAGACTGACAACCGTAATCACAAAAGAATTGCTAAGGGCAGGAAGGAAATCTCCCTTCTGCATGATCGTAAAATAATTCTCCAAAGTAGCCTTTACCGGCAATCCAAAAAAATTCCGGCTCAACTCTGACTGTGTCTTAACAGATGACACCAAGGACAAATAAAACGGAATCGCAATGATAAAAAGTCCGATAATTAATGCGGTATACACGCCAATCGTTCTAATTCGTTTTCGGGTCATTCATACACCTTCTTTCGGTTCGTACTGTGAATCTGCAGAACAGAAACAGCAATAATAACAACAGAAACTACAATGGATTCTGCTATTGCATAGCCGAATTTCATCTCATCAAAGGCCTGGGCATAGATGAGCATAGTTAAACTCTCCGTCGCTCTGGCCGGTCCTCCGGTAGTTAATGCCATCACGTAATCATAAAGCATAAGCCCCGATTTTAAATTCAATATAATAATGATACTGATCGTAGGAAGCAAAAAAGGGAAAATCAAATATCGGAATAGCTGCCTGCTGTCTGCTCCATCTAAAGACGCTGATTCGATTAGTTCCTGAGGTATTGTCTGCAAGGCAGACAACACTAAAACAGTAGGAATTGCCACTCCCTGCCATAAGTTAACAAACAGGATACCAAACTGTGCCCCAACCTTGCTTGTAAGAATATTTTTCTGAAGCAGGCCGATTCCCAATAATTCTCCAATAAAGGGAATCCCTTTGCCATAAATCTGATTAAAGATTAAACCGCCTGTCAAAGCAGAAATCACTGCAGGGAAAAAATAAGCGGCTCGAAAAAACATCTTTCCTCTGACTTTTTGATTCAACAACAGACCAATTCCAATACTAAGCAAAGTAACTCCCAGAACCAGAAAAATAGTATACCGCAGATTAAAAGAAACCGAATGCCAGAAACGCTTATCGCTGAACATTCTTATGTAATTCCTAAAGCCAATGAACGAATAATTCTTTTTAATTCCATCCCAATCAGTAAAGCTATAATAAATCCCCAGAAAGATAGGAAAGATGGAGAATATTGTATATAAGCTTACACTGGGAAGGACGAAAAGAGCATGGGTAAGATTTCGTTCCTGATTTTTATGAATCTTTTTCATCTTATTGAACTCCCTCCTTCATGGAAATACTTATACGATAGGCAGGGTCTGAACCTGTCAGATCCTGCCCGATTCAAAACCTATTGCTGTGCATAGACATCTTTTGTAAACTGATCCCAAGTCTCAATAAAAGCTTTTACATCTCTGTCAACAATCAAAGACTGAAGCTCTCCTTGAATGGTGCTCTGATACCCATTGGCCCAACCCAAAGTAGGCGATTTTGTAAATTGACCGTTTTCAATGGCATCTGAGATATCCTTTAATTCCTCGTTGCGATAGACAACTCCTTCTACAATGCTGGGAACTTTGTCTTCCTTGGCAAACCACTCAATCGTCTCTGGCTCCAGAAAATACCGAATGAAAGCAAGGCAAGCTTCCTGCTGCTCTGCAGAGGCTGCAGCTGAAACAGCCAGACACATATCAGGAGTCCCTACGGTAGTGCTGTCAATCCCAGTCACAGACGGGAACAAAATGACCTTCATGTTCAAATCAGGGTTCAATCCCAGGTACTGAGAAGCTCCCCAGTTTCCGTTCATAACCATAGCACATTTCCCATTAGCAAAGGAATCTGCCAGGTCATTGGTATCCATCCCAAGGGGGTCTGTATCTGCATAATCCAAAAGAGCGATAAACTTCTCCAAACCTTCTACCATACTTGAATAGTCCCCAAAAGACTTTCCCTCAAGCCCAACTTCTTCACAAATCTTTAAGAAATCATGATCCACAACCCCTGACATATATCGCTCAAAACATTGCCGAAGTGCTCCAGCGTCTTTAAACTGAAATGCAAACGGAGTAATTCCTGCAGCTTTCAGTTTTTCACAGTTAGCAATCAGTTCATCGTAAGTTTTCGGCAACTCCAACCCCTGTTCCTCATAAATGTCCATATTGACATAAAGGCCAAATGCATTTACATTAACAGGAACCGCAAACACACTGCCATCTTCCAATGTAAACAAATCTATATACTCCTTTGGAATCCTGTCCAGAAAGTCCTGTCCATTTAAATCCAAAAATAATCCTTCTTCTGCCATAGTCCGGTAAGCAGTACTTGCATACACATGCCCTAATTCCGGTACGTCATTGGAAGCCACCCTGGAAGAGAAGCTGACAGAACCGGTTGTGGTCGTCTGTGAAATCTGAATACCTGGATTTTTCTCCATAAAATCTGCCAGGATTTCATCAAACAGATCAACATCTTCCCTTTTTTGTGACAAGAACTCAACCTCTACACTCTCAGCAGAAGAAGTGCTGCTTTCAACAACGTCCTTATCTCCGCTGGCTGTAGACTCTGCTGTCGTTTCCACCGTTGTATCATCGCTTTTACTGCAGGCTGTCAAACTTCCTAAGGCTGTAATAACAGCCAAACTGACTGCTAACCATCTTTTCCTCATAGTAATCTCCCTCTCTTTTACTCTAAATACAGGCCTGTTTTATTAGTATCTTGATTATAATAAAAGAAATAATTAAGTTGAATATCTTGATTAATTTTTTCTTGCCATTTTTAAGGATTATTATATAATATAACCATAAAGTCCTTACAGAGAGGTAACCAATGAATAAAAATGGTAATTCCATCAAATCCCGGCTATGCCTGATCGCCTTGCTGCAATGTGTCCTGGTCGTAATCTTCTGGCTGTATCTGACCATATCAGAAGCCATGATGTTAATAAATAATACCGCTTCCCAGTCATATCAAAATGGTGAAAAGATATTGACGCAGTTGGAAAATGACCTGGCTGTTTTATCACGAACTACCTTATTTCCTACCAACCAGGCCCTGTTTGCTCATGATGATACTCTTTGTTCCTTTCTTCGCAAAGGCCCCATTCTGGAAAACCATACCTTTGGGTTTACCTTTTATAACCAGGCTCAAACCCAGATGAACAATTCACCCATAGATTTTATTGCCATCTATGACATGGAAGGCAATGGGGTCTACCTGACAAAAAAAGACTCTGCTTATCGCAGTTGTACAATCCGACAAAATGCGGACTGGTACGAATCCCTGCTCAATGGGCCTTTGGGGGCCGCTTCGATTTTAAAACCAGATGAATTTATCCATTCAGGCATAGCGGAAAAGGATAAAATCAGCGTCTGTGTTGTACGAAACCTTGTAGACCCTTACCATTACCGGACTATTGGATTATGTGTAGCCGGCAGAGATGTAAGCAGTATTATTCAAGGTATCTCTTTCGAACACAGTCTTCCCGCACAAGAGTATGCCATTTACTATGACGGGAAATTACTGCTTACCAATATGGAGGCACCTTCCATGCCTGCTTATCATGAAAAACCAGAAGGGCAAATCCGCTTAGATATTAAAAAACCAGGGCTTGAACATAGCCTTTTTCATGGAAAAAATACCGCTATTGTAATCCAGACCCCTTTTGCCTCCATATTTCGCCAGCTTATACCAGCCCGTATTCTGGTAATTGCAGCTTGGGCCGGAATCCTGGTTTTGATTTCACTGACCATGTTCCGGGTTATTCGCAATATTCAAACTCCCCTGAAGGCCCTGGTAACAACCTGCAATGCTTTTGAAACCGACTATGTACCTGCTCTTCCCTCTTTACCTCTCCCTCTTGAATTTAATGAAGTATTTCTGTCCTTTAACCATATGTCTGACAGAATTAATACATTAATTCACGAAATATTGATGAAGGATTTAGAAAAGCAGGAGACAGAACTCCAACTTTTAAGAACCCAGATCAATCCTCATTATCTTTATAATACATTAGAAGTCATCCATTTGGCTGCCTATAAAAACGGGGATTTCCATGTGGCTGAAATGGCAGAACTTCTGGGGAAAAATCTACAATATGGTCTTCGTGGCACAACAAAAGAAGTAACTCTTAGAGAAGAATTAGAGCAGTTAGATGTATATCTGTCAATTCTCTCCCACCAGTATAAAGACCGGATCCTTTTCAACAAGGTTTTATCACCAGAGCTGTTGGACTGCCGCACCATAAAACTAATTTTTCAGCCTATGGTTGAAAATTCTATTCTCCATGGTTTTGACAATACCAAACAGCATATGATTATCGATATACTGGGATATAAAAAGGATTCTCAAATGATTTTATGTGTATCAGATAATGGATGCGGTATGCCGCCTCAAGAGCTGAAGAAAGTACAGCAGGAACTCCTGAACCCTGCCAGCCAATCCATTGGTATCCGTAATGTTTCACGAAGGATTCAGCTAACTTACGGATCAGAGTATGGATTGTCCATCGATAGCATAGAAGGCCAGGGAAGCACGGTAATTGTCACATTGCCCTGCTTACCTTTTAACTTCTCTCAACAATAGGAGAAAGGGGATATGGATATGTATCAGATACTATTGATTGATGATGATGAAACCATATTGGATGGTCTCAAAGTAGTCATGCAAAACCATTTTTCTGATGAATTTCGATGTGTCACAGCAACCAATGGAGAAGAGGCCATCAAACAAATGCAAACGGAATATTATCATCTGATCATTTCTGATAATAAAATGCCCAAACTTGATGGGCTTTCTCTTCTGAGAATTCTAAAAAAGTATGATATCAGCAGCTGTGTCATTATTTTAAGCGGTTTTGACGACTATTCTTATATACGAAATGCATTAAAGACCGGAGCCTATGATTACCTTTTAAAACCTGTCAATATCAGACAACTTGTCAATATGATAGAACACCTGATTCCTGACTTAAAAAATAACATACCGTCCTGTCTTCCTCTGTGCTTCCATATAGGAGCAGAAGAGGAAAAAGACCAAATGGACTATTTTGACATCCCTCTATCTAGAAATCCAAAGACCGAGGATGACCTAAAAAAAGAACTGGAACTACTCCGTCTATCTGTTTGTGATATGAATATCTCCGCCTGTACAGACATGATTGAGACCATATTTTCGGACCTTTCTGAAAAAGAACTGACTCATGAACAATTCCGGGAATGTCTCATGTCTTTTGTATATTCTTTGATGGAACACAACAGCAGTATGATTCAAATTATTGTAGAACATAAACTTACCAGGTATGACATCTCCAATCATATCAAAAACGTTCCTTGCTGCAGCCAGCTAAAGGAACTATTTAAAGAAGATATTCTTCTATATATTAATAAACTTACAGCAATTCAAAACGAGAGAAATCACCATATGGTTCGAAAGGCACAAGACTATATAAAAGCACATATTTCTGACTCTCTCACCATAACAGATATTTCGGCACAATTTCAACTATCTCCATACTATTTTAGTACCCTGTTTAAAAATTTCACGGGCATATGCATTCGAGATTATATCGTACAAGAACGGATTGAAAAAGCAAAAATACTTCTTCAAAATCCAGAAAAAAAAATTCAGGATATCGCCTTTGAAAGCGGATATCAGGATGCGGCACATTTCAATCGGGCATTTAAAAAAATCACCGGTATGTCACCGTCCAGATACCGAATGTTTGGTCATTCTCATAAACCTTCATCTGCAATCAAATAAATCAAAGATAAATGTTTAACCATCTGACATGCTCCCTTCTGGGCAGACAAGTGAACTAACAAAACTTGTCACTCAGGAGGGAATGTATGCAGGGAATCCTTTTTTCTTGACATAGTATTTCACATCTTTTTCAAACCGTCCCGTGCTTCCATAATGGCTACCACCTGATCTCCCCACTGAAGGGGCGCCGGGCACTCCCCTCAGAACCCTGATACCTGCCTTCAGACGCCTCCCCGCTCCCGCCGATAATGGCTGAGATATGGTTCCCATGGCTATTCTCGTCATAGGGCTCCCCCCGTCTTCTCACAACATCATAAAATGCAGCAATACGCTGTCCAAAATCTATATGAAGATAGATGCCCGAAACTGTCAAGTGGTTTCTTGAAATTTTTCATAAATATGCTTCCAAAACAGGGCTTTTTTAGGTAGAAAAATCGCCATATTTAGACAAAATGGCGATTTTCATAAAGTTATTTAATTGTCAAGGAAGCAGCCAGGTATTCCGCTGCTTCCGGACTAACCTGCGCTAAGAATGCCGCATGGCCTGCAAGCATCTGTTTCGCCTGTTCGGATACGATAACCTGATACTTACTCTCCATTCTCGTTACCTACCGTTTCCTTTATCGCATCATGCATCATAGACGCGACTTCACTTACAGAACTTCATCCGCCAAAAGCCTTTCCACATCCAAAAGTCCCCACCCCTGCCGGTTCCTGGGAAGCCCTAAGTCCACTGCCCTCTCTCTCAGCCGCAGTTTCACATCCCGGTTGCTCATGGTCGGGTACTTTTCCAAAAGAAGGGCTATGGCCCCCGCTACAATAGGAGTGGACATAGAGGTTCCGCTTTTCACAGAATACCGGCACAGTTCATTGCAGCAGCTGATAATAGAGGCTCCGGGAGCAAGAATTTCCGGCTTGCACACACAGGCTCCCGTAGGGCCTCTTCCGGAATAATCCACCATCTTTGTCCCCATAACATTAACCTCTTTATCATCATCGGAACACCCTACGGTAATCACCTTCCTGCTGATCCCCGGTGTTGTCACCGTCATACGGCCGGGCCCGTTATTGCCTGCTGCCACCACCACCACCAACCCATCATCCCACGCCGCATCCACACCTCTTACCAAGGCTGAATTCTCGCTCATATTTCTTCTGGAATATGAGCCTACGGAGATATTCACCACACGGATGCCAAGCATTTCCTTGTGTTCCCGAATCCATCTCAATCCCATAAGCACATCAGAGGCATACCCTCCTCCCTTGGAGTCCAGCACCTTTACGCTGATGATATGGCAGCCGGGAGCTACCCCGCAGTACCGTCCGTCCGACGCCTCCCCGCTCCCGCCGATAATTGCCGAGATATGAGTACCGTGGCCGTTGTCATCATAGGGTTCCCTTCTTTTCCTTATCACATCATAAAACGCAGCAATCCGCTGCCCAAAATCTATATGGGGATAGATGCCGGTATCCAGAACCGCCACGCCTACTCCATTGCCGGTCAGCCCCTGGTTAGCCTCTATCCCCCAATGAATCACCTGCTTTGCCCGATTCACAGTTCTTTCCTTATATTATCTTTTTCTTTACAATATTCCAAAACCCTGTCATTGGTTTCATTTTGGCAACCTTAAGAATTTCTTCATAATCTATTCAAACATTCTACAAACATTTTTTGAATCCATGTGTTATACTAAGACCATAAGAAATGCACAAACTTTAATCCTTAATCCTTTTAATCCTAATCCTAAAGAAAAAGTAATCCCCCACATCACCAGGATGTGGGGATTTTTCTTTTTCTCCCAAAAAGAGAAGGCCTGAATTTAAGCCTTCTCATTCTGTCCATTTTTCGTAAGCCGGTCTTTCGGTTTTCTTACAAATTCCTCACATTACCCCCTCATCTAACTGTAATCCTTCATCACCTCACAGAAATCAAAGGTAGCAAAATAATCTTTGGCTGTCTCTGCCCGGCGGATCATCTCTACGGAACCGTCCTCCTTCAGGAGAAGTTCGGCAGACTTTAATTTACCGTTATAGTTGTATCCCATGGAGAACCCGTGGGCTCCCGTGTCGTGAATCACCAGGAGATCTCCCTTTTCAATCTCCGGCAGGCTCCTGTCAATGGCAAACTTATCACAGTTTTCGCACAGAGACCCTACTACGTCATAGGTATGGTCACAGGCCATGCCTTCCTTTCCCGCCACTGTAATATGATGATAAGCGCCGTAGACCGCCGGACGCATAAGGTTCACCGCACATGCATCCACTCCCACGTACTCCTTGTAGGTATGCTTCTCATGAATGGCTTTTGTCACCAGACATCCGTAGGGCCCCAGCATAAAACGCCCCAGTTCCGTATACAATGCCACATCCCCCATACCGGCAGGAACCAGCACCTCCTCGTAAACCTTTCTCACGCCTTCCCCGATCACCTTAATGTCATTGGGCTCCTGATCAGGGCTGTAGGGAATCCCGATGCCGCCGGAAAGATTAATAAACCGGATATTGGCCCCCGTCTCCTTATGAAGACGAACCGCCACCTCAAAGAGTACCTTTGCAAGCATGGGATAATATTCATTGGTCACCGTATTGCTTGCAAGAAATGCATGAATCCCGAAATACTTTGCGCCTTTTTCCTTTAAAATCTTAAAGGCATCAAAAATCTGCTCCGTGGTCATGCCATATTTTGCATCCCCCGGATTATCCATGATGTCATTGCTGATCTTAAACAGCCCGCCCGGATTATACCGGCAGCTAATGGTCTCCGGAATTCCTCCTATGGCATCCTCCAGATATTGGATATGGGTAAAATCGTCCAGATTAATGACAGCGCCCAGGTCATTGGCAAACCGAAACTCTTCCGCCGGCGTGTCATTGGACGAAAACATGATCTCATGTTCCTTAAATCCGCAGGCATGAGACATCATAAGCTCTGTCATGGACGAGCAGTCCGTGCCGCACCCATGCTCTTTCAGAATCTTTAAAATAAACGGATTGGGTGTGGCCTTCACCGCAAAATACTCTTTAAACCCTTTATTCCAGGCAAATGCCTCTTTCAGCCTCTCTGCGTTCTCCCGGATCCCCTTCTCGTCATAGAGATGGAATGGAGTCGGATACTCTTTGGTAATCTCCTTAAGCTGTTCCAGCGTCACAAACGGTTTCTTTTCCATATAGTGTTCCTCCCTTAGTCTTGTAAATTTTAAAATGCCGCAAATCAAAAAGTCTGCTTTAAGACAATGCAATGATGTCACATTGTACCCGATAGCAGACTTCTTTGTCCAGTACTTTCTTTATTTTTTGTTCAAGAGCACTTCCATGTTAAGCCTGTGCCCAATAATTTTTATAATATATTCACCACACGCATAATATTGGTATCCTGAGCCGGTTCGTGGCGGCGCTCATGGCTGACTACTCCCGCAGTCACTACCACCACATCGCCGGATTCAAGAATGCCCTTTCCCTTCAGCAGATCTACGGAAGAAGCGATAAGAATATCCGTAGAATCCGCACGCTTTGCCAAAAACGGGGTGACGCCCCACAAGATCTGCATCTGTCTCACAGCACTGGCGCTGGGCGAAAGGCCGATAATCCTGGCGCCGGGACGGTATTTTGACAAAAGCCCGGCTGTAAATCCGCTGATACTGGGGGCTACAATGGCCTTTGCATCCAGGTCGTGGGCTGTGGACACGGAAGAAAAGCACACGGCATTGGAGATCTTGCGGAGATTCTCCGCCGAAACGCTGCGCCTGCGGTACGCATTGTAATCTAAGTGAGACTCCGTCTCCTCTGCAATCTGAGCCATCATCTTCAAGGCTTCCACCGGATATTTACCCATAGCCGTCTCACCTGACAGCATAACCGCATCTGTTCCGTCATAAACCGCATTGGCCACGTCCGTTACCTCCGCTCTCGTGGGACGGGGATTGCGAATCATGGAATCCAGCATCTGGGTTGCGGTGATAACCGGCTTGCTGGCTTCATTGCACTTGCGGATAATCTCTTTCTGGATATAGGGAACTCGCTCCGCCGGGATCTCCACACCCATATCCCCTCTGGCCACCATGATTCCGTCGCTGGCCGCGATAATGGAGTCAATGTTGTCAATCCCCTCTGCGTTCTCAATCTTGGCAATCACCTTTATGCCGGCTCCTGCCACATCCAGCATCTGCTTGATCTCAATAATGGCGTCTGCATTGCGCACAAAAGAAGCTGCGATAAAGTCAAAGCCCTCCTCAATCCCGAACCAGATGTCCTCCTTGTCTTTCTCCGTAAGGGCCGGAAGCTTTACCTTCACATTGGGCACGTTCACACCTTTCTGCTGTCCCAGTTCTCCGCCGTTGACCACCCTGCAGTGAATCTCGCTTCCTTCCACATTCTCCACTCTCAGCTCGATCAAACCGTCATCAATAAGAATCCGGTTGCCGGGAGCCACATCTTCATTGAGGCCGCTGTAATTAATATGGCAGATGCTTTCATCCCCCTCCACCTTTCTTGTGGTCAGGGTAAATGTCTGCCCTTCCGTCAGCGTTACCTTTTTCCCCTCTTTCAGCAGTCCCGTGCGGATCTCCGGTCCCTTGGTGTCAAGAAGGGCGGCAATGGGAAGCCCCAGCTCATCCCTCACGCTTTTGAGCTGATCTAACCTGGCTTTCTGTTCTGCATGGTCTCCATGGGAAAAGTTAAATCTTGCAATATCCATTCCGTTTAAGGCCAGCTCCGTCATTACCTGTCGATCGTCGGAATTGGGTCCCATAGTACATATAATCTTTGTCTTTTTCATATCATCCCTCCGTAATTATTGGTCTTTTATCTGAACAATATCTTCTGTCACATGCTGATGGGTATATAGATGGTCCTGGCAGTATTCCAGGCCCCCTGCGCATTTGGAACAATATCTGAATTCCAGTTCCGGATGATCTGCCTCCGTCCTGCCGCAGACAGCACACTTGTGAATGGTCCGCCCTTTAGGCATGACTTTCATCTTAGCCTTAAATTCATGCTTTCTCTTTATCTCCTTAGGAGAATACCTTTGGTAGTTCCTGGTCATGGCCACAAAGAGAAGCACATTGATCAGCGACAGTATGATCTCGCACCGGATACTGGCATTGCCCCTGATAAAACTGTAGGCATACACTGCCGTCTCTGCAATAGCCAGCCATTTGGCCTTTACCGGAATCACCAGAAACAAGAGAAACTGTATATCCGGAAAACAGATGGCAAAAGCAAGGAATATGGAAAAATTCAAAAATCCCGTGGTAATATAATAACTCTGGTGAAATACCACATATCCTACGAATGCCGCAAGAATCTGCCCTATAACGCCCATAAAGAAAAACACGTTAAACCGAAAAGATCCCCATACCCGCTCCAAAGTGATTCCCAGGCTGTGGTACATAAACAGGGCCAGGATCCCAAAGAAAATATCGCTTAACACCCAGCTGCCCAAAGCCGGCGGATATACGAGGAATGTGACAAGACGCCAGAGCTGCCCGTGAAAGATCGCTCCCATGTCCAGGGACAGATACATCCAGTAAAACATGGGATCAAAGAGATACAGCACCAAGCCCATGCCATAGAGAATCACAATGTAATACATCAGATTATGAATCGCATATTTTCCGTATTTTGATTCCATTTTGTGAAAAAATTTCATTCTCTCATCCTTTTCTCAACATTTTAAAACAGGTCCTTTTTTGAAAAAATCAGTGTCAGCACCAATGACAGCACAGCCGTGAATCCAATGACAATCCAAAATCCCTGGGGATGCATGGCAAAGGGTATCCCCAGAACATTCATGCCGTAAAAACTGGCTATCATGGTAGGTATAGACATAACCAGGGTTATGGTAGTCAAAAGTTTCATGACAATGTTCAGATTGTTGGAGATCACCGAGGCTACGGCTTCCGTTGTCACATTCAGATTGCCGCTGTAGATGTTGGCCATCTCGATAGCCTGCTTGTTCTCAATGATAACGTCCTCCAAAAGCTCCGTATCCTCCGGATATTTTTTGATCCGCTCACTCTTCATCAGCTTTTCCAGCACCACTTCATTGGAACGAAGGGATGTGGAAAAATAAAGGAGGCTCTTCTCCAGCTGGAGAAGTTCCATAAGTTCCCGGTTCTTCTGGGCTTTGTGAAGCTTGCGCTCCACCACGTCGCTTTTCTTGTCAATGATTCTTAAGTACTGCAGGTACATGGATGCGTTCTTATATAATATCTGCAGAATAAATCTTGTCTTCATATAGGTATAGAATTCTTTCACCCTGCCGTCCATAAAAGCCGTAAGAATAGGCGTCTCCTCCAGGCACACGGTAATCATGATCTGATCTGTCATAATAATGCCCAGGGGGATGGTCACATACCAGTCCTTGCCGTCTCTCTCCTCCATAGTAGGAATATCCACCAGAATCAGGGTATAGTCATCCTCCGTCTCGATACGGGAGCGCTCCTCCTCATCCAGAGGCGCCCTCAGATGATCCGGGTCGATGCCATAGGCTTCGGAAATCTCCAGAATCTCTGTTGCCGTAGGGTCTGTAAGAGCCATCCATGCGCCGTTTTGCAGTTCGTCCTTCTGATGGATCATCCCATCCTCTGTCAAAAAGATCTGAATCATAATCTCACCCTTTTCCTATATCCATATACTTCCAATGTACTTTTGACCTTACCATTATAGTTTCTGACTACTGGTTTGTCAAATAAATCAGCATTTTCACCATATCTTTATGGTCTGTTAACAATTTTTTAACAGTCACCCCCAATTGTTTTCTTTTTTGATTTATGTTAAACTAGCTAGGGTATTCTCTGATGAGCAATACTTTTATGCAAAGGAGGCAGGGGATTACCCCCGCAAAATATGAAGAACGTTTTTTCTTTAGGAATTGATATCGGTTCCACTACTGTAAAAATAGCTGTTACCGACGGCGGCACAGACATCTTGTTCGCTGACTATGAACGGCATTATGCCAATATTCAGGAAACCCTGGCTTCCCTTCTTAAGAGGGCTCATGAAAAGCTGGGGTCTCTCATGCTTTCCCCTATCATTACTGGTTCCGGCGGACTCACCCTGTCTGCTCATCTGAATGTTCCCTTTGTCCAGGAGGTCGTGGCAGTGGCCGCCGCTCTTCAGGCAGAGGCGCCTCAGACAGATGTGGCCATTGAACTTGGGGGGGAGGATGCCAAGATCATCTACTTCTCCGGCGGTATTGACCAGCGGATGAACGGTATCTGCGCAGGCGGCACCGGCTCTTTCATTGACCAGATGGCCTCCCTGCTTCAGACCGACGCCTCAGGGCTTAATGAATACGCAAAGAATTACCGGATGATTTATCCCATCGCCGCCCGCTGCGGCGTATTTGCCAAGTCAGATATCCAGCCTTTAATCAATGAAGGCGCTACCAGAGAAGATCTGGCCGCCTCTATTTTTCAGGCTGTAGTCAATCAGACAATCAGCGGCCTGGCCTGCGGAAAACCGATCCGGGGTAATGTGGCCTTTTTAGGAGGCCCCCTCCACTTTCTGCCGGAACTGCGCCGGGCATTTATCCGTACCCTGAATCTATCCGGTGAGCAGATCATTGCCCCTGACCATTCCCACCTTTTTGCCGCCATTGGCGCTGCCATGAACAGCAAAGAAGAATCCCAGGTGTCCTTAGACGACATGATCCTTACGCTGACCCAGGGCATTAAGATGGACTTTGAAGTGAAGAGGATGGAACCTCTTTTTGCCGACAGAGAAGACTATGACCGTTTCACCGAAAGGCATAATCACCATACCGTGGGAAAGTCCCCACTCTCTTCCTACAAAGGCCGGTGTTTTCTGGGAATTGACGCCGGCTCCACCACGACCAAAGTGGCTTTAGTAGGAGAAGACGGCTCCCTTCTCTATCATTTTTACAGCAACAACAACGGAAGCCCTCTGGCCACAGCCATCCGCTCTGTCCGTGAGATCCGGGCACTGCTGCCTGCATCCGCTCATATCGCCTGGTCCTGTTCCACAGGGTACGGCGAAGCTCTTTTAAAAGCTGCCCTTATGCTTGACGAAGGGGAAGTGGAGACCATCTCCCACTACTATGCCGCCGCATTCTTTGACCCTCAGGTAGACTGCATTCTGGACATCGGCGGTCAGGATATGAAATGTATCAAGATCCGCGACAATACTGTGGACAGCGTCCAGCTCAATGAAGCCTGCTCCTCCGGCTGCGGCTCCTTTATCGAAACCTTTGCCAAATCACTCAACTATTCTGTGGAGGATTTTGCAAAGGAAGCCTTGTTTGCCAGGAATCCCACGGATCTTGGCACCCGCTGCACCGTATTTATGAACTCCAATGTGAAGCAGGCACAGAAGGAAGGAGCAAGCGTAGCGGACATCTCCGCCGGACTGGCTTACTCCGTCATTAAAAATGCCCTCTACAAAGTTATCAAGATTACGGGCCCTGCAGATCTAGGTTCCCATGTGGTAGTTCAGGGCGGCACCTTCTATAATGACGCGGTCCTGCGCAGTTTTGAAAAAATATCTGGCTGTGAGGCCATTCGTCCTGATATTGCAGGTATAATGGGAGCTTTCGGCGCTGCCCTTATTGCCAGGGAAAGGTATGAAGAAGGCCGTAAGACCTCCATGCTGCCCCTTGACAAGATCATCGGCTTGAAATACGACACTTCCATGGCCAGGTGCAAAGGCTGCACCAACCGGTGCGTCCTGACAGTCAACCGCTTTGAAGGAGGCCGCCAGTTCATCAGCGGCAACCGCTGTGAGAGAGGACTGGGAAGGGAAAAGATCAAAAAGGAAATTCCTAACCTTTTTGACTACAAGTATCACCGCATGTTTGACTATGAATCCTTAACGCCTGACGTGGCGCCGCGGGGCACCATAGGCATTCCAAGGGTCCTGAATTTTTACGAGAACTATCCTTTCTGGGCTGTATTTTTCAGAGAACTCGGATTCCGTGTCGTCCTTTCTCCTCAGTCTACCAGAAAGATTTACGAATTAGGCATTGAATCCATTCCCAGCGAATCGGAATGCTACCCGGCCAAGATTGCTCACGGACATGTGTCCTGGCTCATCGCCCAGGGAATCAAGACTATTTTCTATCCCTGCATCCCTTATGAGCGGAAGGAAGAGCCCGGAGCCGGCAATCACTACAACTGTCCTATGGTCACCTCCTATGCCGAGAATATCAAGAATAATGTGGAGGAGCTTAAGGAACAGCATGTCCGGTTTTTGAATCCCTTTATGGCATTTACCAGTGAAGAAATTCTGGCCGGCCAGCTGGTCCCAGAGTTTTCCAGAGAATTCTCTATTCCCGAAAGGGATATCCGCTCTGCCGCCCACAAAGGATGGCTGGAGTTAATGCAGGCCCGAAGGGATCTGCAGAAGAAAGGGGAAGAGACCGTGGCCTGGCTGAAAGAGAACAACCGCCATGGTATCGTGCTGGCTGGCCGGCCTTACCACATTGACCCGGAGATCCACCACGGCATTCCTGAGATGATCACTTCTTACGGAATGGCTGTACTGACAGAGGATTCCGTCTCCCACTTAGGCCAGGTGGAGCGTCCCCTTATTGTCACGGATCAGTGGGTGTATCATTCCAGACTGTATGCTGCTGCTTCCTATGTAAAGACAAGCGACAATCTGGATTTGATTCAGCTGAACTCCTTTGGCTGTGGCCTGGATGCGGTCACTACAGATCAGGTACATGATATTCTCTCCGCTGCCGGCAAGATTTATACGGTTTTAAAAATTGATGAGGTCAATAATCTGGGAGCCGCCCGTATCCGTGTCCGTTCCCTTATTGCCGCTCTGAAAGTCCGGGATAAGAATCATTTTGAGCGAAAGATGATATCCAGTGCTTACAACCGGGTATTGTTTACAAAGGAGATGAAAAAGACCTACACCCTTTTGTGCCCTCAGATGTCCCCTATCCATTTTGATCTTCTGGAACCCGCCATCCGCTCCTTTGGATATCAGATCGAGATCCTTAAGAATAACGACCGCTCCGCCATTGATGTAGGACTTCAATATGTAAATAATGATGCCTGTTATCCTTCTCTTATCGTGATCGGCCAGGTTATGGAGGCCCTGTTATCCGGCAAATATGACCTTGACCACACGGCTGTACTCATGAGCCAGACAGGAGGAGGCTGCCGGGCTTCCAACTATATCGGCTTTGTCCGCCGGGCATTGGAAAAAGCGGGCATGGCCCAAATCCCTGTGATCTCCATTAATGCCAACGGCATGGAGACGAATCCGGGATTTCAGATTACTATCCCTCTGTTGATCAAGTGCATGCAGGCAGTGGTTTACGGCGATATCTTTATGCGGGTGGTCTATGCCACAAGACCATATGAAAAAGAACCCGGCGCCGCCAACCGGCTTCACAGGGCATGGAAAAAGAAGTGCATCGTTTCTCTTTCCAAGCGTTCCCCCTCCATGATGGAGTTTTATCGAAATATTAAGGGAATCATCCGGGATTTTGACAACCTGCCAAGAGTGGATGTGAAAAAGCCCCGTGTAGGAATTGTAGGGGAGATTTTGGTGAAATTCTCGCCTCTGGCCAACAACCATATTGTGGAGCTCCTGGAATCGGAAGGGGCGGAGGCAGTCATGCCCGATCTCATGGACTTTCTGCTGTACTGTTTTTACAACACGAATTTTAAAGCGGAATACTTAGGAGGCAAGATGTCCACTGCCCGGCTGTGCAACGCAGGCATTTCCCTTCTGGAGTACATGCGCAAAGCCGCCAGAAAAGGATTCCTGGCCAGCAGGCATTTTACGGCTCCTGCCCGGATCCAGGAACTGGCCGGTATGGCCAAAGATTTCGTCTCCTTGGGCAACCAGACCGGAGAAGGATGGTTCCTCACCGGCGAAATGCTGGAGCTCATTCACAGCGGTGTGAATAATATCGTCTGTACCCAGCCCTTTGGATGCCTGCCCAACCATATTGTGGGAAAAGGCGTGATCAAAGAACTCCGGAAAGCTTATCCCGGTTCCAATATTATCGCCGTGGACTATGATCCGGGAGCCAGCGAAGTGAATCAGTTAAACAGGATTAAGCTGATGCTGGCTACGGCTCAGAAGAATCTTTTGTCATAAGCATATACAGCACAAGGGGAGTTTGCATAACGCAAACTCCCCTTTATCTCTTAATTACACACACTCCTCACCGCTTCCGCCACCCGCTCCGCCGTGAATCCGAAATGCTCAAACAAAGTCTTTGCCGGACCGCTGGCTCCAAACCCGTCCATACAGATACATATTCCGTCCAGTCCCACATATCGTCCCCACTCTAAGCCGCGCTGAGCTTCCACGGCCACTCTGGCCCGAATTTCTCTCGGAAGGACGGACTCTCTGTATTCCTCATCCTGCTGCTCAAAAAGTTCCATACAGGGCATGGACACCACCCTCACCCGTCTTCCTTCCTGCCGAAGAATCTCCGCCGCCTTTACCGCCAGCTTAAGTTCCGATCCCGTGGCCATCACAATAGCCTCAGGCATGCCTTCACAATCTTTTACAATATATCCGCCTTTTAACGCCCCTTTTCCTGTTCCCGAAATCTGAGGCAGGTTCTGCCGGCTTAAAGCCATAGCTACAGGATGAGCCTGGGCTGTCACGGCATAATACCAGGCAGCAGCTGTCTCCGCAGCGTCTGCAGGACGGAAAACCATCATCCCCGGCATAGCCCTAAGCATAGTCACCTGCTCGACAGGCTCATGGGTCGGCCCGTCCTCCCCCACTCCGATACTGTCATGGGTAAGAACATAGGTTACTGGCAGCTTCATAAGGGCGGACAGCCTGGCCATAGGTTTCAGATAGTCACCAAATACCAAAAAAGTGGAGACATAGGGCCTTAATCCGCCGTGCAGGGCCATGCCATTGCCTATGGCCGCCATAGCGCCTTCCCGAATACCGAAATGTATATTTCTCCCTTTATAATTCTCCCTGGAAAAATCTCCTGCATCCTTCATGCAGGTTTTCGTAGACGGAGCCAGATCAGCAGACCCGCCTATAAGATTGGGCAGCTTTTCTTTCAGGCGGTTAATCATGATCCCTGACAGATTCCTGGTTGAGTTAGGTTTGTCCTCAAAGGCCCAGAACTCCTTATCTTCCAGAAGAACCCCGGCCTGACCGCAGCCAAAATACTGCTCCCACAGCTTTGCCATATCCGGATACATCTCACAGTATTTCTCAAACATCTGATTCCACCGACGCTCTTCTTCGGCTCCCCTTTGTGCCAGCTCCTTATACCACCCATAGACTTCCTCAGGAATCTTGAAAGGCTCCGCTTCCGGCCAGCCAAGGTTCTTCCTCATGGCAGCCACATTCTCCGCCCCCAAAGGTTCCCCGTGGCAGCTTGCCTTTCCCTCCTTGGCCGGACAGCCATAGCCGATCTTTGTCTTAACCGTTATAAATGACGGTCTCTCCCTATGGGCCTTTGCCGCTTTCACAGCTTTCCCTATAGCTTCCAGATCATTGCCGTCCTCCACCATAATCGTCTGGAAACCCAGGGCTTTCATTTTCTCTTCCACATTCTCCGTAAATGCCAAATCAGTGGAACCCTCAATGGTAATCCCATTGCTGTCATACAACACGATAAGTTTCCCCAGCCCCAAGGTTCCTGCCAGAGAGAATGCCTCCGTGCTGATTCCTTCCATCATGCACCCGTCTCCGCAGAGAGCATAGGTATAATGGTCGACAACCGGATATCCGTCCCGGTTAAACACCGCCGACAGATGGGCCTCGGCCATGGCCATACCTACAGCCATGGCAACTCCCGCCCCCAGGGGCCCTGTAGTCGCTTCCACACCCACTGTATGGCCGTACTCCGGATGTCCCGGAGTCAGAGACCCGAATTTTCTAAACTGCGTCAAATCCTCTGCAGTCAAACCATATCCAAACAGATGAAGCAGGGAATAGAGCAGCGCACACCCGTGGCCCGATGACAGTACAAACCTGTCCCTGTCCGCCCACCTTGGATGTCCGGGATTATGCTTCATCTCATGAGCCCACAGTTCATAGGCAGTCCCCGCCGCCCCCAAAGGCATCCCCGGATGTCCGGATCCTGCATGTTCCACCATATCCGCTGACAGAATTCGTATAGCATTCACGGCCATATCTTCTCTAAAAGTCATTTTTCTCTCCTCAAATATCCTTATCTGAAAAACCTGTCCGCCGTCTCCTCCAGCATTCCCAGATCCCAAAGAAGCCGTGTGGAAATATATTTATCCCGTATATCCTTTGTAGCTATAAAGGAATCATGTACCATCTCACGGGAAATCCCCAGTTCCTCAGGTGTCAGCGGCGCTCCCGTCTCTTTAAGCTTTTCCCTCAGCCATGTTTCCTCCGGCAGTTCATCAATGATCTTCTGAATCTCTTCCCATTTGGAAAGAATGATCTCCAATCTCTTTTTATGGAATTGTTTGTTATACTTCTGCTCTTCCTCTTCCCTCTTTATGATGCTGGGGGAGGCAGCCCCGAAGACTTTTTTGGCAAACCCTTTCCATTCTTCCATATCAAAAGTGTTCACATAGGCCAGGGCCTTCTCTCTGTCAGGCTCCATCTTCCCTATGGCCTTTATCACAGGAATGCTGAGCAGAGTTCCCACTCCCACCTGAATTCCGTGAAGATCGTGTGCCTGATGGTGTTCCAAGGCATTCATCTCCCATATATGGGAAAAATAGTGCTCCATTCCTGATGCGGGACGGGAAATTCCCGCAAAGCTCATGGCGATTCCTGACAGCACCAGCCCATAGGCCACATTGCCTGCCGCTTCCTCATCCCGCTTCGCCAGACCTTCACAGGATTCCATACAAGTATCCAGAGATTTCTTTACCAGATCGGCGATCTCCCGGCAATAGTATTCTCCCGTAAGAAGATGGGAAATCTTCCATTCACACAGGCTTACGTACTTCGCCGCCATATCTCCCAAACCCGCCTGAATCATCCGCATAGGCGCCTTAGCCAGAATCCGGGTGTCCAGAAGAATTTTTGACGGACAGGCAGACGGAATTGACACCTTTAAGCCGTCCCTGACCATAGAAGACGTATTGGAAGCATATCCGTCCATGGAAGGAGCCGTTCCCACCAATATATAAGGGAGTTTTGTCATAGACGAAATAATCTTGCAGATGTCATTAATGGTTCCCGAACCCACTGCGATGATTCCGTCCCATTCCCTTTCATAATACAGGGACACAGAACCCACCCAGTACTCGTCCGGTTCCGGTCTGTCCGTATCCAAAAGGTGAAATACAGGAGCAATCCCGCCTTCCCTCAGAAACTTTCCTGCCTTTTCTCCGATCTCTTTCGTGTTCCTGTCTGCTATGATTACCGGATGTTTCATGTTGCATTCCTCTGCCATAGACACAATTCTTTGCAGATTATCCCTGCCCAGTTCCACCTGATCTACAGGTGACTTGTGACATTTACCACAAGAGCAGAGGATTCCCTCTTTCTTCAGCAATTCTTCCAATGGCAATAAACTAAGTTCCTGTCTTTCCATATACACCTTCCTTACCTGGATACGCCGGCCGCCTTGAACCGGACAGCACACCATCCTTTCCGCCATGATTTATACGGCCAGGATCGCCTTTCGAAATTCTTTTACACAATCTTCAAATGGGAGCTCCTGCCGATATATACTGCTTGTTCCTGCTACAAATATATCGGCGCCGGCCTTTGCCATCTTAACTGCATTTTCGAAACTCACATTGCCGTCTGCTTCTACGGGGACATCCCTTCGGCCCCGTTCTGTCAGCCGTTTCTTTATCTGGGTGATCTTTTCCAAAGTTGACGGTATCATCTTCTGTCCTGCAAATCCCGGATTGACTGTCATCACCAGAACCATGTCCAAGTCATCATACAGATAGTCCAGATAACAAACAGGAGTTGCCGGGTTCAGGGCAGCCGAGGCCTTTGCGCCTCTCTTCCTGATCTTCGACAACGCCTTCTGAAGATGCCTTGTGGATTCCACATGGATACTGACCACATCCTCCGGAAATAATTCAAAATAATCCAGTTTATCCTCCGGCGCCTCCACCATGAGATGGAGGTCCAGAGGAATCTTAGTGGTCTGATGCAGCTGGCGGATAAAGTCTGTCCCCAATGTATAATTGGGGACAAACACACCGTCCATAATATCCACATGGATATATTCACAGCCACACCTTTCCAGTTCTTTCAGATGATACTCCATGTTCATTAGATCCGCACACATAATAGATGCCGAGATACATGGCTGCATCCTGTTCCTCCTGGGTATGCCCGTTTATTGAAGATCAATAAGGATATCCTCAGCCTCTTCCTTTACAACCTTCATTCTCTCCTCTACGTCTTCAAAGTCATAGAAGCATGCTTCCATCATAGCAGTAATGCTGTTGGCCACATCACCATTGTTGGGCTGCATTACCATGTGGGAATTGTTGCCGTACTCAAGCTGGTTGTAAGCGACTTCATAGTTGGGATTGGTAGCTCTCTTTTCCTTGATAATAGGCTGCTCGGCAATAGTCTTGGAGCAGGGAAGGTAACCTGTATTTGCTGCGAAAGTAGCCACGCCGCCGTTGTCTGTGTACAGCCAGTGCATGAAATCCCAGGCTGCTTCTTTGTTGGCTGCAGATGCCAGCATAGTAAGGGTGTTGCCGCCGCTGGGAACTGCATTGACTTTCATCTTCGGAATATACTGTACGGAATAATCGAAAGTGGCATTGCTTTCCACACTCTTAAGGTCCGCGCAGGAGTTAATATAAAATGCACATTTGCCGTCTAAGAACATACCGCGGCAGGCTGCTGCAGAATCCTGAGCCGGTCCGAAGTACATTACTTTGTCTTTACACATATCCTGAACAACCTGCATGGCCTCAATACCGGTTCCGTCGTCAACGCACTGGAATTTCATTCCGTCCTCACTGAATACAGTGGTGTCATTCTGAGCAACGAACATCCAGAAATACCAGCAGTCATGAATAAGAGAAAATCCGTACTCTATCTTTCCGTCCGCGATCAGTTTCTTGCTAAGCTCGCTCATCTCTTCCCAGCTGGTAGGAACTTCTGCCCCTGCTTCCTTAAGGATATCCATGTTGCAGTACATAACAGGTGTGGAACAGCCCATGGGGAAGGCCACCAGGGATTCCGTGTTGTTGGGATCCAGGCTCATACCAGTGATAAATGTAGGATCAAAGTCAGAGAATTCCATTCCCGATTTATCCATCCACGGTACCAGATTCTCCAAAACGCCCTCTTCCTTGGCTAAAATGGATACCTGGCCGGAACCTGTCTGAAGAATATCCGGTCCGTTGCCTGCAGCAATGGCTGTCTGCGCTTTTGCGATAGCTGCATAATAGTCACCCTGAAACTCCGCAACCACTTCTACTTTGTCCTGAGATGCATTATAATCATCTACGATGGACTGGAGAAGTTCTCCGTTGCTTCCGCTCATGGAATGCCAGAAGTTTACTTTCGTCTTCTCACCGCTGGCAGGCGCTTCGGCCGCCGGTGCTGTTGTTTCCGCCTTTGCCGCCTCGGTTTTAGCCGCTTCCGTAGCCGCCGGCGTCTGAGCTTCGCCTGAACTGCTGCTTCCACCGCAGGCAGCAAGTCCCAGCATCATAGCGGAAGCCATAACCCATGCGGTCATTCTCTTCATTGTTCTTTTCATTGTAAATCCTCCTCTTTTAAAATGTTTTAACTGTTACCCTTTATTTAATGCCTGAATAGGCAAAGGATCTGATAATGGATTTGGAACAAAATACATACACAACTAAAATAGGCATAACAAGAATCATATTGCCGGCCATAATAATATTCCAGTTGGTAATTCCCTCCGTGTTCTTCAGCATGGCAATTCCTATGGGAAGCGTCCGCACATTGGTAGTCTGAGTCATAACCAGGGGCCAGAAGTAATCATTCCAGTGGCTTACAAAGCTAAATAAAACGACTGTGCTCATGGCCGGTTTCGCCATAGGAAGCATAAGCTTATACACAATCTTTAATGACCCCGCGTTGTCAAGCTTCGCCGCCTCGATCAGCTCATCCGGCACCTGCATAAAATACTGCCTCAGAAGGAAGATGCCAAAAGCATTGGTCATAAAAGGAACAATCTGGGGAAGCAGCGTATCCATCACTTCCCATTCCGACATCATCTGATAGATGGGAAGGAACGTAATCTGTCCGGGAGTCATGAAAGCAATAAGCACCAGGCCGAACATCAGGTTCTTCCCCTTAAAATCACATTTGGCAAAGGCGTAAGCCGCCGGGACCATAATCACCATCTGCATGGCGATAACCGATACGATAATGGTCAGGGAGTTCTTCAGATAAAGAAGAAAAGGACCCTTGCTCCATGCTGCTGCAAAGTTGATCCACTGCGGCACAGCAGGAATCAATGTAATGGGGGAAGATGAAATCTCCATATCTGTCTGAAGGGAAACGGATACCATCCATAAGAACGGAAATACAAACACAAAAATCAAAATTGCCTTTAGTATGGTTCCGGCTACCGCCCACACTTTCTGACTTAATTTATACATGTCTCTTCCCCTTTCTTATTGATAATGTACCTTCTTGGACAAGCTTACAAAATAAAGGACTGTCATAATTCCTACGATAATAAGCAGAATCACTCCGCCGGCTGCCGCCCGTCCCACGTCGAAATCCATAAATACCTTATTGTAAATATAGTAAACCAGAGATGTAGTCGCATTGTTTGGTCCGCCTGAGGTCATAACCCTGATGGTCTCAAACACTTTGAAATTGCCGATGGTCATAACGATCAGCACAAAGAATATCTGGGGAGAGATCATGGGAAGGGTAATCTTGAAAAAGGTCCTTACACTTCCCGCATTGTCCAGATCCGCCGCCTCATAGATACTTTCCGGAATGCTTTGGAGCGCCGCAATCAAAATCAATGTATAGTAGCCGATACTTTTCCACGCCGAGGTAAAAATTACCGAGTTCATGGCTGAATCAGAGCTCCTGAGGAACTGACTCTTTTGCAGTCCCATGGCCCCAAGAAGAGCATTGAATATGCCGTAATCCGGATCCATCATCTGCTGGAAGATCAATCCTACGGAAACCATGGATATAATATGGGGCAGAAATGCCGACGCCTGTGCCGCGGAATTAACCCTGGATTTCTTAGAGCCCAGCCATACGGCCAGAATAAGGGAACATCCGAGTACGATCAAAATCATGAACAGGGCATAATATCCGGTATTCACCAATGCCTTCTGAAACTCCGCTGTCTTAAACATCTTCTGGTAATTACTAAATCCCACAAACTTTGTCTTATCCGGATTCAGCTGATTGACTTTATAAAAACTCATGGAAATCAGCTTAATAATGGGATAGATCACAAACAAGGCAATTCCGGTCATAGCGGGAGCCACCAGCAGATAAGGACCGATCTTCTCCCAAAACCTGTCTTTTACATTCTTCATAGGCCCCTCCTTAACGCTTCCAGGCATGCCTGATACTGCTGTGCATCCTCCTCATAAATTCTCTGCTCGTCCTTCCCGAAAAAGTAGATATGTTTCAGGCTTACATTCAAATATACCTTGTCATCTACTTTGTATGGATCATCAAGACCTGTAACCATATAGGTTCTGCCCTGTGGGTCCCTGACAGAGTATGTTGTCTCACGTCCCAGCATTTCTCTGGTTACAACCTGTCCCTCCACAGAGAAATCAGCCTTGGGGTCGGCCTCATCCGACAGTATCCCCCTCTCAGGCCTGAATCCCAGACGAATCCCGTCATTCAGTTCCACAATATTCATGGCCGGAGAACCGATAAATCTGGCTGTAAATAAATTGGCCGGATTTCTGTAGATCTCTTCAGGCGCGGCGATCTGCTGGATAAATCCGTTGTTCATGAGAATGACCGTATCCGCCATACTCATGGCCTCCACCTGGTCATGGGTTACATACACAAACGTGGTCTGCAGCTTTTTGTGCAGCTCTATAAGTTCTACCCTCATCTGCACCCGCAGCTTGGCATCCAGGTTGGAAAGGGGCTCGTCCATAAGAAATACGGAGGGTTTTTTCACCATAGCCCTGGCCAGAGCCACTCTCTGCCGCTGGCCGCCTGAAAGCGTACTTGGCTTCCGGTCCAGATATTCCTCAAGGCCCACCTTCTCACTGGCTTCCTTCACCAGAATATCCCTTTCTTCTTTAGGAATCTTGTTATTCTTCAGGCCAAATTCAATGTTGTCTCTCACATTCATGGTAGGATAAATCGCATAGTTCTGAAACACCATAGCCACGCCTCTCTTTCCAGGCGCTATCTCAGTCACATCATTTCCGTCAATGAGAACCTGGCCTGAGGTCTGAGGGCCGATACCTGCAATCATCCTGAGAAGAGTGGTCTTTCCGCATCCCGAAGGTCCTACCAAAACCGTAAAGGAACCGTCTTTAATCTTCAGATTAATGTTCTCAATCACCACATGATTGCCAAACTTTTTTGTTACGTTCTTAAATTCTATGGCTGCCATCTACGTACCCCTTTCACCATTTGTTTACTGTCTGTTCTATTCCTGTACTTTACGAATAAAGCTTTCTATGACCCTGCCGTCTGCATTAGGAAGTTCTGTTCCCAAAATCTTTGCATAGGTAGGCGCCTGGTCAATCAAACGTCCTCTTTCCAGCACCACGCCTTCTCTGAAATCCGGGCCTTTTGCCATAAAGATGGGCTGAGGGCCTTTGTGGGGAAGATATCCGTGAGTAGCCCTTCCATAGCGGTAATCCGCAGAATCATAATTGGTTACCAGAGGCCGGTTTATCTTATCGCCGAAAGAAGTATAGTCGTCTGTCTCCAGGACAAAGGAGAAAGTTCCGTCCAGATGGTGAGCGCCTGCTTCCTCTTTTGTAAATACTTTGCTGATGCCATAGATACCCTCCTCCGCCATATCAGAAAGGATTTTATAAGTCTTTTCATATATCCGTCTGTTGTCAGGATCCTTTAAATAGACAAGAGCCGACATTCCGCCGGACACGCACCATACGTCCCAGTCTTTTAATGTACCGTCCTCATTCTTTCTGATCAGCCCGTGATCCGCCAATATCACGTTGGGATTGATCACTCTCTTAATCTCCATCTGACCATGATCGCTGGTAAGTACCAGATTGGTATTCTCAAGCTCCCCTGCATCCTCCACAGCCTTCATGATCTCCCCGATCCACTGGTCTGTCTCCTCCACACCCACTAAAACCTTGTCATTAAAAAGTCCTGTGTCATGGCGGTACGCGTCAATATTGGCCGGATGGAGAAAGATGACATCGGGATTGTACTGGCGTATGATATCGCAGGTACAGCTGATAATAAATCGTTCCGTAGGGGGATGAATGCGGATCTTGTTCTCACCGATATGGCGCTCTACAATATCCAGCATCTCCTCACTGGAGCCCATCCTTTTCCATGCCTGTCTGGGCGTATCCTCCGGCCCCTGGGTCCAATACTCGTCTATGAGATAATCAATATACGGATGATTGCCGGTCACAGGCCAGAAAATGGCCGCCGTGGTATACCCTGCCTTTTTCGCTGCAGTAAAAATATCTTCTTTCCACTCCACAAAGTCATAATCCCATCTCCAGGGCAGGGGAGACATGCCGGGCTTAAACTGATAATTTCCCGGAACCTTATGCTTATCGGGCCACACTCCCGTAGCCATGGTCGTATGGCATGGATATGTAATGGTCGGGTATACGGATTCCACCTTTTCAATCATACATCCGCCAGCAAGATATTTTTTATAATTAGGAAGGGTCTTAAAATATTCCACATCCTCCCACACCATAGCGTCAGCTGAAAAAACAATTAATTTCCTTTTCCGCTCCATTATCCCTTCTCCTCCTGTATCCCTGAGACAGCGCTTCCGAATATCTCTGTCAGTCTCCGGTACTTTCTGTACCTTTCCTCATAAATATCTCTCTTTTGATAATCAGGGTAATAAACAGCCTCCACAGGCGAACCCAGCTTATGGATCCAATCCTTCAGGGCCCTGGAATTCTGCTCTGTCCTGTCAGATACGGCAGCTCCCATAATAGCGCCTCCCCTGGCACTGGCCAGACGGCTTTGGCATACACGAATTTCCACTCCGCATATATCCGCCAGCATCTGCATCATCAGAGGGCTCTTTCCTGAGATTCCTCCTGTTGCAAAGAGTCGTTCCACCGGATGTCCGGCTTCATAGAATGTATCAATAATCACTCTGGCTCCAAAGCACAGGCTCTCCAAAAGGGCTCCGTAGATTTCCTCCGGTCTGGTGTGAATGGTAAATCCGGTTATCACTCCTGTAAGTTCCGGTCTCATGAGAGGACTTCTAACTCCGTTCCACCAATCCAGCGCTAACAGTTTCCACTCCTTAAGGGGAATATCCTTCACTTTATTCTGCAGATACGTATGGATATTTACTCCCTCTTCCCTGGCCGCCTTTTCATAAGCTGCCGGCATACAGTTTTTTACATACCAGTCCAGACACTCTCCCACACATGACTGCCCGCCTTCATATCCGAACATATCCGGAATATGGGCCTCGTATACGCTGCTGTATATTCCCGGTATGCCTTCCCCTGTATGGGAATTCATGAGATAACAGGCGCTGGTTCCCATAACCGCCGTCATATCACCCACCTGATCCGCCCCGGCTCCCACAACGGACGCATGACTGTCCACCATGGGGGAGGCCACGGGAACTCCGGGATTCAGACCCATTATGACTGCCGCTTCCCGAGTCAGATATCCGGCCCGTTTTCCAAGGGCCACAAATGTGCCTTTATACTTCCTTGTCACCGGCTCCAAAGCCGGATTCATGGCCTGAAAATACTCGTCCGCCGGATAGCCTACACTTCTTCGGTAATAACTGTTGCATCCCGCCATAGAGGCGCTTCTCGTGCATTCTCCCGTCATATACCAGGTAAGCCAGTCTCCCACTTCCAGAAACGTGTGGCATCTCCTGTATACCTCCGGATCCTGTTCCTGTGTCTCCAGAGTTTTGGGAATAAACATTTCACAGCTGATCTTTCCTCCTACCAGGGAAAGCCAGTCCTCGCCGCGGCTCCCCGCCGTCTGCTCCATCCTTTCGGCATATTCCTTTGCCCCATGATGTTTCCAGAGCTTGATATAACTGTGAGGGCGGCTTTCAAAACCGGGAATCATGGATAAGGCAGTCCCATGTTTGTCCACAGGTATGACTGTAGCCGATGTGACGTCCATTCCGATTCCTTTAATCTGCTCCGGCTTTACGCCATGGTTTTTCAGCAGATTCCTTACTACCACTCCCAACCCCTCCAGATAATCCTGGGGAACGGCCAGGGCATACTCACTTGGAATTCTTGTCTTATTGTCATCAGGCAGGCACCGGCTTAAGACGCCATGGGGATATTCATAAGACTCTACTGCCGCCTCTTCTCCTGTATCTATATCCAGAAGCACTCCCCTTACGGAAAGGGTCCCATAATCCAATCCTATCGAATATTGTTTTTTCATCCTTTATCCTCTATATGCTGCTTCAAAATAATCCGCTGTCTTCTGAGCCATCTCTTCCAAAAGTCCCAAATCCCATAAAAGCTGCAATAGTGTATAACGGTTCCTCACCTCTTTGGCTACCATGATGCTGTCTGCCACCATATCCCGGTCAATTCCAAGTTCCAAGGGATTCACAGGTGCTTCCAGATCCGTTAGCACCTTCTGAACCAGATCCAGAGAAGGAACCAGTTCCTCTATGGTTTTCCTGATCTCATCTTCGTGCTCCTCTATAATTTCCAGACGCTTTTCTACCTGTTCCGGGTCATTTTTCCCCTCGGTCTTTTCAAGGTCTATGACACCTTCCGCCGCTATGCCATAGGTTCTTCTCATATTCTCTTCCCACCAGTGAACGTCATAGTTTTCTGCTTTTTCTCTGGCTCTTTCATAGTCCATCTGCCTTGCCGCCAGTTCTTTATAAAGCCGGACTGCCACAGCCGTTCCCACGCCTACCTTCGTCCCATGAAGAACCGCCGGTCTCCCCTGAAACAAAAACATCATCTCCCAGTAATGGGACATATGGTGCTCGCAGCCGGAGGCAGGTCTGGAATTTCCCACAAAACTCATGGCTATTCCTGTTAAAACCAAAGCCTCCATAATGGTTTTTATGGTATCAGGGTCCCTCTCTTTTATGTTCTTTACCTGCCCCATCATCTTTGCCAGTGCAAGACGAACCATCTCTTCAATCACCGGACAAAAATATTCGCCGTTAATGATATGGGACATATGCCAGTCGCACAGGCAGGTGTATTTCCCAAGGACATCCGCCACTCCCGCGGCAATCATATTCATGGGAGCCTGTGCCAGAATATCCACATCCCCGATAATAGCCCGGGGAACATGGGCATCATAGGTGATTTTCAGATTCCCGCTGATGAGAGGGGCACCTACAGAGGCAAAGCCGTCCATGGACGGCGCCGTTGCAAAGATAAAATACTCCATTCCCATCTGGCTGCTCATGAACTTGCACATATCATTGATGGTTCCCGTACCTACTCCTATGATCAGATCACTTGTATGATCAAAATGGATCAGCAGTTCTCCCATGGTATATTCATCAGGAACCACCGGATTCTGAGGTATCATATAAGATGTACATGCCACTTTGGCTTCCTTTAGAATCTCCTCCAGCTCCCTTGCGGCCGCCGGATAGGTATTGGTATCTGAAATCATAAAAACATGGGTGTATCCCATCTCTTTTACCAGTTCAGGAACCTGTCTTCTCGCCCCCTGAGCTATGATAATCTTCTCTACATCTGTATGGTGCTCCCGTCCGCAGGAGCATTCAAAAGAATGATGTAAATAGTTATGAATTGAAAAACTTTCAGGCATTAACTTCATCTTACAGGTCTCCCATCTAATTATTATTAGTCTTTCCTGAATATCTTTTGTATATATTTTATAATAAATCTTTATTATTCTTTGTCAACTCATACATTATGCTCAAAAATTAGTGAGGGACACAAAAAAAGAGCAGGTGTGCTAATAATATAGCTAATATTATTAGCACGCCTGCTCTTATGAGACGTTTTTTACTGAAAACAGTCACTTTTTGCAAATAATATACAATACGCGAATTACCTAATTTTATTAGTAATAAATTTTATGATTTTTTTCTCTTACAGGGTCCCGTTGAACTTCTGGCTACAAGCTTGGGAGCGAATTCCACTCTCACAGCGCTGGTAGGCCATAACTCCTCCTTGCTGTTTCCTTCTTCAATCTTTCGAATCAGCACATCCACGGCTTCCCTTCCCCTGTTGGCATCAAAGTGTTCTACAGAAGTCATGGAGATCGTGCGGTACTGAGAGATCATCGTATTGTCGCAGCCGCAGACGGAATAATCGTAAGGAATCTTGTATTTCTTATCTGCCAATGCATCCATTATGCCGATGGCCACCATATCATTCATTCCGACCAGGGCCGTTATATCCGGGTATTTTTCCACCACCCGCTTTCCCAGACAATATCCGGTCTCATAAGGAGTAATATCCGGCGTACAGTCAATCTTTTCGCTTTCCATGGTACAAACCAGAATATTATAAGGGCTGACTTTTGCTTTGGCAAAAGCATTTCTCATACCGCTAAGCCGCAGAAGGCGGGCCGGGTGCCGCTCCGACAATTCTGTGGAGATGTAAGCTATTTTCTTATGACCCAGAGCAAGAAGATGCTCTGCCACTATGGTTCCCAGCTTTTCGCTGTCCAGCTCAATAATGTCCATGTTGGCCACTTCCGTCTTGTCGCAGATGGCTACTGTAGGCACATCTGCAACCAGCTGTTTGAGTATCTCCTCGTTCACCGGTTTATACAGAAGGATCACTCCTGCTGCCCCCTGCTGACGGGCCAGGCCGGCAAACTGGGCTTCCAGTTTCCTGTCTCTCTTGCTGGCAAACACAGTTACCGTATACCCCCGTTCCTGGGCCTGGTTACACATGGCTTCCAAAAGGTTAATATAATAAAGGTTGGTGAGGGACGGGCACATAGCCATAAGACATCTGCATTCTCCTGTCTCCCAGCCTCCTCTTCTTGCAGACGGAGTACGGTAATTCAACTCCGTACAGGCATCCATGACTTTTCTGACCGTCTCCGGCGAAAACCGGATATGCTCATAGTTATTTAAAATCATGGAAACCGTTGGCTGTGATACTCCGGCCAGCCTTGCCACATCGCTGGAAGTCGGCTTTTTTTTCGCCATAAAATCAAACTCCGTTCCCTTAAGCTGACGGTTTGGTCAGCTTTTGAATCAAATCCTCCAGTAACCTGTCCCGGTTAATATAGTACACATACCGGTACAAATGGCTGTCGGTTAAGCGGGAATATCTGTCATCATACTCCGGCATGGGAGCATGTTCTATCCGATCTCTCATAAACTCGTCGCTTAACAGCCATGCCACCGCTGTCACATCCCATATGGGCCTTGTCCATCCCATCCGGGCTCCACATGCAGCGGCTTCTCTTTCTGTCACATCTGTCAGATAGTCACACAGCTGATTTTTACCTCTGAGATAGTACTCCAGTTCCGGGCCGCTGACGGTAAAGGCCGACACGACTCCCTTGCAGGGAAGATGGACCATGGCTATGGGGCGTCCAAACACCACTCTGGCTCCTGCCACATCCTGATACAGATTAAACTCTCTGTTGTCCGGCCAGTCAAGGGCATGTCCTCCCAGCCATATGAGAACGATCCGATCTTCGATATCCGGATTCAGCAGAAGGGCCGATGCAATATTGGTAACAGCGCCCACGGCTATGACATACAGGGGCTGATCACAGCTGTATGTCATGGCTCTCTCTGCCAGATCCATGGCTGCATCCGAAAGAACTGGCGTAGATTCATCGGGAAGATACTTCCCTGAACCTTTGTATGTGATGTCTGTCAGTTCTTCCCGTCCCATAAGTTTCAAAATATTTTTTATCTCGTTGTAGCTTTTCTCCATCCCGTCAGCAGGACCTTTTGACTTATGATTGTCAAAGGGGGCGGCGTAAATTGCCTTTACATTCAGCTTGTCCCCTGACTGCAGAAGATATGCCAGAGCATACTGATCATCAATCTCATTGTACGTATCTGTATCCAGAACAACATCCACTCTGTCCTTCGGCCTTTTCAGCCTCTCCAAAAGCCTGATATCTCTCTCCATCTCTCTCCTTTTACTGGTATTGGCGGGACATTTGACTAATAAATCGGATATGCCTCACAAATCTTAGTCACTTCTTCTCTTATATAGTCGGCCTTGTTCTCAAAATCCGTGGCGGCAAGCCAGATGCACTCTGCGATCTTTTCCATATCCTCTTCCTTTAACCCTCTGGAAGTTACAGCCGGAGTGCCGATTCTCACGCCGGAAGTCACAAAGGGGCTTCTGGGATCATTGGGAACCGTATTCTTATTTAGGGTAATGTACACCTCATCACATCTGTTCTGCAGTTCCTTTCCGGAGATATCCATGCCGCGAAGATCCACTAACATCAGATGATTGTCCGTACCGCCTGTCAGGATCTTAAATCCCTGATTCTCCAGGGCGGATGCCAGGGCTTTGGCGTTCTTCACTACCTGCTCCTGATAAACTTTAAACTCCGGTTTTAACGCTTCTCCAAAACATACTGCCTTGGCAGCGATGACATGCTCCAGGGGACCACCCTGGGTTCCCGGGAAAATAGCCTTGTTGAAATTAAACTTCTCCGCCGCTTCCTTGTTTGCCAGTATCATTCCACCCCTTGGCCCTCTTAACGTCTTGTGGGTCGTTGTGGTCACCACGTCTGCATAGGGAATGGGGCTTGGATGAAGCCCTGCCGCCACCAGACCTGCAATATGGGCCATATCCACCATAAGATATGCTCCCACCTTGTCCGCCACTTCCCTGAAGCGCTTGAAATCAATGGTTCTTGCATAGGCGCTGGCTCCTGCCACGATCAGCTTCGGCCTTGCCTCCACTGCAATTCTTTCCAGTTCATCATAGTCAATATATCCCTGGTCATTGACGCCATAAGGCACAATATTAAAATAAAGGCCGGAAAAGTTCACCGGGCTTCCATGAGTTAAATGTCCGCCGTGATCTAAGTTCATGCCCATAACCGTATCACCCGGCTTTAACATGGCTACAAAAACCGCCATATTAGCCTGAGCCCCGGAATGAGGCTGTACATTGGCGTAATCACAGCCAAACAGCTTCCTGGCCCTCTCTATGGCCAGAGTCTCCACCACATCCACGCACTGGCAGCCGCCGTAATACCGTTTGCCGGAATAACCTTCCGCATATTTGTTGGTCAGCACAGTGCCCATAGCCATCATAACCGCCTCCGACACGATATTCTCGGAAGCGATGAGCTCTAAGTTCCTCCTCTGGCGGGCAGCTTCCGATTCAATGGCCTGACCCACTTCCGGGTCAGACTCCGTAATAAATTTCATGACTTCATTTACCATAACTGTTTCTCCTTTCCCATTACCCTGCGGTATAAATTGAACTTATTATATTGTTTTCTGCAAATGATGTCAAGAAGCCTCCGGCAGCCTAACCGGCATGATTCCGGCAGAACCGGTATTCCTTAATCACCATCTGGATGGTACGGTTTCCGTTGTATTCATTGATTCCCGGATAATAGATTACATCCATATCCCGGCAGCTTCCCATCTCCTCCATAAATGCGTCGCCTTCTGTAAACAGAATTCCGTCCACAGACGCGCCCTTGGGAGTTACCATGGATAATTTTACTGCGTTCCGGTTTTTTCCAAGGACTCTGGCGCTGCGGATATGGATTCCCTTCTGGGCAAACTGGGGCTTTTCATTGCCCTGCCCAAAAGGTTCCAGCATCTCCAGCTCGCGAATCAAAGGTTCCGATACATACTCCATGGGCATGGCGACATCAATCCAGATCTTAGGAATAAAATCTTCCTCCGTCAGCATGGCTTTCTCGTTGAGAGCCCTGCGGAAGCTCTCCACATTTTCCTCCGGCAGAGAAAGTCCGGCAGCCATGGGATGGCCTCCGAATTTTGTCAGCAGTTCTTTCACCTCCACCAGAGCCTCAAACATGTGATAACTCTCAATGGAACGCCCGGAACCCTTTACTCCGGATTCTCCTTTCGTGAGAACAAAGGATGGTTTATGATACCGCTCCCGCAGTCTCCCTGCAATAATCCCTGCCAGAGACTCATGGCACTGGGGCAGATACGCCACCAAAACCTTATCCCCCATATAGTGTTCCTCCACCTGGGCAATGGCCTCCTCTGCTCCTTTACTTGTCATGTCCTTTCTCTGATCGTTCAGTTCTTTCAATTCTTCCGCCAGACGATCCGCCTCTTCCTCATCCTGGCACAGAAGCAGCTCAAGGGCTGTCTTGGCTGTCTGCAGCCTGCCTCCTGCATTGAGACAGGGCCCTATGACAAAACCGATATGAAATGCACTGAGATGGCGGATATCCAGGTTGTTCTTCTCCACTAGTTTCCGGAGGCCCAGGCTTTTAGTATCAGGCATCCGGTTCAGGCCTTCTTTAACCAATATCCTGTTCTCATCCTGAAGCCGCATTACGTCGCCCACTGTGGCAATGGCCGCAAACTCAATCATGTCCTCCCATTCCCTGACAGGGATATGATATCTTTCATAGAGAACCTGAATCAGCTTATAGGCCACCACTGTGCCGCAGATCTCTTTCCATGGATAGGCGCAGTCCCTCTGTTTGGGATTGACAATGGCATCCGCCCGGGGCAGGATATCTTTTCCGTCCTCAGCGGCAATATCATGGTGATCGGTAATAATAACGGTCATCCCCAGCTCTTTCGCCCTTTCCATCTGCGCCACAGCCGAGATTCCATTGTCGCAGGTCAGTATGGTATCTACTCCGTCCCCTGCCGCCGCCTCTATGATCTGCTCATTAATTCCGTACCCATCCTTGATTCGATCCGGAATCTCATAATCCGCCTTGGCACCGATTCGTTTCAATGCCTGAAAAAGCAGATAGGTGGCACACACACCGTCTATATCATAATCTCCGACAATCCGAATCCGCCTTCCCTGATCGGTTTTCTCCCGAAGAATGTCCGCCGCCTTTTCTATATCTTTAAGCATATAAGGGGAATATAAATCTTTTCTTGTGCCGTACAAATATTTTCGTATCTCTTCCTGCTCCCGTATTTCTCTGTTCCTCATAACCCTGGCTGTCACCGGACTGATATGGAATTCCTGTGCAATTCCGTCAAAGTCCCCTTTCTTGGCATATACCATCCATTTTGTCGTCATTTGTCAGTTTTCCCCTATAATTTTTATCTCTGTCTCGTAATTTCTCAAAAGTTTTCTCCGCTCCCTGTAATCGGGCAGCTGTTCCTCCACGATCTTCCAGAATCTGGGTGAATGGTTCATCTCCCGGCGATGGGCCAGTTCATGAACCACCACATAGTCTGCCAGTTCTTCCGGTAGGAGCACCAGTTTCCAGTTATAATTCAGATTGCCTTTGCCGCTGCAGCTCCCCCATCTGGTTGCCTGCTGACGAATGGTAATCTTCCCGTAAGTCACATCCATCTTCCGGGCCCACTGCCAGGTCTTCTGGGCCAGCATCCATCCGGCATGCCGGCGGTATTCCTTTACCTGTTCTTGTGTATAGACCGTCTGCTCTTCCTTTTTTCTCAGCACCTCTTCAAGATGCCGGTCTATCCATTCTCTGTGCTCCCCGGCAAATCTCTCCGCCTCCTCATCAGACACCCACAAAGGGCATCTCACCACCACCCTTCCGTCTCTTTTCACCTGAAGAGCCATAGTCTTTCTCCGGGAGTGAACAATCTCATATGATATCTTCTTCATAGTTGTCTTCCATGTCTCCAAATATAACGCAGAGATGAGGATTGTCCCTCTCAGCGTCCTTCATAACCTTTTTCACCCTCTCCAAATATACGGACAGGTGATCTTCTCCCTTAGGCGGGCAGAAAAAGCCTGCACAGATGTCCTCTGTTATCGTGCTCAGTTCATCATACAAAGCATCCAGATTACACCCATAGTGATCCCCAAACTCCAATTCAAATTTCAGATAATCATGAATCCACTCCACTGAACGGGCCGGATTCAGATCCAGCAGTACTTTTCTCATAAACGCAGCCTCCGCTAATCACCATATAATTGTTCAAATGTCTTATAATGGTCTTCCGTATAGAAAATCAATCCGTCATCAGAATAGATAATCCTTTTGGAGCCCCGGTATCCCCCGTCAAAGTCAATATCACATTCATAATATTTCCGTCCCTTTTTATCGGGAAGAGCCCCTTCATAATTGCCGAAACGACTTCCGCCAATGCTCATGTCAGGGGCAACCTGCCATAGATTCCCCTCTTTGCTGTTCCATCCCAGGTTTTCCGCTTCCTTTTTTGTTATATAATTGTCAGGAAGATGGCCATAGAGATGAATATAGAGAGCTACCTCATCTTTACTGCTGTATAGCCCCGATTCTTCTACAGACAGCTGCGGCTTTGTATCTGTCTCCCGGCTTTCCCGCAGATTGTCCGCTGCTTCGACTGATTCCCACATCTCTGAAGGCTCTGACGCCCCTGCGGCTTTCGGCGTCTCTCCCGGCTCTTTCGCATCTGCAGCCTTCGGCGCCTCTCCCGGCTCTTTCGAATCTGCGGCCTTCAGCGCCTCTCCCGGCTCCTTTGCATCTGCGGCTTCCTCGACGCCTGAAGTTTCCGGTGCTGTTTCCGCTTTTGCTGTTTCCTGAACGGCCGTAGTCTCTGCGGGCTGCCATAATCCGGGATCCGATGCTGTTTTACATCCTGCCACACACCCTATAACCAGGCACAGGGCTCCCAGTATTCCCCAAAAACGCACCCCCGTCCTTCGTTTTCTCGGTTCCATATATTCTCTCCTCCCATTGCTTTCATGAGTCGGTTTATAAAAAGCCGCAGTTCCAAGAGCTGACCCCTTTAGGAACTGCGGCTGCTTATCTACAATCTTAACACAACTTTCCCTGTCTCTCAACCTAAATATCAAACTTTCCTTCTTCGTCTTCTTCTTCAAAATATTCCCGGTACTCCACATCAATCTGATACCGCATCCGCTTCATGCTGAAATACAGATGATTCTTCAGCGCTTCCTCCATGCCGGCAATATCCTTTTTCTCAAGAAAGCCGATGAGCTGTTCATGTTCGTGAATAATTCTGTCAAAATCCGTCTCGGTCACAAAGTCCAGCATGCGGAACCTGGTGTAATGAAGCTGCTGTTCCTGCAACAGTTTCCACAGCCAGCTTTTCTTTGTGGCCTCAAACCAGAAACTATGCATCTGAGCATCCAGACGATAAAATTGTTCAGGCTTAAAATTCCCTGTCTGCACAAGGGCTTTCTGCTTTCTCAGCATATAATAGACATCTTCCATGAGAAGAGGGGTGACGATCTGAGAAAAATCCCTCATCACCATGGTCTCCACCGCCACCCTCATATAGATCATCTGTTTAATATTGCTGAGACTTAAAAGCGTTACAAAAATCCCCCTGTAAGGAACCGTAACCACAAATCCCTGCTCCTGCAAAAGGCGCAGCGCATCCCGCACCGGAGTTCTGGATACTGAAAAACGTTCGCAAATCTCATTCTCTTTGATCACCTGACCCGGCTTTAACTCCAGATTTAATATTTCTTCCTTCAGTACCCGATAAACCATCTCTTCCCGATTCTTATAGGTTACTTCCTCCATGCTGCCACCTTTTCCATTCTGCTGGTTTTACTGTTTTTTATTTTAAATCAACTGCTTCCAGGTTATCCATGTCATCAAATGCCTGGTTCTCTCCGCCCATGGCCCAGATAAAAGTATAGTTGGACGTGCCCGCCCCTGAGTGGATACTCCAGGATGGGCTGATCACTGCCTCCTCGTTCTTCATGACGATATGTCTGGTCTCGGAGGGCTCTCCCATAAGATGAAATACTACATTGTTCTCCGGAACCTCAAAATACATGTATACTTCCATACGGCGCTCATGGGTATGGCATGGCATGGTATTCCAGATGCTCCCCTCTTCCAGAACCGTCATGCCCATGGACAGTTGGCAGGTCTCTAAAACATCGGGATGAATAAACTGGTTGATGGTCCTCTTGTTGCAGGTCTTCTGATCTCCCAGATTTCTCTTGGCAGCATCCTTAATGGAGATAAAGGTAGTCTTATAGGATGTGTGGGCCGGCGCGCTCACCATGTAGAACTTGGCCGGATTCGCCTCGTCGTCGCTGGAGAACAGAACTTTTTTTGTCCCCTTTGTAATATACAGGCAGTCCTTATATCCTAAAGAAAACGTCTCATCATCCGCCACGATCTTTCCCGGACCTCCGATATTGAAGATGCCGATCTCCCGGCGCTCAAGAAAATAATCGGTGCCGAAATTCTTCCAGCAGTCAATGCCCTTGTCGATGGACACCTGTTCCTTAACAGGCATACATCCCAAAGTTACCATACGGTCCACATGAGAATACACGGCATGAACCTCATCAGGCGCATATAAATCCTGAATTAAAAACTCGTTTCTTAACTCTTCTGTCGTGTAGCGCTTTACATCTTTTTGGTTTGCAGAATAGCGAACATCCATTATCTTTCCTCCTGATCTGGTTTTGTATACTTTGTATACAAATTCTACATCTGTATTATACCCTCTTTATCCCGCCGCCGCAATATGTATTTCTTCCAAATTATCAGTATTTTTTTGACATATTTGACAGAAGAGCTTTATGTCACCCCCGTTTAAAGTCAATCCCCCAGGCAGGTCTGCGCTTCGCTTCTTCCGTCCTGCTCCGTAAGCGTCGCTGGTGTACAGTTCCGCCGAAGTCGAACCAGCTGGGCCTTGGCACGTCGCCTTCGCAAAAATAAATAAACCCCAGGAATATGGATTCCCAGGGCTTCACGTGCGCGAGAAGATTCGAACTCCCGACACCTTGGTCCGTAGCCAAGTGCTCTATCCAGCTGAGCTACGCACACGTATCCTGCTGCGCAAGATTCATCATCTCTGCAACGATATATATTTTAATCTAATCCTTGTCGTTTGTCAATCCCTTTTTTATTTTTCTTTCACATAAATCATAAACATGGCACCTTCTTGCCTGCCCTTAACGGACATATGCTTAATATCTCCCCACCGGCGGCTTCACTTCCTCCGGCAACGGACAATGATACACTCCTCCTGTCCTCCTCACAAACTCCTCTCTGGCCTTCTTTATGGTCTTGGGCGACTCCATGGTTCTGATAGCAGACAGAGCCAATGCCTTGGCTGCCGTCAATAGTCCCTTATGCCCCAGACTGCTCCCTGCCTGGGCTGTCATCTGCCAAGTATGTCCCACATTGCCGATACAGCAGGAAGCTACATTCACATTCAAAGTCGGAACTGCATATCCCACATCCCCCACATCCGTAGAACCGGATTCATACTCATGAACACCTTCTATGTAGGGATGAACCTGATCATCCAAAGGCCTCTCCATAATTTCTTCCAGCCGGTTTGCCCCATAAGTCTCTGCGATTCCCTCTTTGATCGTCTCCAGAGTCGCCGGATCATAGGAATTCAGGAATCCTCTTGCCAGCTCATAATCCCTTTCATCCCAAGAGGGAGCGCCCACTTCCGCCATGCATTCTGCCGCAAGCTTTGCCAAAGTATCATTGGGCACATAATCAGAAAAGGCCATGGTGATCTCATACTTCATCTCAGTCTCGGTCATCATTGCCGCTCCCTTTGCCACTTTTACCACACGCTCAAACAGTTCCTTCATCTGAGACACTTTTGGTGCCCTGACCTCGTATTTCACTTTGCTGTGATCCTGGACTACATTGGGAGATGTACCTCCCGCATCCACATAGGCATAGTGGATCCTGGCTTTGTCAATCATATGTTCCCTCAGATAATTGACTCCCACACTCATGAGTTCCGCCGCATCCAGAGCGCTTCTACCCAGATGAGGGCTGCCTCCGGCATGGGCTGCTCTTCCAAAAAATTCAAAATTTGCCCCCATAATCGCTACACTGCAGTGATTCTGCACTTCATTGCGGGAAGAAGGGTGCCATGTATACACAAAATCTACATCCTGAAAAAGACCCGCCCTGGCCATAAACTGTTTGGCTCCTGCCCCTTCTTCCGCCGCGCACCCATAGTAAATGACAGTGCCGGATTTCCCATTTTCTACAAGATAATCCCTTATGACCAGTGCTGCAGCCAGCGCACCTGTTCCCAGACAGCAATGGCCGCACCCATGGCCGGGAGCACCGTTTACAATGGGTGCTTTGGCAGTACATCCCGCTTTTTGGCTTAAGCCTGACAGTGCGTCAAACTCTCCCAGAATTCCCACCACCGGTTTTCCATCTCCCGCTTTCGCTCTTGCCACAAAGGAGGTAGGAATCCCGGCTGCCCCTTCCTCCACCTCAAACCCTTCTTTCCTCAGCATCCCGCAGAGCAGAGCCGATGACTTTTCTTCCTCATAGGGCAATTCCGCATATCCCCATATCTTATCATTGGCTTCTAAAATCTCCGCCTCTCTTTCCTTTACCGCCTTTTCAATCCATGTTAGTAATTCTGATTTCATTCCTCCGGTCCTTTCGCGCCCTCCGAGGACAAAGAGACAAGTCCCGGTCCCCGGAAAGCAAAGTATACTAAGGAATATTATTCTCCTCCAGCTCCATTTTGTCAACTAATACCTGCAGCTTTTTCAGCGCCCTCCGATATTTCGATAAAACCGTAGACAGAGGACAGTCCAAATACTGCGCGATCTCCCTGTGTTTCATCTCTCCTGCATCATGAAGCAGCACAATCTTTCTGTCTTCCTCTGAAAGGGAGGCCAGGGCTTCCAAAAGCATCTGTTTTTCCGGCGCTGATTCTATCTGAGCACACAATTCTCCCGGCGCTTCTTGTTCCAGTTCTTCATAGCTAACCTGGGGATGTTCTCTCTGGGTCCTCAGCCTCATATAACAGAGATTCCTGGCTATGGTCAAAAGCCATGCCATGGGTTTTCCCTCTGTCCTGTATTGTCCGGCCTGGTTCCATGCTGCCAGATACGTATCCTGCATCACCTCTTCCGCATCCTGAGGATGCTTTAAGATAGATAAAGCATAACTGTATATCCCTTTGGCCGTCAATTCATAGAGTCTTCGAAATGCCTCCTGATCTCCGGTCTTCATAAGCAGCAAAAGCCGGTCTTCCTCTGACCGGCCTTTCTCATGTTCGCCATTTTCCGCAGCTTGTCTCATGCCGTTCCTCACCAATCATCAAATTGAATCCGGATTCTCTGCACAAAAACTGTTTTCCAGGGTCATCACACAGCAATATCTGGAATCCTGCTTCTGCATCTCCTCCGAAATCCTGT
Organism: Clostridiaceae bacterium; assembly: GCA_910574345.1. Taxonomy (GTDB): domain Bacteria; phylum Bacillota; class Clostridia; order Lachnospirales; family Lachnospiraceae; genus UBA3402. The sequence continues at coordinate 2,632 of CAJSZV010000030.1, read as the reverse complement.
TTCTTAGTGTATCCCGCATGACCTCATTATAATCTCTTGGAATCACAACATCAAAAATCAGATTCACCCTCTGACTTCCGTCCACCACTCTCAAATCATGAAATTCCAGTCTGGAATCCAAACCGGAAAGAACTTTATCTATCTGGTCTCTAATCTCAATTACCCGCCCGTTATGAGTCTCCACCGGATCCATATGAATCACCAGAAAAATTCCCAGCTGCTTAAAGCACTCCCTCTCAATCAAATCCACAATCTCATGGCTCACCTCTATATTTTCATCACTGGGTACTTCTGCATGAATGGATGCCATACTTCTGGATGGTCCATAATTATGAACAATCAAATCATGGGTCCCTACAATCCCGTCATATTTCTCCACAAATTCTTTGATTTCCTTATAAACCTTTGGATCAATGGCCTCGCCAATCAGGGGCGCCAGAGTGTCCTTCGCAATATTGACGCCTGCAATCATAACGGCAATTGAGACAACAAGTCCTACAATCCCGTCAATATTAACACCGAATATTCCAAATATCACAAGAGATACAATGGTTGCCAGAGTAGTCGCCACATCTCCCAGAGAATCTGCAGCCGTAGCCATCATTACCGTAGACTGAATCCTTTTTCCCAGAGAACGATTAAATATCCCAAGCCACAGTTTTACGCCTACAGACAATAATAAAATCGCCACAGATATAAGATGAAACACCATCTCCTGGGGCTCCCGTATCTTTCCAACAGAACTCTTAAACAGCGAAAATCCCACTTGGATCACCAAAAAAGCTACAATAAACGCAGAGATATATTCAATCCGCCCATGACCAAACGGGTGATCGCCGTCTGCCGGCTTCTGGGCCATCTTTACCCCTATGAATCCGATAATCGAGGAAGCGGCATCGGACAGATTGTTGAAGGCATCCGCCATAACAGAAATACTGTGAACCAGAATTCCAAGAAAGAGCTTAACCATAAACAGCAACAGATTGCAGCAGATTCCTACCATGCTGGCAAGCACTCCATAAGATACCCTCACATTAATGTCTTCTGTTTTCTCATAATCCTTTACAAACCATTTTACAAGCCGCTGTGTCATCTATCCCCTCCTCTGACTTTTTACCTTATCTGTTTTTACGAAAAATTGGGGTATCGTAGACCACGGAGGTCAAAAAGAGCCCTTTGGCCGGAGCCGTAAATCCGGCCAGTTTTCTGTCTCCCCTTTCCAGTATCTCCACAACCGATTCCGGTTTCCGTCTTCCCTGCCCCGTCTCAATCAATGTACCTGTAATAATCCTTACCATGTTGTAGAGAAATCCGTCTCCTGCCATACGGATTTCCAGCTGACTTTCGTGAGATACCATTTCCACGGACTTTAACGTTCTCACTGTAGACTTTTTCTTATTCCCGCCTGTACAAAAACCGGAAAAATCATGAGTGCCGCACAAATATTCCGCCGACTGTCTCATAAGTTCTATATTCAGCTTTTGTCCCAGTGTATATATATACTTTCGTTGAAATACAGAGCTTTTTTCATCCATATCAATCCAATATGTATATAATTTCTCCCTGGCCCAAAGTCTGCTGTGAAACCGCTCCGGAACGCTTTTAATTTCCAATGCCCGAATATCCTCCGGCAGATATTGATTTAAATAATCCTGAATCTCATTTTCTGACATTGACGTATCCAGATGAACATTGGCCACCTGGCCTAAAGCGTGAACCCCGGCATCGGTTCTTCCCGACCCATGGACCTCTTTAAATGCTCCTGTCATTTTCTCCAGAACCTGTTCCAGTTTCCCTTGGATGGTATGGTCCGTATTCCCTTGTCTCTGCCAGCCTTCATAACGGCTCCCGTCATATTCCAACAACAGCGCTATATTTTTTCTCATGATCAATTCTTTTTCCCTGCCTTTTTCATCCTCAGAATAATCCCTATCAGCAAGTACCCCGTAAATACCCCTGCCATATCCAGCCATACATCACTGATCTGCCCTGAACGGCCTTCCACAAATAATTGAATTGTCTCATCCGCGAAAGGAATCAGAAGTCCCAAAAAACACTGAAGTATCCTTCTGAAAGATGTTTCAAAAGAATATGATCTCACAGCCGCAGCCAGCAAAATCCCTAATACCGTATACTCTGTATAGTGGGCAGCCTTCCGTATCAAATACTCGGTAATCCAGCCTCCGTTCCATCCTATATGGTCAATGATTCCCAAAACCGCTGCCAGCACATGTCCGCTTTGCTTGGAAGATTCCAGAGCGGGCATCATGGAGTTGCAGAATATAAACCCTGTATATAAAATAGTAATAATCGTCAAAATTCTTCTATTCTTCATGAAATTCCTCTTTAATATCCACACATGTCATTACAAAATTCAGGATATAAAAATCGGGAAGTCCCTGATTTTTCGGGACTTCCCACTGTTTCCACTAAGCGCGAGACGGGATTCGAACCCGCGACCCTCGCCTTGGCAAGGCGATACTCCACCACTGAGCCACTCGCGCATCTTTCTCTCTTCTTCCGCCCGTACCCTCAAAACCACATACTGCACTATATCTCCTTCATCCTTCTTACCCTTCAACACGCCTTCCCTCTTCCTTGGTCAAGCCCTCGACCTATTAGTGACAGTCAG